>CADBKM010000001.1 GCA_902795265.1 uncultured Eubacteriales bacterium
GCCTAACGCCCGACCTATCCGACACAATGGCCAAGTGCCGGATAGGAACGGCAAAATTTTTTACACTTCTATTACTTCTTTATCGCACATCAGCAAAATCACCGGAGATGAAGCAGACAGTCTGTACCACAGATTCTATCTGAGCTTTATCACCGCAGGAGGCTAGATATCAGAAATAAAAAAACAGGCCGGGAGAGATCCCGGCCTGTATCTGTATTGTCTGAGGTTTTGTTTAAAGGGCTTCGTAGCCGAATGTGCTGGCCATTACACGGGCCATTCTCTCTTTGCGGCAGTTGTCGCAGAGACAGTCAGGCTCATTGCCGCTTCTCTTAGCTGCTTCGGCTATCTGCTCAGCAGTACCTATCACTTCTCCGCAGCGCTCGCAGTGGACAAGCTCGAATGTCTTGCCCCAGATAGTGCGCGTGTTGAAGTCTTCGCACATCTCGATCGCATTGGTAGGGCAGACCTTCGCGCAGGCTCCGCAGCCTATGCAGACGCTGCTCGGATCTCCGTAAGGCGTCGAGATCGCTTTAGTGATACCTCTGTTTACTGTAGATATGGCCCCGACTGAGAGCGAGCCGCATACCTTTGCACAAAGTCCGCACATGACGCACTTTTCGCCATCGACCTTAAGGAATCTGTCGACCTCAGGAGCCTTGTAGTACTTGCACATCCTTGCGATCTCAGGGCTGTCCGGAGCGCGTTTTGCGAGCAGGGTGAGGATCATCGCACGCTCACGCTTTATGCGTTCGCTGTTTGTCTCTACTTCTATCTCGCTGTTTACCGGATAAACGCACGATACGACAACGCTCTTTCTGCCTCTGTCGGTGATCTCAACGATGCACAGACGGCATGCACCCATGCCTTCCTCGATGGAGTCATGCTGGCAGAGAGTAGGGATGGTGATGCCGTTCCGGCGCGCTATGTTAAGCAGGAATTCGCCTTTTTCGCAGGTACATTCTTTACCGTCGATCTTTATGATCATTTTTCCTGCCTCCCTTCTGTCATTACCGCATTGAATCTGCATGTTTCACGGCAGCTTCCGCACGAGATGCACTTGCTGACATCTATGCTGTGAGGCTGCTTGACGCTTCCTGAAATTGCACCGGCAGGGCATGCTCTCGCGCAGGCCGTGCAGCCTCTGCATGCTTCAGGATCGATCCTGAATGTCGTAAGCTCCTTGCATACGCCGGCAGGGCATCTGTGCTCCAGAATATGAGCCTCATACTCATCTCTGAAGTACTTCAGCGTCGTGAGCACTGGGTTTGGAGCGGATTTGCCGAGAGCGCAGAGCGAGCAGTCTATCATGGTCTCGCCGAGTGCTTCCAGAAGATCGAGGTCTTCCATCGTACCGCGCCCCTCACAGATATCCGTCAGTATCTCGAGCATCTGCTTGAGGCCTTCACGGCAAGGAGTGCACTTTCCGCAGGATTCTCCGCAGAGGAAGTTGACATAATACCTCGCTACATCGACCATGCAGCTGCGGTCATCCATTACGATCATTCCGCCCGATCCCATCATCGCTCCGTACTCCTTAAGAGTATCGAAGTCTACCGGAAGGTCGAGCATGCTTTCAGGAATGCATCCTCCTGAAGGGCCGCCGGTCTGTACGGCTTTGAAAGGCCTGCCGCCTTTAAGACCGCCGCCGATATTGAAAATGAGCTCGCGAAGGGTAGTACCCATCGGAACTTCCACAAGGCCTGTTCTCTGCACCTTACCTACGAGAGCAAATACCTTGGTGCCTTTGCTCTTTTCGGTGCCGACGGAAGCGAATTCAGCTCCGCCGTGGCTGATTATGTAAGGAACGTTGGCCAGGGTCTCAACGTTGTTGAGTACCGTAGGCTGATTCCACAGACCTCTTTGTACCGATCTGATGTACTTGGCGCGCGGCTCTCCGACCTTTCCTTCGATCGACTGCATGAGAGCCGTGGACTCGCCGCATACGAAGGCTCCGCCGCCGCGGACTACCTCAAGATGCAGCTTTCTGCCGGTACCGCAGATGTCATCGCCGATAAAACCGGCTGCCTCGGCATCTGCAAGAGCTTTCTTAACGTTCTTGACAGCCAGATTGTACTCGTCTCTGATATACAGGTAGCCCTGCTCCGAGCCTATCGCTAGGGCGCAGATAGCGAGTCCCTCGATAACGCTGTGCGGGTCACCTTCGAGTATCGATCTGTCCATAAAGGCGCCCGGGTCGCCCTCGTCGCCGTTGCAGGCTACATACTTAGGGAAGTTGTCATAGCCCAGGGCGGTGCGCCATTTGCGTCCGGTAGGGAAGCCGGCTCCGCCGCGTCCTCTGAGCCCGGAAGCATCTATTTCATCGATTATCTCTTCAGGTGTCATGGAAAGAGCCTTCTTAAGGCCTTCATATCCGCCTGATTCAATATAATCTTCTATGTGAGCAGGGGAGATCTTACCGATGTTGCGGAGGGCGATCTTCATCTGAGGAGCGTAGAACGGGTTCTCGTCCTGGCTCTTTACATATTCGCCCTTGTCGTTCTTGTACAGAAGCTTCTGCACAAGCTCTCCGTTTTCGATGGTCTTTTCAAGAATATCTTTTACATCGGATACCTTTACGTGATAATAGGAAATCTCATCAGGAAGGATTGTGACGAGAGGTCCGTTTTCGCAGAATCCGTTGCAGCCCGTGCGCTTGATATCGCACTCGACACTGATGTCTGTGCCGGCTGTAAGGCGTTCGAATTCTTCCGCAACTTTGGCACTGCCGTTTGCAAGGCAGCCAGTACCGCAGCAAACACGAATGGTTTTCATCGCCTAGCCCTCCTTTCTGTAAGAATTCAATACTTCAGGAAGCTTCTCCATGGTCATCTTGCCGTAGTAGGTCTCATCCACAACCATTACAGGTGCCAGAGCACACGAACCGAGGCAGTTGACGAGTTCAAGGCTGAACAGTCCGTCATCTGTGGTTTCGCCGTCCGAGATGCCCAGGGCTCTGGTGATACCCTCTACGAGAGTCATGGAGCCGCGGATATGGCATGCCGTTCCGTCGCACAGCTTGATTATGTGCTTGCCCTTAGGCTTGAGCGAAAGGGCTTTGTAGAAGGTAGCCATAGAGTAAAGAGAGGCGAGCGGCACGGAAAGATAGTCCGCGAGCGCTTCGAGCCCCTCCCTCGGTATATACTGAAATTCGTGCTGAAGATCCTGCATTATAGCCAGGCTGTAGTGCTGGTCAGCAGGATAGCTCTCCAATATTTCTTTGATCTTATTTTTATCAACAGGCAATTGTTCGCACCAGCCTTTCTGTTTAACCCCCTGCAACAACAGGGAATACAAGTACCGTATCGGTGTCTTTAAGAGGAGCGGCAGGACCTCCGATGAAGTCTATGCGGCGTCCGTTGACCATAACGATGGAACGATCGCTGACAGCCTCTCCGTCCGAAGTGAGCAGCTCGCTGCGGAACTTATCGCCGAACCTGTCCGCTATCTGGCGGCAGAGTTCGATCACCGTAGCGGCTTCTGCAGGCCATTCCATCTCTTTGCAGCCGGCATACCCCGGATCGCGGTAGTATGCGAAGAATTTTACAGTCATGCAGGTCCTCCTGTGAAAATGCACCAAATCCGGAAGCGGCAAGGCCGCCTCCGGATCTACGGATTATTTATCAATGGATAAATTGATTATAAGTTAAAGTCCGAGCTCAGCGTCTTTTGCTGCAGTAGGGATACCTTCAGCGTCCCATCCGCGAACTTCGTAGTATTCTTTGAGCATCGTCTCAAGCTCACTGACCTTGCCCTTGGCAGGTCCTGTCTTGAGCTCTTCTCTCAGCAGACGAGGAGGAAGTGTGTCTTTCTCTACGCCTGCAACTATGTTGAACTTCTTTTCGAGGTTCCAGATACGCTCACCCTTGAGCAGGATGTCTTCATCAGACTCATCATCCCAACCGCAGGCTTCTCTGAGCATGCCAGCGATCTCAGGCAGTCCCTGACCGAAAGTGGTGAACAGGCAGATTCCGGAGGAGTCGCAGAGTGCTGTGAGATCCTGGAAGATCTTGAGCGTTGCAGCCTTGCCCTCTGTTACCAGCGGATCCATTGCGCTCGGGATACCGAGTACCTCAGGCGAGATCATGTATCCTCTTACGTGGCAGCCGCCTCTGTTGGATGTAGCATATTCGAGACCGATACCCTGGATGGCACGTCCGTCGTATGCAGGCATTTCCTGTTTCTTGACCGACATTGAAAGCTCAGGGTGTCCGTATTTTTCAGCCATGCGGTATGAACCGAGGCCCATGATCTTTCCGAAACCTTCGCCCTTGCAGGTCATTTCGGTAGCATCGACCATTGCCTGAGCGTCGCCGAATCTGAGAGGGAATCCGATCTCTTCTTCTTTGATGCAGCCCAGCTCGAAGAGCTCCATGGCACATGCGATAGTCGATCCCATTGTGATAGGGTCAAGACCATACTGGTTGCAAAGGAAGTTGGCCTTGCAGACGGCTCCGAGATCATCAACGCCGCATGCGGATCCGAACGACCAGCCTGCTTCGTACTCAGGGCCTTCGCCTCTGGATTTGAATGCTCCTTCAGCGATATCGACAAGTCTGCCGCATCCGATGGAGCAGCCGAAGCAGCCCTTATTGCGGATCAGATGCCTTGCAGCGAGAGTCTCGCCTGAGATGTCATCAGCCTGAGGGAAGAGCGCTCCGTCACGGCCGTTGTTTACAGGGAGTCCGCCGACGCTGTTGACGATATTTACAAGGATCATGGTTCCGAGCTGTCCGAGACCAGCGCCTGTTACAGGGTGTGCTGCAAGTGTTGCTCTCGCATCCGCGCAGACATTGAAGAATGCGTCAGGATGAGCGACCTTGACGGATTTTGTTCCCTTTACGGCGATGGCTTTCAGCTTCTTTGAGCCCATGACAGCGCCTGTGCCGCCTCTTCCGGCAGCGCGGTGCTTGTCGTTCATGATACCGGCGAAGAGAACGCCTTCTTCAGCAGCCTTGGAGATAGTAGCGACTCTGAAATTCTCACCGCACTCTGCGTAGAGAGCCTCTGTGGAGTCAAATACATCCATGCCCCAGATGGCTTCGGCGTCTCTCAGCTCAACGGTATCATCGTTGATGTAGAGATAAACAGGCTTTTCCGAAATACCCTCGAAGATGATGCCGTCGTATCCGGCATACTTGAGTTCAGGACCAAAGTGACCGCCCGAGTTTGAAGCCTCGATGGTTCCTGTAAGAGGGGACTTGCAGATTACGTTATAACGTCCGCCCGATGTAGCAAATGTTCCTGTAAGAGGGCCTGTCATGAAGATGAGGTTGTTGCCCGGTCCGAATACATCGCACTTAGGGTCGCACTCATCGCAGAAGTATTTTGTTCCCAGACCTCTGGCGCCTACGAAATCATGTGCGCTTTTATCATTGAGAGGCTCTTTTGTGATTTTTCCGCTTTCGAGATTTACGCGGATGATCTTTCCGACATATCCGTTATTCATCATTACGCCTCCTCTCCGATAAGATCTCTGTACTGCGCGCTTACCGCAGCTCTTTTATCGTGGATCGCATCAGTATCTACGAATTCGAGAGCATGGCCAGGGCAGAACTTGACGCACTTAGGGTCGCCGTCGCAGAGGTCGCATTTGAACACTTTCTTAAGAGTAGGATGATACGAGATGTTGCCGAGAGGGCATGCGTTTTCGCACATCTTGCATCCGATGCACTTGCTGTAATTGATAACGACCGCGTTGTGCTCGTTACGGCTGATAGCTTTAACAGGGCATACCTTCAGGCATGAAGGCTCTTCACACTGAAGGCACATCATCGGAATGGCTACAGCGGCTTTTTCATACTCGAACACATGAACATTGGCGTACTTCGGATTGAATTCACCGTAGTGGCCGAATGAACATGCGAGCTCGCATGTACGGCAGCCGATGCATTTTTCCGGCTTTATCACTAGCTGTTTCATAATATCGCGGGCACATAAAAATGCCCTTCACCTCCCTTATAAAATCTTTTATAAAGAAACAATATCTACGCTTTTATTTTAGTACAAAGATATTCTCTAAAATAATATCGGGAATGCTGTTCCATATTGCTTTTTGGAATAAGCAGAGAATATAATTCAGTCATCATGAACATACAAAATCTCAGATATTTCGCAATAGTTGCCAAGCTCGAGAATGTATCCAGGGCCGCTGAGCTCATGCACACCTCGCAGTCTTCGATCTCAAAGAACATTTTCACGCTTGAGGAGGAGCTCGGAACGAAGCTTTTTGACCGTCACGGCAAAAAGCTCGTACTTAACGATGCCGGAAAGAGATTTCTGCAGAGCTGTGACCGGATCCTGCAGGAAACGGAGACGGTTACCAAAGATCTTCGGCATATGTCGAACGGTGATGACAATCTTATAAGGATCTGCGCTGAGGAAACTGACCAGCATCTTTTCACATTTCTGGCAAATTTCAAAATCGCTTATCCCGAAGTGGAATATTCTGTAGACTCAATTCCGGAGGGTGATGAACTTCCGGATATCAACCGATATGACCTCATCATCTATCCTGATGAGCTGAAGTTCAGAAAGTTCAAGGGGCTTGATTACTATACCGAAAAGTACATGTTCGCGGTCAGAAACGACAATCCGCTGGCCGAAAGAGTATCACTTCCGGTAAAGCTGATGGACGGGCTCCCGATGGTGTTCCTTAATCATAAGCTCGCGTATGAATATCCTTACCATGTTTGTCTTGCTCAGACCGTAAAGATGAGTTCTGTAAATATTGTGGATTCAAGAGATCTTCACAGAAGGATGATTTCGAGCGGTATCGCATGCGGGTTCGTGCCGGAGGGAAGTGCGGAAATCTACCGCAATGACAGCAGGATCAAACTCCTGCATCTGACCGATGACAGGTTTACGAGGCAGATGAAAGTCTGCTTTAAAAGAGAAAAGCACCTCTCAGTTCTGGGAGGCGCTTTAAGACAGTCCATGATCGATTATTTCAATCTGAAAAGTGAATGATATCAAAGTTCATATCTTTAAGTGAGCCGACAAGCAGATTCCTTTCGAGGCCGGTATCAAGGCCGCACAGATATCTTACCGCAAGCGATGCCTCGATCGCGGCGCATGCTGCGGGCGTGAATGAGAGCGAGGTCTTTGATGCCGGAGTATAATCGGCAGGGTATAACTGGTGAAGCAGTCCGGAGCCCGGCGGTACAAGCATGGCCTGAAGATCCCAGCCGCATATCGCGCCGTGGACTATCGCAAGTCTGGCATCGGCTGCAGCGTCTTCGAGTACCAGTCTGGCAGCGGCATTATCAAGAGCATCAACAACAAGATCGGCGTCCGACATAAGAGCGGACGCGTTTTCTTTTGTGAGAAATTCGCATACCGGTCTGACTTCAACTGCAGGGTCTATGGCATTGACCCGCTCAGCCGCTGCAAGAGCTTTTTTCTGACCTATGTTTCCGGAATTGCTGAGTATCTGCCTGTTAAGGTTTGATTCTTCGAATACGTCACCGTCTACAACTGTCAGGGCACCGACTCCGGCTCTGGTAAGATATTCGATTATATTGCCGCCCAGTCCTCCGCAGCCGACAACAAGAACTCTGCTTGCTGCAAGTTTTTCCATATCCGATTCGGACAGGGCAGGGATGTTCCTGCTGTGCCTCGCTTTTATCTCTGCCATATCATACCTCTTTTCCGTTTTGCATCACACGCTCCGCAAGTGATTTCCCGAGTTTCTCTCCCTGAGCAGAAGCGCTGTCGGCGATCTCATGCACAAAGTCAGCATTTCCGCAGAAGTGCAGCCAGTCCGGATAAGAGTCTGCCGTCATAAGCCCTTCGGCAAGTGATCTGTCCGGATCGAGGCCGAGCGCAGATATGAGAGTATCGCACTCTATTGATTCATCCGTTCCGCTGTCAAAATGATGCAGAGTCACGCCTGTCAGGTGAGGGAAGCCGTGGACTTCTGTTACTGTGGAATTCAGCATAACGGGAATATCGTACGCCTTTATGCATTCATCCTGATTGCGCTTCATTCCTCCGAGCCGGTCTCGCAGCTCTGCCATTCCTATCACGGTCTTGCCGAGCTGAACGAATCTTCGCGCCATGATCTGCCCGATATCACCGCTTCCGAGAATGAATATGCGGCTTCCGATGTCATAGCCTCCGAGCTCTATGAGTTCCTGAGCCTCTCCCGCAGTGTAAATGCCTTCGGGCCTGGTACCTGATACAGGGAGCGACCACAGTGACCGCTCAGTACAGCCGGTCGCCAGTATGCATTCATAAAAGCCCAGTTTAAGAAGACCCTGCTCTGATGAGATCAGCGCAGTTCTGTCAGCGGACAGCGACAGCACACGGCATCCCGGCATATATACCGCAGATGAGCCGCATAAGTTCAGGTATTCTCTTTCGGCGTACTCCGGGCCTGTTATTTCGGCGTTGTATCTGGCCAGCCCGAATCCCTTGTGTACACACTGAGGAAGGATGCCGCCCGGAACCATTCTGTCATCTGCCACGATAACCGAGGCACCCGAAACTGCTGCGGCTGCTGCGGCAGACATGCCTGCCGCACCGCATCCGATAACGAGTATATCCGTACTGCGAATCGAAATATCCGGCATTATGATCCCTCCGTGTTTTCAAAATGCTAACACGTTTGAAGCTCATCTGCAATTGAGGTATATTAACTTACAGAATATAATGTGAAATACACGGTAAATGCTGATTCGCTGAGCACGGGGAGAGGGCTATGACAAATACAGATGTACTGATAATAGGAGCAGGCCTTCTCGGATGCTTTACCGCCAGAAATCTGAAGCGGTACGACATCGATGTCATCGTTCTTGAGAAAGACGATGACGTATGCCGCGGCATTTCCAAAGCGAATACAGGCATCATCTACGCCGGTTACGACCATAAACCGGGTTCGAAAAAACAGAAGCTTTGCGTTCAGTCAAACGAGGATTTCGACAGGCTTTGCAGCGAACTCGAAGTCCCGTTCAGCAGGCCGGGATCGATCATGGCGGGTTACGGCCCTGAGGCTGACGCGGTGATCAGGCGCAAATATGAAGACGGCATAAAAGGCGGAGTAGAGGGCCTCAGGCTTATAAGCGGCAGGGAAGCCGAAGAAATGGAGCCATCTCTTGCAAAAGGCATCACATCAGCGCTCTATTCACCGTCGACCGGCACGGTCGATCCGTGGGAGCTCGGCATAGCTGCATATGAGAACGCAGCGGATAACGGTGCCCGCTTTATCTTCAACAGCGAGGTCACAGATATCCGAAGGGACAGCTGCGGATTTATAGTGGAGACAGCAGATGAGACATACCATGCCGCAGCCGTCGTCAACGCCGCGGGACTGATGTCAGATGCGGTAAGGGAAATGACAGAAGAACCGCTTATCAGGCTGTATCCGACGGCAGCTGATTATATGGTTCTCGATAAGGCTGCCGAAGGCTCAGTCAGACACATCATTTTTCATGAAGGAGAGGACGGCAAGGGCCTCACGATAGTACCTACCGTTGACGGAAGCATTCTGATAGGACCGACAAAAAGAGATCCGTCAGAAGATGAAGCAGCCGCCAGAGACATGAGAACAGACGGCGGCGGCCTCGCTCAGCTTACGGAGCTGTGCCGAGAAGTAGCTCCGGGGATCGACCTCTCAAAGAAGATACGGACCTTCGCTTCGCTGCGGCCTGATCCTTACTATGTGAGTCATGAAGGCGACGGAATAGTACGAAGAGATAAAAGCATAAAAGACATACAGATACTTGAAGAGGGAGGGCTTATCAGCCTTATAGGGATCAAGACTCCGGGACTGACATTCGCGAATGAACTCGGGCGCCTGGTCGCGGAAAAGGCAGCCGCCCACTCAGGAAAAACAGAGCCTAATATAGACTTTGATCCGCACAGAAAAGCGATCGTAAGAGCCCGAGACTTAAGCGAGGATGCCCGCGCCAGGCTGATAAAGCAGGACAGCGGCTATGGCGAAATAGTATGCGCATGCATGGATGTCACACGGGCTGAGATCGTACAGGCGGTGAAGCGCGGAGCTCATGATTTTGAGTCGGTTAAAAGACGTACGGGAGCAGGCTTCGGCAGATGCCAGGGGAGCCGCTGCCGCAGACGGATAATGGACATACTTGAAAAGGGAGAGTAGTTATGGCTGAATTCACTCATTTTGATGATAAAGGCAATGCCCGCATGGTGGATGTTTCAGACAAGGATGTCACCAGAAGAAGCGCCACGGCAAAGGGCACGATAACGGTCAGCAGAGAAGTAATGGATGCCGTGCTCGGAAAAAAAGTGAAGAAGGGAGATGTGTTCACCGTTGCCCAGACAGCCGGAATCATGGGCACGAAGCGGACTTCAGACCTGATCCCGATGTGCCATCCGCTCAGCCTTACAAACGCTGAGATCCGCTTTGAGACCGATGAAGAGGCCTGTACCATTACGGCTTTCTGCACCGCTGTCACAGACGGAAAAACGGGCGTAGAGATGGAAGCGCTGACCGGGGTAAACGTTGCCCTTCTTACGATCTATGACATGTGCAAGGCGATAGACAAGCGCATGGTGATAAGCGATATACATCTGCTTGAAAAAACGGGCGGAAAGAGCGGAAACTTCAGTTTCTGACGGTGAATAATGAGGAGAAGGGACGGATCGTGACATGAAACTTCTCACGGTTGATAAGGTAAGTGAAGCAAGGAGAAAGCTTAAGGAGTGCTGCGGAGCGCTGATGCCCGGAAATGAGAGCATCGGTCTGGCTGACGCGGCAGGGCGCATCCTTGCTTCTGATATTTTTTCAAAGGAAAACATACCTCCGTACAGGAGGTCGATCATGGACGGATATGCTGTCAGGACCGCTGATGTAGGGGCAGCGGGAGACATGATCCCTTCGATGCTCAAAGTCAGCGGCGAGGTGATTCTCGGCTTTGATTCCACAGGCATCAGTGTTGACCCCGGCTGCTGCGTATACGTGCCTACAGGTGGTTATGTACCGGATGGTGCCGATGCTGTCGTAATGGTCGAATACTGCGAGCCTTTCGGAAACGGAATGCTTGCTGTTTCGAAGTCAGCATCGCCCGGGGAAAACGTGGTGCAGGTGGGCGAAGACATAGCGGAAGGCGATCTGCTGCTGCCGAAGGGGAGAAAGCTCCGCCCGCAGGATATAGGCGTGCTGGCGGCTGCGGGAGTTTCATCGGTGCCTGTTGTGATTCCGTGGAAGGTGACTGTCATATCGACAGGGGACGAACTCGTCAGTCCTGACGAGACTCCCGGACCCGGCCGGATACGCGATATCAATACATATACGATCGCGGCAAGAAGCGCGTCAGAGGGCTTTTCCATAGTCAGGATGATCTCCGTAAAGGACGATGAGGATGCTATAGAAAGAGCGCTTGAGACAGCGAAGGCTGACAGCGATGTCGTAGTCATGTCGGGAGGAAGTTCGCAGGGCAAGAAGGACATGTCTGCCGATCTGATAGGAAAGGCTGCAGACAGCGGCATCATTACCCACGGAATAGCGGCAAAACCGGGAAAGCCGACGATCACGGCATACGACAGCGCAAGCAATACGATGTTCATAGGACTTCCGGGGCACCCTGCAGCAGCGCTGATGGTATACGAGCAGCTCCTCATTCATCTGTGGCATGATTTTACAGGATGCGATGACGATATCACCGTAAAAGCCAGGGTAAATACAAACATACCGGCGGCTCCGGGAAGGATGACTTTTCAGCTTGTAAGGCTGATAAGCGGAGAGGATGAAACAGAGGCTGTTCCGGTATTCGCAAGGTCGGGGATGATCTCTCCGATGAGCTCATCCGACGGATATTTCGTAATGAGCGAGAACACAGAGGGCATAAGGCCGGGAGACCGTGTCACGGTATATCTGTGGAGGTAAAAAATGAAGAGGAATCTTTATCTGACTACTACGCCTGTTGAAGAAGCACGGGAAATATACATGAACGCCCTGGGCAGTGCGGCTGCACCGGTCACCGAAACCATAAGCGTGATAGAGGCTCTCGGGCGGGTCACTTCAGAAGCCGTTTACGCGAAGTACTCATCACCGCTGTACAATTCGGCAGCCATGGACGGGATCGCTGTGGTTTCGTCCGCTACACTTGGGGCATCAGAGGCATCTCCGCTGACACTTAAACCCGGCCGTGACTATATGATCATCGACACCGGTGATCCGATCAAAAAGCCGTATGACGCAGTCATCATGGCAGAGGACACACAGGAGACCGGCGATGGAATGGTGATACGTGCGGCGGCTCACGCATGGGAGCATGTGAGGCCTGTGGGCGAAGACATAGTGGTCGGCGAGATGATACTCACAAGGTGCCACAGGATAAGACCGATAGACATAGGCGTGCTGCTTTCAGGCGGTGTTACGGAGATCTCTGTTTATGCGCAGCCAAAGGTGGGGATAATACCGACGGGAACCGAGATAGTCGAACCTTACGAGGACCCTAAGGAGGGAGACATAATAGAATCCAACTCCAGGATGTTCGAGGCAATGGTGCGCGAGAACGGAGGCATGCCGCACAGGTATGACATAGTCGAAGATGACTACGAAAAGATAAAGGCGGCAGTGCTTAAGGCGCTTGATGAAAACGACCTTTTAATAGTAAACGCGGGGTCAAGCGCAGGCACCGAGGATTACACCGTTCATATACTCAGAGAAATAGGCGAGGTATTCGTGCACGGAGTAGCCATGAAGCCTGGCAAGCCTGTAATACTGGCCAAGGCCTGCGGCAAACCTGTCATAGGGATCCCGGGATATCCGGTGTCGGCATATCTGGCTGTCGAGAACTTCGTGTGCCCGGTGCTTCGTTCCTTCACCGGCCTCAGAGAATCGCACGATCAAAGGATAGAAGCAGTGCTCTCGAGGCGCCTCGTGTCTTCACTAAAACACCGTGAATACGTGCGTGTAAGAGTAGGGCGTGTGAACGGAAGATATGTATGCGCACCGCTGGCAAGGGGCGCTGGAGCCGCGATGAGCATGGTGAAGGCTGACGGTTTCTGCGTGATCCCTCAGGAGAGCGAAGGCTATGAGGCAGGCGATACCGTTGAAGTCATGCTTTTCCGTTCTTCGGAGGACATAGACAGAACGGTAGTATGCACCGGAAGCCACGACCTGCTGCTTGATGTAATATCCGATCTGATGTCAGGTGAAGATGAGGGCATAAGGCTTTCAAGCACGCATGTGGGAAGCCTTGGAGGCCTCATGGCGCTTCAGAGAGGAGAGGCTCATATAACACCGACGCACCTTCTTGACGAGGATACAGGTGTTTATAACGAATCGTACATCCGCAGGCTGTTTCCTGACGAAGAAATGTTATTGGTAAAGGGAGTCGGGAGAATACAGGGCCTTATGGTAGCTCCGGGCAATCCGCTTGGAATCAGGGGAATAGAAGACCTTACAAGGGTCAGATACGTAAACAGGCAGAGAGGCGCAGGCACAAGAGTGCTTCTCGACTACAGGCTGAAGCAGGCTGGCATAACGCCTGAGGATATCGACGGATATGACGCCGAAGCTGCTACTCATATGGCTGTTGCCGCACAGGTAGCAGGCGGCGAGGCAGACTGCGGCATGGGTGTATACTCGGCAGCTCACGCCATGGGGCTCGACTTCATACCTGTAGGCGAAGAGGAGTATGACTTCGCCATGAGGCCTGAGACATATGAGATGCCCGAAATAAAGAGCTTCCTCAGACTTCTTACCGGCGGTGAGTTCAGAGCAAAGCTCGGGGAACTCGGCGGCTATTCATTTGAAAATACTGGCAAGGTTATTACGATCAGAGGCTGACAGGTCTCTGATCTTTTTTATCCATCAGAGGGAAAGTGTAGTAAAATTAATTTGTCAACCAGATCAAACAATTATGATCGTGATAGGGGGATAAGGATATGAAATGTGCAATATACGGGGCCGGTTCTCTCGGCACCATCCTCGGAGCTTATCTGACCAAGAGCGGTTTTCCGGTCGAACTAGTAAACCGCAATGTAAAACATGTTGAAGCGCTCCAGAAGAACGGAGCCCATATAGGCGGTACTGTCGATTTCACGACACCTGTAAATGCCATACTTCCCGATCAGATGAAGGGGCCTTACGATATCATATTCCTGATGACAAAGCAGCTTCACAATCCGGAAGTAGTCACCATGCTCAAGCCGATGCTGGCTGACGACGGCGTAATAGTGACTCTTCAGAACGGGATTCCTGAGCCGGGGATAGCGGAGATAGTCGGCGCGGACAGGACCATCGGATGCACTGTCGAATGGGGCGCAACCATGACGGAGCCGGGAAACTGTGAACTCACAAGCGATCCGGACAGCCTTTCGTTCCACATGGGAGGCATGGAGGGCATGCCTGAAGAACGGATAGACAAGGTCAGGAAAGTGCTTGAAAACATGTGCCCGGTGGATATCGAAGACAATCTGATCGGCGCAAGGTGGTCGAAGCTGCTTATCAACGCGACATACTCGGGCCTGGGTACGGTGATCGGAGGCACATTCGGAGATGTAGCGAGCTGGAAGCCTGCAACAAAGGTCGCAGTAAAATGCATGAAGGAGTGCATAGATGTTGCACGCGCAGGCGGAGTAACATTTGCTCCTGTCCAGGGCAAGGACATCACAAAGCTTTTCTATTACAACAATAAGGCAAAGCAGAAGTTTGCGGAGATACTGGTGCCGATAGCGATGAAGAAACACTTCGGGATAGTCCCGTCGATGCTCCAGGATGTTCTGAAAGGCAAGCCTTGTGAGGTAGATGCCATCAACGGCGTGGTCTGCGAATGGGGCAGAAAGTACGGTGTTCCGACTCCGGTAAACGACAGGATCGTTGAGGTGATCAAAAAAGAGGAGAATGAGGGTCTCAGGCCGATGCTTGCAAATATACAGTTCTTCAAAGAATTCTACGATTAAAAAAAGCGGGGCCGGGCTTTACAGCTCGGCTCCGCAGTCTAAGCAGTAAGTGCTGCCTTTCGGATTAAGCATTCCGCATTCGGGACATGTGATCATGTCCGACTTGTCGACTTCATCCGTTACGCGAAGTCTTACGCCTTCATCAAGCTTTTCCGCTACCGATTCGGCATAGCGGTTGAGCTTTTTGTTTTGCCTGTGGAAGGTAAGGCCGCAGGCCCTGCGCATGGCTTCGAGCCCTGCAGTGTAGCCTTCATCTGTATACCAGAGGATGGTCACGACATTGTGCACTCCCGCTCTGTCGGTTATGAGTGTCACATTACGGACTTCGTCGCAGTACAGAGCAGCATAAAGCGAATTCCTGAGAGGGAGGATGCCGAAATCAAGAGGGCGTCCATCCTCACCGAGAAATATTGCCGCGTTTGGAGTGAGCCGCATGTCGCTGAACTTCTGTGCATGCCTGTTGATGATAAAATAATTACTGTCAAGCATTAATCTACTTTGACCTCTCCGGCGAGAACCTTCTTGTAATCCTCGTAATTCTTCTTGAGCAGGTTTGGAGTATCGAGTTCATACGGGCAATGTGCCGTGCACTGTCCGCAGCCAATGCATGTCTCAGTCTTCTTCATCTCTTCCTGCCAGTGCTCGTTGAGCCATGCGGATGAAGGAGCGCGTCTGAGCATAAGGGACATTCTTGCGCACTGATTGATGGCAATACCCATTGGGCATGTATCCAGGCAGTAGCCGCAGCCTCTGCAGAAGTCTCCTGCGAGTTCCTTCTTCTCAGACTCGATGTAATCACGCATTTCATCTGTGAGAACAGGAGTGTTGTCCATATATGACAGCCACTCGTCGAGCTCGCTTTCGTGCTGGATTCCCCAGATAGGGAGCACGTACGGATAGTTCTCGAGGAACGCCATGGCTACCTCAGACCTCGTGATGAGACCGCCTGCAAGGCTCTTCATTGCGATGAAACCCATGCCTTTTTCGTGGCAGCGCTTCGCGAGCTCAAAATCTCTCTCGTCTGACAGATAGCTGAACGGGAACTGCAGTGTCTCATAGAGACCGGAATCAACGAGGTCGAAAGCTACGCCGATCTTGTGCGCAGTAACGCCGATGTGGCGGATCTTTCCGGCTTCCTTTGCCTCGAGAAGGGCCTCATATACTCCGGTGCCGTCTCCCGGCGCGTAAACCTGACTTACCATATGGAGCTGGTAGAGGTCGATATAGTCTGTGCGGAGCTCTCTGAGAGATGTCTCGAGATCTTCTCTGACCTTATCGCCGGTAGTTCCGGCAGTCTTTGTAGCTATGTATACCTTGTCGCGCATGCCTTCAAATGCGATACCGAGCTTGGTCTCGCTGTCCGAATAAGCCCTTGCGGTGTCAAAATAGCGCATGCCGCCTTCGTAAGCCTTGCGAAGGATTTTAACAGCGTCTTCTGTGCTGCGCCTCTGTATTGGGAGGGCGCCGAAGGCGTTCTGAGGCACGGTTATACCGGTGCCGCCAAGTGTAAGATCTCTCATAATATTTTCCCCCTTTTTATCAGTTAAAGACCGTACAATTCCGTATATTTCTTTTCAAGATAATCGATATAGTAAGCCGGGTCGAATTCAGCTTCAAACACTCTGTCAAGTATCTCAGACGGTTTGAATCTGGCACCGTGCTTCCATATGTGCCCGCGGTTCCACTCGTTTACAGGACCGAAATCTCCGCTTGCTATACATGCGTCGACATCTACGGTCTCGCGCATCTTTGCGAGGAACTGCGCGCCATAGGCATTGCCGAGTGCGTATGACGGGAAGTATCCGAACAGACCGCTCGACCAGTGGCTGTCCTGAAGAACACCGCGTCTGTCGTCAGGCACGTCGATGCCGAGATATTCCTTATACATGCGGTTCCACTCGGCAGGGAGGTCCTTCACTTCGAGCTCGTCGTGCATGATGCGTTTTTCGAGCTCATAGCGGATCATAATGTGCAGTGAATATGTAAGTTCATCCGCTTCCGTTCTGATGAGAGAAGGCTGAGCCTTGTTTACTGCGCGATAGAGCTCTTCAGCGTCATGCCCCTCAAAGTGTTCAGGGAAGAGGCGCTTAAGCTCAGGGAATATCAGTTTACAGAATGCTCTGCTTCTGCCGATGATGTTTTCATAAAACCTGCTCTGGCTCTCGTGAATGCTCATCGAAACGCCGCCGTCGAGTACTGTGTAAGCGAGTTCATCGTCCGAACCCGTGTCGTAAAGGGCATGACCGCCTTCGTGAACCACGCTGTACATCGAATAGGCGAAGTCATCTTCGAAGTAGTGCGTCGTGATACGCTCATCGAGATGAGAACCGAGGCTCGTCGTGAACGGGTGCTCAGTCGTGGAAAGACCGACATGATCGAGATCGAGGCCGATCAGCTTCATGAGGTAGTGTGAGAGCTCA
The DNA here is from genome assembly GCA_902795265.1 of uncultured Eubacteriales bacterium. GTDB lineage: Bacteria > Bacillota > Clostridia > Peptostreptococcales > Anaerovoracaceae > Crickella. The sequence continues at coordinate 17,301 of CADBKM010000001.1, forward strand.
TCCTGAACTGCTTCAGGGAAGCATCCGCGCCTCAGGCTGTCGTCGATCTGCGGAGCTTCGGAGACGCGCTTCAGAAGAGGGACTATTCCCGAGCGGAGCTGGTCAAAGAACCTGTCGCAGGATTCCATGTTGAGACCTTCTTCATACTGGTTGAGACAGTGATCGTAAGGATCCATGTCAGGGTCTATATATTTTGCAAACTTCTTCTGGTAAGCGAAGAGCTGCTCGAGGTAAGGGCAGAACATGTCGAAATCCGAGGCGTCCTTGGCCTTCTGCCATACATCTTCGGCATTGACCATGAGCTCCTGATAGGCAATATATTCATCCATCGGGATCTTCTGCATATCACGGATGTCCTTGAGCAGCAGGTACACCATGCGCTGCTCGTCACTGCTCAGGTCTTCCTTGTTGGCGTCGAGGAACTCAAGAAGCTCGATCGTCTCTTCGGAAGTGCTCTGCCTGTAGACCTCTTCGGAAAGGATCGACATGGTCGCAGCTCTGTTGCCTGCTGTTCCCGAAGGGGCAGTGGTGCATCCGTCATAATAAATGATGCCCATCGCGTGTTCGTACGCAGCCATTCTGCGCTGAAGCGCCATCAGCTTTTCGCGGGCATCATCAAGTGTCATGTTTATCATAAAAAATACCTCCTGTTGTAACTGTCAATATAGTATAATATTACAACTGCGCTGATTTTGCCACATAGAGAGATACATGAAATTCAACAAAAAACAGCTGAACAGAAAACTATTGAAGATAGCCGCTCCGATCGCCATACAGGGCATCGTTTCGGCGACTCTTTCCATGGTGGATAATATCATGGTGGGATTTCTGGGAGAGACCGAGCTTGCAGCGGTAGGCGTCGGATCCCAGCTGTTTATGGTGCATTATCTTGTTCTGTTCGGGATCCTGTCGGGATCTGCGACTTTCATGGCACAGTTTTACGGCACAAAAGACATGCCGAATATCCGCAAGGTCATAGGCTTTGACTTTACGCTGCTTGCAGCTTTCGGCGCCGTGGTCTTCATTCTCGTGAACTTCTTTACAGAGGGCATACTGTCTCTGTATACCGAAGACCCTGCGGTAAAGGCTCTTGCCATGCAGTATGTGAAGATAAACAGTCTTTCATTCCTGCTCCTGGCGGTATCCGCACCGCTCGAGATGGCCTTCAAGGCTACCCAGCAGGTGAAGATACCTATGATGATCAGCTATGTGATCTTCTTCACCAACATCGCTATCAACTATGTTCTCATCTTCGGTAAATTCGGGTTCCCTAAAATGGGAGTAGCCGGAGCAGCTATAGGAACGGTTTCGTCGAGGATTATCGAAGTCATCATGAATTCGTTTTTTGCCTTCCGCGAAAGAAATGAATTCTGCGGCAGGGTAAGGTCATACTTCGGATGGGACCGCGAGCTTATAAAGCGGATCATAAAGAACGCCACACCGACGACCATCAATGAATTCTTCTGGAGCTTCGGACAGACCATGTTCGTTGCGGCATTCAGCCGCATAGGCACGACAGCATACGCTGCCTATCAGGCCGCGAACTCCATTTTCAATATATTCAACTTTGCGGCTTTCAGCATCGGTGATGCTGCGCTTATACTCATAGGTGAAAAGCTGGGAGAGGGCGACATGGAATACACATGGAAACTCTCGAAGCATCTTATAAAGGCATCGCTGCTCGCAGGTGTCGTAATCGGAGCAATAACGGTGATTCTTTCGGGATCATTATCAGGCATCTTTAATCTGACCGATACAGGTAAAATGTATACCAGGTACATACTCATCGTGTTCGGAGCCACAATGGCGGCAGACCTTTTCAACGGTCTGCAGGTAGCCGGCATCTTAAGGGCAGGAGGGGACACAAAGTTCGCGATGATCTCTGAAAGCATGTGCATATGGCTCATCGCGGTCCCTCTGGCTTTTACGGCAGCGCTTGTGTGGCATCTGCCGATCCACCTGGCACTTCTCGTTACAAGAGCGGAAATGCTCATCAGAGCCGCTATCCTTACCAGACGCTATTTGTCCAGAAAGTGGATGAACACAGTCATTACCAATCTCTGACCTGCATGGGCGGGAGGAATCATCATGAAAGGCAAAACCAGAAAACAGTATTTACTTGTGATACTGGCATTTCTCGCATTTTATGCTGCGCTTCTAATCGCGCTTGTCATCTGTGAGAAAAATCAGCCAGGCTCACATATACACACTATAGGTGACGCGATATGGTACTCGCTGGTAACCATATCTACTGTCGGTTATGGCGACGTCACACCGGTATCAGCTGCGGGGCATGTGATAGGATCCGTCTTCCTGCTGATGTCAATGGGCTTGCTGGTTGCTTTATTCGGATCTGTTGTATCTGTAATAACCAGCGAAGGGCTTCCGATGCTGAGGCTTAAACTCAGAAGACAGAATAACTGGTACTATCTTGCGGAATTCACTTCAGAGACAGACGTTCTTGCAAGAGACATCCTGCGTGAAGACCCTTACGGCGTGATCATTTTCGGCATCGATAAGGAGAATGAGACAGAAAGACCTGATTATCCATGCTTCTTTATTAATGCCTCTCCTGCAAGAATAGTGGCTCAGAAGAAGGGTGTGGGGGAAAGATGCAAGCTGTTTTTCCTCGATGAGGATGACATTGGCAGAAATCTTAAAGCTCTTAATATACATGAGCTTGATGCGGATGTGTACGCCCGCACCACGAGCGGCCAGGAGAAGATGTCGGGCAACATCCATTTTTTCCACAGCTATGACTGCTGTGCCAGAAGTTACTGGAGAGAAAATCCTCTGCATCAGATGGAGGACATAATAATGATCATTGGTTTCGGAAATTACGGAACTGCTCTGCTTGAGCGCGCTATCCTTACGAACATAAACGACTCAGAATTTGACGTGTCGTATCATGTCTTCGGCGACAGCAGACGCTTCCGGCAGATGCATGTAAACCTCGGTGCCGCTATGGGCATCAATGAGACGAAGCCCGGGATGGACAGCATCTTCTTCCACAAAGAGGACTGGGAGGACGCCCACGATCTGATAAGGAACGCAGACAGGATCATAATCTGCGATGACAAGGTCGAAACCGGATGGGATGTTTACTGGCAGATACAGCGCTTTTATGAAAATAAAGGGCGGATCCATCTAAGGAGCAACCGTGTCGCTCCGGGTGTGACCTACTTTGGAACCAACGAGCAGATATATACTGTAAACCAGATAGTTCGCACCAGACTTAACGACGCGGCAAGACTCATGAATGATCTGTACCGCAGAAGCGTAGATGAGAGCCTTGCCTGGGACGATCTGGGAGAAAGGCTGAAGCAGTCAAAGATAGCTGCCGCAGACCATCTCATCATGAAGATAAGACTGCTTCTCAATGACAGTACTATATCCAGACTTGACTATGAAACGTTCAAAGCTGCGTATGACGCGCTCTGCGAGGCAAAAAAAGATCCCGCAAAGCTCGATGATCTCCGCAGGATAGAACACGCAAGGTGGGTCCGCTTCTATGCTTATTACAACTGGAAATACGGTGATGTAAAGTCCGTCAGAAGACGGGAGAACCCTATGATCTGCAGCTATGATGAAATGACCGAGCCGCAGAAGGCGTATCATGACCGGGCGTGGGATCTCATCGGTGAGCTTGCCAGACAGCTGGAAAACAAACAATGATCAGCGCTTCCATGTGGAAGACGAGAACAGCAGGAGCACAGGGAAAAGCTCGAGTCTGCCGGCAAGCATGTCGAATGAGAGGACAAGCTTTGACAGAGCCGAGAACGACGCGAAGTTTCCTGCAGGACCGACCATTCCGAGGCCCGGGCCTATATTATTCAGGCAGGCGACCACAGCGGTGAAATTATCTTCAAATGTGAAATTATTGAGGGAGACCAGAACAATGCTGGCTGCCATGATCAGACAATAGACGGTCAGGTATACCATGCAGGCGTTGATGGTCTCTTCTTCGGTTATGCGGCCTCCGAAACGCACTTTTTCGACTGAGTGGGAATGCAGCATTTTGTGCATGCCTCTTCTGGCGGCGCGGATAAGTATAAGGACTCTCGACACTTTGAGACCGCCGCCCGTGCTGCCCGCGCAGGCACCGATGAACATAAGCAGCACCAGAATGGTGCGCGAGTACTGAGGCCACTGATCGAAATCCACGGTCGCAAAACCGGTGGTCGTGATGATGGTCGACACCTGAAAGAACGAATGACGCACAGCCTGATGGAACGATCCGTACAGGCTGTTTATATTTATGGCTATTGTAATTACCGCGAAGGCTACGATGCCGAGATACCAGCGAAGCTCTTCACTTCCAAGGGCTTCCCTGAATCTTCTGAGAAGAACAAGAAAGTATATGTTGAAGTTGACACCGAAAAGGAGCATGAACACTCCGATCACTATGTCAAAGTACTCGCTGTCGTAGTAGGCGATGCTCGCGCTGTGATTTGAGAAGCCGCCCGTGCCGGCAGTTCCGAACACGTTGATCAGGCTGTCAAAGAGCGGCATTCCTCCTGCAAGAAGAAGAAAGAGGAGGATCAGTGAAAGTATGATATAAAGCCCGTACAGTATGGAGGCTGTATCGCGCATTTTAGGAACCAGCTTTTCCGATGAAGGCCCCGGAGATTCGGCTCTCAGCAGGTGCATGCTGCGCTTTCCGCCAAGCGGGACTATTATCATGCCGAACACGAGAACCCCCATGCCGCCGACCCAGTGTGTGAAGCTGCGCCAGAAGAGCATGGACTTATCGAGGGCTTCTACTTCAGTCAGTATGCTCGAGCCTGTAGTGGTGAACCCCGATACCGTCTCAAAGAATGCGTCGACAAATCCCGGTATCTGCCTGCTTATCACGAAAGGCAGACAGCCGAAAAAGCTGAGCAGAATCCATGAAATGCCGACTATGACAAAACCTTCACGGGCGTAAATATTGCTTCCCTCAGCAGGTGTGAAAGCCAGGAATGCTCCTGCGGCTGCGGTAGTAAATGCTGACAGCATAAATGCGCGCGCAGAATAAGACTCGCCGTAGATCAGCCCCACGATAGAGGGGATGATCATCAGCACGGCCTCAATAAGCAATATCATTCCTACTGTATGTAATACGGCTCTTATTTTCATTGTCTATTCAAGAATCATCGAAATATCTGTCAGCTGTTTTATGGTTGTAGCTATGACTACACGATCGCCCTGTTCGATAGTATCGTTTCCGCGAGGTATGATCACCTTGCCGCTGCGGATGATAGAGCAGAGAAGGACTCCGTCTCTCGTATGCAGCTCTTTCAGAGGTATGCCCGTAAGATTTTCATGGCTTTCATTTATCCTGAATTCGAGGGCCTCGGCTGTGTCTTCAGCGATGCGGTAGACAGTCTCGACATTGCTGCTTCCGGCGCTGTCCATGGCGCGTACGTAGCTTATCACACGTTCTGACACTATATCGCGCGGGCACACTATGCTCCCGGCATGCGCCGCATCTATGAGATCGAGCATGCTGCTTCTTGATATCTTAGTGACTACCTTCGGAACTCCTTCACGCTGTGCATACATTCCCATGAGCATGTTGACTTCGTCCGTGCCGGTAAGCGCGACGAAGGCATCAGTAGTACCGAGACCTTCTTCATCGAGCAGGTCCCGGTCGGTCCCGTCGGCATTGAGGACCATCACGTCAGGGATGTCCTTATTGAATGCCTCAGCCTTGCCGGCATTGTTTTCGATCACGACAGGCTGCATGCCGACGCGGCGCATCAGGCGCACCAGATAGTACGTGATCTGTCCGGCACCGATGATGATAACGTGTTTAGGCATGCGGCTCTTTATGCCGCACAGTTTCAGGAAGTGCTCAGCCTCCTTAGGCTCCGCTGCAAAGCATATGGAGTCTCCGACGCTGAGAGTTGCGCTTCCGCCAGGGATGATGGTCTGACCGTCTCTGCGTATTGCGCAGACCAGAGCCTTCGACTTGCTTTTGACAGCCAGCTCCTGAAGGGTCATGGATGTGGCTGGTCCGTCTTCGGTCAGGCGGAATTCTATCATTTCGAAAAGCCCGTGTCCGAATGATTCAACAGACATAAGACCCGCGAAACGGAGAAGGGCGAATATCTCCTGGGCTGCATAAAGCTCGGGATTTATCGTCATTGAAAGCCCCATGTCTTCAGAGAACATTGAGATCTCGTCTGCGAGCTCGTGCTTGCGGACGCGTGCGATGGTGTGACCTGCACCGAGCTTTCTGGCCATGAGGCAGCAAAGCATGTTGACTTCATCGCTGTCAGTGGCAGCGATTGCCAGGTCTGCAGTGCCCACACCGGCTTCGATCAGCACCGATCTGTCGACTGCGTTTCCGAAAACACAGCGCACATCGAGACTGTTCTGCAGCTCCATGAGCTTTTTCTCGTTATGGTCGATAGTTGTTATCTGATGGCCTTCCTGGGTCAGCTGCTCCGCGAGAAGACTGCCGACCTTTCCGGTACCGATCACGATGATCCTCATTTTTATACCTCGTATATGAAAAGAACTTTGCTTTCCGGATATCTGCCGCCTGTATGTTATGGAAATCAGGTCGATATCCGTTGTAATATATAATACATATGATTTGCTTTTACAAGACAATCATCTACTGCAAAACCACCGCGGAGAGCTATGAACACAAAAAAGATCACACTTGGAATACTCGCGCATGTAGACGCCGGCAAGACCACCTTGTCGGAGTCATTGCTGTACCTCACAGGAGAGATACGCAGGGCCGGAAGAGTGGATCACGGTGATGCTTTCTTCGATGATGACCCTATCGAGAGAAACCGCGGTATCACCATTTTTTCAAGGCAGGCGCGGTTCACGGTTAAAGATACAGAAGGCACGGCAACAGAAGTGATACTGATAGACACTCCCGGGCATGCTGACTTCGCTGCAGAAATGGAGAGGTCGCTCTCCGTTCTCGATTACGCGCTTCTGGTCGTAAGCGGATCCGAAGGGGTTCAGGCTCATACAAAGACACTTTTCAGGCTTCTGAAGGAGAGGGGAATACCGGCCTTCGTATTTGTCAACAAGATGGACATCGCTGTCCGCAAAAAAGAAGACATACTGAATGAACTGGCCGGTGAACTCGGAGCCGGAATGGTGGACTTCAGCGGGGCTGATAAGATGACTGAAGAGTTTACGGATGCAGTCACGCTTTACTCAGCCGACCTTGCCGAGACCGTGCTCGAAGGAGGCACTCCTGACGACGGGCAGATAGCCGATGCAGTGCTCCGGGGAGAGATAATACCGTGCATGTTCGGCTCTGCTCTGAAAATGGAAGGCATTGATGATCTCCTGAAAGTGCTGGGCAGATTCACGAAAGAGCCCGCTTATGGTGAAGAATTCGGAGCTAGGGTGTATAAGACCGCTGCGTCCGATGACGGGGAAAGGCTCTGCTTCATAAAGATCACAGGCGGCGAGCTGAAAGTCAAAGATAAGGTGAAGGTGAACAGCGCCGCTTCGGGCTGTAATGCCGCTGAAGAGAAAATAAACCGTATCCTTATGTTCTCGGGCAGCAGGAGCACGCCGGCGGACTCGGCCGCTGCCGGAACCGTGTGTGCTGTTACAGGTCTGTCAGAGGCATTGCCGGGCGATGGTCTGGGTGCTGAGCCTCCTCTTGCAGGAGTTTCCATCAGACCATTCATGGTATATTCAGTGAACGGACCTGAAGGGATGGATCCTTATCTTTTAATGAAAGACCTGAGCATTCTGGCGCAGGAAGACCCTATGCTCAATGTGTCTCGCAACTCTGACGGAAGCATAGACATAAGACTCATGGGGCAGGTGCAGCTTGAAGTGCTGCAGACCGTAATAAAGGAAAGGTTCGGATACGATGTCAGTTTCGGGACTGGCAATGTGCTCTACCTCGAAACCATTGCAGATAAATATGAGGGCGTAGGCCACTTCGAGCCTCTGAGGCATTACGCCGAAGTACACCTGATAATAGAGCCGGGCGAACGCGGAAGCGGCATAGTCATAACAAGCGGCGTGCCTGAAGACGAACTGGCTCTCAACTGGCAGAGGCTCATACTTACGCATCTCGAAGAAAAAGAGCATCTGGGCGTACTTACTGGAGCACCTCTCACCGATGTGCGGATCACTCTCGCTGCCGGCAGGGCTCACGAGAAGCATACCGAGGGAGGTGACTTCCGCGAAGCTACTTACAGAGCTGTGAGGAACGCTCTGATGCAGGCGAGGGCTGACGGAAACGCTCTCCTTCTGGAGCCATGGTGCGAATACGAAATAGAGCTTCCGGCACAAAGCATAGGCCGCGCCATGACAGACATACGGCAGATGGGCGGCAGCCAGGACGGCCTTGAGCAGACGGGCGACAGTGCCAGACTGAGCGGACGCGTTCCGGCATCGGAAATATCCGGTTACCAGCTGACACTCAGCGGATACACTTCGGGTGAAGGGCGGCTGGTGACGGCTCCGTGCGGATACGACGTGTGCCATGATGCCGCCGCAGTCATAGAAGAGGCCGCATATGACCCTGAAAGAGACGTCGAGAATACTGCCGATTCCGTATTTGTCAATCACAGCGGAAGCGATATAGTCCGCTGGGATGAAGTCGCCGAGCACATGCACCTCAGCAGCGTTCTTAAGCGCAGCAGCGGGCAGCAGTCTTACAGCCGTGAGCCGCTGACATTCACTTCCGGGTCAGAGAAACTTGATGTAAAGGAAGAAGCAAAAAGAAGGATCGCTGCAGAAAAGGAGCTTGTAAGCATTTTCGAGCGCACTTACGGGGCGGCAAAAAAGACGCGGTACAGAGATGCAAAAGAGGCGGATTACAGAAGAAAGCCCGAGCTTTCCGAAGAGGAGGCTGCCAGAAATGCCGCGCGCAATCAGGAGATAAAGGCCCGCCGCGAACATAAGACCGATAAGAATGATGACAGGCCTGTTATGGTCCTTATAGACGGATACAACCTGATCTTTGCCGATGAATATCTCAAAGATCTGTCTGCACGCGATGCGGGGTCAGCCCGCGACCAGCTCATAGACCGCATATGCAATTATGCCGGATACACAGGCTTCGAGGTGGCGCTGGTGTTTGATGCCTATAAAGTGCCGCTTGGCGAACTCAGAGAAGAGGATCACAACGGCGTCAGGGTCATATTCACCGCCGAAGATGAACCTGCGGATATCCGCATGGGACTCATGACCGCGGACATCAAAGACAGGCGTATATATGTCGTCTCGTCGGACAGCCTTGTACAGCAGGATGCTTTTACACATGGAGCCCTGAGAATATCATCGCGAGAGTTTCTCGCTGAACTCACGAGGATAGAAGAAGAGATAAGGGAACACCTGCGCCGCGGCGATTGATTTGTGACTTTCACGGTGTTATTTTTATCATCGTAAACAATTAATGAAAGGACAGAAAGAACAATGAAAAAACATCTCAGAAACATCTTTATCGTGATGACTATGTTAGCGCTGGTCATGCTCACTGCATGCGGCGGCGGGGAAAGTTCGGAGTCAACAGAGACTGCGGCAAAGCAGCCTGAAAAGATCGGCATCCATCACGCTGAGCTCGAGATCGAAGGCTACGGAAAAGTAAGCCTCGAACTCGACGGAGACACAGCTCCTATAACAGTGCAGAACTTCATGGATCTCGCCAATGCCGGCTTTTATGACGGGCTCACGTTCCACCGCATCATCGACGGATTCATGATTCAGGGCGGAGACCCTGCCGGAAACGGTACGGGCGGATCCGGAAAGAATATCACCGGTGAATTCGCTTCGAACGGATACGAGAATGACATTGCCCATGTAAAGGGCGTTATCTCGATGGCAAGAGCTCAGGACCCAAACAGCGCAAGCTCGCAGTTCTTCATCATGGTAGCTGACGCTCCGCATCTTGACGGAGAGTATGCAGCTTTCGGACACGTCACTGAGGGACAGGAGGTAGTGGATAAGATCGCGGCAGACGCTGAGCCTCTCGACGATAACGGCACCATAGCGCCGGAAGACCAGCCTGTGATCAAGTCTGTAAAGATCATCGACTGATGAGGCGGATGATCAAATCGCTATAAAAGATCACTTATCATTGTTTATAAAAGGGCGGCAGTTCTGCCCGGGAAAGGAGAAAGAAATGATCAAGGAATTCAAAGAATTTATCAGCAAGGGTAATGTAATGGACATGGCTGTAGGCATCATCATCGGCGGTGCATTCACAACGATCGTCAATAAGCTCGTAGAGTGCATCCTCATGCCTATTATCGGTATCATCAGCGGCGGAAAGAGCGTTGAAGACATGTCTGTAATGGTAGGAAACGCTGCAATCGGATACGGAGCTTTCATTCAGGCTATCATTGATTTCCTTCTGGTAGCACTGGTACTGTTCTTCATCATTAAGGCCCTCAACAAGGCCAAGAATGCAGTGGCAAAGCCTGAAGAGGTAGCACCTGCAGAGCCTGAACCGGTTCCTGCTGACATCGAGCTTCTGACAGAGATCCGCGACCTGCTTAAGGAAAAGAAGTAAGCAACTGCGGCTTAAAGCCGATGAAAGGGTAGCAAGGGTATGGAAAGAACAGAAAAATACATCGACAGCTTCAGGCAGATGATCAGGGTCGAGACGATTTCAGACCCTGACTGCGGAAGCCCGCAGGAGAACTTCGAAAAGTTCCATGAGCTTATGTGGAAGCTCTTCCCGAATATCCGTAAAGCCTGTGAACTCACAGAAATCGAAGGCGCGCTGCTGCTGAAGTGGAAGGGTGCTGACAGCAGCAGACTGCCTGTGATGTTCATGAACCACCACGACGTAGTACCGGCCAGAGCTGATCAGTGGAAATATCCTCCGTTCAGCGGAGAGGTAGCCGAAGGCAAAATCTGGGGACGCGGTACGCTCGATGATAAGGGAGGACTCTGGGCAATGCTGCAGGCAGCTGATGAATTGGCTGCAGCAGGATTTGTTCCTGAGCGTGATATCTATTTTGAAAGCAACTGCAATGAGGAAACTTTCGGTGAAGGCGCAAAGGCGATAGCATCCCGGCTGTACGATCAGGGAATCCGCTTCGATATGATATTCGATGAAGGCGGAGACATCGTTCGCGAGCCAATCAGCGGGGCAAAGGGTACCTTTGCCATGGTAGGCGTAGGAGAAAAGAGCGTAGTCAATCTGAAGTTCACCGCAAGATCGACCGGAGGACACGCTTCAGCGCCTGAAAAAAACACTCCTCTTGTGAGGCTCGGCAAGTTCATGGCTTATGTGGACAGCCATCAGGTGTTTGATGTAGACATGCCGCCGGCAGTAGCGGAGATGCTTAAGGTGATAGCGCCGTATATGGGCGCGGCCGGAAAGATAACAGGCAAGGCAGATAGATACAAAAAGGTGCTGGGAAAGCTCATGCCGCTGCTCGGGCCAACACCGGTAGCAATGGTATCGACAACTATCGCTTTTACCATGACCGGAGGAGGAGAGGCTGTCAACGTGATTCCGGGCGAGGCCTGGGTGATCGGTGACATGAGATGCTCCCATCACCAGGGTCAGGCGGGATCGATCGCAGCAATAACAAAGGTTGCCGAAAAGTTCGGCCTTGAAACCGAAGTGATCCAGCAGGAGCCTGAATCGAGGCTGGCTGACTTCAATGGTGAGGCATTCAGACTTGCAAGTGAGGCAGTCATGGAAACTATACCGGGAGTAGATGCCTGCGCGCCATACATCATGACCGGCGGATCGGATTCAAGATTCTTCGATATCGTCTGTGATCAGTGCATAAGATTCCTGCCGTTCACCATCGATGCGGAGCAGCTCGAATCCATTCACGGCGTGGATGAGTATCTGCGTGTTGATACTCTTGCGCCGGCCGTTGACTACTACAAGTACATGTACAGCCATATCTGAAGGGAGAGGGATTTGCACATGGAAGGTAAGGGAGATAGAGATAACAGAGACGGTCTCAATATCGGTGTCAGGTCATTTTTGATAGCCATCGGGATAATCTTTATCCTCATGGTCGCGACTTATGTGCTGACTCTTGTTGTGCCGGGCGGCGAATATGCAAGAATACCGGACGCTTCAGGCAATATGGTAATAGACACGGAGACGGGATTTCACTACACAGAGGGAGGCATCCCTCTGTGGAAATGGATACTGTCTCCGATTCTCGTGCTTGGAGCTGAGGGCTCAGGCATGATAATTGCCATTATTATTTTTCTGCTGGTCATAGGAGGTGTTTTCAATTCACTTACTGTATGCGGCATGATGAACTATATGCTCGGCAAGATAGTCGACAGGTTTGGATCTGTCAAATACAGGCTGATGACTGTGCTGGTGTTCTTCTTCATGGCTCTGGGCTCGCTGGTGGGCTCGTTTGAAGAGGTGATTCCTATGGCGCCGATCGTGGTTGCGCTGTCGGTGGCTCTTGGATGGGATGCGGTCACGGGAGTTGCGATCTCACTTCTGGCAACGGGCTGCGGCTTCGCTGCCGGCATAGCAAATCCTTTTACGATAGGCATTGCGCAGAGTCTGGCGGGACTTCCGATGTTCAGCGGCATGTGGCTGAGGGCACTATCGTTTGTGCTCATCTATGCGCTTCTTCTGTGGTTCATAAGGACACATGCCAAAAAGATAGAGAGACCGGCTGACTCTTCAGGCTCAGGAATTGAGTATAAACAGGATGCCCGTATGGACAAGGGGCTCCGGGTCTTTGTCATAATCATCGGCATAGGTATTCTGACAGTTCTGAGCTCAGGATTCATAAAAGCGCTTCAGGATTACACGATGATCATCGTTGCGCTCATGTTCCTTACCGCCGGAATTGCAGCGGTTCTCATATCCGGTACAGGGCTGAAGGAACTCGGGAGGACATTCCTGAACGGAATGATAACCATAGCTCCCTCAATACTCATGATACTCATGGCTTCGTCCATCAAATACACGATGACAGAAGCAAAGATACTGGATACACTCCTCTTCAGGGCAGAGCAGATGGCTGGAGGAATGTCAAAGGCAGGTGTTGTGCTCTTTATATATGCGATCTGCCTTGTGATGAACTTCTTTATTGCATCCGCTTCCGCTAAGGTGTTCCTGCTTATCCCGATAATTGCGCCGCTTGCACAGATATTCGGGATAAACATGCAGCTTGCGATAGTTGCCTTCGCTTATGGAGACGGATTCAGCAATGTTTTTTACCCTACGAACCCAGGCTTGCTTATTACGCTGGGACTTTCGGACGTAAGTTATGGTGAATGGTTCCGGTATTCGTGGAAATTCCAGACGCTGAATCTTTTGCTTACATCGGCGATCCTAATGTTTGGGCTCGCTGTCGGATACCAATAAAACACAGGGATTATGAACAGATACGAAAAAGAAAACATAGAAAGGCTCAGGCCTTACCTTGCGGAATGCACAGTGCTGCTCAAAAAGAACGGGAAATTTCCGCTTGACGGACCATGCAGGATAGCTGCATTCGGAAGCGGAGTAAGATTTACCGTCAAAGGCGGCACGGGTTCAGGCGAGGTCAATTCAAGGTATTTTATCAACGTAGAGCAGGGGCTCAAAGACGCCGGCTTTACGCTGGTAAATCCTCACTGGTCGGATATGTATGCAGGCTTCAACGAAAGGGAGCGCATCAGATTCACCAAGAGCATCAAAGACAAAGCCCGCAGGGAAAAGATGAACCCGATCGCGGCTTCGATGGGCGCTGTGATGAGGGCGCCTGAATACATAATACCTCTCAACTTTTCAGCTGAAGCGGCAATTTATGTAGTATCGAGGATATCAGGCGAAGGCAATGACAGACTGAACGAAAAGGGTGACTTCAAGCTGACAGACAGCGAGGTCCGGGATATTCTGGCGCTGAATGCGCGCTATGAGAAATTCATGCTTGTCATAAACGCCGGCGGCCCTGTAGATCTGAGCCCGGTAATGGAGACCGGCAACATTCTGGTGCTTTCGCAGCTCGGAGTCGAGACCGGAGCAGCACTTGCCGATATCCTTCTCGGAAAAGCTTATCCGTCGGGCAAACTTGCCACGACATGGGCTGCTTCAGAAGATCACTGTAATGCCGGCGATTTCGGGGAAAGAGACGATACCAGATACAGAGAAGGCATTTATGTCGGATACAGATTCTTCGACACATTCGGCCTCGACACACTGTTTCCGTTCGGCTTTGGCCTTGGATACACCGACTTTTCAGTCGCAAAGGCAACTGTAAAGGTAAGCGGACCTAATATAGAAGTATCAGCAAGGATAAAAAACAAAGGCGCGTTCAAAGGCAAGGAGACACTGCAGGTGTATGTATCGTGCCCTCAGGGCAGGCTTGACAGGGAGGCGAAGAGCCTCGCCGGTTTTGCCAAGAGCGGTGAACTCGAACCGGGAAAGAGCCAGACGGTCAGGGTGAGCTTTGACATAAGAGACCTGGCAGGCTTCGATACAAAGAAGGCTGCATATGTTCTCGAAAAAGGGGAGTACATTGTACTTGCAGGCACTGACAGCGCGGGCGCTGAGCCTGCAGCCGTGCTCACTCTCAAAGAAGATTTCACGGTGCTTCAGGCAGAGTGTCTCTTTGACGGGGCGGACTTCTGCGATCTCAGAGGGATCGCTCGTGACAGCTATGAGGCAGACAGGCTCCCGGTCTATGAGCTCGACCTTTCAGGCTGCGTTACGGCAGAGCTGAGAGATCCGGACAGCGCAGAAATGGAAGCTCTCGCACCTGAAGACCTGAGCGCTGAAGAACTCGCGTATTTTAATGTCGGCGACTTCAGCGATAAAAAAATGCTGCTCGCTTCTGTCGTAGGCGACTCAGCGCAGAGCGTTGCCGGCGCGGCCGGTGAATCGAGCAGGCGCTTCAGAGACAGGGGGATCGACAGCATAATAATGTCAGACGGCCCTGCCGGAATACGCATTTCAAAGCATTACTACGAAGATGAAAAAGGCAAGCACCCGATAGGGCTGCCCCTGCCTGAAACCATGCTCGACATGCTGCCGGGACTTCTGAGAAAGATAGCCGAAAGGAAGCCTAAGGCGAAAGCCGGAAGAGTTTTCAAGGAGCAGTACTGCACTGCAATTCCTATCGCTACGGCTATCGCACAGAGCTGGAATACGGGTTTTGCCGAGCTGTGCGGTGACATAGTCGGAAGTGAGATGGATATTTTCGGTATCGATCTGTGGCTGGCGCCGGCGCTCAATATACACAGAAACGTTCTGTGCGGCAGAAACTTCGAGTACTTCTCAGAAGACCCTGTCGTAAGCGGAAAGTTCGCTGCGGCGCTGACAAAAGGCGTGCAGAAGCACCCGGGCAGAGGTGTTACCATCAAGCACTATGCGGCCAACAATCAGGAGACTAACCGCTATGCCAACAACAGCATGATAAGTGAACGCGCGCTGCGCGAGATCTATCTGAAAGGCTTCGGCATATGCATAAGAGAAGCGGATCCTATGGCTGTCATGACTTCGTATAATCTCCTCAACGGAGAGCATACGTCCGAAAGCAGGGCACTTACTGATGTGCTCCTGAAGGAATTCGGATTTGACGGTCTTATAATGACTGACTGGGTGATAGGCGGAGACCTGCTCCTCGCCAGAGGCTCAAAGTATGGTACTCCTGATGCCGCGAAGGTGGCAGCTGCGGGATGCAGCCTGTTCATGCCGGGCGGCAAAGGTGATTACGAGCATATCTTAAGAGGATTAAAAAACGGCACCGTCACTGAGCGTCAGCTCCGTGAAAATGCCGGGCGTATAATGCATGCTTTAAAAAGACTGGGCAAGAACTAGATGAACAGTTCAAGGATCAGAACTGTCACACAGCCCAGTACCGCGACTGTAAACAGGCCCTGACCGAACCACGCGGCGGCTATGCATACCAGAAGCGCTGCTGCTCCCGCCAAAGGCGACTGTGTTGCCTCCACTATGGCAGGGAAGGTCATGACCGCAAGAGTCACATAAGGCACATAATAAAGAAATGATTGGAAGAACCGGTTTCTGACCGGTTTTTTCATTATGAGCGATGCAGCTACGCGCATCAGCCATGTGGCAAATGCCATTACGAATATGTACAGGTAAACGTTAATCTGCATCAGCTGCACCTCCTTCGATTTCGGCTTCAGCCTTGCGAGGGAAAAGCACCGCAAAGGCAGCTGAAATGATAACAGTCAGCAGGATCGTACGGTTGCCCTGCGAAAGATCTGCTATCAGGGGCAGCCTTACTGACGCGTAAGAGAGGGCAAAGCTGACAGCGACGGCTCCGAGAACGGCCCTGTCTTTGCGTGCAGGCGGGATTATAACTGCGATGAACATGCCGAAGAGAGCTACGCTGAGCGCGCTGACTATGCGTGCAGGCAGAATGTTTCCCATCGATATTCCGAGAGCTGTGCCGAGAGCCCAGAGAGGGACTGCGGCAATGAGCGCCCCGAAGGTGTAAAACGGAGTAGGTACGCCGGGTCTGGCGATAGTGATGCCGAATATCTCATCCGTTATGCAAGAGCCTACGAGCAGACGGGTGCGGAGCGGTGTGCCTTCAGGCATCCTCTGATTGAGCGCGAAGCCCATGAGTATGTAACGGGCATTGATGATGAACGTAAGAAGCACTAGCTCCGCCAGTGTCGTATTGGTTGCATAAAGCGCGAAACCCATGTACTGGCCCGCGGAAGCGTATGTTATGAGGCTGGCCAGAAAGCCCTGGGCAGCGTTGAAACCGTAGTCACGGGCAGCTATTCCCAAAGAAAAAGCCACGGCAAAATATCCGAGTCCGATCGGGATGCCGTGTCTGTAGCCCTGCATAAAAATATCGCGATTAGTTTCCATTCTCTATGTCCGTCTCCTTTAGTCTGCAGAATCAACTTTAACACTTTGCTCCCTGCCTGTCGATAATATTTTGTTCGTATGCTACAATAACTATGTATGAGCAGAGCATAAAAACTCTGCGGGACTATAAGAAAGGGATCACATTTATATGAAGAGCAACAAAAGATGGTTATATCTTGGAACGGGAACGCTGACTCTGCTGTTTCTGGGATTGATTTATGCATGGTCGATATTCAGGACTCCGATAGGCGAGATGTTTCCTGACTGGAGCATTTCCCAGCTGTCACTTACATTTACTATTTCGATGATATTCTTCTGCCTCGGCGGATTTGCCGGAGGCGTACTCAGCAAAAAGCTGAGCATAAGGGCCAGAATGATCATTTCAGCAGTGATGCTGCTTGTGGGATTTTTTGCAGTTTCGCTCATGAAAGCGGAATCCCCGGGATCGAGCCTCACACTGCTTTACATATTCTACGGTGTCTTCGGAGGCGGCGGAGTAGGCTTCGCTTATAACGGAGTAATAGGTACTCTCAACAAATGGTTCCCTGACAAGGTCGGACTTGCCTCTGGAATCATGCTGATGGGCTTCGGACTCGGCGGACTGGTTCTCGGATCCGTCGTCAATTCGATGATAGGATCGATGGGCGTTCTTCCGGTATTCAGGATCCTCGGCATCGTTATCTGCGTTGTATGCGTTCTGGCCGCGATCATCATCAAAGTGCCTGATGCAAACGAAACGATGGAGCTCGCTTCACTCGCTGCTCCTTCGGCAAAGGCAGCGGATGCTTCCGCAAAAGCTGATGTAAAGAACTACACGGCAGGAGAGATGCTCAGGACTTCAAGGTTCTGGTTCTTCACTATCTGGGCCATACTGCTCAACTCGGCCGGACTTCTGGTCATCAACAGCGCTGCCAATATCTCAGTAGCGTTCGGAGGAACTGCCGTGCTCGGCATGATAGTCTCGCTCTTCAACGGAGCAGGCCGTATCGTTGCGGGCAACAACTTCGATAAATTCGGAAGATTTACATCGACTCTCGTAAACAACGCGTTCATGCTCATCGCCGGCGTACTGCTGGCAGTCGGCGGCATGACAGGCGCTTATATATTCATACTCTGCGGACTGGTATTCGTAGGACTTGCATATGGAGGCTGCCCGACAATCACATCGGCATACATCAACAAGGCTTTCGGACCTGCAAACTTCCCGACGAACTTCAGTATCGCGAACTTCAGCCTTATTCCGGCAGCAACTATCGGACCTATGATCTCATCGGCGCTACTCGAGGCGGCAGGCGGAAGCTACGATACGAACTTTTACGCAATAATAGGTTTTTCAGCTGCTGCGGCGGTGTTCTGGGTGCTGCTTAACAAGGCAAGCGGCGGAGAAAGATAGTAGAGGTGTGTTATGGACTATGATGTAATTATTATCGGCGCGGGCCCTGGCGGAATATTCGCCGCTTACGAACTTACTAAAGAAGATAAGGGCCTTAAGGTAGGAGTATTTGAAGCCGGCAAAAAACTCGAAGAGAGAAAATGCCCTATAGACGGCGACAAGATAAAGTCGTGCATCAACTGTGCGAGCTGCTCCATCATGAGCGGATTCGGCGGAGCTGGCGCGTTCTCTGACGGAAAGTACAATATCACGAACGACTTCGGCGGAACTCTCCACGAATACATCGGCAAGGATGAAGCCATCCGCCTGATGAAATATGTCGACGATATCAACATGTCGCACGGCGGCGAAGGCACGAAGCTGTACTCAACTGCCAACACATCCATCAAGAAGCTCTGCATGCAGAACAAACTGCTGCTCCTGGATGCTTCCGTAAGGCATCTCGGGACAGACAAGAATTATGTGGTACTGGGCAATCTTTACGATGAACTGAAAGACAAAGTCGACTTCAGGTTCAGAACACCTGTGGAGCACATCGAGGTCATCGACGGCGGCTACAAAGTCGTGACAGCGGATTCGGGCTTCACATGCTCAAAGTGCGTCGTATCAGTCGGAAGGAGCGGAAGCAAATGGATCGAGACCGTCTGCAAAGAACTCGACATACCGACCGAATCCAACAGAGTCGACCTCGGCGTCAGAGTAGAGCTTCCGGCAGAGCTGTTCTCGCATCTGACAGATGAGCTCTATGAAAGCAAGATCGTCTACAGAACAGAGAAGTTTGAAGACAAGGTCAGGACCTTCTGCATGAACCCTCGCGGAAGTGTCGTAAATGAGAATACAAACGGTATCGTGACCGTCAACGGCCACAGCTTCGAGGACCCTGAAAAGCAGACCGACAAGACCAACTTTGCTCTGCTCGTATCGAAGCATTTTTCAGAGCCGTTCAAAGACAGCAACGGATACGGCGAGAGTATAGCCAGACTTTCGAACATGCTCGGCGGAGGAGTCATCGTACAGAGATTCGGCGACCTCATCCGTGGCAGAAGAACAAACTATAAAAGGCTTTCAGACAGTTTTGTAACACCTACGCTCAAGGCCGAACCGGGTGATCTCAGCCTCGTTCTGCCTAAGAGAATACTCGACGGCATCATCGAGATGATCTACGCGCTCGACAAGATCGCTCCGGGAACGGCTAACGACGACACGCTGTTATACGGAGTCGAGGTCAAGTTCTACAACATGCAGGTGAAGCTCGACGAGCATCTTGAGACCAAATACAAAGGCCTCTATATGATAGGAGACGGCAGCGGTGTTACACATTCACTGTCACACGCATCGGCAAGCGGTGTGTTCGTGGCCAGAGATATCATGAGATCTGCGGAGGGTCTCTAAATAAGAAAGGAGCATTGCATCCATGAAAAACGTAAAGTGCCTTAAATGTATCAAGTGCGGAAGAGAGTATGAAGCTCTTCCGGACGCAACCACCTGCGAGTGCGGCGGTATTCTCGATGTGGTCTACGATTACGACTACATCAGAGAGAACTTCAGCCCCGAAGATATTTCGGCCAGCGACAACTACACCATGTGGCGTTACCGCCCGTTCCTTCCTGTAGAGGAAGATACAAAGCAGCCGCCGCTGAGAGTAGGCTGGTCACCACTGTATGAGGAACCTCATGTTGCGGAGAAGCTCGGCATCAGAAAGTTCTGGCTCAAAGATGACGGTCTCAACCCGACTGCTTCACTGAAGGACAGAGCAAGCTCGATGGGAGTAGCCAAGGCTATCGAGGCCGGCTACGATACTATAGCATGCTCGTCGACAGGCAACGCTGCGAGCTCGCTTGCAGGAAATGCCGCTGCGGCAGGCCTCAAAACTTACATATTCGTACCGGAAAGAGCACCTATCGGCAAGGTAGCCCAGCTGCTCATATTCGGAGCCACTGTCATCTCCGTAAAGGGCAATTATGAAGAGACCTTCGAGCTTTCGAAAGCGGCAATAGATGAGTACGGCTGGTACAACAGAAATGCGGCTATCAACCCGTATCTGATGGAAGGCAAAAAGACTGTCGCTCTCGAAATAGCAGAGCAGCTCGGATGGGAAGTTCCTGACTATGTTGCACTGTCGACAGGCGACGGCTGCACCATCGCGGGAGTATGGAAGGGATTCAAAGATCTCTACAGCGCAGGCTTTACAAAGAAACTGCCTAAGCTGATTTCAGTCCAGTCGGTCAACACATGCCCGATCAACATCGCCGCACGTACCGGCAAGCCATGGGAACCGATGGAAGAGAACACTATCGCTGATTCAATCTCCGTTGGAGTACCGCGTAACCCTGATAAGGCGATCAACGCGATCGTAGAGTCAGGCGGGATCCCTGTAGAGGTAACAGACGATGAGATCCTCGAGGCCATGAGAGTGACCGGAAGGGAATGCGGAGTGTTCGGAGAGCCTGCCGGCGTTACCGGAATGGCCGGACTTTCGAAGCTGTGCAGAGAAGGAAAGATACCTGCTGACGCAAGTGTTGCCGTAATAGTTTCCGGAAACGGACTTAAGGATACTGCAAACGGAATCAAGGCAGCAGGAGAGCCTATCAGACTCGAACCGGATATCGCTAAATTCCGCGAAGTCTACGAAGCTCTTAACAAGTAAAAATAATACACCCTAAAACAATGTTAGCCTTGACACATAAAAGTTTTTTTGGCATCATAAAAATATACTAGATATAACCAAAACATAGTTTAAATATACATATATCTATATAACCACGGAGGTATGAGATGCTTGATTTAACTATCAATGAAAAGGGGTTAAAAAACAATATTGAGCGCGCTAAGGCTCAGAACATAATCCTGCCTACGATCGATCAGCAGATGCATCCTGAGAAGATTCCTCAGAAGATACTCGACAAGCTGACAAAGGTCGGACTCTGGGATATCGACCCGGTCAACCTGTTCCGTATCACATGGAAGAACGAGCAGAAGTCATCCGGCGGACTTTTCCACGGACCTAACTACATCGTACTCCCGCCTGAACTCACAGGCGTAAAGTGCCGCATTATCTGCATGATCGGCAAGTGGTTCCCTACAGGCTGCCACAAGGTAGGAGCTTCCTACGGATGTCTCGTTCCTGAACTCGTAACAGGTCAGTTCGATACAGGATATCACAAGGCTGTATGGCCTTCGACAGGAAACTACTGCAGAGGCGGCGCATTCGACAGCGCACTCCTCGGCGTATATTCCGTAGCTATCCTTCCTGAAGGAATGAGCCGTGAGAGATTCGACTGGCTCAAGAACGTTGCAAGTGAAGTTATCGCTACACCTGGAACAGAGTCCAACGTAAAGGAGATCTTCGACAAGACTCACGAACTCAGAGCTACAAGAGAAGACGTATGGATCCTCAACCAGTTTGAGCAGATGGGCAACTACATGTGGCATTACAATGTAACAGGTAACGCCATTGCAGAAGCTTTCGAAGAGATCAAGGGCGAGAACGGAAGACTTGCCGGCATGGCATTCACATCCGGTTCCGCAGGTACAATGGCTTCCGGAGACAGACTGAAAGAGCTCTATCCGAATGCTAAGCTCGCAGTAGGCGAGGCTCTTCAGTGCCCGACACTCCTCGACAACGGATTCGGCGCACACCGCATCGAAGGAATCGGCGACAAGCACGTTCCATGGATCCACAACATCAAGAATACTGACATGGTCATCGACATCGATGATGAAGATTCCCAGAACATCCTCAGACTCTTCAACGAGCCTGTCGGACGCGAGTACCTCAAGGAGCAGGGTGTTGACCCTGAACTCGTTGACCTGCTCGGATACTTCGGAATCAGCGGCATAGCAAACATGCTCTGCTGCATCAAGATGGCTAAGTACTATGAGCTGACAGAGAACGACGTTCTGGCAACAGTAATGACAGACTCTGCCGAGATGTATCAGTCGAGAATCAAAGAGCTTCAGGATGAGCAGGGCGAGTACACACACGAGAAAGCTGCTCTCCACTACAACAAGCACATTCTCGATGAGAAGACTGACAACATGCTCGAGCTCCGCTACACAGACCGCAAGAGGATCCACAACCTCAAGTACTACACATGGGTCGAGCAGCAGGGCAAGACAAGCGAAGAGCTCAACGCTCTCTGGTACGACGAAGAGAACACATGGGGCGCTCTGCGCAAAGAAAGGTCTAAGATCGATGATCTTATCAATGAGTTCAACGAAGCTACAGGCCTGCTCAAAAATCTGTAAGCATTATTTAAAAGGAGACTGCGTGCGCAGCCTCCATTTTTCATACAGTTAAAAACCAGATGTACAAAACATAAAACCATTTTGCCTTTTCGTCTTGTTATTTACCGCAGTAGCGGGTAAAATAAAGTTATCATAAATTTTCTGCTGATATGGTCGGGAAATATTACCTTATCCGATTTTAAGGCAGATGCTCTACTCATGTATTTAACAGGAGGATGATTTTATGAAGAAGAAACTTATTGCTTTAATGCTTTGCCTGGCTATGGTAATGATGCCACTCCTGGCAAGCTGCGGCGGCGGCGGAAGCGATGACGGCGGTTCATCAGAAGAAGCTAAGATGAAAGTCGGCCTTATCACTCTGCACGATGAGAACTCCACATACGACCTCAACTTCATCAATGCTTTCCAGGAAAGCTGCGACAAGATGGGAGTAGAAGCAGTGATCAAGAAGAACATTCCTGAAGGACAGGAGTGCTACGACGCTGCAGGCGAGCTCGTAGACGAGGGCTGCACACTTATCTTTGCGGATTCGTTCGGTCATGAAGCATATATGATTCAGGCTGCAAAAGAATTCCCGGATGTTCAGTTCTGCCACGCTACAGGTACCAAGGCACACACAGAGGGCCTTGACAACTATCACAACGCTTTCGCAGCTATCTACGAAGGCCGTTACCTTGCAGGTGTTGCTGCAGGAATGAAGCTCAACGAGATCAAAGAAGCAGGCAACCTCAAGGGCGCAACACCTAAGATGGGTTATGTAGGCGCATTCACTTACGCAGAGGTAGTTTCCGGATACACATCATTCTACCTTGGCGCTAAGAGCGTATGCCCAGACGTAACAATGGACGTTACATTCACAGGTTCCTGGTATGATGAAACAGCTGAGAAGGAAGGCGCTAACAAGCTGATCCAGGGCGGAGCTGACCTTATCTCGCAGCACGCAGACTCCATGGGAGCTCCTACAGCATGCGAAGAGGCAGGAATCCCAGACGTTTCGTACAATGGTTCAACAAAGAGCGCTGCTCCTAACACTTACATCATTTCTTCCAGAATCAACTGGTCGCCTTACTATGAATACTGCATCGACGCAGTTCAGAACGGAAAGGCTATCGACACTGACTGGACAGGAACTATCGAGACAGGTTCTGTAGAGCTTACAGAGCTCAACGAGGATGTAGCTGCAGAAGGCACACAGGCTAAGCTCGATGAGGTCAAGGCCGGCCTTGCTGACGGTTCTATCCACGTATTTGACACCGCAAACTTCACAGTTGACGGCGCAGCTCTCGACAGCTACAAGGCAGACGTTGATGATATGGGCGATTATGAGCCGGAGACAGAAGTTATCTCTGACGGATACTTCCATGAATCCGAGTACAGATCAGCTCCTTACTTCGATCTCCAGATCGACGGCATCAACCTGCTCGATACAGCATTCTAGTAATAATTTAAAGATTATTTTTCAATAGTTTTGACCGGTTCCGCATCAGCGGGGCCGGTCACTATTTCAAAGTAGACCTATTAATCTTCGAAAGGGGGGATTATTTTGCAAGACAGCAGAACACCCGCAGTTTCGATGAGAAACATAACCAAGACATTCGGTTCGATTGTGGCGAACCGCGGTGTCAATCTCGACATATACAGAGGCGAGATCCTCTCGCTTCTCGGCGAGAACGGCTCAGGAAAAACCACACTGATGAACATGCTCTCCGGAATTTACTATCCGGATGAAGGAGAGATCTTCATCGACGGAAAACCGGTGCAGATCTCTTCACCTAAAGATGCTTATGATTACGGCATAGGAATGATCTACCAGCACTTCAAACTGGTAAATGTTTTTACTGCCGCTCAAAATATAATCCTGGGTATCGATTCCCACGACGGAAAGAAAATACCTAAATGGAACAAACTCGACCTCCAGACGGCTTCAAAAAAGATCCGCGAGATCTGTGACGCATACGGATTCGATGTGGACCCTGACAAGAAAGTATACGATATGTCAGTTTCAGAGAAGCAGACTGTAGAGATCGTAAAGGTGCTCTACAAGGGCGCTGACATTCTTATACTTGACGAGCCTACAGCGGTACTGACGCCGCAGGAGACAGAAAAGCTCTTCAACGTACTCCGCAACATGAGAGCAGACGGTAAGACTGTAGTAATCATTACTCACAAGCTCCATGAGGTAGAGGAGATTTCCGATAAGGTAGCTGTACTCCGCAAGGGCGAGTTCATCGGACAACTGATAACAAGCGAGACCAACGCTCAGGAAATGACCAACATGATGGTAGGGCGTGAAGTCAAGCTCAACATAGACAGGCCTGAACCGAAAAATGTAAAGCCTAGACTTGAAGTAAAAGGGCTGACCGTAAAGAGTGAAGACGGCGTAGTAAAGCTCGATGATGTAAGCTTTACAGCCAACACCGGAGAGGTGCTCGGTATCGCGGGTATTTCCGGATGCGGTCAGAAAGAGCTTCTCGAGGCTATCGCCGGCCTGCAGCCGATCGAAAGCGGAGATATCCTGTATGTGGAGGATGACGGCTCGAAGACCAATCTCGTCGGCATGAGCGATCTTGAGATCGACGCCAAAGGTGTTTCTCTTGCATTCGTCCCTGAAGACAGACTCGGCATGGGCCTAGTTGCGAACATGGACCTTGTAGACAACATGATGCTGAGGTCATTCAGACGTAAAGGCAAGATAGCCGGTTTCACGGACCGCAAGACTCCGAGAGACCTCGCACAGAAAGTCGTCGATGAACTCGAAGTCGTGACTCCGGGTCTTGAGACACCAATAAGAAGACTGTCAGGCGGTAATGTACAGAAAGTACTCGTCGGCCGTGAGATCGCGATGAATCCGACGATCCTTATGTCGGCATACGCTGTCAGAGGACTGGATATCAACGCGTCATATACGATATACGATCTTATCAATCAGCAGAAGCAGAGAGGCGTAGCTGTCATATTCGTAGGAGAGGACCTCGACGTTCTGCTCGAGCTGTCTGACCGCATACTGGTGCTTTGCGGCGGCAAGGTCAGCGGTGTAGTCGATGGCCGTACGGCAGACAAGCATGAGGTCGGTCTTCTGATGACAAAAGTCGGAGGTGGTGCAGTTGGATAAGACTAAGAAGGAACCATTGATCCATATCACGAAGAGAAAGATGATCTCTAAGAAACGTGAATGGGCAATTAGACTCGGCAGTATTTTGATCGCCCTTGTGGTCTGTGCCATTATAACGACGCTGACGACTCATCTTAACCCTATCAGCGTTTACGCTTCCATGATAGACGGATCGTTCGGCAGTGAGCGTAAGATCTGGGCACTGCTCAAGGAGCTCTCGATCCTGCTGATGGTGTCAGTAGCTCTGGCACCGGCATTCAAGATGAAGTTCTGGAACCTCGGCGGAGGCGGACAGGTAATGGCGGGTGTACTTGCCACGACCTCATGCATGATCCTCCTTGAAAACAAAATGCCGAGCGGCGCTATCATCCTCGTTTCGCTGATCGCAGCGCTGGCTGCAGGTGCTCTGTGGGCATTCATCCCGGCATTCTGCAAGGCTAAATGGAACACGAACGAGACACTTTTCACACTGATGATGAACTACGTAGCTACTCAGCTCGTAGCATACTTCATCATAAAATGGGAGTCGCCTAGAGGCTCGGGAAAGATCGGTATCATCAACCCGAATACCGAAGCCGGATGGCTTCCTGTCGTAGCAGGCAAGCAGTATCTGCTTCCTGTGCTGGTCGCCATAGTAATCACGATATTCATGTATATCTACCTGAAATACAGCAAGCAGGGATATGAGCTTTCTGTAGTAGGTGAGAGCCAGAATACCGCCAGATACGTCGGCATCAATGTCGGCAAGGTAATCATCCGTACCCTGATTCTCTGCGGACTCATCTGCGGACTTACAGGATGGCTGCTCGTAGCCGGTACAGACCATACGATGACTACGACAATAGAGGCGGGCAGAGGATTCCTCGGAGTCATGGTAGCGTGGCTCGCGCACTTCAATCCTATCGGAATGGTGCTTTCCGGACTTCTGATGGTATTCATGAGCAGAGGCGGCGGAGAGATCTCCACAGCCTTCGGACTCAATAAATCATTCGGAGACATCCTCACCGGTATAATCCTGTTCTTCGTTATCGGAAGTGAATTCTTCATCAACTATCAGATACACTTCCGCAAGTCGCACGGAAAGGAGGCTGCAGATGTTTAGTCTTGTATCATTCATACCAAGAGCAATCGTGCAGAGTATCCCTCTGCTGCTCGGCTGCGTAGGTGAGACACTTAACGAGAAATCAGGCAGCCTTAACCTGGGTATTCCTGGCGTCATGTACGTAGGTGCCATATCCGGAGTAATCGGTGCTTTCATGTATGAGAACTCAGGAGCAACATTTAATCCTGTAGTAGGACTCATAATACCGATATTTACCTGTATGCTCGGATCTTTGCTGATGGGGCTCATATTCTGTTTCCTGACAGTAACACTCAGAGCAAATCAGAACGTAACAGGACTTGCCATGACAACATTCGGCGTAGGTTTCGGTAACTTCTTCGGCGGATCCATAATCAAGCTGACCGGCGCTGAAGTACCTTCGATCGCACTTTCGGCAACGAGTAAGGCGTTCAAGACCGCGCTTCCGTTTGCGGGCAAGGCCGGAGTTGTCGGCAAATTGCTGCTGTCGTACAGCTTCATGACATACGTTGCGATAGCAATAGCGATCTTCACATCTTATGTGCTGAAAAGGACCCGCACAGGTCTTGAACTCAGAGCCGTAGGAGAGAATCCTGCTACAGCTGATGCTGCGGGTATCAATATCACCAGATATAAATACTTCTCGATCTGCATCGGATGTATGATCGCGGGTATCGGCGGACTTTACTACGTACTTGACTACGCGAGCGGCGTATGGTCGAACGACGCGTTCGGTGACAGAGGATGGCTCGCTATCGCACTGGTAATATTCTCTATCTGGCGTCCGAACTGGGCTATCTGGGAATCGATGCTGTTCGGCGGACTCTATATTCTCTATCTGTACATCCCTACAGGCACAAACTTCGCCATGAAGGAGATATACAAGATGCTTCCGTATCTGGTAACGATCATCGTACTTATCGCTATCAGCCTCAAGAACAAGCACGAGAATCAGCCGCCTGAAGCTCTCGGTTTACCGTACTTCAGAGAAGACCGGTGATTAATCAATATCATTATCAATAACTGATCTCGAGGGCCTTAAAAGTGCATTCCCGGGAGTACGGCTCTCGCCTCGTTGCGGCTTAACGCAGCGGTACTAAGCTCTGGCATCGCGCAGACATCTGCGCTCGCCAATAATGCTGTCTACCGATCGTAACGGCGTTGCCGTAAGGTAGACAGCATTGATCTTCGGAGGCATAGCTCCTTCGATAATTGCTAAGTACCGGCTACCGCAAAGCCTCCCGTGCCCGCACTTTTAAGGCTCTTTATCAGATTAAGATCGTGATAGGAAAGGAGGAATCCTTGAATTACGAAACTTTTAAAAAGCTGGCGCCTGCTGCGCTCGGCAAGGTAAAGGCCGATATTATTTTTAAAAACTGCAGGATCGTCGATGTATTTACCGGCGAAGTAGTCGAGGGAAACATCGGCGTTAAGGACGGAACAATCATCGGCGTTTCCAGGTCGCTGAAGGGAAAGAAGGAGATTGATCTCGGAGGAGCATACATTGCTCCGGGATTCATCGATGCGCATCTGCACCTAGAGTCAACGATGGTCGCTCCTGCAGAGCTTGTAGCTACAGCTGCGTCATTCGGCACGACAACATTCATAGTCGATCCTCATGAGGCGGCAAATGTATCAGGCGCTGACGGAATACAGTACATTCTCGATCAGACAGAGGATTCAAATGCCAACGTATTTGTCATGATGCCTTCGTGCGTTCCTGCTACGAGTATCGACGACAACGGCTGCATGTTCGCGGCTAACGACATGTATCCGTTTGTAGGAAGGGAGAGGATCCTCGGACTCGGAGAGGTAATGGACGCGGATGCAGTGCTTGACGGCGATCCGAGAATGTTTGCAAAGTTTGCACTGTTCGAGCATCAGACCGTCGACGGTCACGCTCCGTTCCTGCCAAACAAAAAGCTCTCGGCATATAAGCTTGCCGGTGTGGATACCGACCACGAGGCTTCATCCTTTGAGTACGCGCTCGAAGAAGCCAGAAGAGGAATCCACGTACATGTCCGCGAAGGTTCCGCAGCGCATAATGTCGATGACATAATCAGCGGTATCGTAAGGACCGGAATAGACACTGAGCATTTCAGCTTCTGCACTGATGACAAACACATCGAGGATATCCTCAGAGAAGGGCATATCGTATATAACGTCAGAAGAGCCGTCGAGCTGGGTCTTGACCCGTTCAAGGCGATCAAGATGGCTACCATAAATACTGCCAAGTGCTACGGCCTCAAACACATTGGCGCCATAGCACCGGGATACCAGGCAGATTTCGTTGTCTTCGACAATATGAAAGACTTCAATGTGCTCGATGTTTATTTTAAAGGCAAGCGGATCGACAGGGACGCTCCGGTAAAAGTAAAGAAGTGCCCTGCACACCTGAAGCGCACCGTTAATATAAGCAAAGTGCATCCTTATGACTTTGCTCTTCCGATCAGGTCGAAAAGCACACATGTCATCGGAATGGAGCCTAAGCAGATCGTTACAAACGACATCGTTGCACACTTCCCGAAGACTGAGAATTTCGTGCCGCATGACGGCTATCTTAAGATCGCGGCCGTCGAAAGACATCAGAACAGCGGCAAGATAGGTGTTGCGGTAACGACAGGATACGGCATACGCGGAGGCGCGATAGCCTCATCGGTATCGCATGATTCGCACAATATCATCGTAATAGGCGATAATGATGAAGACATCGCTATAGCCGTAAATGAAATCGCGCGAGTACAGGGCGGGTATACAGTTGTTGAGCACGGAAAGGTCTTTGAGACTCTGCCGCTGCCTATCATGGGCCTCATGACTGATGTCCACTTCGAAGAGGTAAATGAGAAGCTGAAAGTGATGAAAGAGAAAGCATATGAGATGGGCGTTTCGGAAGATTTCGATCCGTTCATAACACTTTCGTTCATGGCTCTTACAGTTATACCTGAGCTTCGAGTCACGCCGAGAGGACTTTACCGAGTTTCAGAGAAAGGATCCGGATTCATTAAATAAGCAATGTTTGACCAGAATATCATGAGCGAGGCCATAGCACTCGCAAAAGAGCATAAAGAGTATCTTCACAATGTGCCTGAAAGCGCCTTTGAAGAACACAAGACGACCGCATATATAAAAGGGATATGCGGTCGTTATCCCGTAGAAATAATAGACATCGGCATGGAAACCGGTCTGGTGTGTTATCTTGACGCAGGCCGTTCCGAAACCATAGCACTGAGAGCAGATATCGACGCTCTGCCTACAGAGACTGATCCGCGCCACCTGTGCGGACACGATGCGCATGCGGGCACATTGCTCGGTGCAATGCACTATCTGTGTGCTGAGAAAGACGAGCTGAAGTACAATGTGCTGTTCATATTCCAGCCTGCCGAGGAGGGTACGCGGGGAGCAAAGGCCGTGATCGATCACGGATTCTTCGATAAGATCCCTCAGCGCCCGAAGTATATTTTCGGCATCCACAACCGCCCTGAAATAGACTGCGGAGATGTAGTAGTACACAGGGGGCCGCTGATGTCGGAAAAGAGCATTTTCAGGATCAGGTTCAAGGGTGTTCCGGGCCACGGCTCGCTTCCTCACGAGTGTGTCGATCCTATAGTCGCAGCTGCGGCGTTTGTTAGCGGACTGCAGACTGTTGTGAGCCGGAATGCTGACCCGTTCGAGCCGGTGATCTGTACCGTAAACAGTCTTACGGCCGGAGCTCCGGACATACCTGTACCGAGTGACTCCGTGATCACGGGCTATTTCAGATCATATGACCACAAAACACACCTGCGCATGCAGGAGAGGGTCATGAAGCTGGCGGAAAGTACCGCTGAGGCCTACGAATGCGGATGCGAGATCAAAGTGACACATGCCGTGCCGGCTCTTGTAAACTCAGATGAGATGCATGAGCTCGCACTGAAAGCTGTCAGCGCGGCAATCGGTCCTGAACATGCGGTAGACAGCAAGCCATGCCTGGCGTCAGAAGACTTTGCCGTATGGGGAGAGGAGATACCATCATTCTTTTACTGGGTCGGAAGCGGAACACCCGGAAAGAAATGCGCTCCGTGGCATGACCCGGACTTTAATGTAGACCCTCACTATATGGAGACAGCAGTACCTGTATTATGTGCATCCATACTCGCTGTCTGACGGACTCACGGCTTTAAATTTGCACATTACAGGGCAAATGTGACTTACAATATCGCACAAAACAGATTATAATTACAGAAAATAAGGAGATCAGATGGCGCTTCAAAAGGCGTCCATCTTTTCGGAACCGATTGCTTTTTATAAACAAATCGGGAGGCGGAAGTATGAGTGACTTAGCTATTCATCCGGATATCAAACTGACCTTTGCAGCGAAGAAGAGGTTCTTCGGGCCGGGTACAGTTATGCTTCTGAAGGAGATAGAAATAACCGGAAATGTAAGGGAGGCATGCGCAAACTGCGGTTTTTCCTATAGTAAAGGCTGGACGATAATCAGGAAAAGTGAACAGGTACTCGGGTATAAGATCGTTGAAAGACAGGTTGGAGGCCAGTCGGGAGGCTCCGCAAAAGTAACCGGAAACGGCAAAGCTCTCATGAAAGCTTATGAAGAGCTATATGACGAACTCAATGGGATCGCTGTTTCAAGGTTTAAAGAACTCAATGAAAAATACAGGCTTTTAGAGGAATGTGATAGCTGAAAAGGGACTGATAGACTGATATGAAACTGATTAAGACCGAAGAAGCTGTAGGGCAGGTACTCTGTCACGACATAACTCAGATAATTAAGGACGTAACAAAGGATGCCGTATTCCGCAAGGGACATATCATAACGGAAGAGGACATTCCCGTCTTGCTGTCCGTGGGTAAGGACCACATATATGTCTGGGAAAACGATGAGAATATGATGCACGAGAATGAAGCTGCTGAAGTTCTCTGTACGATCTGCAAGGGCACCAATCTGACCCGCGGAGAAGTAAAGGAAGGCAAAATAGAACTGAGAGCTTCCTGCGACGGCGTACTGAAGATCGACAGGGAAAAGCTCAAAGCAGTGAATTCCTTCGGGCAGATGATGATAGCGACGCGCCATGGAGATTTTCCGGTCAGAAAGGGAGACAAAGTAGCCGGTACACGCATTATACCTCTTGTCATAGAGAAGGAAAAAATGCAGAAAGTACAGGAAATCTGCGGAGAGCGTCCGATACTTGATGTGATATCTTACGGATCGCGAAAGGCGGGTATCGTCACCACCGGTAATGAAGTTTACTATGGGCGGATCAAAGATACATTTACGCCTGTTATCGTTAAGAAACTTGAGGAGTTCGATGTTCAGACCGCTGCTCATAAGATCACGAATGACGACAGCGCAAATATTGAGAAATGCATCAGAGAGCTTATTCAGGAAGGCTGCGATCTCATCCTTTGCACAGGCGGAATGAGTGTGGACCCTGATGATAAAACTCCTCTGGCGATTCGCAATGTGTGCGGGAGCGCTGTGACATACGGAGCACCTGTACTGCCTGGAGCAATGTTCATGCTTGCATATTACGGAGACACAAATATCCCTGTAATGGGGCTCCCGGGATGTGTGATGTATGCAAAGAGAACGATCTTTGACCTGGTTCTTCCAAGGATCATGACCGGAGAAAAGCTGTGTAAAGAAGACTTCGACAGACTCGGAGAAGGCGGCCTTTGCCTCAACTGCGATATATGCACATTCCCGAACTGCGGCTTCGGTAAATAACCGTGTTTTATCCGCCCTCTCACTGAAGGGGGCTTATAAAAACAACACGATTACTTTTTATAAACAAATCGATATGCCGAAAGGAGTGTAATTATGAAAAAGAAACTGATTGCAGCCCTGATCATGCTTACGATGATTTTTGCACTTGCTGCATGCGGAGGCGGAGAGGCAGCTCCTGCAGAAGAGGAAACTTCTGAGCAGGTCACTGTAAACGTATTTGCCGCAGCCTCACTCAGCAATGTAATGGGTGAATTCGAAGCGTCATATGAAGAAGCAAATCCGGGAGTGGATATTGTGATCAATGCTGACAGCTCGGGAGCGTTGCTTACTCAGATACAGGAAGGCGCGCCTTGCGATGTGTTCTTCAGCGCTGCCCAGAAGCAGATGGACGAACTCGAGGGAGCCGGCATGGTTGTTGAAGGCACAAGAACAAACGTCGTTAACAACCAGCTTGTAGTTGTTACTCAGCCTGACAGCGAAACAGCAGTTACAGGACTGGCAGACATCGCAAAGGCTAAGAGCATAGCTCTCGCTGATGGAAGTGTTCCTGTAGGCAAATATACAAGGCAGGCAATGATAAATCTCGGTCTTCTCGCTGAGGTTGAGGACCCTGCTGCCATAACCACTCAGGAAGTATCCGATCAGCTCGGAGGTGTTGAGATCAGTGAGCAGGGCAACGTCAGCAAGGTTCTGGCAGCTGTAGAAGAGGCATCCTGTGAGGTCGGAACTACGTATCTTTCAGATACGATCGGTCATGAGGACAGCATAAAGATACTTGAGACTGTAGGCTATGATGTTACAGGAAACATTATCTATCCGGTTGCTCAGATCACAAATCAGGACGCTGATGATGCTGAGTCTGCAGCAGCGGCAGATTTTATCGCTTACATAACAAATGATGAAGCAAAGGCTCTGTATCAGCAGTATGGATTTGACACTGATGTAGAGTAGCAGCGGAGATGCATAATTCCATGAGTGCTTTCATAGATCTGGCACAAAAACTTGACTGGAGCCCGTTATGGATATCTCTTAAGACCGGGCTTGTAGCGACGGTAATATCGTTCTTCCTCGGCCTTTGGGCCGCCAGAAAAGTCATAAAGAAGGATGTAAGGGCAAAGTCGGTAATTGACGGCATACTGACTCTCCCCATGGTGCTTCCGCCGACAGTAGCGGGCTTCTTTCTGCTGCTGATATTCAGCAGACGAAGACCGTTTGGCATATTCCTTAACGACAACTTCAACATTCAGGTGGTACACACATGGCTCGGATGCATACTTGCTGCCACGGTGATAGCTTTTCCGCTGATGTACAGGAACGCCAGGGCGGCATTCGAGCAGATAGACGCAAATCTCGTTTATGCCGGAAGGACCCTTGGCATGTCTGAGCTTGCCATATTCTGGCGTATTGTGGTGCCGACTGCCGGCCCGGGCATTGCAAGCGGCACCATTCTGACCTTTGCGCGTGCAATGGGAGAGTACGGCGCTACGTCGATGCTGGCCGGCAACATTCCGGGCAAAACAGGAACGGTCTCACAGCGCATTGCCATGGTAATACAGGATGGCGATTATGCTGCAGCTGGGTTCTGGGTAGTTATTGTGCTGCTGATCGCATTTGCTGCAGTGTTCGCGATAAACATGATCACCGGGAAGCATATGAAGAACGTGAGAAAGTGGTAAAGGCATGAGACTGAGCGCGGATATACACAAAAGAATAGGCAGCTTTGAACTCAACGTTCAGATAAAAAGTGATGCTTCAAGGATAGGCATTCTTGGCGCGTCCGGAAGCGGCAAGAGCATGACTCTCAGGAGCATTGCAGGTATAGAAGATATCGACTCAGGCCGCATCGAAGCCGGTGGAAAGCTGCTCTATGATTCAGCGTCAGGGATCAGCCTCAGACCGCAGAAGCGCAGAGTCGGATATATGTTTCAGAACTACGCACTCTTTCCGACTATGACCGTGATGCAGAATGTAATGGCAGGCCTGAAGGGAAGCAGAGAAGAAAACCGTGAAAAAGCTTCAGTAATGTTATCTAGATTCGGGCTTGACAGTTATGAAAGCAGACTTCCGGGAGAACTGTCAGGCGGACAGCAGCAAAGAGTTGCACTGGCGCGTATAATGATAACAGAACCTGAGATCATTCTTCTCGATGAGCCGTTTTCAGCACTTGACGGATATCTCAGAGACCGCATGCAGATGGAGATGCTCGAGATGCTTGAAGATTATACCGGTCAGGTGGTGATGGTGTCTCACAGCAGAGATGAGCTGTACAGATTCAGTGAAGAACTCTTCGTGCTCTCAGCCGGCATGATCATTGCGCATGGGAAAACCCGCGAACTGTTCAGAGATCCGCAGATCGCAGAGGCTGCAAGGCTTACCGGGTGTAAGAATATTTCTGCGGCCAGAGTCATAGACAGCCAGACTGCGGAAGCCGTAGATTGGGGAATCAAGTTCCGTGTTTCAAAGGATATCCCGGCCGGTACAAATTATATCGGTTACAGAGCGCATGCCTTTGAACCGGTATGGGGCGGCATGGAAGCCAATTGCATTAAGAC
This sequence comes from uncultured Eubacteriales bacterium, assembly GCA_902795265.1. Classification (GTDB taxonomy): domain Bacteria; phylum Bacillota; class Clostridia; order Peptostreptococcales; family Anaerovoracaceae; genus Crickella. Next base: position 52,165 of record CADBKM010000001.1, read on the forward strand.
CGATATTGTCAGAGTGGATGATCTGCCTTTTGAAAAGAACTACTACATACGAACGCTGCCGGGGAAAGACCCTCTGTGCTGGTTTGTGCAGGGTGAAGAACAGGCCGTTGTTCAGGAGAAAGGTATACCTGATTATTTGAGACTGTCTGAAGACAAGATTCTTTTTCTGAAATGAAATTCTACGACATAATAAAAAAACTGAATACAGACTGTAAAAACCGTATGCTCACAGTATGCGGCGGCAAGTACTCCGGAGAGAAGCTGATCCTTTCATCGGGTGAGCCTGTCTGGATGAGCGATGATGCCGGATTTTTTGCCGGAAGGGCTGACGAGGCTGCAAAAGCAGTGGACGGAAGTCTTACTGAGATAGACGGCGTAAAGGTGTTCAGCGAGTCGTTGGGCAACGAGCCGGAGCTTGTTATATGCGGAGCGGGGCATGTGTCGATGCCGGTCATCACGATCGCAAAGATGACAGGGTTCCGCGTTACAGCTATAGATGACAGGGAACGGTTTGTAAACGATGCTCTGAGTCATGGTGCTGACAGAGGGCTCTGCATGGGATTCGAAGAAGCGCTGTCGCAGATACCGGGCAGCCCGGATGCTTACTTCGTTATCGTGACCAGAGGCCATCTGAGCGATTCCGAGTGCCTGCTCAGCATAGTAAAAAAGTCTCATGCTTATATAGGCATGATAGGAAGCCGGCGCAAGATCGGAATGGTAAAAGAGCTTCTGACTGAGGCAGGTGTACCTCAGGATGTGATCGATTCAGTGCATATGCCGATCGGTCTGCCGATAGGGGCAGAAACACCGGAAGAGATCGCTGTCTCCATCATGGCCGAGATAATAGAAGTCAAAAGGAAAAGCAAGAGAAGCACCGGAATACCGGCCGATATCATGGAAGCTCTGACCGCTGAAGGCAGAAGCCCGGCTGTGCTCGCTACAATAATATCGAAGCAGGGCTCATCGCCGAGGGCTGCAGGCACACGCATGCTTGCAGAAGAGGGCGGACGCATCACCGGTACCATCGGGGGCGGCTGTGCCGAAGCGACGGTCATCAGCTATGCAAGTGAGATCCTCAGAGAAATCAGTGATAAAGACATAAAAAACGAGGCCGTAAGCCCCGTTATAATGCATGTCGATATGACAGGTAAAGATATTGCCGAATCCGGCATGATATGCGGCGGAGTCATCGAAGTGATGCTCGAGGTAGTCTGATCACAGGCTGTCTATGTCTTTCACCTCGTCTTCGCTGTCAGCTTCGACGAGAAGCAGATCGCTCTTGTGAGCGGAGATTATCTGGCGGCCGCCTGTATCGCCTGACAGCTGCATGAGTTCACCTGTATACCGTGCCGAGAATATTTTGGGATTGCGCATCTTACCTTGCCACGCAAGGGATACGATGCCGGCAGTCCCTTTTTTGTATGCATCTATAAGCTTCTGTATAGCTGAAGCTGTGATCCCCGGCTGGTCGCAGACACAGAATATGAATGCATCAGCGTCGCCGGCAGCTTCTATGCCGAGCTGCATGCTGTGCGAGATACCGAGCTCAGGCTCATCGTTGAAAACGATGTCGAAATCAGGTGCCATAGCTGCGACTTCTTCATACTGTGTCACTATTATCTTCCTGTATACATCAAGAGAACGGACGACATCGATGACCGGTGCTGCCATCGGGCGGCCGTCATCCATGATGTGGAGCAGCTTGTTGCTGCCGAATCTTTTGCTGTTACCGGCAGCCTCGAGTATGACTGCGATACGTGGCTCAGATGATCTGAGCGATCCCCAGGCGCTCTGTATACCCATGACGGCGAATATCTGCTGCAGCCTGTACGCAGCAGCAAGCCTGTCAAGGTCGTCATCGACCTGATTCAGGAATACGCGGAAATCTCCGCGGACTCCTTTCTGTCCACCGTCTCGCGAAGAGATGATTCTGTGCAAAAAGTTGACATCTACGGTCTCGCGCTGAAGTCTTTCAGGTATCTCACCGGCTCTGAACACGACGTCGGCGGTATTGTGTCCGAGCGCTGAAAGCCCGGCTACGCAGACCGTAATGTCTGTACAGTCCGGCACAACAGGTTCCCATTCTGCAGGCCATTTGAGCGGCATGCGGCGCGAACCGTCAGCTTCGATCAGAACAACGTCTGCTGTCTCGCGTAGCTGTTCTATTACCTCAGGCATCGGAGCTTTGACCTTGCCTTTGTGATCAGGGTCGTCTTCCGCTGCAAAGATTATGTTTTCGCTGATGCATGCAGCAGGGCGGTGCATATGAGTAGTCGTGGTGACCGCCACCTTTTTGCCGGCTTCCGCGAGCTCATGCGCCCATGCAAAGATAAGGGAGGTCTTGCCTCCGGCGCCGGTTATGCTGATAACGGCGTGTGCAGGTATGTCGAGCTGCAGCGCTTCCGTGATAGTGTTCTGTTTTCCTCTGAAGTTCCATAGTTCCATAGTCAATATTTTACAATGATATTTTTTTTTAACAATACTAATTTGGACCGTGAAGTACTATAATAATCTCATAACCTATAAATAAGTAAGGAGGGCTCAAAATGTTTAAGAACAAAGATAAGCATATTGATGTCAACGTTAAGAATGTTTACAGGCTTGAAGGACGAGTTCCTCTGAAGGATGCTATCCCGTTCGGTCTGCAGCACGTTCTGGCGATGTTCGTAGCGAATGTGGCTCCGCTTATTATAATCGCTTCGGTTGCGGTATATGACGGACAGCCGTTCTCGGCGGTTGAAACCGCAAGACTTATACAGAACTGCATGCTTATCGCGGGCATTGGTACAATGGTGCAGCTCTACCCGATATGGAAGATAGGTTCCGGTCTTCCGATCGTAATGGGTCTGAGCTTTACATTCCTTGCTGCGTGCATGTCAGCAGCGTCTAAGGACTACGGCATAATGGTCGGAGCTATCATAGTAGGCGGTATCTTCGAGGGCATACTCGGCCTTACAGCGAGGTACTGGAGAAAGATAATCTCGCCTCTGCTTTCTTCGTGCGTAGTAGTTGCCATCGGACTCAGCATCCTTAATGTCGGTGTATCTTCATTCGCATCATCCGCGAAATACCCGGTAGGTGCCTGGCAGAACCTTCTTGTAGCTACACTGACACTTATAGCCGCCCTTGTATTCCATATAAAGATGAAAGGCGTCGGAAAGCAGATGTACGTCCTCTTCGGCCTCATATTCGGATATATCATCTCGATATTCTTCGGAATGGTAGACTTCGGCACAATGGGCGATACCATCAAAGAGATGGGAGTATTCTCAGTGCCTGAGGTATTTGCGTTCAAGCCTAAATTCCAGGCCGGAGCTATCGTGTCGTTCTGCCTGGTGTTCATGGTATCGGCCGTTGAAACAATTGGTGATACTACTGCAGCCTGCACCGGAGGACTGGGCAGAGACATCACCGAAAAAGAGATCTCCGGATCGCTCTGCTGCGACGGATTCTTGTCAGCGGTATCGGGCGGAGTCTTCGGCTGTTCGCCTATAACATCGTTCAGCCAGAACGTCGGACTCATCGCAATGACTCATGTAGTAAACCGCTTCTGCATCATGTTCGGAGCTCTCGCCATGATCCTCGGCGGACTGTTCCCGCCTATCGGAGCTTTCTTCACAACGCTTCCTGACTGCGTACTCGGAGGATGCACAGTAATCATGTTCGGATCGATCATGATGGCCGGCGTAAAGATGATGATAGATGCAGGCCTTGATAACAGAAATACTCTTATTGCAGCTACTTCGCTGTGCCTCGGCGTAGGTGTTACGCAGGTCGATGGCTTCTTCGACCATCTGCCGGCGATCATAGGCGAAATATTCGCAGGCAACATGGTAGCAGGCGTATTTGTGGTAGGACTTCTGATGGAAATACTGCTTCCTAAAGACCCTGCCAAGTATGAGGCTATCGTGGAAGACGGTCTTGACGGAATCGCTCTTGACCCTGCACTTCTATATGACAAAAAAGAGGGAAAAGAAGACTAAAGACAGGGCTTGCAAGCCATATAATCAGCACCCGCAATAACGCTGAAAGCGTTGAAATTACATAGAAGTGTGTAACATATCGGCAAAACCCAAAATAATTTTAGGTTTTTGCCGATATGTTCTTGTTTCGGTACAATCTTAGCTTTATAATTAGGTTGAGAGATTATTAATATTGTGTTGTTTCTGCGGGGTAGACTGATGAAAAACTACTATGACCGGACATGGAAAATAGGCGAACTTGCCAGGATGTTCGACATAAATGTACAGCTCCTCAGGCATTACGACAAAGAGGGTCTTCTTGTGCCGAAAATAAGAAATCCGGAGAACAACTGGAGGACTTACAAGTACGACCAGATATACCCGCTTGGCATGATACGCTTTCTCAGGACGCTTGACTGCTCCCTTGATGATATAGGCAGATTCATGCCTGAACGCAATGCCGAAACGACAGAATCGTATCTGAAGGAGCGCATGGCCATCATGCGTGCCAGATACGAAAAGCTTCTGAAAAGGGAGGCTGTACTCAATGACAGGTTCGCGCTCATCAAACGTGAGATGAAATACGCTGCGTCCGATCAGATGTTTGTTTATTCTGAAGAGAAGATACATTACATCGAGATCGGGGGCATCGAGGACATCTTCGTTGATGAGCTTTTTTATCTGTATCCGACCCTCGTGTTCTACACGGGCGACGAGACGCGCTTCGCCGTATGGGTCCCTGAAAAGGACCTTTCCGTGTTCGAAGCGTACAATGAGCGTATCAAAGTGATACCTCACGACGAGTATCTGGTTGGATTTCACAAAGGCCCTCACGAGAAGATACGGGAGACTTTCGCCAGAATGGAGGAATCAGCCCCGGGACTTCTCGAAGAAGGCAGCAGGCTCGATGAAACAAAGATATGCACTGACATAATAGACCAGTTCATCGAAGCCGACAGAAGCAATTTTGTTACAAAGGTAATGATAAAAATAATAAGAGAATAATATAACGGAATAAGCACTATCAATCAGAGAGAAGGAGGGCAGAGCATGTCCAACAAGTACATCGGAAAAGCGGTTACCAGGCACGACGCACACGATAAAGCCATGGGCCGCATCAAATACACCGACGACATGTGCGACAAAGGCGCTCTTGTAATAAGGGTGCTGCATTCAACGGTTGCCAACGGCATCGTCAAGTCTATAGATACGAGTGAGGCAGAAAAGGTGCCGGGCGTTGTGCGCATCTTCACATGCTTCGACATAAAGGAGAAACACTATTATCCGACAGCAGGGCACCCGTGGTCGACAGATCCGAGCCATCAGGATATAGCGGACCGCCTGATAATGACAGACAGACCGCTGTTCTACGGAGACGATATCGGAGCGGTAGTAGCCGAGGATGAAGTAGCAGCTTCACAGGCTCTTCGCATACTTGAAAAGAGCGTGGAATACGAAGAGCTGCCGTTCGTGCTCGACGCGCAGGAGGCCATGAAGGAGGGCGCTCCTCAGCTCCATGAAAAATACCCTAACAACGTTCTGGCACATACCGAGATCCACATGGGAAGCGTCGAAGAGGCTATAAAGGAGCCGGGGCTCACCAAGGTGGAGGGCTGGTACGAGACACAGCCTGTGCAGCACTGCCATATCGAAAACTTCATCTGCTATGCATATGGTGAGGGCGGCAGGACCGTAGTGGTCACATCGACACAGATACCGCACATCGTGCGCCGTGTCATCGGACAGGCTCTCGGCATGGACTGGGGCAAGTTCAGAGTCATCAAACCTTATGTAGGCGGCGGATTCGGAAACAAGCAGGATGTTCTTTATGAACCTCTCTGCGCGTGGATCAGCATACAGCTTGGAGGACGCCTCGTAAAACTTGACGTTCCCCGTGAAGAGACTTTCATAAGCAACCGGATCAGGCATGCGATAAGGTATCACATAACTTCGTGGATGCGTCCTGACGGAAGCTTCGCGGCCCGTACCATCAAGGCGTGGTGCAACAACGGAGCGTACAGCTCTCACGGACACGCGATCGCGGCCAAGGGCCTGAACGCGTTCCCGCAGCTCTATCCTTGCGACAATATCGACGGCGAAACATGGACGGTCTATACCAACCGTTCCGTTGCAGGAGCGATGAGAGGATACGGCATGCCGCAGGCGAGCTACGCATTTGAATGCCACGCAGAGGACTGCGCACGGGCCATGAAAATGGATCCTCTCGAATTCAGACGCAAGAATCTGATGCCGGTGGGTTATTACCACGCATTCTCGAAGAACGAATTATACAGTGACACGTTCAATCAGTGCTTCGACAAGGGCGCCGAGATAATCGGCTACTACGACAAAGTCGAAAAGTATAAGAACCAGACAGGTGACATCAGAAGGGGCATAGCCGTATCGACATTCTGGTACAACACCGCTGTTTACCCTATAGCGCTCGAGACGTCATCGTGCCGCATAGTAATGAACCAGGACGGATCGGTACAGTTCCAGCTGGGCGAGACGGAAATCGGCCAGGGAGCTGACACGGCAGCGGCACAGATGATAGCGGAGGAACTCAGCATACCTGTCGACATGGTCCATCCGGTATCGTGTCAGGACACCGACATTACTCCGTTCGGAACGGGCGTATACGCGTCGAGAGGCACATATACTCTCGGCTTCTCGGTAAGGCAGACGGCGCTGCTGCTTAAAGAGAAAGTTCTCGAAGCGGCTCATCAGTTCACGAGAATGCCTGTGTACAACCTCGATCTTGTTGACGGTAAGATCGTAAGGACGACCGACGGACGCGAACTCATGACCATCGGCGAGCTGGCACTTTCGAAACTGTATACGACAGACGGCTCACAGCATCTGACAGCTGAGTCGACTTATCAGATAAAGTCGAACGCCTACTCATTCGGCTGCTGCTTCGCTGAGGTGGAAGTAGACATACCGATGTGCCGCGTGAGACTGCTCAACATCGTAAACGTGCACGACTGCGGACAGGTCATCAACCCGATACTGGCTTCGGGTCAGGTCCACGGCGGAATGAGCATGGGCATAGGCTACGCCCTTTCGGAAAAACTCATGTGGGATGAAAAGACAGGCCGGCCGCTCAACAACAATCTGCTCGACTACAAGCTGTCCTCATTCATGGATCATCCTAGACTGAATGCGGCATTTGTAGAGAACTATGAACCTACGAGCGCTTACGGCACAAAGGGCCTCGGCGAACCGCCGGCATGCCCGGTCGCTCCTGCGATCAGAAATGCCATCGGTGCGGCTACCGGAGTGTACATCAACGAACTTCCGCTGTCGCCGCATACGCTCTTCCGTGAATTCACGGATGCGGGCCTCATAAACGACCCATGGAGAAATGAGCAGGGAAAGGAGAGCAAGTAGTATGTATGACATAAAAGCACTGTATGAAGCTGAAAGCGTGCAGGATGCCATCAGGCTGCTGCAGGAACACCCTGAAGCGCAGATACTCGCCGGCGGATCCGATGTGCTCGTCCAGATAAGAGAGGGGCGCAGGGCAGGTGTCGAGCTCGTCAGCATCTATATGCTCGATGAGCTGCGCGGAGTCAGTATCGATGAAGAAGAGAACATCCGCATCGGCTCTCTCACAAGCTTCTCACATATAACAAAAGACCCGATAATCCAGAAATATATCAACGTTCTCGGCGAAGCCGTCGATATGGTAGGCGGCCCGCAGATAAGGGCGATCGGAACCATCGGAGGAAACACATGCAACGGAGTCACATCGGCGGACTCAGCATCGACTCTGATGGCATGGGACGCGATCATAGAGCTGACAGGTCCTGAAGGAGTAAGACGTGTTCCTATCAAGGACTTCTACATCAAGGCCAAAGTAGTGGATATCAGGCCTGCCGAGATACAGACGGCAATACTTATCCCGAAGGAATCGTATGACAGATGCTTCGGACACTACATCAAGTATTCGATGAGGAATGCTCTCGACATCGCGACGACCGGCTGCTCAGTAAACGTAAGGCTGAGCGACGATAAGAAGACCTTCGAGCGCGTACGCATAGGATACGGAGTAGCCGCTCCGATTCCTTGCCGGGCTTATACAGCCGAAGCATTCCTTAACGGAAAAGAGATAAACGATGAGAATATAAAGAAATTCGCGGAAACGGTACTCGAAGACATAAATCCGCGTGACAGCTGGCGTGCCGGCAAGGCTCTTCGTCAGCATATCTCGGTAGTCATGGCCGAAAGGGCTCTGCGTGAGTCGATCAGGCTGGCAGGAGGTGTGGTAAATGAGTAAGCAATATAAAGTGGTCCACTGCACCATCAACGGCAAAGAAGTTGAGCAGATCGTGGACGTAAGGGCATCGCTCACAGATATGCTTCGAAATGATTTCCGCCTGACTTCAGTCAAGAAGGGCTGTGAAGTCGGAGAGTGCGGAGCCTGCACCGTCATCATAGACGGAGAGGGATTCAACTCATGCATATACCTGGCAGTCTGGGCAGAAGGCAAGGAGATTTGGACTCTCGAAGGCCTGACCGGACCGGGAGGAGAGCTTTCGGATATCCAGCAGGCATTCATCGATGAGGGAGCTATCCAGTGCGGATTCTGCACACCGGGATTCATCATGACAAGCTGGGAGATAGTAAATTCGGGCAAGGAATACAGCGATGACGAACTCAGGAAACTGCTCTCAGGCCACCTCTGCAGATGCACTGGTTATGAGAACATATTCCGCGCTGTAAAGAAGACGATGCTCAGACACCTGGGCAAGTTCGAAGAAGCCGAGAAGGTCAATTCACAAGGCATCGCGGATTATCCTGAACCGATGCCTTTCATGTAGAAAACGGGCATAGCAAGGAGAATGATTATGGCAACTCAACTGTTAATGGCAAAAGACCCAGCAGAGGCGATTGGCTCCAAAACAGCATCGGCTGCCTTCATTGCAGGGGGGACCGAGGTGAACCGCCTCGGATCCGACATCGCCGCGAAAGCTGACACTCTTATTTCGCTGAAGAAGTGCAGCGGACTCGCGGACATCAGGAAAGAAGACGGATGCCTTACTATCGGATCGATGTGCACTTTCCAGCAGCTCATCGAATCCGACGATGTACCGGCATACCTCAAGGAAGCGGCGCACTTCATGGCATCGCGTACCAAGCGCAACATGGCCACCATCGGAGGCAACATTGCGGCAGCCAGAAGTGATTCATATCTGATACCGGCTCTTCATGCGGCCGGTGCAGTGCTGAATATCTGCTGCAAAGAGGGTGAGTGCGCAAGTGTCGCCATAGCTGATTATCTGGATGAACAGGATAAGTACACAGATGCACTGATCGTATCAGTCTCTGTTCCGACGGATATAGTGCTGGTGTCGAAGCGCTACGCAAATACCGCACAGAGCCACGCGGTGCTCACTGCCAGCGCAGCTTTAAGGGACGGAGGCCTTCATATGGCAGGAGCCGTAAAGAACGTAGGAATACTTCACTTCTGCGATCTTGAGAAGGCTTTCATGGATGATCCTGACATAAGCGAAGATGCCATCGTAAAGATGGTCAGGGAGTGCACAGGTCTTCACACCAGCGATGACATGTTCGGAAGCGATGATTATAAGCGCTATCTGATCGGAGTCACTGTTTACGACCTTCACAGACAGCTCAGAGGGAAGGAGGTATAGACATGATCTCTTGTACCATAAACGGCAAAAAACGGTCGTTCGATATCGACCCTACAAAGAGACTGCGCGAGATGCTCCTTATGAACGGCAATTTCGCCGTCCGCGACAGCGATGACGCTGAGGGATTCTGCGGAAGCGATACCGTTCTCCTCGACGGCACTCCGGTGTTCTCGAATCTCGTCCTTGCGGGCGAGGCCGAAGGCTGCGAGATCATCACTCCTGACAGCCTTGGCGATTCCATGCACCTCACAGTGGTGCAGCAGGCGCTCATCGATGCAGGCGTCGTGCAGAGCGCGTATAACGCTCCGGCAGCGGCTCTGCTCATGACATGGCTGTTCAGCCAGAACCCTGATCCGTCAAGAGAAGAAGTAAAGGACGTGCTCTCCGGCATTTTCATCAGAGACGCCGGATACGAGCATTACTATCTTGCTGCAGAGCTCATAAAAGAAAAGCTGGCAACCGGAGAATACAAGACGGAAATAGCGCCTGAGTTCAGACCTGAACTCAAGGCGGTAGGCAAGGTAATGCCTAAGATCGACGCTCCTCAGCTCGTATCGGGCGAGAGGGCATTCGTCGAAGACTATGTGGATGACGACACATGCTATATGGTCGTTCTCAGATCGCCTTATGCGCATGCATATGTAAACAAGGTCGACACATCAAAGGCGGAGGCTCTGCCGGGAGTCATCAAGGTGATCACGGCTTACAACTGCTCAGACGCCACATACATGTCGGCCGGTCAGGGAAACCCTGAACCGTCACCGCACGACAGAAAGCTTCTCAACAAGAAGGTCAGACACGTGGGTGACCGTGTGGCCGCCATCGTCGCTGAGACGCTCGAAGAAGCTATAAAGGCACGTGACCTCATCGAAGTAGAATACGAACCTCTTGAGGCAGTATTTACGGTCGAAGAGGCCATGGCAGAGGGCGCTCCTCTGGTGCACAACGGAAAAGTCCAGTACAACGCCGGAGCTCCTGATGATCTTGACGAATACAACAGCAAGCTGTCGGGAGATGAGCGCGAGGGCAAGGTAGTATATCAGTTCCCTCTGCACGGAGACATCCTCCACAACGTAGCGGCTGCCAACCACGGCGGTATCGGCGATGTGGATAAGGCCTTTGAAGAGGCTGATGCCGTTGTCGAAGCGACTTATCAGACGAGCCAGATCCAGCATACACCGCTCGAGACTCACATATGCTTCTCGAAGCTCGAAAACGGCAGGCTCATCATTTACGCCAGCACACAGGTGCCTTACCATGTGCGCCGTATCGTAAGCTGGGTAACAGGGCTTTCCGAAAACAAGATACACGTTATAAAGACCAGAGTAGGCGGCGGATACGGCTCAAAGCAGGATATCCTCGTTGAGGATCTCACAGCTTACGCCACATTCGTGACCGGCAGACCTGTGCTTTATCACAACACGCGCGAGGAGGAGTTCATCGCCAACTCCACAAGACACCCGATGCGCGTCCATGTAAAGATGGGCGGCAAAAAGGACGGATCGATCACCGGCATTTACATGAAGGTCGATGCGAATACCGGTCCTTACGGAAACCACGCGCTGACAGTGCCTATGAACAGCTGCTCCAAAACACTGCCGCTGTTCAAGTGCGACAACATGAAATACGATCTCACGATCTACTATACCAACACTCCTCCGGCAGGAGCTTACCAGGGCTACGGAACTCCTAAGGGCACGTACGGCCTCATGATGGCCATGTGCGAGCTCGCCGACAAGCTCGGAATTGATTACAAAGACATGGTTCTCAAGAACCACGTCGAAGAGGGCTATATGCTTGAGATCCTCAAGGGACTCGGCGAAGGCCGTGAAGGAAACGTAGTGCCTGTAGGATCGTGCGGACTCAGAGAGGCAGTCGAGAAGGGCTGCGAGATGATAGAGTGGGGCAAGCGCGAGGAAAGCGGAGACCCTGACTGGAAGATCGGCAAGGGCTTCGCGATGATAATGCAGGGCTCGGGACTTCCGGGTCTCGACCACGCGAACGCGGTAGCCAAGCTCGAGATGGACGGCTCGATAATCGTGCTGTCCGGAGCAGCGGATATCGGCACAGGCCTCGATACCATCATTGCAAAGGTAACCAGCGACATACTCTGCATACCTGTAGATAAGATAACCGTCATCTCAGGCGATACAGACTCCGGAGCTTTCGATACAGGCTCATACGCTTCATCAGGAACATTCTTCAGCGGCAATGCCGCTGTAGTAGCTGCTACGAATCTGAAGAATAAGATACTCGATGAGGCGGCTTATCAGCTCGGAGAAGAGCTCGATGACATGGAGATCACATGGCCTGGCGAGGTGCACTCCAAGAAGACGGGTAAAGTATTATCGTTCTATGAAATAATACACACTTCGACTTCGGGCACGGGCCGCGGACACCTGATAGCTCCGGGAAGCTTCACGACAGCGGCATCATCCGTACCGTACGGAGCTCATTTCGCGCAGGTAGCCGTGAATGTAAAGACGGGCGAAGTCAAGGTGCAGAAGTTCTACGCAGTACAGGATGCCGGAACTCCAATCAATCCTGAGGCGGCGCTCTGCCAGATGTACGGAGCTTCGCTCAAATCCATCGGCCACACACTGTATGAAGACATGATACTCGATAAAGACGGACGCTGCGTCAACGCGAACATGACTGATTACGGAGTGCCGATGATATCCGAGCAGCCTGATGACTTCAAGGCTGTGCTAATAGATGTCAATGATCCGGACGGGCCGTTCGGAGCCAAGTCGATCTCAGAGATCGCCTGCAACGGAGCGGCTCCTGCAATAGGCAACGCGATCCATGACGCCTGCGGTGTATGGATGCGCAGCTGGCCTATGACACCGGAGAAAATACTCAGAGAATTAGGAAAGATCAAATAGCTCAGGAAGGGAGGATGAAACATGCTATTAGTAGGTAACGGACAACTTATAACAAGGGATCCGGAATTCCCTTATCTGAAGGATGGCGCTGTCGTTATCGACGGTGAAGTCATCAAGGCGGTAGGCACGCTTGCAGACATGAAAGCTGCTTATCCTGACGCGGAATTCGTGGATGCTAAGGGCGGCATCATAATGCCGGGCCTTATAAATGCGCATACGCATATCTATTCGGGCCTTGCGAGAGGACTTGCGATAGCCGGTCATAACCCGACAAACTTCTTCGAGATCCTCGACGGCATGTGGTGGAACATCGACCGCCACCTGACTATCGACGGCACAAAGGCAAGTGCTTACGCAACCATACTCGACTGCATCAGAGACGGTGTCACGACCATCTTTGACCATCACGCAAGCTTTTGCGAGATCCCTGGGTCGCTCTTCGCGATAAAAGATGTCGCAAAAGAGCTCGGCATGAGATCGTGCCTCTGCTATGAGGTATCCGAAAGAGACGGCGAGGAGAAGACTCTTCAGAGTATTCAGGAGAATGCGGACTTCGCCAAGTGGGCGCTCAAGGAAGACGACGACATGATAAAGGCCATGTTCGGCGGACACGCACTCTTCACCATCTCGGACAAGACATTCGAAAAGATGGTAGAGGCAAACGACGGCATGACAGGATTCCACATCCACGTAGCAGAGGGCATGAACGACGTATATGACAGCCTGCGCAACTACGGATGCAGACCGGTCAACAGACTGCTGTACAACGGACTCCTCGGTGAGAAGACTCTGCTGGGTCACTGCATACATGTCAGCCCTGCTGAGATGGACATCATCAAAGAGACAGGCACAATGGTCGTAAACAACCCTGAGTCCAACATGGGTAACGCCGTAGGCTGCGCACCTGTGCTGCAGATGATGGCAAAGGGCATCACAGTCGGAATGGGAACCGATGCTTACACCCACGACATGCTCGAGAGCTTAAAGGTGTTCCTCATAATCCAGAGACACAACGCGGCAATGCCAAACGTTGCATGGGGCGAAGACTGCACGATGCTCTTCGAAAACAACAGAAAGATCGCTGCCAAGTACTTCAAGAAGCCTCTGGGCATCCTGAAGGAGGGCGCTGCAGCAGACGTCATCGTAATGGATTACAAGCCGTTCACACCGTTCTCAGACGAGAACATCGACGGCCACATGATATTCGGCATGATGGGCAAGAACTGCAGAACGACCATCATCAACGGAAAGGTGCTGTATAAGGACAGAGAGTTCGTAGATATCGATGAAGAGGCAATCAATGCCTGGACACTCGAGCAGAGCAAGAAGCTCTGGGGCGAACTCAATCACAGAGAGTATTAATGGCAGAGTTTAGCACCGCTGCGTTAAACCGCAACGAGGCGAGAGCCGTACTCCCGGGAATGCACTTTTGATGCAAACCGTAAACGCGGAAGGAGGATAGATATATGAGCGATATTATGAGACCGATGCCCTATGAACATTTGCTGAACTGGGTAATCGACGAATATGAAAAAAGCGGAAGCATCTTCGGTGTTTCAAAGCTTGTAAAACACGATAACGGACAGGCTCTTCCTATCTTCGATGAGAAGATCGAGTCGCCTTTCGGACCTGCTGCCGGCCCTAACACTCAGCTGGCTCAGAATATAATCGCTTCTTATGCAGCGGGCTCAAGGTTCTTCGAGCTCAAGACCGTACAGGACATGGACGGTCCTGATCTGGCGGCGTGCGTTGCAAAGCCGTGTATCACGGCTCACGACGAGTGCTACAACTGCGAGTGGTCGACAGAGCTCTATGTTCATCAGGCATTCGACGAATATGTAAAGGCCTGGTTCATCTGCAAGATTCTCTCGAAGGAACTCGGACTTGGCGATCCTGACGGCTTTGTCTTCAACATGTCGGTAGGTTACGACCTTGAGGGCATCAAGAAGGAAAAGGTAGACCGCTACATCGACGGCATGAAGGACGCTTCGGAAACAGAGGTGTTCAGGAACGCAATGGCGGTATCGCTTCAGGCTGTAAAAGACGGCAGACTCAAGAATGTCGATGAAGACTTCATAAAGGCGATCCCTGCAAGGATCTCCGAGTCGATTACAGAGTCGACACTTCACGGCTGCCCGCCTGATGAGATCGAGCGTATCGCTTCGTATCTGATCACAGAGAAGGGACTCAACACTTTCATCAAGTGCAACCCTACGCTGCTCGGATATGAGTTTGCAAGAGAGAGACTGGATTCACTCGGATTCAGCTATATCGCATTTGACGATCATCACTTCCTCGAAGACCTTCAGTGGAAGGATGCAGTCCCGATGTTCGAGAGACTGCAGAAGCTCTGTGACGACAGGGGACTCGAGTTCGGAGTCAAGCTCACGAACACATTCCCTGTAGACGTAAAGGCAGGAGAGCTTCCTTCAGAAGAAATGTACATGTCGGGACGCAGCCTGTTCCCGCTGACAATAGAACTCGCAAGAAGGATCACAAAGCAGTTCGACGGCAAGCTGAGGATCAGCTTCTCTGGCGGTGCTGATTACTTCAACATCAAGGAGATCTTTGACGCAGGCATCTGGCCTATCACAATGGCTACGACAGTCCTGAAACCGGGCGGCTATCAGAGAATGTCACAGATCGGCGAGAAGCTCATGGACTGCGGATGCGACAGATTCGCAGGCGTAGACCTCGCTAAGGTCGAGAAGCTGGTAGAGGTATCGCAGCAGAAGAGGAACCAGAAGCCGATCAAGCCGCTGCCTGACAGAAAGAACGGCGAAGACCTGCCGATGTTTGACTGCTTCCACGCTCCTTGCAGCGGCGGATGCCCGATCAATCAGGACATCCCTGCATATCTCGAAGCAATGGAGAAGGGTGACAGCGAGACAGCTCTTAAGATAATCCTCGAGAAGAACGCTCTTCCGTTCACGACAGGAACCATCTGCCCGCATACATGCGCTGACAGATGCATGAGAAACCACTATGAGTCAGCTCTCCGCATCAGAGAGGTGAAGCTGATGGCAGCAGAGGCAGCCTGCGCCAAGGTGCTGCCTGGACTCAAAGCTGCTGAAGCATGCGGCAAGAAGGTTGCGATCATCGGCGGTGGCCCTGCAGGACTCGCGACAGCTTCGTTCCTTTCAAGAGCAGGCGCTGATGTAACAGTATTTGAAAAACAGGATAAGATGGGCGGCGTGCCTCGCTATGTGATCCCTGGATTCAGGATCGGTGATGAGGCTCTCGACAGCGATGTGGCTCTCTGCTCTGCATACGGCGCAAAGATGGTCACAGGCCGCGAGATCGCATCCGTACAGGAGCTTAAGGATGAAGGCTTCGAAGACATCGTAGTCTGCATCGGAGCATGGGCTCACGGCCGCAAGGCTCTGAAGTACGGCGATGAGATCGACGCACTCGAATTCCTTAAGGCAGTAAAGGCTGCACCGGGAGCATGCGATCTGGGAACAGACGTAGTCGTAATCGGCGGCGGCAACACAGCCATGGACGTAGCAAGAGCTGCGAAGAGACAGCCTGGAGTAGAGCACGTACGCCTGGTATACAGAAGAGACAGACGCAACATGCCGGCTGATGAAGAAGAGCTGGTAATGGCGATCGAAGATGGTGTAGAGTTCATGGAACTCCTCGCACCTGTAGGCACAGAAAACGGCATGCTGAAGTGCGAGATCAACGTTCTCGGCGAGCCTGACGCAAGCGGCAGACGTTCACCTGTCGGAACAGGCGAGTTCTGTGAGGTGCCTGCAACTGCAGTCATCTGCGCTGTTGGTGAGCGTATCATGACAGGTCTCTACGAGGCCGCAGGCGCTGAGCTGACAGACAAGGGAGCTCCTGTAGTTGATGAAAACCTCATGACTACGGTACCTGGTCTCTATGCAGCAGGAGACTGCCGCAGAGGTCCTGCTACAGTAGTCAAGGCTATCGCGGATGCTCAGACAGTTGCTGCAGCTATCACCGGAGCTAAGTTCGACGCATGCGAGGCTGCAAATGCAGCAGGCGACATGGATAAGCTGCTCGGCAGAAAGGGCAGCCTGGCTGATCCGCCTGCAGATAAGGCTGACGACAGATGCCTCGGCTGCGCTACAGTATGCGAGGTCTGCACAGACGTCTGCCCGAACAGAGCAAACGTTGCGATAGACGTTCCGGGCTTCGATATGCCTCAGATCCTGCATGTGGACGGCATGTGCAACGAGTGCGGCAACTGCGCCGTATTCTGCCCGTACAGCGGACGTCCTTACAAGGATAAATTCACTCTGTTCTGGAGCGAAGAGGACTTCAAAGACAGCGAGAACAACGGATTCCTGCCGCTCGAAGGCACAAAGGTATGCGTAAGACTCTTCGGCAATGCCGCTGAGTACGATATCGCTGACCCTGCATGCACACTTCCAAGCGGAGTTCTGGCATTCATCAAAGCTGTGGAAGAGAATTATAAGTATCTTATTGGCTAGTATTTTAAGGTAATAACCATGCTTGTTTGTATAAAAGGCGCCGGCGATCTGGCAAGCGGTATTGCGCTCAGGCTGCACCGCTCGAAGATCGACGTAGTGATGACGGATCTGCCGGTGCCTACGGCAGTGCGCAGGACGGTGGCTTTCTCGGAAGCCATCCGCCTTGGCAGCACTTTTGTAGAAGATATAAAGGCGGAAAGAGCGGACAGTCTTGATGAGGTCCGCTCATGCCTTGATAAGGGCGTTATTCCGGTGGTCGCGGATCCTGAAGCAGCGATCATAAAGGCGCTTGAGCCCGAGGTAGTGATAGACGCCATTCTGGCAAAAAGAAACCTCGGCACCAGAATAGATGAGGCGCCGCTCGTTATAGGCGTAGGACCGGGGTTCACAGCCGGTGAAGACTGCCACGCAGTTGTAGAGACTAAAAGGGGGCATACTCTCGGGCGTGTCATACGCGAGGGCTCTGCCATACCAAATACGGGAGTTCCGGGCAATATCGGCGGACAGACCGTAAACAGACTCATAAAAGCTTCTGCTGACGGCATCTTTCATCCTGAAAAGAATATAGGAGATGTCGTAAAAGAAGGCGACAGAGTTGCAAATGTAGACGGCGAACCTGTCTATGCTAAGACTGACGGTCTTATACGAGGAATGCTTCAGGACGGAGTAAAGGTAATAAAAGGGATGAAATCCGGAGATGTAGACCCAAGGGGTCCGGGCGTGGATTTCATGAAGGTCTCAGATAAGGCTCTCTCAATAGGTGGAGGAGTACTTGAGGCCATACTTTCATATGCCGGCGACAGGCTTTGAAAGGTGGGGAATACAGATGGCTAAGAAAAACAAAAAAACAGCATATGTCCGCTGCCGCGGAGGCAGCATAAGCTGCACGTACGGCTGCCTCGGATGCGGTCTGTGCGTCGAGGCCTGCCGCCTCGGTGCGATCAGCATCGGAGACAATGGGGCAGCGGTAGTAGACAGTGGGAAATGCGTCGGGTGCGGATTGTGTGCCGGCGCCTGCCCTCAGAGCATAATCGACATTATAGATGCGGGTTTCAACATACAGCCTGCATGCAGCAATAAAGATGCCGGTAAAGCTGCGAGAGAGGCGTGCGTGAATTCCTGCATCGCCTGCAGGCTGTGTGAGAAAAACTGCCCTGCGGATGCAGTTCATGTGGTCGATAACAGGGCTGTGATCGATCCTGAAAAATGCATTTGCTGTGGCATGTGCGCGATCAAATGCCCGCGCGGAGTCATACGCGATCTGCACGGGATCATGACAGACTGAGCGAAGGGAGGTAAAGAAATGCCGTATACATTCACAGTAAACGGGGTCGTCAGAACGACCGAAGAAGATAAGCCTCTGCTCAGGTATCTGAGAGATGATCTCAAGCTGTATTCCGTCAAGGACGGCTGCTCAGAGGGCGCATGCGGTACATGCACGGTGATCGTCGACGGATACGCTGTCAAATCGTGCGTGCTCACCACGAAAAGAGCAGAAGGCAAGAATATAATTACTGTCGAGGGTCTTTCTCTGAAAGAGAAGGAAGCCTTCGTTTACGCGTTCGGAACAGCCGGGTCGGTGCAGTGCGGTTTCTGCATACCAGGCATGGTCATGGTAGCAAAGGCTCTTATCGACAGGAACCCGAAGCCGACTACAAATGAGATAGAAGCTGCTATCAGGGGCAATGTATGCCGCTGCACCGGTTATAAAAAGATCATTACCGGTATAAAAAGGGCCGCAGCCGTGCTGAGAGGCGATGAAGAGATACACAACATCACTCAGTTCAACTTCGGCGAAATGTATGAGCAGTATTCATTCATTTCCAAGAAGGGCTCTCTTTATGATCCGGCAGAAGCGTCGGGCATAGAATTTTACAGCAACCGCGAAAATGCGGCGAAGTTCGGTATCGGACAGAATGTGTTCCGTATCGATGTGACAAAGAAAGTACTCGGATACGGAAAGTATCCGGATGATATAGGGCCTGAATACTTCATTCCGGCTGACAGATCCGACCTGATCATGGAATGCGCGGAACTGACAGACGAAGAGTTCAGGGCCGAAGAAGCAGAGGGAAACATTGCACCGGGCAAAAACCTTTATAAGAAGGGTGAGCCGAACTGCAATGTTGCCGCAATAGTCGATCCTGATATGCCGCCTATGGCATACGCTTCAGCGGTCAGGTCAGACTATCCGAGAGCGGTAGTCAAGAAAATCCACAAGGAAAAGGCGGAATCACTGCCGGGCGTTCTCGGAGTGCTTACCGCAGAGGATGTTCCGAATAATAAGGTCGGTCACATCCAGCAGGACTGGGATGTAATGATCGCCGAGGGCGATACGACAAGGATGGTGGGAGACGCGATCTGCCTGGTCGTAGCAGAATCGCCATATATACTTGAGCAGGCCAAGAAAGCGGTAAAGGTCGAATACGAAGTTCTCGAGCCTGTAAGGGGCATCGATGAAGCGAAGGCTGAAGGAGCTCCTCAGCTGCATGCACATGCACCGGGCAATCTCTGCCAGCAAAGACACGTAACGAGAGGCGATGCTGCAAAAGCTCTGGCGAAATCCGCTTATACGGTCACGGAGCACTTCAGCACACCGTTTACCGAACATGCCTTCCTTGAGCCTGAATGTGCTGTGTCGTTCCCGTACGGTGACGGAGTAAAGATACTCTCGACAGATCAGGGAGCGTTCGATACACGCAAGGAAGTCCTCATAATGTTCGGATGGCAGGATACACCTGAAAGGGTCGTCGTAGAGAACCAGCTCATCGGAGGAGGCTTCGGCGGCAAAGAGGATGTTACCACACAGCATCTGTCGGCACTGGCGGCCGTGAAGTTCAAAAGGCCTGTAAAGGTGAAGTTCAGCCGTGCCGAATCGCTCAGGGTACATCCTAAACGGCACGCCATGGAAGGAACATTCACTGTAGGCTGCGATGAGAACGGCATTCTTACCGGCCTTGACTGCGAGATCAACTTCGATACAGGTGCCTATGCCAGCCTGTGCGGACCTGTTCTTGAAAGGGCATGCACACACAGCGTAGGGCCGTACAACTATCACAATACAGATATAAGAGGCTTCGGATACTATACCAACAATCCGCCTGCCGGAGCGTTCAGGGGTTTCGGCGTATGCCAGAGCCAGTTTGCTCTCGAATCGCTGCTGAACGTACTGGCTGAGAAGGTCGGTATCAGCCCTTGGGAGATGAGATACCGCAATGCTATAGCGCCTGGCGATGAGCTCCCGAATGGCCAGCTGGCTGACGTTTCTACTGCTCTCAGAGAAACTCTCGAGGCAGTAAAACCGTTCTATGACGCTGCGCCTCAGAACAGAGTAGGCATAGCCTGTGCGATGAAAAACGCAGGCGTAGGAGTCGGTCTTCCGGACAAGGGCAGGGCAACGCTCCTTGTAAAGGACGGGCTGGTCGTTATACGCACGGCCGCGTCAGATATCGGCCAGGGGTGCCAGACTGTTTTCTGCCAGGATGTGGCAGAGGTCACAGACCTGCCTATATCCAGAATATGGTTTGGTCATTGCAATACAGAAAACTCACCTGATTCCGGCACGACTTCCGGTTCAAGACAGACACTGATCACCGGAGAGGCGGTACGGGGAGCGGCTCTTAAGCTCAAGAAAGACATGGATGAAGAGGGCATTTCCGAGGACACTCTCGACAGGCTAAATGGCAGGGAATACAGCTATGAGTACTTTGACCCTACAGACCCTCTGAATTCCGACAAGCCTCATCCTAAGAGCCATATAGCATATGGGTACGCGACAAACGTTGCCGTACTCAACGAAGAGGGTAAGGTCACAGACATTTACGCTGCGTTCGATGCCGGCAGAGTTGTAAATCCGCTGTCGATGTCAGGCCAGATAGAGGGCGGCGTTCTGATGGGAATGGGCTATGCCCTGACTGAAGACTGGCCGCTTGAGGACTGCGTGCCAAAGGCAAAATACGGCACACTCGGACTGCTGAGGTCTACGGACATACCGAAGATCCATACGATACATGTTGAAAAGGACCGCCAGCTCGATGTAGCTTTCGGCGCGAAGGGTATCGGCGAGATAACAACGATACCTGCGGCGCCTGCAGTAGCCGGAGCATACTACGCGAAAGACGGGTATCTGAGAACAAAGCTTCCGCTCGAGAATACATACTATAAAAAGCCTGAAAAGCAGGAGAAAAGCCATGAAACTGATAAAAAACGGAATGATCGCAACTGATTCCGAAGTTTATAAGGGGGATATCCTTATTGACTGCGGGAAGATAGTGGCAATAGGTGCCGATATCGGAATCGAAGATGCTGAAGTCGTCGACGCATCGGGATGCTATGTGCTTCCGGGTGCTGTTGATGTGCATACTCACATGGATCTCGATGTGGGTTTCGCGAGAGCTATAGATGACTTCTATGACGGCACTGTCGCTGCGGCGTGCGGCGGCACGACTACCATAGTCGATCACATGGCATTCGGGCCAAAGGACTGCAGTCTGTGGCATCAGGTAAACGAATATCACAGGCTGGCTGACGGCAACGCCGTAGTGGACTACGGATTCCACGGTGTCATGCAGCACCCGATAACCGGGGACAGGCTGGCAGAGATCTCCGAGATCAAAGAAAAAGAAGGCATCAGCAGCTTCAAGGTTTATATGACGTATGATTACGGGCTCTCAGATGATGAGCTGTTCAATGTTCTGAGGGCCGCTAAAGATGCGGGCATCGTCATAACAGTGCATTGTGAAAATCACGGCGTGCTGACTCAGCTGCGCAAGGAGTTTGTTGAGCAGGGCCATGGTGAGGCTAAATATCATCCGCTGAGCAGACCTCCTAGAGTTGAAGCCGAGGCTGTCAACCGCATGATACACATCGCTGCTCTGGCCGGTGACGCTCCGCTCTACATCGTGCATCTCTCAAGTGCTGAGGGGCTTCATGAAGTCATGAAGGCGAGGGCTGAAGGGCGCCCTAATCTCGGTGTCGAGACCTGCACACAATACCTTATACTGAATGACAGTCTTTACGATGATCCGAAGGAAGGGCTTAAGGCCATCATGTCGCCGCCTCTCAGAAAAGACAGCGACAGAGAGGAGCTCTGGAAGGCGCTTGCAGACGGAGGCATTATCGATACAGTAGCTACAGATCACTGTCCGTTCCACTTCAAGTCAGGAAAGGCCGAGAAGCAGTACGGAAAGGACGATTTCACAAAGTGCCCGAACGGAGCGCCCGGAGTGCAGGAGAGACTGATGCTCCTGTTCTCGGAAGGTTTCATGAAAGGGCGCCTGAGCCTGCCTCAGGTAGTTAAATACGCCTGCAGCGAGCCGTGCCGCATGTTCGGTATGTATCCGCAGAAGGGAAGCCTCGAGCCGGGGACCGATGCGGATATCGTGATCATCGATCCGGAAAAGAAAACAGTTATAGATAAAGATTACATACGCGGTGCTTCGGACTATTCGTGCTATGAAGGAATGGAACTCGACGGACACATTGAGAAGGTATTCCTGCGCGGTGATGAGATAGTCAGCGACGGAAAATTCCTCGGAAAACGCGGAGACGGAAAGTATCTGAAAAGAGCTGCGAGCGTGCTCGCAAAATAACAGAAAAATACTTGTGAATTGTGAAAAAAAGCGTTGAAATCGTTGGTTTGATAGGTATAATAAAAATAGTTTAGGAAACATAAAATAATTTTAGCTTTTACTATATAGCAGACATCAAAGGAGAAGACTATGTCGAAGGCAACAGAACTGGCAGAAAAGCTCGCGAAGCTCAATATCGCGGACATGTATGAAAATGATTTTTTCCTGACATGGGAAAAGACAGACGATGAGATCGAGGCAGTGTTCACTGTAGCGGATGCTCTCAGAGACCTGAGAGAGCGCAACAAGTCCACAAAGATCTTCGACTCCGGACTCGGAATTTCGATCTTCCGTGACAACTCAACACGTACACGTTTCTCATTTGCCAGTGCTTGCAACCTGCTCGGACTCGAGGTGCAGGATCTGGATGAGAAGAAATCACAGATCGCTCATGGCGAGACAGTTCGCGAAACAGCAACTATGGTCTCGTTCATGGCTGATGTTATCGGCATACGTGATGACATGTACATCGGCAAGGGAAATGCGTACATGCATGAGTTCATGGACTCCGTTACACAGGCGAACAAGGACGGCGTGCTCGAGCAGAAGCCTACTCTCGTAAACCTGCAGTGCGATATCGACCATCCTACACAGGCAATGGCAGACGCACTCCACATTATCCATGAGTTCGGCGGCGTCGAGAACCTCAAGGGAAAGAAGATCGCTATGAGCTGGGCTTACTCCCCATCATACGGCAAGCCGCTGTCCGTACCACAGGGTATCATCGGACTGCTGACACGTATGGGAATGGATGTAGTTCTCGCTCATCCTGAAGGATATGAAGTAATGAGCGATGTTGTCGAGGTAGCAAAGAAGAATGCCGCTGAATCCGGTGGTAAGTTCAGCATCACAAACGACATGAAGGAAGCTTTCAAGGACGCTGATGTTGTTTATCCTAAGAGCTGGGCACCGTTTGCTGCAATGGAAGTCAGAACAGACCTTTATGGAAAGGGCGACTTCGACGGCATCGACAAGCTCGAGAAGGAACTGCTCGCTCAGAACGCGACACATCAGGACTGGCACGTTGATGACGAGATGATGATGCTCACAAAGAATGGCCTCGATACTCTGTACATGCATCCACTGCCGGCGGACATCGAGGGTATATCCTGCGAACACGGCGAAGTTACAGCAAAGGTGTTCGACCACGCACGTGACTCACTGTACAAAGAGGCATCCAACAAGCCTTATATCATCGCTGCTATGATCTTCCTTGCAAAGGTAAAAGATCCTGTTGCTGCACTTAAGGAACTTGACGGGGAAGCGGGACCTAGAAAAGCATTCTAAAAAAATAAAAGGACTGAAATTGGAGCCGGCGCTGTATAAGGGGACAGTCGCCTGCTCCGTTAATTTTGGAAAAGGTACACACAAATGGATAAGAAAAAAATCGTAGTTGCTCTCGGCGGAAACGCACTGGGCAGCAATCTGGTAGAGCAGATGAGATCCGTCACTGACGCAGTCAAGCCTATCGCTGATCTCATTGAAGAAGGCTATGAAGTGGTGGTCACTCACGGAAATGGTCCGCAGGTCGGAGTAATTCAGGATGCCATGACACTTCTCTCAAGAGAGAATCCTGAGAAGCATCCGCATTTTCCTCTGTCGGTATGCACGGCCATGAGCCAGGGCTATATCGGATACGATATCCAGAATAAACTGAGAGAAGAACTCCTCGACAGAGGTATCAAGAAGGATGTTACCTGCGTACTTACACAGGTAGAGGTCGATCCTGACGATCCGGCATTCCTGAACCCGACAAAGCCTATCGGACCTTTCCTCACTAAAGAGGAGGCTGAGGCAAAGAAGAAGCTGAGAAATCACGTCTTTATCGAAGACTCCGGAAGAGGCTACAGAAGAGTTGTCGCCAGCCCGGCGCCGATATCGATCATCGAGATCGATACAATCAGAACGCTTGCTGATTCAGGACATATAGTCATCGCAGCAGGCGGAGGCGGCATTCCGGTCACAAAGGCAGAGAATAATCATCTGAAGGGTTCGCCTGCAGTCATCGACAAGGACCGCGCTTCTGAGCTACTTGCAGAAGAGCTTGATGCAGACTTCCTGATCATCCTCACTGCAGTTGAGAACGCCGCTATAAACTTCGGCAAACCTGATGAGAAAAAGCTGGGCGACATCACTGTAGAGGAAGCAAAAAAGTATATCGCAGAAGGTCAGTTCGCTCCGGGCTCGATGCTGCCTAAAGTAGAGGCTGCAGTCAAGTTTGCTGAGTCGAAGGAAGGGCGTACAGCGCTCATAACGCTGCTCGAGAAGGCCAAAGACGGCATCAACGGAAAGACAGGCACAAGGATACACGCATAATAAAAAGCGCGCCTTTTAAAGGCGCGCTGCCATGCAGATCTATTCTGCTGCCGATCTGATCTCATCAAGGTAGCTGTACAGTGTGTAGGTCGAGATACCGAAGTACTGGCAGACCTTAGGCCCGGATTTAGTGATGAGAAAGGCGCCGTTGTCATCAAGGAATTTAATGGCGCGGATTTTGTCATCTTTGCTCATAAGAGTGGTAGGCTTGCCGACGATCCGGACGCTGTGCTCCAGAAGTTCGTCGAGCAGATCTGCTACATTACGCGAGATGGCTTCAGGCTCAACAGTCTGAATATCAGTTCCGGTGAAGTCGCGAAGGACTTCGTCTACAGCGACCATCATGCTGATATCGTAATTGATGCCCATAAGGCCGATGACCTTTCCCTCGTCATCACGTATGTAGAGGGTGGTCGATCTCAGAACTCTTCCGTCGGAAGTCTTTGTGAGATATGATACACGGTCTTCAGGTGCATCAGGGCCTCCTTTGAGAGACTCCAGCACTATATGTGACGGGCCGTCACCGACGGAACGCCCTGTGACATGGCCGTTCTCAATCGCGATTATTGAATGCTCTGTATCCTCGCCGCGGAGGTCGTGGATAACTACTTCACAATTGCGGCCGAACTGGCCGGCGATGCCCTTAGCAACGCGTTTAGCGAATTCAAAGTGTTCGTCAGATCTCATGAGATGCACTCACTTTCTAAATTGTGGGATTGTAAATTTGGACCTATTTTAACAACAAAAATATTTTTACACAATAAATTTTTATTATAACCATTTTGGGAGGAAGACAAATGACACCTGATTTTGAAGCAATAAAGAAGGCAGCGGAAACGTACGGCCCTGAGATCAGCAGATTTCTGAGAGATATGATCTCGCATCCAAGTGAGAGTGCCGAAGAGGGCGAAGTCGTAGCATGCATCAAGGCAGAGATGGAAAAACTCGGCTATGACAAGGTAGAAGTCGACGGTCTCGGCAACGTTATCGGCTGGATGGGCGACGGAGACAAGATCATCGCCATCGACTCCCACATCGATACAGTAGGTATCGGAAACATCAACAACTGGACAGACGATCCTTATAAGGGATATGAGACAGACGACATCATCTACGGCCGCGGCGGCTCCGACCAGGAAGGCGGAATGGCATCGGCAGTATACGGCACAAAGATCATGAAGGATCTGGGCCTCATCCCTGAGGGCTACAAGATCATGGTAGTCGGCTCCGTAATGGAAGAGGACTGCGATGGAATGTGCTGGCAGTACATCGTAAACAAGTACTTCAACGGACCTGAAGATGCCAGAAACAAGATCGACTTCGTGATCTCGACAGAGCCTACAGACGGCGGAATCTACAGAGGCCACAGAGGCCGTATGGAGATCAGAGTCGATGTCAAGGGCGTTTCCTGCCACGGATCCGCTCCTGAGAGAGGTGACAATGCAATCTACAAGATGGCAGACATCATCAACGACGTAAGAGCCCTCAACAACAATGACTGCACTGAGAGCACTTCGATCCGCGGACTGGCAAAGATGCTCGATCCTAAGTTCAATCCTGACCACTACGAAGACGCAAGATTCCTCGGACGCGGCACATGCACAGTATCGCAGATATTCTACACATCGCCAAGCCGCTGCGCAGTAGCAGACTCGTGCGCAATTTCGATCGACAGAAGAATGACAGCCGGCGAGACATGGGACAGCTGCCTCGAAGAGGTAAGACAGCTGCCAAGCGTAAAGAAGTACGGTGATGACGTAAAGGTTTCGATGTACATGTATGACAGACCGTCATGGACAGGCGAAGTATACGAGACAGAGTGCTACTTCCCGACATGGATCAACAAGGAGAACTCGGCTCACGTAAAGGCTCTCGTAGAGGCACACAAGGCACTCTTCGGTGAAAAGAGAATTGGTTCGCCAAGCGCAATGCATCTCAGAGACGGCAGACCGCTCTGCGACAAGTGGACATTCTCGACAAACGGAGTATCCATCCAGGGACGTTATGGAATCCCATGCGTAGGATTCGGACCTGGAGCTGAGAGCCAGGCACACGCACCAAACGAGATCACATGGAAGCAGGACCTCGTTACATGCGCAGCACTCTACGCTGCAGCAATTCCGATGTATCCTGATCAGGAGAAGACTGACGACGTAAGCCAGTTCCGTCAGGGCACAACAAACAACGACATCAAATAAAAGTGATCAAAAAGACTTTTGCCGGAACAAAAAACATTTCGGCAAAAGTCTTTTAAGTTATTGAAGTTTCCAGAACTAGTAATACTGATTCTGACATATAACAAATGAGTCCCCGCATCCGCAAAGGGTGCGGGGCTTTTGTTGTTTAACGGCATGGTTTGTGTTATTCTCATTATGTATGGGCAAACTGTATAAAACATATAAAAGGGAGAAATATAACCGATGAAAAGAATGGAAGAAATGATACTGAAAGAGGGAAAGATACTGCCGGGCGGAGTGCTCAAAGTGGGAAGTTTCCTCAATCAGCAGGTAGACATACACTTCATGAAAGAGATCGGAGATGAAGTAGCACGTCTGTATAAAGACTCCGGTGCTACCAAGATACTCACGATCGAGTCATCGGGTATTCCTATCGCTATCTCTGCAGGCTTCGCAATGGGGCTGCCTGTGGTATACGCAAAGAAGAATAAGTCCTCAAATGTTTCGGGTGATGTTTATTCCACACCTGTCAAGTCGTTTACACACGGCAATACGAACAACGTAGTAGTCACCAAAGAGTATCTGTCCGCTGATGATAAGATCCTCATTGTCGATGACTTCCTCGCTCATGGAAGTGCACTGACAGGGCTCATCGATATCGTCAATCAGGCAGGGGCTGAAGTCGTAGGCTGCGTTGCGGCTATCGAGAAGGGCTTCCAGATGGGCGGAGACAGGCTCAGAGCCGAAGGCTACAGGATCGAGTCGCTTGCTATCGTTGATGAGATGACAGATGACGGCATCACTTTCCGTGAACAGTAATAGGATAGACGGCGATAGATAACAGCGAATGAATATTACTATAGACGGATATAACATAAACTATAAGATCACAGGACCGGCCGAAGCGCCGGTTATTGTCGTGCTTCAGGGATGGGGGACAGAGCTCGGGCTCTATGACTCAGTCGCTGCAGCCGTTAATGACAGTTACAGGGTAGTGCAGTTCGATCTTCCGGGATTCGGCGCAAGCGATGAGCCGCGCGAGGCCTGGAATGTCGATGCATATGCTGACTTTTTCTGCAGCTTCATGGAGGCACTAGGCATAAAGAAGGCGGTTCTTCTCGGACACTCATACGGCGGCAGAGTGATCATCAAGCTGGCAGCCAGAGAGAGCATTCCGTTTGAGATCGAAAAGATCGTTCTGGTCGACAGCGCGGGAGTCATGCCTGAGAGAAGTGCTTCCCAGAAGTTCAAGGTCAGGCTTTACAAGATAAAGAGAAACTTCCTCACCAGCAAGCCAATCCACTCGTTGTTCCCTGAGGTGATCGACTACTGGATGAGCAAGCAGGGCTCTGAAGACTACAGAAACGCAAGCCCTATGATGAAGAAGTGCCTTGTAATGGCGGTCAACGAAGACCTTCAGCATCTGATGCCTTCCATAAAACAGGAGGTATTGCTGGTATGGGGCGATCTCGACATGGACACGCCTATAAGCGACGCTCACAAAATGGAAGAGAAGATGCCGAACGCCGCGCTTGTCGTGCTTGAGGGCACAGACCACTTCTCGTTCCTCTACAAACCTGTCGAGTTCAGGGGCATTCTCAGAGCCTTCCTGAAGATCGGAGGTGCGGCATGATGCGGGGCTTTATAATACGCAACCTGATTTCGCTTGTTCTCGGTATTCCTGCTTTCTGGCTGGCGCTGCGCTACAACATGCACATGTTCCAGCTCAACACATACATGAACAACGAGCAGAACGAGTGGCTCAGGCGCAACAGCCATCTGCAGTGGATCCTCAACTTTGCCATAGGCCTCGGTCTTATAAGGATAGGCGGAGAGGTAATCATCAAGAAGCAGTGGTTCGGGATCGCAATGGACATCCTGATCTGGCTCACACTTATCGTGATCATTCTGGTGTACAGGCTGATGAAGGAGATGAACTCCAAAAAGCCTCTGAAGTTCACGCCGAGAGTAAAGCGAATGGTGGCAACTGACATAGTGATATGTCTGCTGCTTCTCATAGTGCCTGATATCCTGATTGCGCTGATGGGAGGCTTCGATGCAGCCGCTCTCATAGCATTCCCGCTCAGCGGATTTTTCGCTTTTGCGACAGGAATGCAGCTCCATCTCAATAAATGGGCAAATACCATCAACCGTCCGATAGAAAAAGGTGTAAACAACCATTACATCAACGACGCAAAGCGCATACTTAAGGAGAACACTGATCTCACGATCATCGGCGTTACCGGAAGCTACGGCAAGACTAGCGTCAAGTTCTATCTCGAGACTCTGCTGAGGCAGAAGTACAAAGTGCTCGTTACCCCGGAGAGCTACAACACTCCGATGGGCATCGTCATAACCATCAGGAAATTCCTTAAACCTACGCATGAGATATTCATCTGCGAGATGGGCGCGAGGTATGTAGGCGAGATAAAAGAGGACTGCGATCTCGTGCATCCGCACCACGGACTCATCACATCGATAGGCCCGCAGCACCTCGATACATTCGGCAGCCTTGCCAACATTCAGAAGACAAAGTTCGAGCTGGCAGATGCAGTACCTGACGGAGGCGTGCTTTTCCTGAACGGCGACAACGAGTACATCGCAGAAGAGCTTGCGGCCAGAAAGGGCAGCAGGGCGCTTTATGACAGTCCTGTGCTCTATCACTCAGAGAAGACCGGAAGCGGCTACTATGCTTCAGATATAAAGGTGACAAATCACGGAACGGAGTTCACCGTAAACGCTCCTGACGGCGAGTCCGAGCGTTTCTCAATGAAGCTGGTCGGCGGCCATAATGTTATAAATGTGATGGGCGCCATCGCGGTTGCTCATGAATTCGGCATCTCGCTTGCTGAACTGCGCATTCCTGTAAGAAAGATCCAGAGCGTGCCTCACCGCATGGAGATTAAGAACCACGGTGATGTCACTATTATCGACGACGCGTTCAACTCGAACCCTATCGGCTCGAAGGCAGCTGTCGAAACACTCGCGCTGATGGACGGCATGCGCATACTCATAACACCGGGCATGGTAGAGCTCGGTGAAGACGAGGCGGAATACAACAGAAAGTTCGGTACATACGCTGCAGACTGCTGCGACCGCATATTCCTGGTAGGCCGCAAGCATACAGAGCCGATCAAAGAGGGAATACTCAGCAAGGGCTTCGACGAAAAGAATATCGAGGTATTCGACAAAGTAGAAGACGCGATAAACCGCGCCTACAGTATCAAGACAGATCAGCACAAGTACATTCTGCTTGAGAACGATTTGCCTGATAACTATTAGGAGAGAAAATAATGAAAACTAAAGTTGCAATGCTCTTCGGTGGCAAGACTGTTGAGCATGAAGTATCGGTAATATCAGGTATTCAGGCGCTTAAGGCCATGGATACTGACAAATACGAAGTGATCCCTGTGTACATGACAAAAGAGAACGAAATGTACATTGGGAGTGATATCGGCGACATCAAGGCATACAGGGATATTCCGGGCCTGCTTAAGAAGTCGCAGCGCGTCATCATGGTGAATGAGGGCGGAAGGGTGCAGCTGGTGCAGTATCCTCCTAAGAGATTCGGCGGTGCCAAGCCTGTCGATATCGACATAGCTTTTCCTGTGGTCCATGGAACAAACGTTGAAGATGGCGCTCTCCAGGGTTATCTGAAGACTGTCGGCGTGCCGTTCGTGGGGCCTGATGTGACATCATCGGCCATCAGCATGGACAAGTTCATCACAAAGGCGGTGCTCAAAGAAGCAGGCGTTCCGGTGCTCGATGCCAAAGTCTATACTATGGCGGATTATGAGGATGTTGAAGGCACAGCGGATGATATCGAGAAGACTTTCGGATATCCGGTCATCATCAAGCCGGTAAACCTCGGGTCGAGCGTCGGCATCGGCGTTGCAAAGAGCAGGGATGAGCTCATAGACGCAATAGATGACGCTTTCAGATATGCAGCCCGTGTTATGGCGGAGCACGCAATCTCGAAGCTCAGAGAGATCAACTGCTCGGTGCTCGGAGATGAGAACGATGCGCTTGCCTCGGAATGCGAGGAGCCGCTGACATCAGGAGAGATCCTCAGCTATGAGGACAAGTACGTCAACGGAGGCGGCGGCAAAAAGGGCGGATCCAAGGGCGGCGGATCGAAGGGAGCCGGCATGGCCAACCTTTCGCGTAAGATCCCGGCTGAGCTTACGCCGGAGAAGCGTGAGGAGATCCGCGAACTCGCTGTCAAGTCGTTCAAGGCACTGGGCTGCTGCGGTGTATCGCGCATCGATTTCATGATCGATGAAGAGGAAGATAAGCTCTATTTCAACGAGATCAATCCTATCCCGGGCTCACTCTCGTTCTATCTGTGGGAGCCGGTAGGCGTTCCGTATAAGGAGCTGCTCGACCGCATGATACAGCTGGCACTGAAGAGGGACCGCGTCGAGGACTCTCTCACATTCACATTTGACACCAACATTCTCAGGACCGCGAACCTCTGATAAACCGGCAGGGGACTGACATGGCAAGCACAATAAGAGAGCGTATCATCAGCACATCCTGGAAGCTCTTCAGGGAGAAGGGATTCGGTGAGACGACGATAAATGACATTATAAATAAAGCGAAAATTTCAAAAGGGTCGTTCTACTACTACTTCAGAAGCAAGGACGACCTTCTGGGTACGCTGTCCGAGATCCTTGATCGCGAGTACGAAAAGCTTGAAAAAGAGGAGCCTGCCGGCATGGGCAGCTTTGACAAGCTTCTGTGGCTCAACTACGAAGTGCACGCGTACATGGAGAAGAATATCGACTACAGGCTTCTCGCATATCTGTACTCCGCGCAGATCGTCAAAGAGGACTTCTCGAGCCTTCTTGACCGCAACCGTTACTATTACAGATACGTCGAAAGACTGATGGAAGAAGGGCAGAAGTCGGGAGAACTTACCGACCGTATGCCGGTGAGCGACATGGTCAAATTCTTCAGCATGCAGGAGAGGGCACTCGTCACCGAATGGTGCATGAACAACGGCAGCTTTTCACTCAGCGAATACAGCAGGGATCTGTTCCCGATAATGCTTCAGGGCCTTAGAAAGTAAGCGGAATTTGCTTTCGGGCTCTTTTGTTTTTCTTGATTGTTAATACTGCTTTAAGTATAATTTAACTGGAGGAATTTAGACCGCGGTCTAAAACATGGTTAAAAAAACAAGATGCATTCAGTTACAAACATACAGAAATACTCAATTCACGATGGCGATGGTATCAGAACTACCGTATTTTTTAAGGGATGCCATCTGAGGTGCCAGTGGTGCCACAATCCTGAGACTCAGAGATTTGAAAAAGAGCTTCAGGTAGATATTCCTAAGTGCACGGGCTGCGGCAGATGCGAAGCGGTGTGCCCGCAGGGAGCCATTCATATAGGCACTGACGGAAAATCCGTGACAGACCGCAGCAAATGCGTCGTCTGCGGCAGGTGCGAGTCAGCTTGTCTTGGCAATTACCGCACTGTTGTCGGACGCGACTACAGCGTCAGCGAGCTCGTAAAAATATGTATGCAGGATCAGATGTTTTATGAGCAGTCCGGCGGCGGCGTCACTCTTTCCGGCGGCGAGGTAATGGCGATGGACAGCGATTACATCCAGAGCCTCGTAAAAAAGCTGTACAGAGAAGGGGTAGACGTAGATATTGACACATGCGGACAGGCCCCTTACTCAAATTATGAAGCCATACTGCCTTATGTAGACACATGGCTTTACGATATAAAGGTGATAGACGAGGAAAAGCATACAAAGTATATGGGCATGGGCAATAAGCTCATACTCGATAACCTCGCAAAGATCGCCGCTGCGGGAGCAAAGATATATATCAGGATCCCGGTTGTTAAAGAGGTAAACGGAGATGAAGAATCGATGGCAGCGATCATCGACTTTCTGAAAGCTCACGATATAAGACCGCCACAGGTGAATCTGCTTCCTTATCACAGTACCGGCTCACACAAATACGGAAAGCTGGGCATGGAGTATACGGGAGCATCGCTCACAACACCTGATGACGAAGAAATGCAAGCATTTGTTGAACAATGGAATAAAGCAGGTTTCACTAACGTTAAGATAGGCGGATAAGCCGGACGGAGGACAAAAATGGAAGAACGCGGAATGAACGCAAGAATCAAAGCTCTGCGCAAGGTAAGCATGGAGACACAGCCGCACATCGATCTCGAGAGAGCAAAGATCGAGACTGAAGTTTACAAGAAATGGGAAGACAAGGTTTCACTGCCTGTACTGAGAGCGCTTGTACTGAAGGAGTACTTCTCGAAGAAGACTCTTTACCTCGGCGAGGGCGAGCTCATCGTTGGCGAAAAGGGTAAGGATCCTCAGTCTTCACCTACTTTCCCGGAGCTCACATGCCACACACTCGAAGACATGCACATCATGAATGACCGTGCAGTCGTAAACTACTCGGTAACAGAGCAGGATCTCAAAGATCAGGAAGAGATCATCATCCCTTACTGGGAAGGCAAGTCCATGAGAGATAAGCTGCTCAACAGCATGACTGAAGAGTGGAAAGAGGCTTATGCTGCAGGCATGTTCACTGAGTTCATGGAGCAGAGAGGCCCTGGACACACTTGCGGAGGCAAGAACGTATTCATCAAGGGATACGCTGATTATAAGCTCGAGATCCAGGAAGCAATCGACGCACTCGATTTCATGAACGATCCTGAAGCTCTCCAGAAGAAGGACGAGCTCGAGGCCATGCTCATCGACTGCGACGCAGTAATGATCCTCGGCGAAAGATACAGAGAGCTTCTTACAGAAGAAGCTGCCAAGTGCGAAGATCCTGTCCGCAAGGCAGAACTCGAGCAGATGGCAAAGAACCTCGAAGTAGTTCCGGCTCACAAGCCTCAGACATACTGGCAGGCTATCCAGCTTTACTGGTTCACACACCTTGCTGTTACAACAGAGCTCAATCCTTGGGACGCATTCA
This sequence comes from uncultured Eubacteriales bacterium, assembly GCA_902795265.1. GTDB lineage: Bacteria > Bacillota > Clostridia > Peptostreptococcales > Anaerovoracaceae > Crickella. Next base: position 86,208 of record CADBKM010000001.1, read on the forward strand.
GCCCTGGAAGACTCGACCAGCACCTCATTCCTTACTATGAGAAGGACGTTGAGGACGGCATCCTCGACGACGAGAGAGCTCTCGAACTCCTCGAGTGCCTCTGGGTCAAGTTCAACAACCAGCCGGCACCTGTAAAGGTAGGCGTAACTCTCAAGGAGAGCGGCACATATACAGACTTCGCCAACATCAACACAGGCGGAATCAAAGAAGACGGCACTAACGGCGTCAACGCTGTCAGCTATCTCATCCTCGACTGCATGGACGAGATGAAGCTGGTACAGCCTAACTCGAACGTTCAGATCAGCAAGAAGACACCTCACAAGTTCCTCAAGAGAGCCTGCGAGATCTCAAGAGAAGGATGGGGACAGCCTGCGTTCTATAACACAGACGAAATCGTTCAGGAACTTCTCAATGCAGGAAAGACTCTCGACGACGCTCGTCAGGGCGGATCATCCGGATGCGTAGAGACAGGTTCGTGGGGCAATGAGGCATATATCCTGACAGGATACCTCAACATTCCTAAGATCTTCCAGCTGACTCTCTACAACGGATTCGACAATCAGTCCGGCAAGCAGCTCGGACCTCAGACAGGATACGCTGAAGATTTCAAGAGCTACGAAGAGCTCTGGGACGCATTCGCAAAGCAGCTGCATCACATGGTAGACGTAAAGGTACGCGGCAACAACGTTATCGAAAAGCTTTACGCAAACTACATGCCTGCTCCATGCCTGTCGATCGTAACAAACGACTGCATCAAGAAGGGCAAAGACTACAACAACGGCGGATCCAGATACAACACCAGATACATCCAGGGCGTTGGTATCGGAACAGTTACTGACTGCCTCTCGGCAATCAAGTACAACGTATTCGACAACCAGAACTTCACAATGAAGGAACTCATCGAGGCAATGGACGACAACTTCGTCGGTCACGAAGAGATCTTCAACATGGTTCAGAACAAGACTCCGAAATACGGCAACGATGACGACTATGCTGATGACATCATGCAGGCTGTATTCAAGCAGTACAGAGATGAGGTTACAGGACGCCCTACAATGAGCGGCGGACAGTATCACGTTGACATGCTGCCTACAACATGCCACATCTATTTCGGTGAGGTTATCGGAGCTACAGCAAACGGCAGACTTGCCAAGAAGCCTGTATCTGAGGGCATCTCGCCTGAGAAGTTCGCTGACACTCACGGACCTACAGCCGTTATCAAGAGCTGCGCTAAGATGGACCACTGCTCCACAGGCGGAACTCTCCTTAACCAGAAGTTCACACCGAGCGCTCTTGCCGGCGACACAGGCCTTGAGAACCTCGCAAGCCTGATCAGATCGTACTTCGCAATGGATGGACACCACATCCAGTTCAACGTATTCGACAAGCAGACACTTCTCGAGGCACAGAAGCATCCTGATGACTACAAGGATCTCATCGTACGTGTAGCAGGATACTCTGACTACTTCAGAAACCTCGATGAGGAGCTTCAGAACGAGATCATCAACAGAACGGCTCAGTCGTTCTAGACATAAAAAGATCCCGCACAGGGATTTCTACCTGAAACAGCATAGCTGATAACATACAGGCCGGCTTTTGTAGGCCGGCCTGTAATTGTTTTTACAAAAAGGAACAGGACGGAAACTAAATGGCTGAAATCAGAGAAGGCTACATGCCTTTTATGGGATATAAGACTTACTACAGAATCGCAGGCAGACGTACAGATAACGGAAAGGCGCCGCTTATATGCCTTCATGGCGGCCCGGGCAGCACTCACAATTACTTTGAGGTGCTCGACTGCATAGCAGACGAAGATGAGCGCATGGTTGTGATGTACGACCAGCTTGGCTGCGGAAATTCGTATCTGGACGGACATCCGGAACTGTGGACAAAAGAGACCTGGATGCAGGAACTGTTCGCTCTGAGAGAGCATCTTCAGCTGGATGAATGTCACATCATCGGTCAGTCGTGGGGCGGGATGATGCAGATCTGCCTTGGGATTGACTATAAAGAGCATACGAATGGAGTAAAGAGCTTCATTATCTCGAGCGGACATCCTTCGAGCAGCCTCTGGGAGAGAGAAGGTCTCCGCAGGATCAAAATGATGCCGGATGATATGCAGAAGGCCATTCACAGGGTCCTAGAGACCGGAGACTACAGCGGAGAGGATTATGACAGGGCCGTAGCCGAGTATATGGCAAGATACTGCGATTACTGGCTGGGCGATGATGTGCCGGAATGCTGCAGCCGTCCTAAAAAAAGCGGCAGTGAGGCGTATGTCGAAGGCTGGGGGCCTAACGAATTTGCTCCTACCGGTACGCTCAGGGACTTCGAGTATGTTGACAGGCTGGGAGAGATCGAGGTGCCGTCTCTTATCATGAGCGGGATCTCCGACCTTTGCTCACCGCTTGTAGCAAAGACAATGAATGACGGAATAAAAGGCTCGGAATGGATACTCTGGGAAAGAGCGAGGCATACATGCTTCGTCGACAGACACGATGAGTACTGCGCCGAACTGATCAAATGGATGAACTCACACGACAGGTAAGCGAAGATGAACAGCGCTCACAAAGACATAAATTTTTCAAATGACGCTGTGCCGATGCAGCGCGTGCATCCGCCGCTCCGGAACGTGCGGCTTCTTCCGGGCACACCTTTTTATGACAGGCAGCAGGATATGCTCGCTTTTCTGAAAGGTCTCGATACCGGAAGTCTTCTGTATAACTTCCGCAGCGCATCGGGTCTGCCCACAGGCGGAGCGGAGCCGATGACAGGCTGGGATGCCGCTGAGTGCAAGCTGAGAGGGCATACGACAGGCCATGCCATGTCAGCTCTGTCGCTGGCTTACGCGGTTACTGGTGACAAAGCGTACAGAGATAAACTGCGCGTGCTCGCGGACGGGCTGTATGAGTGTCAGAATGCCTTTGCGGCATCCGGAAAGGTTCATCCGGGATTTCTCAGCGCGTACGATGAGGAGCAGTTCGACCAGCTCGAGCAGCTTGTAAAATATCCGGACATATGGGCGCCTTACTATACTCTCGACAAGATAATGGCGGGACTTCTGGACTCATATGAGCTAGCCGGCATAGATAAAGCCATGGATATCCTCGTGCCGCTGGGTGACTGGGTATATGAGCGCCTGTCAAAGGTCGATGACGATTTAAGGGCAAAGATGTGGGATACCTACATTGCCGGAGAATTCGGAGCCATGCCGGGCACAATGGTAAGACTGTACAGGATCAGCGGAAATGCTAAACACCTTCAGGCGGCAAGGCTGTTCGAAAACGCGAAGCTGTTCGATATGATGCGCGACGGCAGGGATGAACTCGACGGTATGCATGCCAATCAGCATATTCCGCAGATCATAGGCGCCGCTGAGCTTTACGCGGCTTCCGGAGATGAAGCGTATCTTAGCATAGCCCGCAATTTTGAGCGGATAGTAACAGCCCATCATTGCTACGTTATAGGCGGAACAGGCGAGGAGGAACGCTTCCGTGCCGCTGACAGCGAGTGCGGTCTGCTGACAGAGAAAACTGCGGAAAGCTGTGCCAGTGTAAACATGCTGAGGCTTACATCAAAGCTGTACGAGTACGAGAAAGAGCCGGACACAGCGCTCATGGACTATTATGAGCGCACGCTCTTCAATCATATACTGATGTCATGCAGCCACAGCGCGGACGGGGGCACAACATACTTCATGCCTCTGGCGCCGGGCAGCAGCAAACATTATGAGACAGAAGAGAACAGCTGCTGTCATGGCACGGGTATGGAAAGCCGGTTCAGATACATGGCGGATATTTTCTCCTTTGATACCTGTAAAGAAGGGACCCTTGTGAGAGTTGAACTGCCGGTGTCTTCGGCTCTTGATGACGAAGAAAAACTGACTGTGACTTTCAGCGAAAAGGGGAGACTGACGGTACGCGCCGAAGCGGACATGAAGGCGGATCTGGCTGTCAGGATACCGGCATGGGCAAGAGCTGAATATCCTGAGGCAGCAGACGGCTATCTGTACTTCGGCCGGCTGATGGCCGGAGAGAGCGCGGTCATCGATATGCCAATGACGGTTCGCGAGGTGAAGGAATGCTCCGATGAACGCTTTTACAGCCTTGCATACGGACCGTATCTGCTCGCGGCGGTATCTGACTCCGATGCGATTCCGGCTCCAGATATACACAGGATAGAGGAGGCGGCAGAAGGAATGTCGTTCAGAGCAGGGGATCTCACTCTGAAGCCGCTTTACAGTATAGACGGAGATTCTTACCACGTTTATTTTTGCAGATAATAAGTTGGCGTTATAACACAACAGATGCTATTATTATTTGTGGTTTGGTAATAATATTCATACTTTTCTAAGGAGGGTAAAATGTACAAGGGATTTGTTAATGCCGTAGAAGTCGATTTCAGCATTCCTGAAAACAGAGAAAAAATGCTTGCTGCATTTAAGCAGGTCGATGAGGAAAAAGGATTCACATGTCCTCTTATTATCGGCGGAGAAAGGATTTATACAGAGAAGAAGTTCGAATCTCTGAATCCGTCGACAAAGGAAGTCCTCGGCTATTCCAGCTCGGCAAGCGCTGAACAGTGCGATCAGGCTATCAGGACTGCTCATGAGGCGTTCCAGACATGGAAGAAGACTTCTCTTGATGAGAGAGTCCGCTGCATGCGCAAGCTTGCTACACTTCTCGATGAGAACAGATTCTATCTCGACGCGTGGAACGTTGAGGAAAGCGGTAAAAACTGGGGTGAGGCAGACGGAGAACTCTGTGAGCTCCTCGACTTCATCAATTCTTACTGCGTACACATTCAGGAACTCGACAAGGGAATCCCTTGTATCCAGACAAGTGAGTATAACAAGTGCGTTTACATCCCTATGGGAGTCGGCGCAACAGTGTCGCCTTGGAACTTCCCGGTAGGACTTTTCGCAAACATGCTGATCGCAGCAGCCATCACAGGCAATACAAGCGTAAACAAGCCTGCATCAAATACTCCGATCTCGGCATTCAAGTTCTTTGAGATCATGGAAAAGTGCGGTATCCCTGCAGGAGTAATCAACTTCCTTCCTGGCGCAGGATCCGATATCGGCGATCTGCTCGTTGATCATCCGCTGATCAGATTCATCAACTTCACAGGTTCAAAGGAAGTCGGCTGCCGCATCTACGAGAGAGCAGCAAAGGTAAATCCTGGACAGAAGTGGCTCAAGAGAGTCGTTGCGGAGATGGGCGGAAAGAACGCTATCATCATCGACTCGTCGGCTAACGTAAAGAAGGCTGCACAGGGCGTAGCAAGCTCCGCATTCACATTCCAGGGCCAGAAGTGCTCCGCATGCTCAAGAGCCATCGTTATGAGAGATGTTCACGATGAATTCGTCGCAGCTCTTATCGAAGAAGCTAAGGCTCTCAAGGCAAATCAGGGCGCAGGCAGAGATGACAAGACCATCGGTCCTGTTTCCAGCAAGGAAGCATTTGACAAGATCGCAAAATACATCGAGATCGGAAGGGGAGAAGGCGAAGTAGTATTCGGAGGAACTTACAGCGACGAGGTCGGATACTTTGTTGACCCTACTATCATCGACGGAATCAGCCGCACAGACCGTATCGCGAATGAAGAGATCTTCGGACCTGTAGTAGCTGTTATCCCTGTTGACTCGTTCGATGAAGCTCTCGATATCGCAAATCAGACTGAGTATGGCCTGACAGGCTCCGTATACAGCGAGACAAGAGAGAATGTGATCAAGGCTAAGGCTGAGTTTAACGTAGGTAACCTGTACTTCAACCGTAAGTGCACAGCCGCAGTCGTACTGCAGCATCCATTCGGCGGATTCAACCTCTCGGGTACTGACCATAAGACAGGTACACCTAACTACCTCACAAACTTCATGTATCTGAAGTCGATTTCAGAGGACCTTACGAAGTAATTAATTAATAATTAATTAATAAATTGAAGTTAACTGATAAAAGACTTAAAATAATAACATGTGATATTGCAAGCTGAACTAACAGGTCAAAAACCGACCGCGGTTCAGAACAATATACAAAAGCAGTTGGAAGATACTTTTTAAGGAGGAATTTATGAAGAAGAGACTATTAGCTCTCGCTATGGTTGCTGCAATGATCATTGCTACTGCAGCACACCTGGCAGCGACAGCAGCTCTGACGGAGGCGAGAAGGTCTTCAGGTATGCTGTCAACACTGAGCCAACAACCTTCGATCCTACAAAGGGCAACAGCATCGGAGACAACGAGATCCAGCATGCCATCACAGAGGGACTTACCCGTAACACAGGCGGAGAAGTTACTCCTGGTATCGCAGAGTCCTGGGACATCTCTGAAGACGGAACTGTTTATACATTCCATCTCCGTGATGCCAACTGGAGCGATGGACAGCCGATCACAGCTCAGGACTTCGTCTACAGCTGGCAGAGACTGGTAGACCCTAACGTTGGTTCACCTTATTCCTGGTTCCTTGACACAATCTGCGTAAAGAACGCAGCAGAAGTTGAGGCAGGAAAGGCTAAGCCGGAAGAGCTCGGAATCAAGGCTATCGACGACAAGACTCTCGAAGTCACACTCACACAGCCTATGACAGTGCTGCTCTCGGCTCTCGGAATGCAGTCCAACCTTGCACCTGTACGTCAGGACATCGTTGAGCAGTATGGCGATGAGTTCGCAGCTACAGCTGACAAGAACGTTTACTCCGGCCCGTTCGTTCTCACATCCACAGAGAATAACCTCTATGTATTCGAGAAGAACCCTGAGTTCTGGGATGCAGACAACATCAAGCTCGACAGAGTAGAGCTCAACTACATCGAGAAGCCTGATACACAGCTTGCTATGTATGAGAACGGCGAACTCGACTTTGTAAGACTGGACAACGCAGTTGTTGAGAACTACAAAGACAACGACGATTACGGCGTATATCTCAACGGTAACGTTGACTACTGCTACATCAACCCTAACAGCGACAACCCTGTATGGGCAAACAAGAACTTCAGACTTGCTCTGAACTATGCTCTTAACAGAGTTGAGTACAACCAGCTGGCTAATGCCGGACTCTACGAACCTTATAACGCACTTTGCTTCCCTGGCCTCTCCGGCAAGGACGGCAAGACATACGGCGAGTCATATGACGTTGATTCATATGCATACCCAATGGAAGGCGATGTAGACAAGGCTAAGGAATATCTTGACGCTGCTATGAAGGAACTCAACATCTCTGATCCTTCCGCAATCGAGATCGAGTTCGTTACAACAGACGCTGAGTCCAACAAGAAGATCGCAGAAGTACTTCAGGAGCAGTGGCAAAACGCTCTCGGCATCAAGGTCAACATCCGTCAGGTTACTTACGCTGACATCTACGGCGAAGTATATCCTAAGTTCGACTATGAGATCGGATATGCCGGATGGGGCCCTGACTTCGACGACCCAACAACATACCTGAACCTGTTCAGATCCGACATCAACTGGTACACACCTTACGGCAACCCAGAATTCGACGCTAAGCTCGACGCAGCTATGGCAGAGACAGAGGATGCTAACAAGAGAATGGACCTCCTCAACGAGGCTGAGCAGATCCTCATCGCTGACGGCGCATGGGTACCTCTTCAGGCAAGAAATCAGTCGTACCTGCTGAATCCTAAGATGAAGGATGTTACATTCTACTCATTCAGCATCAATATCGACTGGGCTTACGCTGACATTGCTGAATAATCAGTTATTACCTCAGATTAATTACATCAGTTTTAACTGCTTATAAGCTAATTACCTTGAAAGCCCCGGCAGAAATACCGGGGCTTTCATTAAATGATTAGGAGGACAACGATGACAAAATACGTAATAAAACGTGTCATCGCAGCCATATTGACCTTCACTTGTGACGATCGTATTCTTCCTTACAAGGCTGATGCCGGGAGAACCGTTCACAAACCCTAAGCTCACTCCGCAGGTCATTGAAAACATGACCAAGTATTATGGCTTCGACAAACCACTGATCGTCCAGTATTTTCAGTATCTGGGCAATCTGCTTCACGGTGACTTCGGCTTTTCGATGAAGTACACCAATAAAACTGTAAATTATATTATCGGACAGACATTCCCATTCTCTGCAGATCTCGGTATAAGAGCACTGTGCCTGGCCATATCATTCGGACTGGTGCTGGGAATCCTTGCTGCCCGCAAGAGGGGTACAAAGATCGACTTCTTCTGCGTTATCATCGCGATAATCGGAACAAGTATTCCTGACTTCATCATGGGTGCTCTGCTGCAGTACTTCTTCGGAATCAAGTGGGGACTTCTGCCGGTGGCTTTATATAAAGGTTTTGAATATACTATTCTGCCTGCTACTGCTCTGGCATTTTACACGCTGGCTTCGGTTTCACGTATCATGCGCGCGAGTATGCTCGAAGTAACATCGCAGGATTACATCAAGACCGCGAGATCAAAGGGCCTTTCGGAAGCCCGCATAACGGTAAAACATCAGATAAGGAATGCTATCATGCCGGTCATGACCATACTGGGACCAACGGTTGCCTCAGTACTTACCGGTACATTCGTTATCGAGGCTATCTTCGCCATCCCTGGAATGGGTAAATACTACGTTGAGAGCGTAAACAACAACGACTACTCAATGATCCTTGGTATGACAGTGTTCTACGGCATATTCCTCGTAACGGCAAACCTTATCGTTGATATTCTCTATGGTGTAGCGGATCCTCGTGTCCGCATAGGAAAGAAGTAGGCGGATCCTCGTGTCCGCATAGGAAAGAAGTAGGTGGCAGACATGATGGACTTAAATAAAGATATGTTTGTCATCAAAGGCAAAAATGTAGAAAAAATGGAGACTATCTCGCGCCCGTCACTGTCTTTCTGGCAGGACGCGTGGAGAAGATTCCGCAAAAATAAAGCCGCGTTCGTTGGACTTTGCATAATCCTGGTATACGTGCTGCTGGCGATATTCGCTCCGATGCTGAGCCAGTACGGCTTCTCAACAATGGATGCTGCACATCAGCATGCTGCTCCTTCGGCAGCACACTGGTTCGGAACAGATGCAACAGGCCGTGACCAGTGGGTGCGTACATGGATGGGCGCCAGGGTATCGCTCTCGATCGGACTCTTCGCGGCAACCATAAACATGTGTGTAGGTGCGGTCATCGGAGGATTCTGCGGATTCTACGGCGGCAAGCTGGATATGATCGTGATGCGTATCGTAGATATACTTTACGGAATCCCTAGCCTGATCATCACCATCCTGGTAATGATGGTCCTTGGAAAGGGTGTTGCACCGCTGATCGTAGCCCTGTGCGTTGTCGGATGGATCGGCACCTGCCGTTTCGTACGAGGCGAGGTATACAGACTTAAGGAGCAGGATTTCGTAATGGCAGCGAAGGTGCTCGGCGTATCTGATACTGCGATAATCATCAAGCATATTATTCCGAATATCGTAGGAATGCTCGTTACCAACCTGTGCCTCGCTATCCCGGGAGCTATCTTCCAGGAAGCGTTCCTGTCATATATCGGACTGGGTATCGCGCCTCCTAACTGCAGCTGGGGTATTCTGGCAAAGGAAGGTATCGCATATCTAAGAGTACATCCGCATGAAGTAGGTATACCGGCTCTCATCATCTGTACTACAATGCTGGCTCTCAACCTTCTTGGTGACGGTCTCAGAGACGCAGTCGACCCAAGGCTGAGAGGAACTGAATAGAAAGGAGGAGTAATATGGCAGACAAGAAAGATACAATTCTTGAACTTAAAAACGTTGTTTACTCCTTCAAGACCTACGGCGGAGAGGTCAAGGCTGTACGTGACGTCAGCTTCGATGTACGCGCCGGTGAAGTACTCGGCATTGTAGGAGAGTCCGGATGCGGAAAGAGCGTAACTGCTCAGTGCATCCTCAGACTCAATCCGGAGCCGCCGGGGTTCTTCGAAGGAGGAGAGATCATCTATAAGGGTGAAGACATCCTCAAGATGGACAATAAAGCTATCCGCAAAATAAGAGGCGGAGAGATCGGATTCGTTTTCCAGGATCCTATGACTTCCCTGAACCCGACTATGAAGGTCGGCAAGCAGATCATGGAAGTTTTCGTCGGACGTGAAGGACACACTAAGGAAGAGATCAAGCAGAAAGCGCTCGAGATCATGAAGCTTGTCGGAATCTCCGATACCGAGAAGAGATTCAACCAGTATCCTCACGAGCTTTCCGGAGGTATGAAGCAGCGTATCATGATCGCTATAGCTCTCGTTTCGAGACCTAGCGTTATCATCTGCGATGAGCCTACAACTTCACTGGACGTTACTATTGAGGCTCAGATACTTGAGCTTCTGCTCGAACTCAGAGAAACACTGGGCACATCGATCATAATGATCACTCACGACCTCGGCGTAATCGCCAAGATCTGCGACAGAGTCGTTGTAATGTACGGCGGCAAGATCGTAGAGAAGGGTACAGCCAGAGAGATCTATTATGAGACTGCTCACCCATACACAAGCGGTCTTATGCATTCAATAGCAAGGCTTGAGACAAACAGAGGCGAAAAGCTCCATCCTATAGAAGGAACTCCGCCGGATCTGTTCGCGCCTCCGGTCGGATGCCCGTTTGCCGCAAGATGCGATTACTGCATGGATGTCTGCAACAAGCTGCCTCCTGAAGAATACAAGCTTTCAGATGAGCACATGACAAGATGCTGGCTCCAGCACGAAATGGCACCTGATACAGAATTCAAAAGAACGAAAGGAGAGGCAAAATGATAGTAGACTACAATGCAGAACCTCTCGTTCAGGTCAAAGATCTTTGCAAGTACTTCCAGGTCGGAAGACATGCTACACTTAAGGCTGTTGACGGAGTATCGTTCAACATCTACAGAGGAGAGACCGTCGGCCTGGTAGGAGAGTCAGGCTGCGGCAAGTCAACTGCCGGCAGATGTCTCATCAGACTTTATGAGCCGACCAGCGGCCAGGTGCTGTATGACGGCAAAGATATTACTAAACTTTCAAGACAGGAGAAAAAGGAATTCTGCCACAAGGTGCAGATGATCTTCCAGAATCCATACGCATCGCTGAACCCGCGTATGACTGTCAAGGAGATCGTAGGAGAGGGCCTCAAGCTTCAGGGCAAGTCGAACGAAGAGATCGAGGCAAAGGTAGAACAGCTTCTCAAGACAGTAGGCCTCAATAAGGATCATATGTCGAGATTCCCGCATGAGTTCTCGGGCGGTCAGAGACAGCGTATCGGTATTGCGAGAGCTCTGTCGGTAGATCCTGAGTTCATCATCTGCGATGAGCCTATCTCAGCTCTTGACGTATCCATTCAGGCACAGGTCCTGAACATGCTCAACGAGCTGCAGGATAATCTCGGACTTACTTACCTCTTCATCGCGCATGACCTTTCAGTAGTAAAATACCTGTCTGAAAGAGTCATCGTAATGTATCTCGGTACAGTAGTTGAGACAGCAACATCTGAGGAGCTGTACTCAAATCCGATGCATCCTTATACCAAGGCGCTTCTGTCATCGATCCCTGAGGCGGATCCTGACAAGGCTCAGGCAAACAGACGTATCCCTATCAAGGGAGAGATCTCAAGCCCGATCAACCCTAAGAACTGCTGCAGATTCGCAAGCAGATGTGAATTCGCAACAGAAAGATGCTTCAATGAGATGCCGGCTGCCAGGGAAATCACACCTGGACACGTAGTTGCCTGCCATCTCATGGATGATGTGAAGTAAATAAAACTATTCAGATTAACGATCAGACACTGGCTTGAAAGCCATCATGAATGATTAAGCTTTCGCAGTGTCTGGTCGCTTTTGTCTCTATTGAATTAGAGAATATTAACTTATTGATGAGAGGTGTTTTTAAATAATGGATGCTGCTTTTTATAAAGGTAATCGTGAAAAACTATACGGAATGATGCCTGAGGGTTCCGTAGCGGCTGTATTCTCGGGCAAGGATATTCTCAAGACAAACGATGAGTACTACCCGTTTTTTGCTGACAGGAACTTCGTATATCTGACCGGACTTGAGTGCAAAGAAGCGGTGCTTCTTGCTGCCAAAGACTCAGATGGCTGCGTGGATGAGAGGCTGTACCTGCTGCCCCCGGATGCCATGGCAGAAAGATGGACCGGCATAAGGGTGAAGCCGGCAGAGGCAGAGGCTGTTTCAGGCGTAAAAGACATACGCTCTGCGGATGCTTTTTACACTGACTTCCGCAGACTGGCTCTTTCAGGCAATTACGGAAAGCTGTATCTCGACCTTTTCAAGATAAATGACAGAGAAATAGACAGGCCGTCACATGAATTTCTGGGATATGTTCAGAAGAACACACCTTACTTTCTTATATGCAGCGCAGATGCGCTGCTGAGGAAACTCAGACTTTACAAGCAGCCGTGCGAGATCGAGGCCCTGAGAAAGGGCGAGGAGATCACAGGCGAGGGCATACTGGCTATGATGAAGGTGTCGAAGCCGGGCATGTATGAATGCCAGTATAAGGCTGAATTTGACAGAGTGCTTACATCGTATAAGCCGTATCCGCACGGATTCCCGCCGATCATTTCGGCAGGCGCAGGCAATTTTATAATCCATAACTATTCATACGACGGACAGGCTCATGACGGTGATCTCGTGCTGAACGACGTAGGCGTAAACTGGGACCACATGATTACCGATGTGTCGCGCAGCTGGCCGGTAAACGGCAGGTATTCAGACAGGCAGAAGCTGCTCTATGAATGCGCGCTGGCGACATCAGACTATATGTTCTCTATAGTTAAACCGGGAATGAGAATGGACGCTGTTGACGCGACCATTAAAGAATATAACGCGAAGCTGCTGGTCGACGCCGGAGTGCTCGATGACGCGGCAAATATCCGCAAATACATGTGGCACGGCGGAGCGCATCACATCGGATTTGATGTACACGATGTGGTTGAGACACCTGAGTTTATCGCTCCTGGAATGGTGTTCTGCATCGATGTCGGCATCTATCACGAAGAGTGGGGGATCGGCTTCAGAGTTGAAGACAACTGCCTTATTATCGAGGATGGATGTGAGAACCTCTCAGCCGGAATTCCGCGCCGCATTGAAGACATAGAGGCTATAATGCGGTAAAGCTACAGTAATAAAACTATTATCATCAGGAGAATTCATACTAATGAACATACATGCAGAAAGAATCGAAAAACTCAGAGATCTGATGAGAAAGCACGGGATCGACGCGTACATCGTGCCTGCAGCAGACTTTCATCAGAGCGAGTATGTGAGCGATCATTTCAAGGCAAGAGAATTTATCACCGGATTTAACGGCTCCGCGGGAACAGCAGTTATAACACTGAATGAAGCGGCGCTGTGGACTGACGGAAGGTACTTTACTCAGGCTAAGAATCAGCTTGAGGGAAGCGGCGTGCAGCTGATGAAGATCCGTGTCGAAGGAACCCCGTCAATAACAGACTGGGTACTCGGAATCGTACCTGAAGGCGGAACGGTAGGCTTTGACGGCAGAACCGTTTCTGTTCAGGATGGCCGTGACTATGAGAAGCAGTTCGGCACCAAGAGTATCGGCATAAAGGCAGACGTCGATCTTATCGATGAAATCTGGGAAGACCGTCCGCCTGTGCCTGCAAAGCCGTGCTTCTATCTTGATGAGAAGTGGACAGGCGAGAGTACCGCATCCAAACTGGCGAGAGTCCGCGCAAAAATGGATGAGTGCGGAGCCGATGCGCATATTATCGCTTCTATCGATGACAATTGCTGGCTTCTCAATTTCCGCGGCGATGATATCGACTTCTTCCCGCTGGTTCTGTGCTACTCAGTTGTCTGGAAGGACCGCGTAGACCTGTATATAGACGAGTGCAAGCTCAACGATGAGATCAGAGAGCACTTTGCAGAGGATGGAGTCGTTATTAAACCATATAACGACATTTACAGGGATGTTCAGGATATACCTTCATCGGCGACCGCCCTGATAGATCCTGCAAGGTTCAATTATCTGCTTGCAAGTTCACTCAGATGCGGCATCGTTGAAGCTCATAATCCGACAGTGCTGATGAAGTCGATGAAGAATCCTGTAGAGATAAGCAATATCAAAAACGCTGAGCTTAAGGACAGCGTAGCTCTTACGAAGTTCATCTGCTGGGTAAAGAACAATTACGACAAGATGGAAATCACGGAGCTCTCCGCTTCAGAAAAGCTTACGTCGCTGCGCGGCGAGCAGGAGGGTTATATAAGAGATTCTTTTGCTCCTCTGCAGGCGTTCGGTGAACATGCTGCGATGATGCATTACTCACCGACAAAGGAGACTGACGTGGTGCTCAAAGAGGGGCAGATGCTGCTTTCAGATACAGGCGGCGGCTACTTCGATGGCTCCACAGACATAACACGTACAACAGTGCTCGGACATATCGAGCCGCGTCTAAAAAAGTATTACACCGCCATATACCGCGCGCAGCAGCATCTTGCAGCAGCTAAGTTCCTTTACGGAAATCACGGATGGTCGCTCGATGTTCTGTGCCGCCAGCCTATCTGGGACCTCGGACTCGACTACCAGTGCGGTACGGGTCACGGCTTCGGCTACCTGGGCTGCATACATGAGGCTCCGATCGGATTCAGATGGTACATTACAGCCGAAAGAGATGAACATCATCAGTTTGAGGAAGGCATGTGTGTTACAATTGAACCGGGCATCTATGAAGAGGGCGATTTCGGTATACGTATCGAGAACAACGTCGTAGCGGTAAAGGACGAGAAGAACAAATACGGACAGTTCATGCGCTTCGAGATGATGACATTTGTGCCTATCGATCTTGACGCGATCGATCCTGAAGAGCTGACACGCTCCGAGCGCGAATGGCTCAATGACTATCACAGGCAGTGTTACGAGAAACTAAGCCCTTTCATGACAGAAGAAGAGAACGAATGGCTTAAGGAATACACACGTGCTATTTAGGGCGAAAGGTTATAAGCGATGTCAAAGAAACTTGGTGGATTCAGAAGCATGTACAATGATTTTTACGGATCGGATGACGATTACTCAAAGATGATCAGAGAGAAAGAGCAGTTTGTCAGAGATAAGGTCCGTCAGGTCTCGGAAAACATAAGTGTCGAGACAGAGGTCGCGACTGAGGAGTACGATCCGAAGCCGGTCGCTGTAGCGACGAGTCAGGATGCCGAAAAGCCGGAGGAACCTAAAGAACCTGAAAAATCCGGCATGGAGGAACTCAATGAGCTCATCGGCCTCAAAACGGTAAAACACGATGTCGAGGAACTTATAGGGCTGGCTAAAGTGCGCAAGATGCGCGAAGAGAAGGGCATGAAGGCAGTGCCTGTCTCGCTGCACCTTGTGTTCTCAGGTAATCCGGGCACAGGCAAAACAACTGTCGCCAGGATACTGGCAAAGCTATACAAGGAGATAGGAATCCTCTCGGAAGGCCAGCTTGTAGAAACTGACCGCTCAGGTCTTGTTGCGGGCTATGTAGGCCAGACTGCCATAAAGACTCAGAAGAAAATACAGGAGGCAATGGGGGGCATTCTGTTCATTGATGAGGCGTATATGCTCAACCAGAAGGACGAGAACTTCGGACAGGAAGCGATCGACACCATCCTTAAGGCGATGGAAGACCACCGCGACAAGTTTATCGTCATAGTTGCCGGTTACACAGAGCTCATGAAGGAGTTTGTCGAGAGCAATCCGGGACTCAAGTCGAGATTCAACAAATTCTTTGAATTCCCTGATTACACGGTTGAAGAGCTCCAGCAGATCTTTGAGCTGCAGTGCAAAAAATACCAGTACAAGCTGACCGAAGAGGCAGACAAGGCAGTCCGCGAGGAAATCATAAGACTGGAGTCGGAAAAGGGCGAAAACTTCGCTAATGCCAGAGAGGTGCGCAACCTCTTCGAGAAGATCATCACAAACCAGGCCGCAAGAGTCTCCGGTCTCGAAGAAGTGGACGAGGAGATGCTTTCAACCATAACTATAGATGACCTCACAGATTCTTTCGAAGAAGAGCTGAAGGCCAGAGCCGTGAGAGAGGCTGAAATCACTGAGGCTCTGAAAGATATGGAAGAAATGAAAAAGAAAGTTGAACCTTCCGCGGAGGAACGTGCCGGTGAGATAGTTGATCTTCTGAAAGAAATAGCAGAGGAGAACGACAAAGGAAAAAAGAAAAAACCAAAAGTGAAAACACCTGTTATCAGACGCTGAAAAGGAAAAAAATGAAAAACATTTTGACGAGAAAGAATGCATTTGAATTTGCGCAGATGGTGCTCGGAAACGCCATCTGTGCTTTTTCGGTTACATGCTTCGCTCTTCCGTATGACATGGTCGTCAGCGGAATGAGCGGAATAGGAAGGATAGTGAACATACTGTCCGGAGTCAGTGTCAGCGCAGTTGTAGCTGTATTCAATATAATCCTGTTTATTATCGGCGCTCTTGTACTCGGCAAACGCTTTGCAGCCACGATAGCGCTCGGCACATTTGCGTTTCCTCTGTTCATGGGTATTTTTGAGCAGATGACTTCGCTGCATCACCTTGTAAATGAGCCTCTGCTCGCAGCCATATGCGCGGGCGTGCTCGATGGTGTTGGACTGGGTCTCGTGCTCAGACTCGGCGGCTCGACCGGAGGCATAGATGTTCCGGCAATGATACTGAACCGCAAGCTCGGCTGGAAGATCGCCACAGTAATGTCGGGCATAGATATCGCCATATTCCTCCTGCAGATCCCGGTGACAGATACAGAGGGAATAATCCTGGGTATCCTGTATGCCCTCGTTTACGGTGTCGTCATGGATCGCATGATAGTTCTTGAGCAGGGCGGCTACCAGATAATGATCTGGACGGATAAGATTTCCGAGGTGAATGAGGAACTCCTCGAGATCGGATTCGGAACAACACTTATCAAAGCCCGCGGCGGCTATCTCAGAGAGGACAGGGAAGTGATACTCTGCGCAGCCAGCAACCGCAATTTCAACAAGGTAAAACGTGCGGTCATGGCTATAGATAAAAGCGCCTTCATGACCATCACCAGCGTAAGCGAGGTGAACGGAAACGGCTTCACCTATATGCTGGACGATGAGGAATATGTTCCTGATCTTAAAGAACGCCATGACGGACGAACGCTTACAAATTAGCGGTTTATGCAAAATAATAAATATTTGTTAGCACTCTCTTTAAGGGAGTGCTAAATTTTTGTTTACAAACGTTGAAACTTGTGCTATTTTTGTTTTGGAAAAATTCATGAGCTAATAAATCTTCCCAAAAACAGGAGGTGCAAATATATGAATATCGAAAAATATACACAGAATGCTCAGCAGGTTGTAATGGACTGCCAGAACATCGCGGTTGAAATGGGTAACCAGATGGTAGACGGCGAGCACATACACCTTGCTCTGCTCAGACAGAAAGACGGGCTGATCCCTAAACTACTTCAGTCGATGGGTGTGAACATCATTGCCATGACAAAAGACGTCCAGGCCGAGGTCGATAAGATCCCTAAAGTCTCGGGAGGCGGTGACGGCATGTACGGCACACGCAGGTTCAACAAGATCTTCATGGATGCTGAGGCTGCGGCGGATCAGTTCAAAGACGAATTCGTGAGCGTGGAGCATATCTATCTGGCGCTTCTCGGTGAGAAGGGAACACCGAGTGAGAGAATATTCCTCAGATATGGTGTTACAAAAGAAAAATTCCTCGAGGCGCTCACAAAGGTGAGAGGCAATCAGAGGATCACAAGCCAGAATCCGGAGGATAATTATGAGGCTCTTGCAAAGTATGGCAGAGATCTTGTCGAAATGGCAAGGGCAGGAAAGCTAGACCCGGTAATCGGCAGGGATGCCGAGATCAGGCACGTGGTGCAGATTCTTTCAAGGCGTACAAAAAACAACCCGGTGCTGATCGGTGAGCCTGGCGTCGGTAAGACGGCTGTTGTAGAAGGACTCGCGCAGAGAATACTTGCGGGCGATGTGCCTGAAGGCCTTAAAGACAAAACTGTATATGCGCTCGACATGGGTGCGCTTATAGCCGGTGCTAAGTTCAGGGGAGAATTCGAGGAAAGACTCAAAGCTGTCCTGAACGAGATCGAAAAATCCGAAGGCAGAATTATCCTTTTCATTGATGAGATTCATAATATCGTCGGTGCCGGAGCTGCCGAGGGTGCGATGGATGCAGGCAATCTGCTGAAGCCAAAGCTGGCGAGAGGCGAACTGCACTGCATCGGTGCGACTACTCTTGACGAGTACAGAAAGTACATTGAGAAGGATGCCGCACTCGAAAGAAGATTCCAGAAGGTACTGGTGGATCAGCCAAGTGTAGAGGATACAATCTCGATCCTGCGTGGCCTGAAAGAGAAGTTTGAAATCCATCACGGTGTAAGGATCACCGACAGCGCTCTTATCGCTTGCGCTACTCTGTCAGACAGATACATCAGCGACAGATTCCTTCCTGACAAGGCCATCGACCTTATGGATGAGGCTGCTGCACGCATCCGTACCGAGATCGACAGCATGCCTGCAGAGCTCGATGAGATCTCAAGAAAGATCACACAGCTCGAGATTGAGAAGCAGGCGCTGGCAAAAGAAGAGGACAAGGGTTCCAAGGCAAGGCTCGAGATACTTGAGAAAGAGCTGGCAGAACTCAAGGACAAGAGCGCCGGAATGAGAGCTCAGTGGGAGAATGAGAAGTCAGAGATACTCGAGGCAAAGAATCTCAAGCAGCAGATCGAAGATATAAGGCTCGAGATAGAAGATGCCGAGAGGCATGCAGACTATGAAAAGGGAGCCCAGCTGAAGTACGGCGTACTTCCTGATCTCGAAAAGCAGCTCGAAGAAAAGAAGGCGGCTGCAGATAAGAGAGAAGAGGAGAGACTGCTCCAGGAGGAAGTCACTGAAGACGAGATCGCCGAGGTCATCTCGGGCTGGACAGGCATCCCTGTGAGCAAGCTGGTCGAGACAGAGCGCGATAAACTCCTCAGATTGCCTGATATCCTGCACAAAAGGGTAATCGGACAGGAAGAGGGCGTACAAGCCGTCTCAGAGGCAATACTGCGCGCCAGAGCGGGTCTCAAGGACGAGAACAGACCGATCGGATCGTTCATTTTCCTCGGACCTACCGGCGTCGGCAAGACCGAACTGGCCAAGGCTCTTTCGGAATCGCTGTTCGACAGCGAACGCAACATGATAAGAATCGATATGTCAGAGTACATGGAGAAGCACTCAGTATCCAGACTGGTAGGAGCGCCTCCGGGGTATGTAGGCTACGATGAAGGCGGACAGCTGACCGAGGCGGTGCGCCGCAAGCCTTACAGCGTCATCCTGTTCGATGAGATCGAAAAGGCTCATCCTGATGTGTTCAACATACTGCTCCAGCTGCTCGATGACGGACGTCTTACGGACAACCAGGGCCGTACGGTGGATTTCAAGAACACCATAGTCATCATGACATCAAATATCGGAAGCGCCGATCTTATTGACAACATGAAGGACGACGGCACTATCGACCCTGAAGTGGAGAAGTCGGTAATGGCACAGCTCAGGGCCGGATTCAGACCTGAATTCCTGAACCGTATCGATGATATCATCCTCTTCAGTCCGCTCACCAAGGACCAGATCAAGGGTATAATCAGGCTCTCGTTCAACGACATAGCCGAAAGACTCAAAAACAAAGACATCGCTCTTGAGGTAACTGACAGGGCTCTCGAGTTCATCGCCGATGAGGCTTACGATCCGCACTACGGAGCAAGGCCTATAAAGCGCTACCTGCAGCAGCATGTCGAGACTGAGATCGCCGACGGCATCATCAGGGGTAACATTCTTGACGGTCAGTCGCTGATTTGTGACTCAGATGGAGAGAAATTGATATATAATCAGAAAGAGGCATAAGTGAAGTAAACAGGGAAAGGCCGTGGACAGAAAACAAATCGCGTATGGTGATATGAAAACGTTCCTGCACTCAGGTGTGCTGGGAACGTTTTTATTTGTCTCATACCTTTGCATGGTGCTTGGCTGCGGAGTGCTGGTATTCATAGGAGTATGGATCACGGTCAGGCCAAAAAACGACAAGAGGGTAACACAAAATGCAGACTAAACTCAGCAGCAAATTCTGGGCAGCCATGATCATATTCGGCCTTATGGGCCAGGTGGCATGGGTAGTCGAAAACATGTATTTCAACGTGTTCATCTATAAGATGTTCAATGCGGAGCCGGCAGACATATCCGCGATGGTTATGGCAAGCGCCGTAACGGCAGCTCTTACGACGATCATCATGGGAGCTGTATCCGATAAGGTCGGCAGGCGCAAGGCTTTCATGAGCGTCGGATATATCATCTGGGGCGTAAGCATAATAAGCTTCGCGTACATAAAGAGCATAATGCTTACCATAGTGATGGACTGCGTGATGACGTATTTCGGATCTACAGCCAATGACGCCGCGTACAACGCGTGGCTGACTGACAGGGGAGATTCGGGCAACAGGGGAAAGATCGAAGGAGTAAACTCAATGATGCCTCTGGTGGCGATCCTGGTGGTATTCGGAGGGTTCATGAGCTTTGACCTGAACACCCACGAGGCCTGGACCACGATCTACTACATCATAGGTATAGCAACAACACTGATAGGCATAGCAGGGTGGTTCCTGATAGAAGAGGCCCCGGGTCTCAGAAAAACCGAGGAGAGCCTGGGAGATACTCTCGCATACAGTTTCAGGCCGTCTGTCGCAAGGCAAAACCGCACTCTCTATGTGACACTTGCGTGCTTTGCCGTGTTCAACATATCGATCCAGATATTCATGCCATATCTCATCATTTATTATGAGCAGACTCTCGGACTCGATAATTACGTCCTTATATTCGCACCTGCGATACTGATAGCCGCTGCCGTTACCGTCTTTTACGGAAGGCTTTATGACCGCGCGGGTTTCATGAAGAGCATCATACCGGTGTGTTTCATACTGCTGGCTGGTTACGCCATACTGTACTTCACGCGGGCACAGGCAGCGGGGCAGGCATTCGCAGGATCGCTCCTTATGATGATCGGTTATCTGGCGGGGATGTCTGTTTTCGGAGCCATGATCAGAGATAATATCCCGGCAGGGCGAGCAGGGCAGTTTCAGGGAGTCAGGATAATCGGGCAGGTCTTTGTGCCGGGACTCATCGGGCCTGCAATTGGGGCGTGGATATTAAGAGACGCAGATGTTATAGTTAATGGAGACGGAACGGAATCGTTCCTTCCGGATAAGGGTATCTGGTCTGCGGCAGCCGCAGTGATAATCGTACTGTTCGTGCTGCTGATGCTGACAAAAAATAGCAGAAAGGAGATCTCAAAATGAAGGTAATCGCAACTGATAAGGCACCGGGCGCAATCGGACCATATTCACAGGGATTCATCGCAAATGGTTTTGTATATACATCCGGTCAGATCCCGGTAGACCCTGCAACAGGCGAAGTTCCTGAGGGCATCGCGGCACAGGCTCATCAGAGCTGCAAGAATGTCGGCGCTCTGCTCGAAGAAGCCGGTTCGGGATTCGATAAAGTAATAAAGACTACATGCTTCCTCGCTGACATGGGTGACTTCGGTGCATTCAACGAAGTGTATGCTGAGTATTTCACTTCAAAGCCTGCAAGAAGCTGCGTGGCAGTAAAGGCGCTTCCGAAGGGAGTTCTTTGCGAGATAGAAGCTATAGCTGAGGCATAAAAAGGGGTGTGGACGATATGAGAACATTATCGGTAAATAATATCCGTTCTCTCGTATCGTGCGACGGCAAAGATACGGTATTTGAGAACGTGAACCTGTACTGCGTGGACGGGCTCATAACGTATATAGGCCCGGAAAAACATGAAGCTGATACTGTCATCGACGCTACAGGAATGCTCTGCTACCCGGGTCTTGTGAATGCGCATCACCATCTTTATCAGGTATTTTCGCGCAATCTCGAGAAGGTGCAGAACATGGAGCTGTTTGACTGGCTCAAAACACTTTACGAGATCTGGAAAAACCTCAACGAAGATACAGTCTATCTGTCATCTCTGACAGGCATGGGCGAGCTCATGAAAAACGGCTGCACTACGGTATTCGACCATCACTACGTGTTCCCTGCAGGTGCCGGCGATCTTATCGGCGCCCAGGCGGCTGCGGCGGACAAGCTGGGTGTAAGAATGCATTTTTCGCGCGGCTCAATGGATCTGTCCGTAAAGGACGGAGGGCTGCCTCCTGACAGCGTGGTCCAGACTGTAGATGAGATAATGAAGGACAGCATCGATCTCATCGATAAATATCACGACAGATCGTTCCAGTCGAAGCGGCGCATCGCGCTTGCGCCTTGCTCGCCGTTCTCGGTGTCTGAAGATCTGCTGCGTGAATCCGCGATCCTCGCCAGAGAGAAGGGCGTTCGCCTGCACACACATCTGTGTGAGACAAAAGACGAAGAAAACTACATGATCGAACGCGAGGGAGTCAGGCCTCTTGCGTACATGGAAAGAGTAGGGTGGATAGGCGACGACGTCTGGTATGCCCACGGCATACACTTCAACGACGAAGAGCTTAAACTCCTTGCCGAAACAGGAACCGGCGTATGCCACTGCCCGATCTCCAACATGAAGCTTTCATCGGGCATAGCACGCATACCTGAGATGCTCGAAATGGGCATACCTGTGGGACTCGGCGTAGACGGATCCGCGTCGAACGACGGCTCCGACATGCTCGAAGAGCTGCGTGTCGGATTCCTTCTGCACAGGCTGAACTCCAGCCGTAAGGCTCCGACGGGCTACGATATGCTCAAGATCGCGACGATGGGATCTGCAAGACTTCTCGGCAGAGAGAAGGAGATAGGCTCCATCGAGACCGGCAAGTGCGCTGACTTCTTCCTCGTTGATTCGGAGCGCCTCGAACTGGTAGGTGCATGTTATGACCCGAAATCAGTGCTCGGCACTGTAGGGCTCAGAGGAGCTGTTGACTACACAGTTGTAGATGGTGAGGTCACAGTGGAACACGGCACTATAACAGGCGTTGATGAGGAAAAGATCGTGGCCGATTCAAAGAAGGAACTCGCGAGATATCTCGCCGACCTTTAGGCTGGTGACACCATGAACTGAATATCCTGATAACAAAGAAACCGGCTGCCGAAGCAACCGGTTTCTTATTTATTTGTTCTGTTTATATTCTTATGCTGACTTCGCCCGATCTGAGCACTTCCACCGTGCCGTCTTCGTAGACTACTTTGAGTCCGAATGTGTTATCTATGCCGAGAACGTGGGCTTTGATCTGCTCTTTGCCCTTATGGATGGTGACATCTCTGCCGGTGACCATAGAGCGCTTTATATATTCTGATGAATAAGGAGTGTCAGGGAGTTCTTTGTAGTAAGCCATGAAACGGTTCAGGACTTCTGCTGCAAGTCTGTTCTTAAGGCCTGTTTTAGGCTCGTCGAATACCCGGCCGGCAATATCTGCGATCGCTGAAGGGAAGCCTTCAGACGGTTCGTAGGCATTGATCCCGATACCTATTATCACGCACTCGAGATTTCTGTCCTGTATACCATATGACGCTTCAGATAGTATACCGCAAACTTTTTTGCCGTTAACATATATGTCGTTGACCCACTTGATCTCAGCTTTCTTATCTGATACAGCCTCGATCGCCTCGCTTACAGCAGCAGCAGTCATAGTGGTGAAGTGCAGGACCTGATCCTCCGTAAGCCCAACCGGCCTGAGCAGTATGCTCATATATATGCCGCTGTCGGCAGGGGAGAAGAAGGCCTTGCCTCTGCGGCCTCTGCCCGCGCTCTGCGAACCTGCAATAGCCACATAACCTTCTTTTTCGCCTTCGGCTGCTTTCTCGATGCAGACCGTATTGGTGGAATCGACTCTGACAAAAACCTCAGGCCTGAGACAGCTGCCGTTTTCGTCAAGATAGCTGCGGATGCCGCGTACTGTCAGAACGTCAGCTTCTTTATCAAGACAGTAACCTCTGTTTGTTACAGCCTTGATATTATAGCCTTCGCTCTGCAGTTTCTTAACGGCCTTCCATACGGCGGTTCTCGAAATATTCAGTTCTTCGGCTATTTTTTCGCCGGATATGAAAAAACCCTTGTTTTTTTCAAACAAAGCAAGGACTGTGTCCTTCGTACTCATTTTCTCCTCTCTCCTTGGATCCCGGACACCCTTCCGGACTCTTACATGATTTTAGTTTAATACCGCGTTAAAGCATTATCAAGACTGTTGACAATGTGATTGTCATTAAATACAAATTGTACACTTCACTATAATATGTGCTAATATTAAATGGGAGGATATTGATATGAACAGACCTGAACTTCTGTCACCTGTGGGAGGCAAGGCACACCTCATAGCCGCTGTCAACAACGGAGCTGACGCGGTCTACATGGGAGGAATGGCTTTCAACGCCAGGATCTTCGCAGATAATTTCAGCGACGAAGAGCTTCCTGACGCTATCAACTATGCCCACTCACACGGAGTAAAAGTGTACATGACGATCAACACCCTCATAGCAGATCACGAACTGGCGAGGGCGTTTGACTATTGCAATTATATCTACGGACTCGGAGTCGACGGCGTCATAGTGCAGGATATGGGCCTGGCAAGGCTGCTGCACCTCTATCTGCCCGATCTGCCGCTGCATCTGTCAACGCAGGGAACTCTCTACAATAAAGGAGGAGCTCTGGCTGCGGCGAAGGCTGGCTTCTGCAGGGTCGTTCCGGCAAGAGAGCTTTCACTCGAAGAAATAAAGGATCTGACGGCTTACTGCAGCACTCTCGATCCACAGGTCGATGTGGAAGTGTTCGTCCACGGCGCGCTGTGCATGTGCTACTCAGGGCAGTGCCAGATGAGCAGGGTGCTTGGCGGCGGAAGCGGACGCACCGGCAACCGCGGAACCTGCGCCCAGCCGTGCAGGCAGGCGTACAGAGGCGACGACGGCGAGGTGTATTACGCTCTGAGCCCTAAAGACCTTTGCCTTATAGAACACATTCCGGAGCTCGTCATGTCGGGCGCTGCCTCGTTCAAGATAGAAGGACGCATGAAGACTCCTGAGTACGTTGCGGTCGTCACACGCATATACCGCAAGTATATAGATCTGTTTGAAAAGCTCGTACTTGAGCACGGGCCTGAAAAGGCTGCTGAGCTTTATAAGGTCGCAGAGGGCGACATGCTTGAGCTCAGACAGATTTTCAACCGCGGAGACTTCACCGAAGGCTACCTGTACGGAAATCCGGGAGAAAATCTTCTTTCCGGAGTAAGCCCAAAGAACCAGGGGCTCCATATAGGCAGGGTCATCGCCGTGATAGACAGCGAAGGCAAGGTAAGCGAAAAGGACGAGAAGGCTGCTGCCAGAGGAGCTCTCAGGCGCGGGAGAGAACTTGTATGCATAGAGCTCGCTCCTTCGGCCGGCAAACAGGGCATAAGCCTTGACAGCGGCGACGGCATTGAGTTCATAAGCGAGGACTCCGATTATCTGGTAAGCTCACCGGCAGGCGGAGTAGTCACTTATGTGAAAGATATTGGTCATGGCTGTGTGCTGGCGGGTGATTTCGAAAGAGGAGCGCTCACCGGCGACACTGTCCGCAAGGTGACCGACAAAAAACTCCTCGAAGAAGCGCTCGATGTACCTGAAAAGAAGCTGCCTGTCACTATGGCATTCACAGCACGCGCGGGCCAGTATCCGAGCCTCGTAATGACAGATGTGAAGATGGGCACCAGCGTAGAGATAAGCGCGGATCATCTGGTCGAGTACGCTCATAAGGCAGCTACTGACAGAGAGCGCATAGAGTCATCGCTGAACAGACTGGGCGACACCGTATACACTGCGGGCCTTACAGGGATCGATGTTCAGATAGACGAGGGAATAATGATGCCTCTCTCTGTGGTCAACAGAATGAGAAGAGAAGCGTCAGACGAACTCATGAAGCAGCGCAGAGAAGCTGTTACGGCGAACAGAAGGCCTGCACTGAGCCGTGAAGAAATCATGGAGATACGCGACAGGGAGCAGCTCGGCAAAAGAGCCATGACCTCAGACGAGTGGCAGTATGCAGTCAACAAAAGCGGCATAAGGCCTGTGGCTCTCGAGAAATTCATGGCATCTGAAGAAGCAAGGCTCAGACCGGGATCGGTACCTTATATAATAAATGTTTCAAAGGGCAGACTAGACAGCTATATTGAAGAGAACTTTGACGAGATAGCTGAAGCCTGCAGGGAGAGCGGCATTCTCTGCGGAAATGCGGGCTGGATAGAAAGATTCAGGGATGCCGGTGTGAAGGTCTACGGCGACTATGGCCTGAATGTTTACAACTGCCAGGCGAAACTCGCATATGAAGAAATGGGCGCTGAGATATACATGCCGTCGCATGAGACCGGTGTTTCGGACGAGAGAGGGATCCCTCTCATGATCACTGAACACCCTGTAGATGAGAAAAAACTGACCGACCGTAAGGGCGGCACTCACCGCATAGTACTTGCTCCGTCGGGAGACAAGACGCTGATCTATTAAAACCACAGAGTATAGATTAGCAGCTGTGATGTGTAGTATAATGTATTGGATAATTGTTATGCTTCCGCGGGCATTGCATCCGGCGGAGACAGGTAAAAAAAGGAGGCACTCAATTGCTTGAAATCAGTAACAAACTTGAAGGATCAAAACTCGAATTCAAACTGAATGGAAGACTTGATACCATCACCGCTCCTCAGCTCGAAGAGGAAATCAAAGATAATATCGGCGGCGTAAGCGAGCTCGTGTTCGACTTCAGCGACCTGTCTTATATTTCAAGTGCCGGACTCCGTGTGCTTCTGTCCGCGCAGAAGACCATGAATCAGAACGGCAGCATGGTTGTAAGGAACGTATCTGAAGCAATACAGGAGATCTTTGACGTAACGGGTTTCTCGGATATTCTGACTATAGAGTAGGATTTACAAGCATAACATGACTATTCAATGGGATAACAATATCATAGAGGTGAAGCTTGAGGGACGCATAGATTCCGGCAATGCTGCATCCATTGAAAAAGAGATCAATGATGCCATGGACGGAAAGACGGTTTCCTCAATCGTGATCGATGCGGAAGGCCTCGAATATATTTCGAGTGCCGGACTCAGAATAATATTGCGCCTCAGAAAAGCTCATCCTGATCTCAGCATCATAAACACCCACTCAGATGTTTATGAAATATTCGAGATGACCGGATTCACCGAAATGATGAAGGTCGATAAGGCATACCGCAAGGTATCGGTCGAGGGGTGCGAAGAGATCGGCCGCGGAGCCAACGGAAGGATCTACCGCATCGACAAAGATAACGTTGTTAAGATCTACAACAATCCTGATGCCCTTGAGGATATCCTTCATGAGCGTGAGGTCGCCAGACTTGCGCTTATACTGGGGATCCCGACAGCTATCTCTTACGATGTAGTAAAGGTAGGAGACAGATACGGATCGGTTTTCGAGCTTCTTAACGCCAAATCGTTCTCAAAGATACTCCAGACAGAACCATCAAAGCTCGAGTGGTGCGTCGATGAGTATGTTGAGATGCTGAAAAAGATCCACAGCACAGAGGTCCCTGCAGGCAAACTGCCGGATATGAGAGAGACCGTGATATCGTGGGCGAAGTTCATGCAGGATCATCTTCCTGAAGAGTCAGCTAAAAAGCTTATGGCTCTGGTAGAGGCTGTACCTCACGATGATCATATGATCCACGGCGATTACCACACAAAGAACCTCGAACTTCAGGATGACGAAGTTCTTCTGATCGACATGGATACTCTTGCCGTTGGCCATCCGATATTTGAACTCGGTTCGATATTCAACGCGTATATCGGTTTCTCTGAACTCGACAGCGAGATCATAAAGAAATTCCAGGGCATCGACAGCGAAACAGCTGCGAAGTTCTGGCACATGACACTTGAGAAATACCTCGGCACAACAGATGAAGAGGTAATAAGAAGTGTAGAAGATAAAGCACGTATTATTGGCTATACCAGACTTATCAGAAGGTCTATAAGACGCGGCGGGCTCGAAGATGACGCAAGACGCGCCGAGATAGAGCACTGGAAGGCTGAGCTGATAGATTTGCTCGAAAGGACGGATACACTTATGTTCGATAATCGCCCTGAAAAACAGCAGAGCGGAAAAGAACTAGACATAGAAGCCGTTGAAGAAAATCTCAGTCAGGTAATGGCTTTTGTAGACGGTCAGCTTGAGGCTGCCGGTTGTTCGCTCAAAGCACAAATGCAGATCGATGTTGCCGTAGAGGAGATATTCGTAAACATATGCAAGTACGCATATTCTCCGGGCAAGGGCAGGACTTTAGTGCGTGTAGAGGTTACTGACGAGCCTGTAAGCGTCAAGATAACCTTCATCGATCACGGAAAGCCTTACGATCCGCTGAAGAAAGACGACCCTGACGTAACACTCGATGCATCTGAGAGGCCGATCGGCGGACTTGGTATTTTCCTGGTCAAACAGACCATGGATGCGGTCGAATACGAATACAAGAACGGCAGCAATATACTGACTCTTGTCAAGAGTATCTGATAAATACAGTTTGGCGCTAATGCTTAAACATCTCAATATATTTACTTAAAGGGGGTATCAAAATGGCAGATGTTAAACTGATTGATAAAGTAAAAGAACTGCTCGACAGCAATGCAAGCGCTTCGATCAAGGAAGCAGCACGCAAATGGCTCGACGAAGCAGACGCAAAGTACGGGGATAAGTTTGATGAGCTCAAGGAAAAGGGCAGTGATGCATGGGACAAGCTCGGCGATATGGCTGAGAAATATCAAGACAAGTCCATCGAGGCCAACGAAAAACTCGCTAAAGTAAGCGAAAAAGTATCCGAGGGCGCAGAGAAGTTCATGGATAAGGCTGCTCCTGTAGTAGACGATCTGATGGATAAGGCTGCACCTATGGTAGGTGAGATCAAGAGCAAGGCAGCCCCTGTTATCGACAAGGTCGTAGAGAGCGATTTCATCAAGGCTCTGAAGGAAGGCATCTCATCAGTTGACGATGTTATTGAGACATTCAGCAAGCCTGAGATGAAAGAAAAAGTCGGCGAAGAAGCAGCAGCTCAGATCAAGGCTCATGCTGAGGCTATCAAGGCAGAGGGCAAAAAGTTCTGTGACTGCCCGGCATGCACACAGGCAAGGGCTATTCTCAGAGATCTTGGTGTAGATATTGAGGAGCCGGAAGCATAAGCAAACAGGCATATAGTGTTATACGGCCTCCGCGTAAGCGGCGGCCGTATTTTATAAGGAGGGTATAGTGGATTTCAAAGATTGCAATATCCGTGCAGGGGTTGAAGCAAGTCATGCAGATGAGGTGAGCAGATGAAACTGATATTTGCAAGTGACTCTTTTAAAGGAACTCTGGGATCGGCTCAGATAGCCGGGCTTCTGGGCAAAGCTGCCCGGTCTGTATTCGGAGATGTTGAGACTGCCGGTGTGGTGTTGGCTGACGGAGGTGAAGGGACTGCTGAAGCGGTGATAGCCTCTGCCGGTGCACGCGCGAAAAGCGTAACGGTACACGGTCCGTTTATGGATCCGGTCAAGGCTGAATATGCTGCTTTTGACGATGGAAGAGCTGTGATCGAAATGGCATCCGCCTCAGGGATAACTCTTGTGCCTGAAAGCAGGCTCGATCCCCTTGAGGCTACTTCGGTGGGCACAGGAGAGCTGCTTTTAGACGCGCTCAACAACGGAGCGCGCGACATATCTGTCGCTATAGGCGGGTCAGCTACAAATGACGGCGGCATGGGCTTTATGAAAGCTCTGGGAGCATGCTTTTATGATCGCAGCGGGGAGCCGCTCGAAGGCAGAGGCCGCGATCTCGGCAGGGTGGCTCGCATAGATCTCTCCGGCCTCGATAAGAGGCTTACAGATACGAAGATCACTGTCATGTGTGATGTCGATAATCCTCTGACCGGTGAAAACGGAGCAACTTACACTTATGGTCCTCAGAAGGGAGCTTCGCCAGAAACTTTGAAAATCCTGGAAGCCGGTATGTGCAATTACAGAGATGCCATAAAGGATATTACAGGCATCAACTGTGATGAAGTGCCTGGCACAGGCGCGGCAGGCGGTATAGGAGCCGCTCTTTATGCACTCCTTGGCGCTGAGCTCAAACCGGGGATCGACGTGGTGCTCGATCTGATCCGCTTCGACAAACTTATAGAAGGCGCTGACCTTATCATTACCGGAGAGGGCAGAGCCGATTATCAGAGTGTGCACGGTAAAGCCATGCAGGGCGTCGGGCGCAGAGCCAGGGAAAAGGGCGTGCCTGTTGCAGCGATAGTCGGAGGCCTTGGGGACGGCTGGCAGGGACTGCTGAACTGTGGTATCTGCGAAGTTGTGCCGCTCGTAAAGGGAGATGTGACAGTAGAAGACGCGATGACCAGGCCGGAGGAAGTCTACTACGAAGCTGCTCTCGAATTTTTCAGCCGGCTCAAAGAAAAACGCAGTAATGATCCTGAAGGAAAGTTTTACTGGACATAATCAGGTGCTTACTGTAAAATCATGCGCGGACGGCCGCATCAAATGCCGTCTGAAGCAGTTCGGGTCCGATATCCTGCTTCTAAAATACTAAAACCAAAGGAGAAACAATTAAATGAAGAACACAGATCCAAAAGTTACCTGGATCACGCATGGCGCTGCTATCGCGGCTCTTTACGTGGTCCTCACACTGGTTTTTGCGCCGATATCATTCGGCCCGGTGCAGGTAAGAATAGCAGAAGCGCTCTGCATTCTGCCGATGTTCACACCTGCTGCGATTCCGGGACTGTTCATCGGATGCCTTATCGCTAACTTCATCGGCGGAGGTATCATCCTCGACGTGATATTCGGCAGCCTGGCTACACTGATCGGCGCTGTACTCGGATACATGCTCCGTTCAAACCGCTGGCTTGTTCCAATCCCGGCAGTAATCGCAAATGCGATCATCGTGCCTTTAGTACTGAGGTTCGGATACGGAGTCGTAGATGTAGCCATTCCTGTCCTGATGATACAGATACTGCTCGGTGAGATCGCCGGATGCTATGTACTCGGAGAACTCCTGGGAACGGCACTCCTCAAGCGCGGAATCATCTTCAGATCTGCAGCCAAAGAAGCATAAGCTTACTATAAAACGACACTTAAAATGGTCCGCTCCGGAGTTTAATACCGGATACGGACCATTTTTAGTGCAATACCTGGTTACTTTACCTTTGAAGCCAGCTCATTAACGATGCGGTCGTATTCATCTTCGTCGAGAATGTAATGCTTTTTATACAGAAGGTAAGCACCGAGCATCATCAGCAGAGGTATGAAACACATAACGAGAAGTATGCCGTGGCTCTGACTGCTGCTTACCGAAGCGATAACGCTGTCGATCTGAGCCAGTTTTTCCGCCTCTGTTATGCTGCCCATGTTGGCGGCCTGCTCGAGCGAGCTTATCTGGTTCGTGTATTTCGTGACTCCGAAGATCAGATATGAAACCGTGGTCAGCAGCACGCACAGAGCGCTTCCGAACTTTGTGAAGAACGGTCTGATCGAAGCTATGATGGCTTCGTCTCTGGTACCGTTTTTATACTCGTTGTATTCTACCGTGTTGATGATGGACAGCATCATTATGACGTAATAGCAGTTCATTCCGAGCTGAGCCAGCATGTATCCTACCGTAGTTATCCAGAACGAAGGCATCTCGGCCGGCATGAAGAGCCCGGCTGCCAGCATCATTGCAAATCCGACTGTCATGATGAGACCGAATCCCTTCATCAGGCTCTTTCTGGTCCATTTTGATGACAGCCATGGATAGGCTATGAGCAGTATGCCCGAAGCTGACAGGCCGATGGTCGAGAACAGCGAGTACAGACCGCCTTTATAGCCGTAAGTAAAGTAAATGTATGTCGAGCCTATTCCTCCGACTATGAGGTCTGCTCCTATCTGATGAAGCAGGAATATAAGACACATCCATGACAGCTGATCGTTGCTTGTGATGGTGGAAAGGATCTTTTTAAAACTTACCGGAGGAGGGGTGGTGTCCATATACGACCTGTCTTCTCTTACACCGAAGATGGTGAAGCAAAGGAAGAGAGGGGCAAGGATGCAGAATATGAGAGCTACCAGCCCGTAAGCCGTTTGGGCATTGCCGCCTATAGCGCCTGAACCGGTGGTGAACATCGGTATAAAGAGACCTGCAAGACCTCCGCCTATGCCTGCGGCAAGGTTGGTCATAGCTGTCAGCTTATCGCGCGTACTGCCTTCTTTGCTGAGCGAAGGGATCATGCCCCAGTATGAAATGTCGTGCATCGTATAGGCTATGCTGTAAGCGAAATATATGATGCCGAAGAACCATATGAAAGCCCAACCCTCGAGCCTTACATTGAAAGCGAGATAAACGACAATGGATGTACCGATGATGCCGATCACGAGCCATGGCTTGTATTTGCCCCAGCGTGTCCTTGTGCGCTCAATGATGTTTCCCATAAGAGGATCGTTAAGAGCGTCGAATACTCTTGCGCCTATCATTATGCCGGTGATAGCTACCAGCTGAGCCGGCGTCAGGTGGTGCGTAAAAAGCACATATACGAGAATGAAATTGGTGAACAGATTGTAGATCATGTCCCTGCCGAAAGTGCCGAGAGGGAAGAACCACAGATTTCGTTTTGCCTGTTTTTCGGAGATGCCTGACTTTGACACCTCAGCTGCTTTGTCTTTACCCATTTGTACCCTCCTTGAATAGTTGTTTAAATTATACAACATTCTTCAGGTTGAATATGCGGCAAAAATGATGTTTAATGAGCGTTGAAAGGTATCACATTAAGAATGTCAAGAACAGAACGAAACAAAAGAATTGAAGAAAAACTAAAGCGCACCTCACGTCTTCGTTTAGCGATAGACTGTGTGGTGATTTTTACGTGTCTTGCTGCGGCTCTAATATACGTGGGCACTCAAAACACCATTACGCCTGAGCCGGAATACGTCTATGCGGGCGGCACATCAAAAGATGTACCGGTATATCTTATCGGTATACCTATTGAGGAGGATGAAGACTCTGAAGGGGAAGAAGCGGAGACGGCCGGCGGCGGGTCAGTGCAGGCTGTCAGCGTGGGAACGATCACCCGCGGAACTACAGTTAAGAAGACACTTGATTCAAAAGAACTTGATGGGGTCAGGTACTGGAAAGTCGAGCACACGGGGCTGCAGAATCCGGAAGAGCTATACATGGACGAGAGCAATCTGGTCCCTGCAGCGGATATGATAGTGCGCGAGACTGAGGTGTATGTCAGGACTCCCGTAACCATATATTCCGAAGCGGAAGGGCCGGCGATAGCTTCCTTCGCACCGAAAGGGACCTGCCTGAAAGTAGCGGGCTACGACAAACTGCTTACCGACGGTTCCGTGCATAAATACAAGGTGGAATACACTGATAAAAAGGACGAAACTGCCGAAGGCTATGTCTATGGCAAATATCTTACCGATACACAGGAAAAGGCAGATGCCGTATACAAAAAGAACGGCATTTATAAAAAAGTAAAAAAGGATAAATACTCATTCAACCTGTACGGAGGCAAGGCTAAGAATCTCGATTATTATCCGTACGAGAAGCCTGTGATAGAGGGCAATGAGTTCTGTGCCGATGCCAGAGCCATGTACCTTAATTGTGTAGCAGCAACAAATCCCGATCAGTATATTAAGCTAATTAAAAAGACTGACTGCAACGCAGTCGTGATAGATATCAAGGATGGCGTGCTTGCATGGCCGGCTAAGACCGCGAAGGAATGGTCGCCGAAATCGTATAAAACGGCTTACACTTCCCGTAAAAAGTACAAAAAAGGCATAAACAAGCTGAAAGATACAGGCGTTTACACAATAGGGCGCATCGTGGTTTTCAATGATCCGATCTATGCAAAAGATCATCCTGAAGACTGCATCAAATACGGCGGAAGCGCTTACTGGCCAAGCGCATACTCCCGTGATGTATGGGAGTATAACGTAAGGCTCGCTCAGGAGGCGGTAAAAGAGTTCGGCTTTGACGAGATACAGTTCGATTACGTAAGATTCCCTGAGAATTCATACGAGATGTCAAAGAGCGGCAAGGCGAACTTCAGGAACACCTATGATGAAGAAAAAGGGCAGGCAGTGCAGAACTTCTGCTTCTACGCGGCTGACCAGATCCATGAGGCCGGAGCGTATTTCTCGGTAGATGTCTTCGGAGAGTGCGCTTACGGATATATGACAGCTTACGGTCAGTACTGGCCGGGAATTTCAAATATCGTTGATGCCATAAGCGCCATGCCGTACACAGACCATATGGGAGGAGGGGACAGTACCTGGAAGAATCCTTATGCCACAATGAAGAACTGGGGCAAGAAGGCTAAGAAGAGACAGGATTACCTCGAAAACCCTGCAGCTGCCCGCACATGGATAACAGGATACAATACGCCGTACTGGGATCCGGTCGTGAATTATGGCAAAAAAGAGCTGAAAGCACAGATCAAAGGCCTCAAAGACGCGGGCCTTGAAGGCGGCTTCATACCTTGGAACGCATACAACGATCTCGGTAAATACAAACAATATAAAGATATCTGGAACAAATAAATCTGCGGAGATTATTTCTTAAAAGATATCGATGCATAAAAAAGACTGCCTTGGCGGCAGTCTTTTTTAAGTTTTATGTGATAAGCGACTAGATAGTCATTGCTACATCCCATGCAGTCCAGATAACTTCTCTGAGAGCTCCCCACTTGACGCATGTTCCGCATCTGTGGAGGTGCTTGTTCTTGACGGAAGCGAACTGGTCATTTGGAACGAATCCGAGTCCGTTTACTACGCAGTCGCACTCTTCCTTCCAGGTCTCGCCTGTCTCGAAGTTCTTGATCATGCAGTAGCCGTCGCCGATCTCGGTGATGCTGCTTCTCAGATGAACAGGAACGTTCTTGAACGGCAGAGCCTCTCTCAGGAACGAGGAGTTAGCAAGGCATGTGCCAGGAGCTGTGATGAGGTCATCCTGGAACTCAACGACTACAGGCTTCTTGCCGGCGAGTACTGCGTCATATGCAGCTTCGCAGGATGAAAGTCCGCCGCCGAGGAATACGATCTTCTTGTACTCATCTTTCTTTGGTCCGATCAGGAGGTCTGTGAATGTAATAGCCTTATCGAATCCAGGAATGTTGAGAGCCTTAGGGAATGTACCAATCGATACGATAACATCATCGTATGCCTTGAGGAGGGCGTTGATGTCTTTGATCTCTGTGTTGAGTCTTACGTCGATATCCCATTTCTTGAGCTCTCTCTCATACCACTTCATGAGCTCTTTATCTGCATCCTTGAAGGACATTGCTGCTGCTGTGTTGTACAGACCGAACATCTTGTCGCTCTTCTCGAATACTACAGGCTGGTGGCCTCTCTTCTTAAGAACGAGAGCTGCTTCGAGTCCGCCGAAGCCGGCGCCGACTACAGCGACTTTCTTAGGCTTGCTTGCAGGAACGATCTTGTACTTGTTGTGCTGCATTGTCTGAGGTGTCAGAGCGCAGCGTGCAAGCTGGAGCGAGTCGAACAGAGGCTGTGTGTTAGCAGTGTGTTTCGACTTAGCAAAGTTGAAGCAAGCGTTGTGGCATCTGATGCAAGGCTTGATCTCTTCTTCGCGTCCTTCTCTGAGCTTTGTTACCCAGTCAGGGTCTACGAGGTTCTGGCGGGCAATGCCGAGAGCGTCGATCTTGCCTTCTTTGATCTTCTCTGCAGCGAACTTGATGTCCATCTTACCTGCGCATACAACAGGCTTGTCAGTGAAGTTCTTGATGTGAGCAACGTCTTCATAGTTGCAGTTGTCAGGCATGTAGACAGGTGGGTGAGCCCAGTACCATGCGTCATATGTACCGTTGTCGCAGTTGAACATGTCGTAACCTGCGTCGGAGAGGTACTTGATAGCCTTTTCGGATTCAGCCATGTCACGTCCGAACTCTTCGAATTCTTCGCCCGGCTGAGCGCCCTGGAGCCATCCCTTAGTCTTGGAAACAACTGAGTATCTGAGTGCAACAGGGAAGTCCTGTCCGCATTCTCTCTTAATAGCCTGTACGATCTCTACAGGGAATCTGAATCTGTTTTCGAATGATCCGCCGTACTGGTCTGTTCTGTAGTTCATGTTTGCGAGCGTGAACTGGTCGAGCAGGTATCCTTCGTGTACAGCGTGGATCTCAACACCGTCTACTCCGGCGTCTTTGCACAGCTTAGCTGTCTTTGCGAAAGCCTCTACCATTTCGTGGATCTCTTCGATAGTCATCATTCTGGACTTGATCGAAGGATACCATCTGTTAGGAGTCTCACCGGCAGAAGCACAGCAGTACTCGATGTCTACGAATGGCTTTGCAACAGCGCCGAATGCTTTGTTTTCGAGCATCTTTACGAACATGTCGTTGATAGCCATCGAACGTCCGAATCCGCCTGCGAGCTGAATGAACAGCTTGGAACCTGTCTTGTGGAATTCAGGCATCCACTCAGCAAGATCCTTGAACATCTTCTTGTTCTGATAGAGCCATCTTCTGCCCATTGTGTCTCTTACGCACTGCATGCCCGGAAGCACCAGACCTACGCCGTCCTGTGCACGACCGAGAATGTGGTGAGCAGCTTCCTTGTCGAAGTGGCAAGGCTCGAGCCATCCGAAGAGCGAAGTTCCGCCCATGGATGTCTGAACGATTCTGTTAGGAATCTCAACATTGCCGATCTTCCAAGGAGTGAATAGAGGTTCATATTCCTTCTTCATTTATCATCCCTCCCTAAGAATAAAATAATTGGCCTCATTTAGTTAGAAAATTGATGTAAGCACACCAAAGAAACTGGTTGTCTCATATCAGTTTCATTTTAATTCAAGGGGGTGTTATTAGTCAATTATATAGTGGTAAAATACAGACATAAGGGACTGAGAAATACAGGAGGATAATGATATGGCAAGAGACTTTAAAATCAGAAATTTTACGGATGAAAGAGCATATCATAGTACCGCTATTCTGATATATCTTAAGGCCGTAAAGAGCGTATTTGAACACGCCGACGTAACTATAGGAAATTCGCTTAACCAGGGTTACTACAGTTACATAAATCTCGGCGGCGCGCAGCTTACTACGTCAGATATCCATAAAATAAGAGACAAGATGGAGAAGATAATCGCGCACGATACCGAGATAGTTATCGAACACGATACGGCAGAACACGCCGCAAAAAAGTGGAGATCTCTGGGGTACCCCGAAAAGGCTGAGATATTTGAATCCCGTCCGGCCGATGAGACCGTCGAGATCGCCGAGCTCCACAACTACAGAAACTGCATGTATTCCAAGATGCTTCCGACATCGGGGTATATCAGCCGGTTCGATCTGAGACCGTACAGGCAAGGCCTGCTGCTCAGACTGCCTAATGCTCTCCACGACAATGAGATCCCGCCATACAGGGATGACGATAAGCTTTATGAAGCATATGCCGAGAGCAGACGCATGCGCAAATATACGGGCATCCATTATCTGGCAGATATCAACAGAGAGGTCATGGCCGGAAACGCTGATAAGCTTATAAAGGACAGCGAATGGATGCAGGAGAGACAGCTCGAGGAATTTGCCGGAAGCATAGTGGAAAACCACAAAAAGGTGGTGCTGATCGCCGGGCCTTCGAGCAGCGGAAAAACTACCACGGCCAAGAGGCTCTGCGCTGAGCTTAAGAGGATCACAGGAGAAGATCCGCTGTATCTCGGAACTGATGACTATTTTGTTGAGAGAACTCAGACCCCGCTGGGACCTGACGGGAAGCCTGACTTTGAAGGGCTCGGAGCGTTAGATCTTAAACTCTTCAATCAGCAGATGGAAGACCTTCTGGCAGGCAAGGAAGTCGACATTCCGGAATTCGACTTTGTGAACGGCACGAAAGTGTTCGGCAAGCGCATAACCACGCTGAAAGAGGGGCAGATCCTCGTGATAGAGGGGATCCACAGCCTTAATGAATTGCTTACGGAGAATATCCCCAGGGAAGACAAGTACAAGATATATATAAGTCCGCTGACACAGATTGGCATGGACAGGCACAACAGGTTATCCACTGCAGATGCCAGACTCCTTCGCCGCATGGTGAGAGACAATCAGTTCAGAGGATATAATGCAGAGGCTACACTCGAGACATGGCCGAAAGTGCGGGCGGGGGAGAGCGTCAACGTATTCCCGTACAGCTCCTCGGCTGATGTCGTGTTCAACTCAAGCACTGTCTATGAGACTAATATGCTCAAGACCCTTGCGGAACCGCTGCTGCTTGCGATCCCTGAGTCGAGCGAGCAATATGCCGAGGCTCAGAGAATACTCACATTCATGAAGTATTTTGTAAAGATCGAATCGATGGATGCTGTTCCTGAGAACGCTATACTCAGGGAATTCATCGGACCTAAAAAGAAATAGTTGAATAATTATTAAACAGTATTTATAATTATTCACGTCTTGTTGTAATCTTGTCAAAATAGTGTATTATTGTGGTTAAGGGACACAATATATGATACTGAAACAGGTTATATTGAAAGGTAAATCAAAACATGAAGAATATTTTTACTGAAGAACGTGAAATCAAAAGGCCTACCATATGGCACGCGCTTATTTCGTTGCTGGGGCTGATCGCGGTCATGATGATCGGTATCGTCGGATTCGGTGCTGATCCTCATATTCCGATGTTCATCGGAGTCATTATAACGACGATCGTCAGCATGACACTCGGATATAAGTGGTCTGACATTGAGGGAATGATGATCGACGGTATATCCAAGGCCATGCAGTCAATGCTTATCCTGGCCATCGTAGGAATGATGGTAGGAGCGTGGCTGATCTCCGGAACGATCCCTTCGATGATCTACTACGGACTCAAGCTGCTGTCGCCAAAGATCTTCCTGATCGCCGCAGTTCTCATATGCTCGATAACTTCTCTGGCAACAGGAACTTCATGGGGCACCATGGGCACTATGGGACTTGCACTTATCGGTATCGGTGCGGGACTCGGAATGCCGATTGGCCCGACTGCCGGAGCAGTTATCTCGGGAGCATACTTCGGAGATAAACTCTCGCCGCTTTCGGACACGACAAACCTTGCGCCTGCTATGGCCGGAACTGACGTATTTACACACGTCAAATACATGCTGAAGTCCACACTCGTCGCATATGCGATCGCGCTCGTGTTCTTCGGTGTTTACGGATTCATGCATGCATCTTCGGGCACTGTAGACAGCTCACAGGCTACAGTGATCATGGAAGGCATCAGGAACAACTTCAATATCAACCCGTTACTGCTGCTGCCTCCACTGGTAGTAATACTTGCTATCGCGCTCAAGATCCCTGCTATTCCGGGAATCACGCTGGGATTCATCACTGCTCTCATACTTGCGCCTATCTTCCAGGACGGAGTGACTGTCGGCTCGCTGCTCGACGTTTCCCTTAACGGATTCGTCTGCGAGACAGAGCTTGAATCGCTGAACGATCTTCTTTCGTCAGGCGGACTTCTGAGCATGGCATTCTCGATTCTCATGGTAATGATAGCAATGATGTTCGGAGGCATCATGGAAGGAACCCGCCAGATGGAGGTCATCATTGAGGCCATCCTGAAGGTAGTCAAGGGACCTGCTGCTCTCGTCGGAGCTACAGAGTTCACCTGCATATTTGCCAACGCCATCATGGCAGAGCAGTACATTTCGATCCTGATCCCTGGCCGCATGTTCGCTCCAGCTTACAGAGAAAAGGGGATCCATCCGAAGAGCCTGTCCAACGCGCTTGAGTCAGCAGGTACAGTAACATCGTGTCTGATACCTTGGAACACATGCGGAGTATTCATCGCATCCAATCTCGGTGTGCTCTGGTCACAGTACGCTCCATGGGCAGTCTTCAACTACACAATGCCGATCGTCTGCCTGATCATGGCATTCTTAGGCATCACAGTCACAAAGATGACTCCTGAAGAGCAGGCAAAGGCTGACAGAGGAGAGCTCGTATGACAAACAATAAAAAGGGCGGGGCTAAACTATATGCTTTACTTGCACTGGCTGCCGTTATCGTTTTAGCGGTGGTCTGGAGGATAGTAAAGCTCAACTGGACACGTTTCAAGGCCGAAACGGACTATGCTTTTTCAATAATCTCGATCGTTGCTGTCGCTGTGCTGATCATCATATTCCTCATATGGTTCAGCATCAGAAGAGCCAGACGCAAAAGAGAAAAAGAAAGAGCAAGGCTCGAGAAAGAAAGGCTTGAAGCGGAGTGTATCGCTGCCGGCGGCAAACCGAGCACGCTGGGCAACGGAAAGCTCGAAATGTCGGATGTAAGTGAAGTCGCGGGCAAGGCGATCGAAAAGGTGGACGAGTTCGTTCAGAAGGGTGAGTGAGACGTCTATGTCTAACATATTTATAACAGGCGGATCGCGCGGAATCGGAGCTGAGGCGGTAAGGCAGTTCACCGCGGCCGGGCACAAGGTG
Source organism: uncultured Eubacteriales bacterium (assembly GCA_902795265.1). Taxonomy (GTDB): domain Bacteria; phylum Bacillota; class Clostridia; order Peptostreptococcales; family Anaerovoracaceae; genus Crickella. Next base: position 126,627 of record CADBKM010000001.1, read on the forward strand.
GCTTTTACCTATCACCGGTCCGAGATAGCTGCGGATCAGCTCAGGCAGGAGACCGGAGCGATTCCCGTAAGATGCGACGTAAAGCATCACGATTCAGTAAAGATCGCAGTTGATAAGGCAACTGCGGCTCTCGGACATATCGATGTGCTCATATGCAACGCTGCCATAGCAGATTACGACCTCATAACCACCATAGACATAAGCCGGTGGGAGGAAGTAATAAATACGGATCTCAACGGAGTGTTCTACTGCATCAGATACGCACTTCCGACTATGATAAGCCGCAAGAGCGGATGCATAATCACGGTGGGGTCAATGTGGGGCGAGATCGGAGCTTCATGTGAAATAGCTTACTCTGCGGCAAAAGCCGGAGTGATCGGCCTTACAAAGGCTCTCGCGAAAGAAGTGGGGCCGTCAGGCATAAGAGTCAACTGTGTATCGCCGGGCATGATAGATACCGACATGAACGCATCCGTCAGCGAAGAGGCTGAAGCTGCGATCGTTGAAGAGACTCCGCTGTGCAGAACAGGGGACCCTGCCGATGTCGCGAAGGCTATGCTGTTCCTTGCTTCAGATGATGCATCCTTTATTACAGGACAGGTGATAAGTGTTAACGGAGGTCTTGTAATATAGGCAAAACCACATATTGTGGCGGTCCTGAGGCAGTGACACAAGGTTAAAAAATGTAAAGAAATCTTTACCTATATATAGTAAAAAAATGTAAAGCAGACACTACATATTGTGCCTGCTTTTTATTTTTCCTAAAAAATGGCTTTGTAAAGGCAACTTTACACAAAAAAGTGGGGAAATCATAACAAAAAATAAGATTTTCATTTGGCAAAGTGGGGAAAAGTGGGGTAAAATCAACTTGACAAAACAGCTGTAAAAATCAAAACAGAGGCCGCAAAGCCTTGAAAAATCAATGAAAATGTTCTTAGGCACTTACACAAACAAAATAGATGATAAGAACCGGATGGCCGTACCTGCCAAGTTCAGGGACCAGCTGGGCGGTAAGTGCATGCTCACAAAGGGCTTCGATGAATGCCTCTACATATACACGATGGAGGACTTCGAAGAGATGGCGGCGAAGATAGCTGCTCTGCCTCAGTCCGACGCGGACTTCCGTGAGTTCATAAGAGACTTCTTCGGAAATTCAGAGCTTTGCGAACTCGATGGCCAGGGAAGGATAAAGATCCCTCAGAACCTCAGAGAATACGCTCATATAAACAAAGATCTGGTGACGACAGGAGCCATGAACAAGGTCGAGATATGGAGCGCTGAGACAAAGGCTGATTTCGACCTGGCAAAGAAGATGAAAGACAGCAAGTTTACTGACAAGCTCAGAGAATTCAGCATTTAAAAGGGGATCCAAATGGAATTTGAACACGTACCTGTACTGTTTAACGAAGTAATGGAGTCCCTCAGCATAAAGCCCGACGGCATTTATGTCGACGGCACGGTCGGAGGCGGAGGTCATTCATCAGGCATCTGCGAGAGACTGACCGAAGGCGGAACGCTGATAGCAGTCGACAGAGACCGTGAAGCCCTGGCTGCCGCAGAGAAAAGACTCAGCGTATACAGCTGCGAAAAGAGATTCGTACACGCCAACTACAGCGATGTGGACGCGATCGCAGCAGCTGCAGGAGGAAAGGTGCAGGGCATACTCCTCGACCTGGGAGTCAGCTCATATCAGCTCGACAATCCTGAAAGAGGGTTCTCGTACATGCATGACGCTCCTCTCGACATGAGGATGGATGATTCCGACAGACTGACAGCCTACGACATAGTAAACGGCTACAGCAGAGATGAGCTCGCAGGCATGATCAGAAACTACGGTGAAGAACGCTGGGCCGCAAGGATAGCGGAATTCATAGTAAAGGAAAGAGCAGCATCTCCGATAGACACGACCGGAAAACTGACCGAGATCATAAAAGCTGCAATACCGGCAAAGGCCAGAAGAACAGGCCCGCACCCTGCAAAGAGGACATTCCAGGCGATAAGGATAGAGGTCAATGATGAACTCGGACACCTCAGAGAGGCAGTCGAAAAGCTTCCTGATCTTCTGGAAAGCGGTGGAAGAATAGCAATAATAACCTTCCATTCTCTTGAAGACAGAATAGTAAAGACTGAATTTGAAAGAAGACTTGACCCGTGCACATGCCCTAAGGAATTCCCGGTATGTGTATGCGGAAAGGTAGCAGACGTAAAAAGGGTAACAAGAAAACCGATAGCTCCATCGGAAGAAGAGACAGAGACGAACCCGAGAGCGAGGAGCGCAAAGCTGAGGGTACTTGAAAAGCTTTAACTGAAACACACTTCGAAAGAGACGCGGAACGATGAACACAAGAGCACAGAGAATCAGAGCCGAAAGAATAAGAGCGGACAGAAAAAGCGTAGCCAGATTGCTGACCGTGGTGATGATAGGAATTTTCGTACTCGTAGGCATGAGATCGTATGCCGCGATCATACAGCATGAGAACAACATACTCGAACGAGAGAACGAATACATCCAGGCTGAGATCGACTCGCTCGAGAGCCAGATAGTGGATGAGACCAGAGTAACCAGAATCGAAAAGGTAGCGACCGAAGACTTCGGAATGGTATATCCTTCGGCAGATAACGTCGTTAAGCTGGGTTCCGGTGAGACAGGGGTACAGAATCTTGCTGCTGCCATAAGAAGTGAAGCATACAATTAATATATAGAGCAGATAAACTTGTGCCACTGATCCGGAATGGTTCAGTGGCATTTTTTATCGGAATGGACTCTGCTAAATGCAGTATTTAGCTTTTAAACGCAACACCATATGTGGTATAGTATATCCGTATATTTATGTTTAAATGAAGCAGAATGGATATTAACAAAAAAAGAGAAAAGGTAAAAAGAAGAGCACTTGAGGAAAACCGCGAGATCATCACCTCCAAAAACCGCACGCGTCTTGCGCTCGGATTTGGAGCAGTTCTCGTGCTTCTTTGCGCGCTTATCTTAAGGATGGGCTACTGGCAGATCTATAAATCAGAAGAGCTCAAAGTGCTTGCGGCCGATATGCAGAAGGTCGACACAGAGATTGCTCCTGTCAGAGGTGCTATCTACGATTCGAGAATGAACACGCTGGCAGAGTCTGTAACGGAATACGAACTCTACGCTTATACACAGTATATTTACAAGGATGAAAGCATCAGCGCAGATGACAAGGCCAAGACTATACTCAGACTTGCGTCCATCACGGGCAAACCGGAAGAGGAGATCAAAAAGCTTCTTGAAGGCGAAGAGAATCTTGTGCTTCTGGCCGACGGACTTACAAGGCAGCAGGTCGAGACAGCCGAAAAGGAATTCAGCGGAGACATCGTTGTAAAGACAAAAGCAGCCAGATACTATCCGAACGGGGCTTTTGCCGCTCAGGTTCTGGGCGGAGTCAACAGTGATAACGTCGGAAGGTCGGGCCTCGAATATGAGTACAACTCCGAACTTGCCGGCATAAAGGGAAGGACCGTCAGAACTACCGACAATAACGGTGACACTCTGTCCAACAGCAAGACAAGGTATTACAAGGCCCAGGACGGTTATGGAATAGTCACTACCATCGATTCGGTAATACAGCATTTCGTAGAGGATGCTCTGGTGACCGGAATGAAAAGAACAGGTGCTGATGCCATAACCTGTATCGTCATGAATCCTAAGACCGGAGATATCCTGGCAATGGCTACCACGCCTGAGTACGATCCGAACGAATCCGACGAGCCGTCAGACCCTGCTGAGAAGGCCAAATTCGAGAAGATGACCGATCAGGAAAAGACGGACTATCTCAGCAATATGTGGAAGATAAACGCTGTCAGCGACGTGTATGAGCCGGGCTCGACATTCAAGCTGATCGCTGCCGCCGCGGCTCTCGATTCCGGAAGCGCTACCGAAAAATCGAAGTACAAATGTACCGGCGCCATTAAAGTCGACAATTACTACCTGCACTGCCTGTTTACGCACGGTACTCAGAATCTTAAAGAAGCTGTAGGAAACTCCTGCAACCCGGCTCTGGCAAAGGTAGCTCTCGACATGGGTGCAAACACCTTCTATAACTACATAGATATGTTTGGCTTTAACGATCAGACCGGAGTAGACCTTCCGGGCGAAGGGTATTCGATCGTTAAAGATCCTTCAACGATGAGCGATGTCGACCTTGCGACAACCGGTTACGGACAGGGTATTGCGGTCACACCGCTCCAGATCCTGTGTGCAGTCAACAGCCTCGGAAACGGCGGCGTGCTTATGAAGCCGAAGATCGTCGACAAGATAGTCGACTCCGACGGCAATGTCGTAAAAGAGATAAAAGACACCGAGGTAAGACAGGTCGTATCAGAAGAGACCGCTGCCGAGATGTGCGACATCATGGAGTATTACGTATCCGATGCAGGCGGTACAACTGCTTACATACCGGGCTACAGAGTCGGAGGCAAGACCGGTACTGCGAACCGTGTATCCAATAAGAGGTACAGCGCGGAGACAAACACATCGTTTGTAGTTATGGCTCCGATGGACGATCCTGTTCTTTCGATGATATGTATCGTCTACAGACCTACAAAGCTTGAATACGGTGCGTTTACCGCCGGTCCTATCGTAAAGGAAATTACGGAAAAGTCACTTGAATACCTTGGAGTTGAAAAGAAGCTCACCAAGCAGGAGAAGAAAGACGCCAAAAAGAACACGGTAGAGGTGCCTGATGTGACCGGAATGGACAGCCTCGACGCAATAAAGAACATAAGGAACTTTGGCCTCAAATACACTGTAATGCCAGAGGACCAGAGCACTCAGTCGTTCGTGGTCGTCGATCAGTACCCGAAGCCGGGCACAAGGGTAGAGAAAAACTCGGTCGTATATATCTACAGTGAGTGATATCTGCGGCAGAACGGAGATATAAAGAGTCAATGAGTATTATCGGAAAATATGCACTTATAGCGGCAATCGCTTTTGCGGTATCCATGCTGGTAACAGCCCGGATGATACCGTTCATGAAGCAGAAGCAGTTCGGACAGTTCATCAGAGAGGAAGGTCCGCAGGCTCACCTGAGCAAGGCGGGAACGCCTACCATGGGAGGCATAGCCTTTGTAATAGGCATAACCGTCGCGGTGATCATAAGCATGTTCATGAGCGGCAGCATGACGACTGAGAAGATCGCGATACTGCTCAGCATGTTTGCTTTCGGAGCCATCGGCTTTGTCGATGACTACAACAAAGTCGCAAAAAAACAGAATGAGGGCCTGACGCCGAAACAGAAACTCGTGCTTCAGGTCGTGTTCGGTGTTGCGCTGGCCATATTCATGATGATGAAAGAGGGCACCACAATGCTGATCCCGTTCGTCGGCAAAACGGTTGACTTCGGAATCTTTTACATACCTTTCATCGTATTCATTGAAGTAGCGATGGCCAACGCGGTCAATCTGACTGACGGACTCGACGGGCTTGCAGCGAGCACATCCTCGATCGTCGCCTGCACTTTCGCCATCGTCGGCATGACTGTTGCCGGCGGGAACGAAGCAATGGCTGTTTCCGGGCAGGCCGTCTTCGGAGCTCTTCTGGGATTTCTGCTCTACAATCATTATCCTGCAAGGATCTTCATGGGCGATACGGGTTCAATGGCTCTGGGCGGTGTTCTTTCGGCCATGGCTGTAGTCGGCCATGTCGAATGGCTGCTTCCTATAGCAGGTCTTATATATGTGATCGAGGCTCTGTCGGTAATAATCCAGGTCACATACTTCAAGAAAACAGGCGGAAAGAGAATATTCAGGATGGCACCTATACATCACCATTTTGAGCTCGGCGGATGGCATGAAACAAAAGTCGTTCGTGTCTTCTGTCTGTTCACTCTGATCTGCTGCGTAATAGCATATCTTTCTGTCCGTTAGTTCAGGTCGCTGACAGAAACGGCGGAAGAACATTGAAATACAACGGGAAGGATAAACATAAAATGGAAAGAGGAAATAAATATAAAAAGACACTTGAGGGCCACAGCATTCTGGTAGTAGGGCTGGGTAAGTCCGGCAAGGCTGCCGCAAGAGCTCTCAGAGAGTCGGGAGCTGTCGTGACAGTGCAGGACTCCAAGTCCGCTGACAAGCTCGACACTCAGTTCCTGCAGTATATGCAGAACGAAGGAATCAAAGCATACCTTGGCAGCATGCCTGAAGACATGTCCGCATACGACATGCTCGTGCTGAGCCCGGGAGTACCGCCGGCACTCGATTACATACAGAAAGCCCGTGAATGCGGAGCCGAAATAATCGGTGAGCTCGAGCTTGCTTACAGACTCGGAGAGGGCAGTTTTGCAGCCATTACAGGCACAAACGGAAAGACAACGACAACTACACTGGTCGGAGAGATATTTAAGGCCTCAGGGCGAAATACGGCTGTTGTCGGCAATATAGGAAATCCTGTAGTCACTGAAGCCGTTAACAGTACAGTTGAGGACTGGCTCGTAACAGAAGTCTCGTCGTTCCAGCTTGAGACAACGTCGGAATTCAGACCTCTGGTATCCGCGATACTTAATCTGACACCTGACCATCTCAACAGGCACGGCACCATGGAGGCATACGGAGCCGCTAAGGCAAAGGTCGCTGCAAATCAGACAGAAGATGACTTCCTGATCATCAATTATGACGATGCTCAGGCATATGCGCTTTCAAAAGATACAAAAGCGACTGTTATCCCGTTCAGCAGGCAGGAAAAGCTCGACAGAGGAGCTTATCTTGACGGAACAAAGATTATTGTAAAGGGTCTTGATGGTGCTGAGCATTTCATCTGCGACAGATCCGATTTGAAAATTATCGGTGATCACAACGTCGAGAACGTACTCGCAGCTGCAGCTATATCGTTCTTTGCAGGTATCGACCCTGAAGTGATCGGTGCTGCTGTCAGGGAATTCCCGGGTGTTGAACACAGAATAGAGTTCTGCGGCAGAGTAGACGATGTCGATTACTATAACGACTCAAAGGGAACCAACGTTGATGCTGCAGTCATCGCGATCAAGGCTCTCGGAGACGGAATAATCCTCATCGCCGGAGGAGACGGCAAATGCCAGGAATTTGACGCACTTGCAGAGCACTTTGACGGAGCTGTTGAAGCGCTCATACTCCTCGGACGCGATGCTCCTATCATAGAAGAGGCCGCCAGAAAGGCCGGATTTACAAATATCTATAACTGCAAGGACATGCCTGATTGTGTCCGCACTGCAGCAGGTATTGCAAGGCCCGGAGAAAAGGTGCTCCTGTCACCTGCATGCGCCAGCTGGGATATGTACGCTAACTTTGAACAAAGAGGCAGGCACTTCAAACAATGCATAAAAGAGATGCTGAAGTAAAAAAAGAATTAAGCAGGTCTGAGAAAGCGGCTCTTCGTAAAGCCATAAGGAAGGAAAGGCGCGAAAAACCTCAGAGGATCAGCGCGGTCGATGAAGCCAAAGATTTCGGACGCGGTCTCGGAAGGGTAGTCAGCGGCTACGACTTCGGAGTTGTAGCGCTCGTACTCGCGCTCTCTCTCTTCGGAGTAGCGATGGTATTCAGCGCCGGCTATTACCAGACGATCAATACAGCGCATCCTGATCCTACATACTATCTGTTCAGACAGATGCTGTGGGTAGGGACGGGCCTGTTTGTAATGCTGATAGTCGCCAATATCGACTATCACATATATATGAAAGTCAGCTACCTTATAGTTTTAGCGTCTATTGTGCTGCTGGTACTGGTTATTCTTACGAGCTCTACCGTCGGCGGAGCTCAGCGAGGAATACGAGGTATCGGCGTAACTCCGAGTGAGTTCTCAAAGGTAGCGGTCATCGTATTTACTTCGTGCTTCCTGATAAAGGACCCGAGCAACATAAGGACTCCGCAGGGACTGATAGTACTTCTGGCGGTAATGGGCATACACTTCTACCTCATCGTAAGGCAGCCTAACCTTTCAACGGCTATAGTAATCGCAGCTATCATGATCGCGATCATGCTGGTAGCCGGCCTCAACTATCTGTTCATGGCGATCCCTTTAGCAGCCGGTGTGGCAGGCTACATGTACATCATGGCGGCAAAGACGCCGGCGCACTGGTATCAGAGAATCACCAGCTTCAGAGACCCGTTCGCTGACTTCCAGGGAAGCGGATATCAGGTCGCACAGGGACTCATCGCGCTCGGAAACGGCGGGCTCAAAGGCCTGGGATTCGGCCGCAGCGTAGCAAAGAACCTGTACCTGCCTGAGCCTCAGAACGACTTTATTCTTGCCGTTATCGGCGAAGAACTGGGATATATTGGCTTCGTCATACTGATGCTCGTATATATAATCCTGCTGTTCAGGATATTCATGGTAGCTCTTAAAGCCAGGGACAGGCTGGGGTTCTACCTTGCAACAGGTGTAGGCGTAATGCTTGGCCTTCAGGTAATCATCAATGTAGCGGTCGTTACATCATCGATGCCTGCGACAGGAATCACACTTCCGTTCATAAGCTATGGAGGAACATCCATATGGTCCTTCATGATAGCCATGGGCATAGTGCTCAGTGTTTCAAAGAAACGATTGCCGAGAAAGAGAAAGAAGACCGAGGCATGAAGATAGTACTTACAGGAGGCTGCACAGGCGGCCACATTTATCCGGCTCTCGCCATAGGCGACAAATTCAGGGCCGAAGACCCGTCGAACGAAGTCATTTACATAGCGAAGGGTGAAGATCTTGAACGACAGATAATACCGGCTCACGGGTATGAGCTTTTTGAGGTGGACTCCACATGGTTTGACCGGAGCAATCCGGTGAGACTGGCCACGACCATCAGAAGGACCTTGAAAGGCCGTCGCGATGCTATAAAGCTCATGAAGAAGTTCAGACCTGATGCTGTAATAAGCACAGGCAGTTTTGTCAGTGTTCCGGTCGTTCTGGCCGCTCAGAGGCTGGGCGTACCGGTATACCTTCATGAACAGAACGGATTCCCGGGAGTATCCAACCGTCTGGCGGCGCGAAAGGCCAGAAAGGTATTTCTGGGTTTTGAATCTGCGCGCGAACATTTCAGCAATCAGGATAACATCATATACAGCGGAAACCCTGTCAGGGCTGATTTCGACGGCAGAGACGGTGCCGCAGACAGAAGAGCGCTTGGAATACCTGAAGGCGATTTCGTGATCATGGTATTCGGAGGAAGTCTCGGTTCTGAGACGACCAACAAAATAGGAGAGGCTGTTGCCAGAGAGTATGCCGGGAAAGAAGGGTACACGGTGATCTGGGGAACAGGCAGAGAATACTATGACGAGATAAGCAAAAGACTGGCAGACGAGGGCTTTGCTCCGGCTAATGTCAGGATAAGCGCATATATCAATGACATGCCTGCTCAGCTTTCGGCATGTGATCTTACGATCAGCAGAAGCGGAGCACTTTCAACCGCTGAAGTGACCATGGCGGGAAGGGCGGCCATATTCATCCCTTCACCTAATGTCACTGCCGATCACCAGTACTATAATGCAAAGGCGGTAGCTGATGCGGGCGGAGCCGTTATCGTCAGAGAAAACGCTGAAACGGCCGGAAAAGTAATGAGCGAGCTGAAGAAGATAGACGCGGACAGAGGCAGACTCGAGGCCATGAAAAAGGCAAGCAGAAGCATCGCCCCTGTAGACGCGACCGACATCATTTACAGCACAGTAATGCAGACCTACAAATAAGGCATTGGACGAAAACAAGGAAAAAATCGAACAGAATAACACAGAAAATGTAGTGGATGATATCCAGTACACATTTGTCGTGCCTAAAGGGGAGATCTACAGAGAGCCTGAAGACGAAGAGCATGACGCACCGCAGGAAGCTCCACAGAGCGCGGAAGAGGCATTTCAGGAGGAACCTGACCCGTTCATCGTTGAACCTGAGCCGCCTGTTTACGCAGCTACAGGTCTGCCTGAAGATGACGATATAGTTTATACATTTGTTGTTCCTAAGGGAGAAATATACAGAGAGCCTGAAGAGGCGGATCCGAAGGCGACAATGACAGTGCCTTCCGGGGCCGCGAATACCGGCAGCGGTTCGAAGCAGATCCCTGCAAAAACAATAGTTGCAAACGCCGTGACAGAGGCTGCTGCTGAAGCTGCAGAAAGCAGCGGGGCGCCTGCAGAGACGATAGTCGTAGAAAAAGACAGCGACGGAGGCAAGAAAACGCGCTACGGTCTGCCGGTCGACCATCCTGAAATGGGTGAGCTTGCTCAGAAACAGGAGGCACGCAGGCTTTATAAAGAGAGAAAGAAAAACCGCTTCAGAACACGTTTTTATGTGATCACCGCGCTGATATTTTTCACGGCAGCCGGGCTTATTCTTTCGCTGTCGAGCCTGTTTACCATCGATTCGATAGAGGTGCAGGGAAACTCTTACTACACAGCTGAAGAGATAATAAACATGGGCCACGCTACGCCGGGCCGCAACATAATCTACAAGGCAAATACAAAGGAGATCGTTGAATACCTCGAGCAGAATCCTTACATCAAAAGGGCTGAGGTAAAGCGCAGACTGCCTTCGACTCTGGTCATTAAGGTGACGGAGAGAGAAGAACGCATGGCGTTCCGCTACGACGATGACTATCTCGTGATGGACGAAGACGGCATTCTCCTGAAGAAGACCAGAAATGTTCCTAAGGCCACTCTCATTGAAGGCGTGGTCGTGAACAAGATAAAGCTCGGCGAAAAGATTGGTACCGAAGACAGCGAGCGGATGGATAAAGCCATCGATCTTGTAAAAATGATGATCAAGTCTGATCTCTACTTTGTGAAGATCGATGTTTCAAAAGAGAAAAAAATAAACGCATATATTTACGACACATTGATCGTAAAGACCGATTATGACACGCTTATGACTAACATGGAGAACGGAAGGCTGCACATGGTCGTATCCAAACTCTTCGATGACGGCATCGAAAGAGGAACGATAACCTTCGAGCAGGACGGATCAGCATCATTTATGCCTATGTTCTAGTTTACAAGTAATTGTGTCCAGTAAAGCAAATACACCCTAAATGTTGTGGTTTTTCCTAAAAAACTAATGCATTCGGGCTTTTGATATGTTACTATTACCATATATATTTATGAGTATATTTATTTGAGGAGGACTTCACTATGGAATTTGTTTCCGACTTTGTTTCCGAACCGGACAATGCCGCAATCATCAAAGTCATTGGTGTCGGTGGCGGCGGATGCAATGCTATCAACCGCATGGTCGACGCCGGACTTCAGGGCGTTACCTTTATTGGTGTTAATACAGACAGACAGGCTCTCTCGAGATGCAAGGCTGAGATCAAAGTTCAGCTCGGCGAGAAGATCACCGGAGGCCGCGGCGCCGGCGCTAATCCTGAGGTAGGCCAGAAGGCTGCTGAGGAAAGCATCGACGAGATCATCGCCAACATTCAGGATGCCGACATGGTATTCATCACAGCCGGAATGGGCGGCGGTACAGGTACAGGAGCAGCTCCTATCATCGCAAAGGCATCGATGGACTGCGGAGCTCTTACAGTAGCTGTAGTAACAAAGCCTTTCACATTCGAGGGCAAAAAGCGCTGGAACCGTGCTGCTAAGGGAATCCAGTACCTCAGCAACTTCGTTGACTCGCTCGTAGTTATCCCTAACGACAAGCTCATCGACTCGAGTGAAAAGAACACATCGATGCTTGAAGCTTTCGCTATGGCAGATGACGTTCTCAGAAAGGGCGTACAGGGCATCTCGGATCTTATCTCCGAATACGGACTCGTCAACGTTGACTTCGCCGATGTCAGAACCGTCATGGAAGGCCGCGGAGTGGCTCACATGGGCGTTGGTACAGGCGAGGGCGACGACAAGATCGAACAGGCTATCACAAACGCCGTTCACAGCCCACTGCTCGAGACATCCATCTCAGGCGCGAAGTCGATCCTGCTCTACGTAACAGGCGGCTACGACATGGGAATGCTCGATATCAACACTATCGCTGACAGAGTACAGAGCGAGGCTGATGCTGACGCAAACATCATATTCGGTGCTACTATCAGCGAAGATATGACAGACAAGATCTCCGTAACTATCATCGCTACTGACTTCGGCAGAGTTACAGAGGGCATGGAGGGCATCAATATCACTCCGAAGGCTGAAAGAGATACTCTTGCAACAGCAAAGAGGATCACAGTTGACGGACTTGACGCTGTTGAAGTTGAGCTCGATAAGCTCTTCGACGACAACGATGCACCTTCGGCAAACAGCTCTGACGATTTCGATATTCCGGAATTCCTCAAGTAAGACCGGGAATTACGATCCTTACGCCGGATTATGCTGATAGAAATAACATCAGGTGACAACAGCAGAATCAGACTCGTCAGAAAGCTCGGTACACGCAAAGGCCGCAGCACCGAGGGCAGATTTGCCGTAGAGGGGCGCAACCTCGTCAGCGAGGTGCTCGAACGGGGCCTTGACGTAGATTTCATTATGATACCCGCAGGGGAGCGTGACAGCGCTCCCGGGTTCATAACGGAGTGCATCGGATCTCCTGATATTACCGTGTGCGAGATACCGAGCCGCGTCTTCGATACGCTGACCGATGCGGAAAAAGGCATAGGCATGCTGGCTGTTGTAAAGCAGAGGGAATGCGGGCCTGAGTTCCTGGACAGCCTCGAAAAAGATGACAATGTGCTGGTGCTCGACCGCATACAGGACCCTGGCAACATGGGCACCCTTATAAGGACTGCGGTTGCCGCTGGTTATAAGGCCATCGTGGCCATGAGCGGCACGGTAGATATATATTCACCGAAAGTGCTCAGAGCTACCGCGGGCATGATATTCGAGATACCTGTCATCTATGTAAACGGAGAAAACACTCTCAGAGATATACTCAGGCGTTCTGGGAAGCGCATCGCGGTCACGGCTGTCGATGGCGGAGTACCGTATTACGAAGAAGATCTGAGCAAAGGCATCGCGCTGATAATAGGCAATGAAGGAAGCGGCGTCTCTGACGCCATGATAGAAATGGCAGATGTAAAGGTGACACTTCCTATGCTGGGAAGGATCGAATCTCTTAACGCAGCTGTCGCGGCGGCCATACTTATGTACGAGGCCGTTCGCGGAAGATAGTTAATCAAGATCAATGCGAGGTAAGAAATGGAAAAGAACAGAGCCGATGTAATCATATGCGGAACCAGCTATGTGCTCTCAAGCGAAAAGAGCGAGGAGCGCATCAAGGACATCGCCAGAATGGTAGATGAGGAGCTCAGAGCTACAAGCAAGGCGCTCAATGTCAATCCGAATTACAAGGCTGCGGTACTGACAGCACTTAATATCGCAGAGAAGCTGATGGAAAACACAGACATGACGCTCAAGCTCCAGACCGAGAATTATCAGCTGGACAACGACGTAAAGCACTACATTCAGATGTGGGAGCAGACTAAAAAACAGGTCACAGACCTTAAAGAAAAAATGTCTTCAGAGGTGGACAGACAGACCAAAGACTCCGAAGACCAGAAAAAACTTCAGGAGAAGCTCGTAGAAATGGAGAATGCGTACTTCGATCTGCAGATGGAGAATGTCAATCTCAAGAACGAGCTGAAATCCATCAAAAGACTGAACAGTGACGATGAATTCTAAAATACTCACACTCCTCGAATTCAATAAAATACTTGATCTCCTGCGCGATCAGGCAGGCTCCGAACTGACTAAAGAAAGAATAGATCAGCTTGAACCTATGACCAATATGCGCATGGCGGCAGATGCACTAACGGAAACTACTGAGGCGGTTTCCGTTATTCTGTATAAGGGAAGCATTCCTGTCGGAGAGATCGGAGATATAAGCAGCATAGTCGCAATGGCCAGAAGGGGCAGATGCCTCAGCATGAGAGAGCTTCTACAGGTCAGGGCGAGCATAGCTGCATCGCGCAACGTAAAGAACTTCCTTAAAGAAGACATGCCTGATGGGCTTAAAGTCATACCCGAGATAGCAGGTCTGCTTGACCCGGTAGTAAAGCTGGAGCGCGATATTTATGATGCGATCATCAGCGAAGATGAGATGTCAGATAACGCTTCATCAGAGCTTAAGTCGATCAGGCGCGAAATGCGCAATAAAAACGATCTTATAAAGTCGCGTCTTCAGAAGATGGTAAGCTCATCGAGCGCAAAGTCGCATCTTCAGGATGCGATAGTTACGATGAGAAACGGCAGGTATGTAATTCCTGTAAAGAGGGAATACATAAGTCTCTTCCCGGGCATGGTACACGACCAGTCATCGACAGGCGCAACGCTTTTCGTTGAACCGCAGTCGGTCGTGAATCTCAATAATGAACTGAGACAGCTCGAAATGGATGAGCAGGCCGAGATCACCAGAATACTCGAGCTCTTCAGCAGCAGAGTGGGCGAACACCATCAGAGCCTGCTTAACGACCAGAGACTGATGCTCGAACTTGATTTTATCAATGCAAAGGGAAAGCTTTCGGTCATGATGGACGGCGCAGCGCCGCATCTCAACGACGAGAACATAATCGACATCAGAACCGGAAGGCACCCGCTTATACCGGCTGATAAGGTCGTTCCTACAAATATCGAACTCGGACGCGACTGGACAACTCTGCTTATAACAGGACCGAATACAGGCGGAAAGACTGTAACTCTCAAAACGATAGGTCTGCTGTGCCTGATGGCTCAGAGCGGTCTGCACGTGCCTGCCTATGAAGAGAGCAGCCTGCCTGTACTGAAGGAGATATTCGCGGATATCGGCGATGAGCAGAGCATAGAACAGAGCCTCAGTACTTTCTCATCGCATATGAAAAATATCATTGAGATATTCAGAAATGCCGGAGAAGGCTGCCTGGTGCTTCTCGATGAGCTCGGAGCAGGTACGGATCCGCTCGAGGGAGCGGCGCTGGGCATTGCGGAACTCGAAAGGCTCAAGGAAGCCGGCGCACTCGTTGCCGCAACGACACACTACACAGAGCTCAAGAAGTATGCGCTTTCGACCCCGGGAGTCGAAAATGCCTCGATGGAGTTCAACGTCGAGACTCTTTCACCGACTTATAAACTCAGAGTCGGACTGCCGGGAAAATCCAACGCGTTTGAGATTTCCGAAAAACTCGGCCTCGACAAATCCATAATCGACAGGGCTGCAGAGCTCATGGGAGAGGAGCAGCTCGAGTTCGAAGAAGCCGTGAGCAGGGTCGAGGCAGACCAGGCTGCGGCAGAGGAAAGGCTTGCGGAAGCCGGCCGTGAAAGGGAAGCTGCCCACGAGGCCATGAGCGAGGCTGAAAAAGAACTTGCAAAGGCAAGGGCAGAAGCTGCAAAGATAGTCGAAGAGGCGCGCAAGCAGGCGGGGGTAATGCTCAGAGATGCCCAGGGCACTATCGATGAGATCACCACCGAGCTCAGAGATATACAGCGCAGAAAGAAAAACGCGGGCTTCAACGAAGGCCACATTGCCGGAGGAGCAGCTGCGGGCCGCAAAAAACTCAGGCAGGCAGAATCCGCGCTCAAACCGGCCGATGCTCCTAAAGTGGACACAATTCAGACAGGTAAGATGCCTGATCCTGAAGATCTGAAAGTCGGAATGAGGGTCAAGTACACGAAGCTCGATCAGACCGGCGATGTAGAGAGCCTTCCTGATTCAAGAGGAAACTTCGGCATAAGGCTGGGATCCATAAGAATGACTGTCAATGTCAAGGATGTCGTCATAGCGGAGTCCGAGCCACAGGGCAATAAGGAGAAAAACAGAGCGAAGTACGGCAGCATGTCATTCGGCAAGACCAAAACCGTAAGCACGGAGATCAACCTTATAGGCATGAATCTCGATGATGCGGTAGACCGTATGAACAAGTACATCGATGACGCTTTCCTGGCAGGCCTTAAGACGGTCAGCGTGATACACGGCAGAGGCTCCGGCATTCTACGCAAAGGCCTCAGAGCTGAGCTCAGACGCAACAAGCATGTCGAATCATATAAAGCAGCGCCTTATGACCAGGGCGGAGAGGGGTGTACCCAGGTAACTCTGGTCGACCGCAAATAGAATATAAAAAAGGGGAAACAGCAAAAATGTATATAGTCAGCAGATGCCTTCTGGGCTTTGATTGTAAGTACAACGGGGGCAATAATAAAAATGATGATGTCATAGAGTTCTGCAAAACTCATGATTATGTTACAATATGCCCGGAGACAGCCGCCGGGCTGGCCGTACCGCGCGAACCGGCAGAGATCGTGCCTGTAGACAATGAGTTTTTCAAGGTGCTCGACAAATCAGGAAACGATCTCACAAAGGCTTTTGATGAAGGCGCAGAGCTTTCACTCAATTCGGTCCTGGTCGAGCATGGTTCGAGAAAGCACGGAACATGCAAGATAGAAGGCGCGATACTCAAGGCCAACAGCCCTTCATGCGGAGCGGGAGCTGTTTATGACGGCTCATTCAGCGGAAAGCTGACAGGCGGCAACGGATTATTCACCGACAAGCTGATCGATGCCTGCATTGAAGAAAGGGCAAACGAAGAGCTTGATGCGGAAAGCAGAGTGTTCGCGGATGATTTCATGATCTGCGACGAAAATCATTTCATGAAAGTGTTTGGGAAATAAGATGGTAGATTTTAAAGAACTTATAGCAAATTCAATTTACAGTGAAGAACTCGGACTGAGCAGGGAAGAAATCAGAAACATGATCGAGATCCCGGCTGAAGAGAAGATGGGAGACTATGCGTTTCCTTGCTTCAGGCTTGCGAAGGCGCTCAGAAAGGCACCGCAGCTTATAGCAGCAGACATAGCTGAAAGAGTGAGCGGAGCTGAAGGCTTTGCCAAGGTCGAGAACGTCAATGCCTATGTCAACTTCTTCATCGACAGAGCATTCTTTGCCGGCGAGGTAGTCAGCGAGGTCAGCAGGCTCGGTTCGGACTTCGGCAGATCAAATGTAGGAGAAGGCCGCAAGGTCATAGTGGAGTACTCCTCGCCTAACATTGCCAAGCCGTTCCATATCGGTCATATAAGGAGCACTGTAATAGGCAACGCGCTTTACAAGCTTTATGATGCGACAGGATTCGATGTCGTAAGGATCAACCACCTCGGTGATTACGGTACACAGTTCGGCAAGATGATCGTTGCCTACCGCAAATGGGGAAGCGAAGAAGAGCTTGCCAAAGAGCCTATCAAAGCCCTTCTCAGTTACTATACTAAATTCCACGAGGAAGCAAAGGAGCATCCTGAACTTGAAGATGAAGCCAGGGAAACCTTTGTAAAGCTCGAAGCAGGCGAAGCTGCAGAGCTTGAACTCTGGAAAAAGTTCAGAGAGCTGAGCCTTGAGGAATTCAACAGGGTCTATGACATGCTCGGCATTACATTCGATTCATATGCCGGCGAGAGTTTCTATTCCGACAAGATGCCTAGGTTCATCAAAGAGCTCAAGGAAAAGGGCCTTCTGGTCGAATCACAGGGCGCTCAGATCGTAGATCTCGAGCCTTACGGACTCGGTGCGGCCATGATCACAAAGTCAGACGGATCAAGCCTTTACGTTACCAGAGACATAGCAGCTGCCGTATACCGCAAGGAGCATTATGACTTCTACAAGTGCATCTACGTAGTGGCATCGCAGCAGAATCTGCACTTCAAGCAGTGGAAAAAGGTCCTTGAACTCATGGGATATGAGTGGGAGAAGGACTGCATCCACGTACCGTTCGGACTTGTCAGTCTCTCTGACGGAGACGATATCAAGATGATGTCGACACGTGAGGGCAGAGTAGTATTCCTCGAAGATGTACTCAATACTGCAGTCGCAAAGACAGCTGAGATAATGCGCGAAAAGGATGCTCAGGGAATAGATATCGATGAGGTATCGAAGGAAGTCGGCATCGGAGCCGTTATTTTCCAGGAGCTCTCAAACAATAAGATCAAAGACTACGTATTCTCGTGGGACAAAGTCCTTAACTTCGATGGCGAGACAGGGCCATACGTACAGTACACGCATGCAAGAGCTTCAAGCGTTCTGAGAAAAGCAGCAGCTGCCGGAGCAGATATCGATAAGCTCGACAGCTTCGATCCTGAATACCTCAGAAGCGACAGCGCGTATACTCTTGCCAAGCTCATCTACAGAGTCCCTGAGGTGGTGCTGGAGGCTGCAGAAAAGTATGAGCCGTCCATCGTTACACGCCATCTGGTAGATATCGCACAGTCGTTTAATAAGTTCTATCACGACGAGCACATTCTGGTAGAAGACGAGGCTGAAAGAACCTCGAAGCTTGCTCTCGTGAAGGCGTCAAAGACAGTAATTGCAAATTGTCTGGGATTACTGGGCATTGCAGCACCTGAAAGGATGTAATTTACCATGAAGCTGTTATTGACAACTATTGAGTCGGAATGCAAACGCACCGACCTTGCTCTCAAGTCACTCTACAGCATCACGACTGACTCGCCTATAGATGTACATCTGAAGACTTTCGGCCGAAACGAGCTGTATAATGACATCTTTGAGAACATAGCAACCGGTCAGTATAACATCGTATACTTCCATGCGAACCGTTTTAACATCAGACAGCTGACACGCGTAGCTGATATGGTGAAGAAGGCGATCCCGAGTATCGCCATACTGTTCGGCGGAATGGAGGTATCCTTTGAAACGCGTGCCTTCATGAAGAAGAACGATTCGGTCGACTATGTCATCAGGGGCGAGGGCGAGACCGTGCTGTTCAACTTCCTGAAGTCGCTGCTCGACTATGAATTCGATTTTGAGAACATAGCCGGACTTGCGTACAGGGAAGGTGACCAGGTAGTTGTCAATCCATACGATGCACCTGTAGAGATGGAATCTCTTCCGTTCCCGTATGAACGCTTTGAAGTGGGCAAAGGGACCGTATATTACGAGTCTATCAGAGGCACATCAGACAGGGCGGCATTCTCACAGTTCCTTCCTAATGCAAGGGTAAGGACGCTGAGTCTCGGAAGGGTATGCACCGAGCTAAGGTACTTCCTTGCCAACGAAGTCGAGCGCGTCGTATTCCTCGACAAATGGTTCAACTTCAACAGCGAGAGAGCATACAGGATATTCGAATACATCATAAACAATGATAACGGAGTTACATCTTTCGAGTTCAATATCAACGGCGACGAACTCGATGAAGAGACGATCAGACTTCTTTCCGAAGCGAGAGAAGGACAGATCATATTCAACATGGATATCGCCAGCACCAATGCAGAAGTGCTTGCTGCGTGCGGAAGGGGCGAGAACATATATAAGCTCATGTACAATACTACAAAACTGCTTCACAGCGGAAATGTGCGTACGGAGATCCATGTAAAAGCCGGACTTCCTCTTGAGACTGAAGCCATGTTTGCCCGCTCGTTCAACAAGGCATACGGCATGGCGGAGGGCATGCCAGTGCATATCGACAGCATGTATGTAAGCAAGGGCACAGCCCTGAGGGCTGAGGCTCAGGTATACGGCTATGTATATGCCGAAGATGCTCCTTATGAGGTGATAGCTACCGGTCATATGACGGCTGAGGAGCTGCTCAGAATAAGGGCAATCGCCCGCACTGTAGAAAGCTATATCGGTGACGGCGGTTTCAGGAAGTCGATACCGAGAGTGCTGAATGATACCGGCATCAAGCCGTACGATCTGTTCAGCAGGCTTTCCTCATACATCATAAAGAATGACCTTGGAAGCAAGACCCGCAAAAAAGAGCATCTGGCACGCATACTGTATGCGTATACAGCCGGTCTTTATGACGATCTTGCTGATCCGGTCAAGCACGATATACTGAAGGATGTCATCTATGCCGATCTTGAAACTCAGATCAGCGAAGAGGCAATGAGAAAATTCGATAAAAAAGGCTGGGAAACAGATTGAGTGAAAGCAGACAAGAAGACAGAATAAGCAAATACCTTTCTCCGCGGATTCAGAATATGATGTTCGCGGAGCTTTCACCTGATTATCTTTCACGGACAGGCGCACTTGAGATACTTGCGGGGATCCCGGTTCCTGTGGGGATAGAGGGCAGCGACGACAGAGGCCAGACTGATCTTAAGAACATTGTGTTCAACATGGCCAGAGTTATCGGAGGAGATCCGTACTTTGTATACGCTGAAAAGTATGTGGATTTCATAAAGCACGCGACAGGTGATAACGCCGCGCCGATGCTGGTATCCGAGGGTGCACGCTGCGCAGATATGGGCGATTTCGAAGATGCCTGCATGCTTCTCAGAGGAGCGCTCAGGATAGAGCCTAAATCTAAAGAGGGCCTCTATCTGTACGCGAGGGTGTGCAAGGAGATCTACGAAGAAGAAGCCAAGGATGGCATTGGTGATGAAGAAAAGACCGGAATGTTCAAGGCGGAATCATCAGAGACCTTCGAGCTGCTCACGATGATACACCCTGATTTTGCGATGGGTTATTACTTCCTGGGTTACGCATATCTCAATATGGGCCTCTATCTGAAAGCAAGGCTCACCTGGCAGGATTTCCTCAAATACTCTGCCGGAAGCGAGATGGAGACCCACGAGATGGACGATCAGATGCTGGCATCGCTGAGAGAGGAAATATCCGAAAGAGTAGAAGAACTTGAGGAGCCTGTGAAAATCGAGCTCGGCTGCAATAAGATAATGGGCGGAGATTTCGTCGGAGGCAGGGATATACTTGCGGGGTTCAAAGAGGGCAGGTATTCACAGTGGTGGCCGCTCTGGTACTATCTGGGAATCGCTGAATCATCTCTCGCGAATGCCGAAGAGGCAATAGCAGACTTCAAAAAAGTGCTGCAACTGTCTCCGAGCAACACGGACGCCATGGACGAGCTGGTACACCTTTACGAAGCTATCGGCGATACGGTAAATGCTGAAAAATACAGGAAGAAGATAGCTATAATAAACGGATAACGATATCCAGGATGAAAAGGGCGGGAATTCCCGCTCTTTTTAATATGGTGAAAACAGAGAAAATTGTTAACTTGATGTCAAAATTGTTAAATAATTCTCAATTTGGTCTTGAAAGCACAGAAAAAGAGAGTATACTTTCCTCTGGATAGTCTATTTCGGACCATTTTTATGATTTATATATTTAAGGAGGTTTTACAATGGCTGGTTTTTGGATGGGATTAGTCGGCCGTGAGTCGCTGATCGCAGCTGATGACATGTGGGGACTTCTCGTAGTCATGACGATGGGCGTTTTCTTCTCCATCTGGCTCGAGCAGAAGTACGCCTGGGCTTCCAAGGTATCCGGTGCTATTATCGCGCTGATCATAGCTATGGTACTTGCTAACCTCGGAGTTATCCCTACTTCTTGTGTACTTTATGATGACATCGTATGGGGAGTTATCGTTCCGCTTGGTATCCCTATGCTGCTTCTCCAGTGTGACCTGAAGAAGATCTGGGCTGAGACGGGACGAATGCTGGTCATATTCCTGATCGGTGCTCTCGGAACAGTTATCGGTGCATATCTCGCGTACTTCCTGCTCAAGGGACCTTACGGCAATGCTCAGGATCTCGCAAGAGTAGCTTCGATGATGACAGGTTCGTACATCGGCGGAGGCGTAAACTTTGCCGCTATGGCATCGCAGTACGCTGCAGGTGAGGACGTAACAGCAGCTGCTACAGTAGCGGATAACCTGCTGATGGCTATCTACTTCTTCGTTCTTATCTTCTTCGCAGGAAACAGCTGGTTCCGCAAGAACTTCAAGCACCCTCTGATCGACGAAGTCGAGTCGGGCGCTGTAGATCTCGAAGAGGCAAAGACACTTGCTGCTCAGTTCTGGAGCCGCAAGGACATCTCGCTCAAGGATATCGCCATCAATATCGGATACGCTGCCACAGTAGTATGGGTATCACAGCTCATCGCAGGTATCTTCGGCGGATTCGAGCCGAACGGCGTATTCATGAACTTCGTGGTAAGATTCCTCGGATCACAGTACGTATGGATCACTACCATCTCCGTACTCGTTGCCACATTCATGACAAAGACGGTAAAGGAAATGCACGGATCACAGGAGATCGGTACATACTGCATCTACCTGTTCCTCTTCGTAATCGGTGTTCCTGCAAACATCTACACCGTTGTTACAAAGAGCCCGCTCTTCCTTGTACTCACAGCTATCATGGTATTCGTAAACATGATTTTCTGCTTCGGAGCTGCAAAGATCTTCAAGTTCAACCTTGAGGACGCGATAATCGCTTCGAACGCCAACATCGGCGGACCTACGACTGCTGCCGGCATGGCCATTTCACAGGGCTGGGTCGACCTGGTAGGACCTGCGATGCTCATCGGTACATTCGGTTATGTTATCGGAAACTATCTCGGAACAGTCGTAGCCGTAACACTCGGCTTATAAACGATTCGTTTGTCAGGCGCTCAGTTTTTTGGGCGCCTGATTATTTTTTCAGGAGGCTATATCAATGAAAGTTTTTGATGCTCACAGTGACATCTGGACGGATGTCACGATCAAGCGTATGAAAGGCGAGACAAACGTATTTCATAATCATCACTTTGAAAGACTGCAGAAGGGCGGAGTCGAAGGAACGATCCTCGTTCTCTGGGTAGATCCGCCTCATACAAGAGACTACGAAAAGAGAACAAAAGAGATCTTCAGTTGCGTATCTGATGAGATAGCAGAGGCGAAGGACTTCAGGATCGTCAGGACATATGACGAGATGATGAAGGCCCGCGAAGATGGAGTTTTTTACATAATGATCGGTGTTGAGGGAATGGCATATGCTTCTTACGACCCGACATTCAAAAAGTTTGACGAGTACTACGACTTCGGAGCAAGACATGGAATGCTCACCTGGAATGAAGAGAACGGATTCGGTCACAGCGCCGCATCCGGAAGCACCGAGGGCCTGAGCGAACTCGGAAAGCAGGCTGTCCGCAGAATGATCGACAAGAGGATGATCGTAGATACATCCCACCTCAATGAAGCGGGATTCTGGGACATCGCCAGGATCATGGACGGACGTCCGTTCATCGCGTCGCACTCCGACTGCAAGAAGTTCAGCTCCCACCCGCGCAACCTTACGGACGATCAGCTCAGAGCCATCCGCGACGCGAACGGCTGCGTAGGACTCAACGCATGGAATGAGTTCCTCGACAACGACCCTGCAAAGGGCGACATAAACAGACTGGCAGACCACTGCGAGCACATGATCGATGTGATGGGCATCGACCACGTAGGCTGCGGATTCGACTTCTGCGGATTCCTTGGCGATCCTAACGACCCTGAGGTATACTCGGGTATGGATGCTGTCACCGCGGGCCTTGAGGACGCGAGCAAGATCCCGGGACTCTTCGAGATCCTCAAAAACAGGGGAATGAGAGAGGACGAGATGCAGAAGATCGCTTACGGCAACTTCCACCGGATCGTAAAAGAAGTAGTAGGCTAATAAGCCGGGAGGATCATCATGGTCGATTATAAAAAGCCGATCCCTAAGATCGAGTTTCTGTCAAACAAACTGCCTGTCGCAGAGCCGTCGGATGAACCGATGGTGCTCATGAACGACAGGTTCATCTGCCACTCGTGGTACTATGACTGGCCTGAGACCAATGGCACGCC
Organism: uncultured Eubacteriales bacterium; assembly: GCA_902795265.1. Lineage (GTDB taxonomy): Bacteria > Bacillota > Clostridia > Peptostreptococcales > Anaerovoracaceae > Crickella. The sequence continues at coordinate 150,125 of CADBKM010000001.1, forward strand.
GCTGCCGGGTTCGAGCCCTAACATCCTGGTCCGCAAGACCGTCTTTGAGATGCTCGAGAAGGCCGAGGCGCTGCTGCCTGAGGGCTATAAGTTCTTCATCTTTGACGCGTACAGGCCTATCCCTGTGCAGCAGTCGCTGTGGGACTACTACAGGGCCAAGAAGGTAGAGGAGATGCCTGGCGCAACAGACGAAGAGATCGACTATCAGACACTGTTCTGCGTATCCTTCCCTTCATATAACATTCTGCTTCCTTCGCTTCACAATACAGGCGGAGCTGTAGACCTCACAATAGTCGGTCCGGACGGCAACAGGCTCGATATGGGCAGCAAATTCGATGAATTCGGTGACCGTGCATGGACTACATACTATGAAGACGGAGAAAAGGGAGAGGGTGTCAACGATGTCGCCAGAGACAACCGCCGCATGCTCTACAACGTAATGATCGAAGCGGGCTTTACAAACTTCCCTGCAGAGTGGTGGCACTTCGATTACGGCGACGAGAAGTGGGGCCTGTTCACTGACAACGCCCCTATATACGGCGGAGTGCTCGATGCGGAAGTAAAGGATACGGTCCCGTACAATAACATGGAGCTTGTCAGAAAGTCCAACGCAAAACAGCTGGAGGCTGTAAAACAGATCAAAGCGCTGCGTGCAGGCTGCAAGGCTCTTGACGAAGAAATCGCTTCGGTTATGAGAGGTTAAGCTCTGATGAAATTCAGGAGACACTACGCGAAGTGGCTAATATTGACCCTTATCATGGCCATCGGCATAGGTACTTTTGCCGCTCTTACGATAAACAACGAAAAAGATAAAGAGGCCAATGAAGCAAAGTCCTCAAGTTATCTGACCAATCAGAGGCAGAAGGACATCGACATGAAAGAGCTGAAGACCCTTCTCGGAGAGTACGACGCTGAAGGTGATATCTGGCATCTTCTGATCGATGAAGACTTTGAGGATAAAGGCCCGTATCTGTCTGTTCATGATGCCGGAGCGGGAAACCCGGGCTTCGAAGGGCGCATCATGTATCTTAAAGACGGTATAGTGATCGTGGAGATAGATGAAGACCTCTATGAGGAAATGCCTGACGGCTGGGAGCCGGAGGGGAAGGGCAAGTACGCGATACTTGACTATGCTCTGACGACTGACGGGATAAGGCTCGGATACAGAGGAAACGAAGTGGATTTCATCAAGTCTGAAAATTAATACAAAGTTTGCCCTGATTCCGTATAAAAAGCATAAATTGGGGTGTTGACATCAACACCCCAATACTCTATAATAATCAAGTCGCAGTCAAGCGACTGATGTTCCGAGGTAGCTCAATGGCAGAGCAACCGGCTGTTAACCGGTAGGTTGTGGGTTCGAGCCCCACCCTCGGAGCCATCTTTTTACCAAATATGCCGGAGTGGTGGAATTGGTAGACACCTGGGACTTAAAATCCTATGAGAAGTGATTCTCGTACCGGTTCGAGTCCGGTCTCCGGTACCACTTCGACATTATATGATGACGCGGGATAGAGCAGTTGGTAGCTCGTCGGGCTCATAACCCGGAGGTCGGGGGTTCAAGTCCCCCTCCCGCAACCAGTTAAGCCTTTAATCACAATGATTAGAGGCTTTTTTCGTTGAAATTTCAGGCACTAGAACCATTTTTGGTAATGCAGGATAATCATTGATAACTTTTGTAATCGCAGGTGGTTATGGGTCAAAAAAGGCAATTTAGTACATCTTTTGTACTAAATATGTACTAAAAAATCGCTCGGTTGCTGTTTTGCTTCCGAGCGATGATCATATATTATTCATGATGAGGTTTATGCGCTTAACGCTTTGATTGCTTCTATTTTTTCTGCGGCCGGTACATTGATGTAATACTTTGCTGTTACAGATATATCGCTGTGACCCATGAGGGATGAGAGTGTCTGAAGTGCAACTCCCTTGGAGGCAAGTTTTGTACCAAATGTATGCCGATACGCGTGGAACCCATACTGACTTACTTTGGCATCCTCATGGATACGATCCAGAGTGTGCCTGAGTGAGTGTTTATCATACAGTTTACCTGAATCTGTAGTGAACAGAAGATCTGTATCATATTTATTCTTTTTCATATCTTCTTTCTGCCACTCCCTGTGCTCAGCAAGCCTGGAATATGTCTCTTCTGTTATTGGAATTGATCTTACGCTGTTCTCTGTCTTTGTATCATCGATAACGAGCTCATGGCCGACAGTCTTACCATCCTCGAAAATAGGTCTTTCTACTACTTGTTTATTGATCGTGATTTTGTCTGGTTGTATATCATCATATGTAAGAGCCAGCAGTTCACTAATTCTTGCTCCGGTGTTTATCGCAAGTGTGATTAGAAATCTCAATCTGCAGACCCTTCGGTTTTCATAGTAGGGGAGATCTTTTATAGCTATATATTTCTTGATAGCTTCTATCTCTTCGTCATTGAACACTATGATCTCGCCAGGAGCATTCTTCTTTTTAGGCTTTGGTACTACCAGGCTCTTGGTAATGTCCTTACAAATATCTTCCTGCTCCATGAGCTTAAAGAACAGTCTCATGAGCTTATGGCAGTTCTTAACTCCGGAAGGGGCACAGGTCATGTCGTTATACGCAGCCTGCAATCCACGGTAATCAACATCTGTGATGAGTTTTTTTGTAATATCCATTGGAGCCAGGTTATTGTTATACGCATCTATATAACGCTGCTTGGTACTTTCCTTAAAATTAGGATCAGGAAGGAATGTGTTACAGATAAAATCATCTGCCAGTTCGCCAAAGAACATTTCGCGAGCATTGATACCGTGATTAGCGTTAAACTTATCACGCTTTGCATAACATTCCTTTAAAGTCTTCCCATAGAACTTTTTGTAAACCTTGCGGTTGCCATTTTTGTCGAGGTAGGGCCTTACTTTGACATTGATAACAATATACGGCTGACCATTGATGGTTTGTTTTTTTCGTTTAGTTTTCTTTTCCTTTGATTCTCCCATTTTTACTGCGATTCTGTCTCCTTTGCATAAAAGCGATAGTATGTTTCCTCACCCCAGACTTCTTTAAGGAACTCTGTGTCAAGTGAGGTGTATTTCTCATTACTCATAATTAGATCGATATAGTTCTCCAGTGCATCGGCTCCCATCCTGTTGACAGCACTGAGATCGATCACGATTTTAGTTATTTTGCTGGAATTCTTTCCAATCTTTTCAGACTCGAAATAATAACCGATTTCAGGGGAGGAGCCCTTGGATATAAGGTCATCTACCTTGCATTCCAGCGCAGTTGCTATATTCTGCAGTGTTGCTATTGTAAATCTGTCCGGATCACTTCTTTCGAACTGAGATACCGCCTGAGGAGTAACACCTAATTTCGCTGCAAGTTCCTTCTGAGTGATACCCTTGCTTTTTCTTACTTCTTTAATTTTGTTTCCCATTGTATTGATCCTCCTGTCAGTAATAGTATATACCAAACAAAAACAAGTTTCAACTTTATTTTTATAAAAATAATAGGCTTGACAAAAGTTATAGCTTTAGTTATACTGTAATACTCGATAAAGCTACAACTTGATATTAAGGAGGAAATCAAGATGAACATTTACAAAACGACTAAAAGAATCAAAGAAAAAGTAGTGCGGAGAAGAAGAAAGAAGCGAGCTTTCGGAAAGGAAGGTATAAGTGACGAAAGTAAGAACAATCAAAGAGACGATAAAAGAATTAAGAGCGATTGATCCGGGATGCCAGCTCACTGAATGGCAATTAAGACAGCTTGTAAAGGAAGAGAAGATACCAGCGATGATGGCAGGTAAAAAAGCACTTCTGTCTGTTGAAGCGGTAGAGCGGTACCTCGAGGAACAGCTTGGCGGCGAGCGGCTGAGCTGAAGCGAGGTGTGAAATATGCAGGTGAGCAAAACAGGGGTCAACTCAGTAGATGCTCTGTATGGAGTGATTTTCACCGGCAATATAATACCGAATTCGTGGTACAGCACCATACGGACAGAAAAAGGGAAGCCGGATCTGACAGCGATAACGATCCTCTCAGAAATCCTGTACTGGCACAGACCAAGAGAGGAGTGTGATGAGAGTGATGCCGGGGACATAAAGCTTATTAAGCGGTTCAAAGCAGATCTCCTGCAGATGAGTTATAAGCATCTTTTGAATAAGTTCGGGCTGACTAAGGATCAGAGCAGAAGAGCGATAGAACGTCTGGAGAAGCTTGGGCTGATAAAGAGGCAATTAAGAAATGTTGAGACAGACAATACCACTCTGAATAACGTGATGTATATAGAACTCTTTTCGGACAGGCTTCTGGAGATCACATTCCCTGAGGGCTACATACCCCCTGGTAGGAAAAATCCTACAAGGGTATCGGAAAAAACCGATGAGGTCATAGGAAAAAACCAATCAGGTAGTATGAAAAATCCTATGACAAATACAGAGATTACTACAGAGATTACAAACATAGATTACGACTCTATCTATCAAGAGGAAATAGAAAGTGTCCGAGAGCAGATAGATTATGAAGCTCTGACAAGAGACATGGGATCAGATAGAGGAATGATAGATGAGATAGTAGAGATCATAGTAGAAATCAATCTGTATGGGATGGAGCATCAACTGATCAACGGAGAACGGATACCGGCACCGATCATACGAGAGAGATTCAGAAAGATAAACAGCTATGTGGTGAAGGAAATAATAGACAGCCTGAGATCGGCACCGAGAAACATTGTGAATACCAGAGGATATATCATGACGGCACTGTACAATGCATCGTCGACATATGAGCTTGGACTGGATATGGAGG
>CADBKM010000002.1 GCA_902795265.1 uncultured Eubacteriales bacterium
AGCTTTTTCAAGGCTTTCAGCTGCTTTCGCAAAAAGGGCCCGCCGTTAGGCGGGCAAGTTAAGAGGCTGCCACATTTTATTCAAATGCGACAGCCCCTTAAATTCTTTATCGTCTATTTGACGTATACGTCGTCTCCCGACTTGCAGCAGATCCAGCCGCCTTTTATCTTCATCCAGTTTCCCTTCACTCCGCGGCACTTTATCTTTGAGCCCGGTTTGAGCACAGCGTAGATATTGCCCGAAACAGCTCTCTTCTTCATGGCTTTTGACAGCTTGCTCCTGCGTACCTTGCCATACTTTGTGCCAGGGCCTTTTCTGACGTTGAGGTATTCCTGCACCACATACTTCTTACCTTTCTGGTACTTCACCGCCGGTGCGGCCGGAAGAGGTGTCGACATGGCTGTCGATGCCTTTGTCAGATAGTTGGCGCATGTGAGCTTTGTATCGGCACTGCCTGTTGTCTTGCTTGCTACAGTTATAGGCACAAGAGCATATCCGCCGTATTTGCCGATTCCCTTGATATACGCGTATCCGTTGCCGGCAGCGTTGTTCCTGATTCCTCCTACCAGGTAATCAGTGCCTTCCTTGAGCAGCGTTTTGCCGTTGTAGAGCTTGAACTTAGGAGCCTTAGCATCTGCGACACTCAGGGTCGTCTTTCCGCAGATCTTCGTGACAGTCGAACTTGATGCGTTATTCTTGTTGAGATACCAGAAGTTGACGTCGATCTTCCCCTGCAGTCCCGTGTATGAGAGCATGCCGTCAATCTTGGCGCTGCTCGAATACTGCCACTTGGAGTAGTTGACTCCGGACTGATTGCGCTTGTAGTACTGGGCGCACCAGAGGTCTACATCAGGGGCGAACTGCGATGTTGCGAGGTATGAACCGAAGAACGTTGTATTCGCGTATATTCCCGGAGTATAGCCCGCGGCTTTGATCGTGTTGCAGAATGCTACCGCTGCGTTTGTAGCGGCAGTCTTCTTGATGCCGTGCATTCTTCCGAGAATGCCGCCTGCGAACTCGTAGTCCATGTATACCGGCAGAGCAAGGTCTTCCGGTCCGATGCCGAGCTCTTTCAGACGCTTTATGGCATATGCGGCTTCCTTTGCTCCCTCTGTAGCGTTTTTAGCCTGCGAGAATACGTATACTCCGCACATCACTCCGTTTGCCTTGGCATTTGTATACTGTGCCGAGAACTTGTCGTCGTTGTGGAGTTTGAGCTTCTTGGTTCCGTAAGAACTCCAGGTAACTCTCATGATCGAGAAGTCGACACCGTCTGCCTTTGCATCATCGAAACGGCATTTCTTCGACTGCCAGTCCGAGATATCCACTCCGTTTACGATCAGGTCGCCCGAATACGCAGCCTTATGGTAATAGGTAGAATATCCGGTCTTTTTGAACGGGCTGGCGTACTTGAATTCCGACGCGGCGTAAGCCGGATCGATAACAGGCATCAGCCCCGCCACAAGGGAAAACATCAGAGCGGCAGCTATCGCAGTGCTGATCACTCTTTTTACCTTTTTTCCGGTGTTGAGCTTTTTCATCGTTCCTTCCTCTCTTTTGATCAGAATGTAGCGACCTCCGGATCGCATGCTTCGCATCTTTCGAGTTTCTTTATATAGAGGACAGGTCCTTTTTCCTTATATGCTTCGGTGTACTCGCAGCGCACCTTTGCAGTGATCTCCACCCAGTCCCCTACGCTCAGTTTCTCTGCTCCTGAGTAATATGCCAGCAGTCCGGCAAACTGTATGTCCGCTTCGCAGCAGGTCATCACGTGTCTTCCGAACGCGAACTGGCCTTCAGGGAGTTCCTCTGACAGAGCGACTCTTCCTTTTATAACGAACGTCTTTCCGTCGTAGTCATCTTCATTCTCGTTGATATCTCTGTACCACTCCGCGTACCACTCGTCTTCGATCTTTATCTTCGAAGCGTTCATATCGTATGGGAGCGGATCGATGATGTCATCGGGCTCGATGTCGTTCGGGCCGTATTCGTAGACTATCATGTTGCGGCGGTTCGCGATCCTTACTTCCTTGTGGTAAGGCATCTTGTCGAATCCCTTTACGCAGCGGTTGAACACGACCATGTCGGCAGTCTGCATCTTGTTGAAGCAGAGCTGGCGCATGTTCTTGTTGTACATCATGAATGTGGTCGTATCGAAGAGAGCCATCTCCTGGGCGATCAGCCAGCCGCGCGGCATGGCCGCGAACAGCTTCTGGTTCTCCCACATGCCATTCATCTCAACGACGACGCGGTCGAATCCGCCCTGCCTCTCCATGCGTCCGAGGTTTACCTCGTTGAGCTCGGCCTCTGATTTGATGCGCTCCACTCTGACTCCGGGGCCCACGAACTTATCCGGTTCATACTGAGCCTCACCGTTTTCGCAGATGAGGAGCAGCGTACGTCCGTCATCGCCGAACTCGTGGTTCTCGAGCGTCTCCTTTATGAATGTTGTCTTTCCGGCTCCGAGGAATCCGGTGAATAAATATACTGGTACTTCTCTCATTATCTTTATCGCCTTTTACGGTCCTCTGCAGGTTTACGCCAGCTTCAGGAGCTCGTAAAGCTTTTCCTTGTTAAGTCTTGTTCCGATAACAGCCACCATACCGGTCGCTTCAGCTTCTGTCTCTCTGACTTCACCCTCGCCCGGAACGTAGTCGAACTCGAGCCAGCCGCCGTCAGCGTTCTCTACGATGCCCTTAGCTCTGAGCACCTCTCCGCACTCGTCGAGGCTGTCGAGGATCTCTTCGATCTCAGCCTTTGTGTACTTGTTGCTCGTCTGAGCTCCGACTTCGTCGAACACCTCGTCGGCATCATGTCCGTGGTGGTGGTGATGGTGATGATGGTGATGTTCGTGCTCATCTTCATCGTCATCATCGTCGTGGTGATGATGATGGTGGTGTTCGTGCTCATGCTCATCGTCGTCATCATCGTCGTCGTGGTGATGATGCTCGTGATGGTGGCAGCATTCGTGCTCGTCATCGTCATCATCGTGATGGTGATGATGGTGGTGATGTCCGCATCCGCACTCGTCATCATCGCACTCGTGCTCGTGTTCGTGAGCCTCGAGTTCCTCATATGCCTCAGCTCTCAGCTTGTCGAGCTCTGCGTTCAGGGTCTTGTCTGACTCCATTACTTCGAGCATCTTGGCTCCGCTCAGCTGATCCCAGTCTGTGGTCACGATCTGAGCTGTCTTGTTGAGGGTTCTGATATCCTTAACAACGTCGTCGAGCTCGGCAGCCGACATTCCCTGCTGATGTGAAAGGAAAATCGAGCTTGCATGCTCTACCTGATTCGAGAAGAACTCTCCGAAGTTCTCCATGTACATCTTGTATCTCTTTGCGTCGACAACTGTCGTGAATCCGTTGAGTTCGATCTTGTCGTTATCGAGATCCTGAACCGCGATGATAACGTCGGACAGCTTGCCTACACCTGATGGCTCGATGAGGATCCTGTCAGGATCGTACTGCTCGATGACTTCATTGAGAGCCTTGCCGAAATCTCCGACCAAAGTGCAGCAGATGCATCCTGCTACCATCTCGTTGATCTTTACGCCCGACTCTCTGAGGAATCCGGTATCTACTCCGATCTCGCCGAATTCGTTCTCGATGAGTACGATGTTCTTTGTTTCATATCCTTCCGATATGAGTTTCTTGATAAGTGTAGTCTTTCCGGCTCCGAGGAACCCGGAGAAAATGTCTACTTTTGCCATTTTTTCACCTTTCCTTTGGTTTGGGGCATTCGACCCCGATTTTTTTACATTGTAAATACTATACCCAGCGCACTGAGCGGTAAACGATTCTATACAATATTTAATTATCAAAAGCCGCTATTTGGTGCGATTCTGGGCGCGGGCCCTGCGGTCCTTCACCCATGCAGGATAAAAAATAGAGATAATAATAAGTACTGCTCCGGCGGCAATGGATGCGGTCAGCCTTTCGCCGAGGAATATGATGCCAAGCGCGGATGCCGCAAGCGGGTTCATCACAGTCAGCAGACCTGCTCTCTCCGGGCTGATGTATTTCTGACCCAGAGGCTGCAGTGTGAAGCCTACTCCGCTGCAGATGATCGCCAATCCGAGTATCGCTCCCCATTCGGTTCCGCTTTGAGGCAGGCGTATCTCTTCGAAGAAGAAGGCTCCGATCAGGGCGAACACTCCTATGAACAGCAACTGAAATATCGCGATGTTCATCGGGTCACAGTTTTTTGCCGCCCTGTCGGTCGCTATGGTCGAGCACGAATACCATACAGCTCCTCCGAGCACCAGAAGTTCTCCGGCCGTGAATCCGATATGGTCGCCCTTGAGTGTAAGGAAGCCAACTCCTGCTATAGCGATGACAGAAGTGATCACCGTGATCTTATCAGGCAGCTTTCTCTCCATAAGGCAGGTCAGCATAGGCACTATAACAACCACCATTCCTTCAAGGAACGCCGTTACCGTTGATGATGTGGTCTGCAGTCCTCTCAGCTCGAATGCCATGGACAGAAACAGAAAGAAGGCAACGATTGCGCAGTATTTTAGTTCTTTTGCAGTTACGCTTGCAAGCTTCTTTCGGAAAATAAGGCCGATGATCGCGAACGCGATAATGAAGCGCGTACCCATCAGCAGCATCGGTCCCATAGTGCGCATGGCGATCTTCGCAAATAAAAGGGAGCTGCCTCTGAGAGCCAGGGCAGTCCCTACGAGAATTTCGCCGATTCTTTCATTCATTTCTATCCCGTTATTTTTCATCTTTCCCCTTTTACCCTTGACCGGCCGCAGCCGGATTATCTGAATTCAGACGAGGAACTGATCCTTTACCGCCTTATATTCAGACAGTCTGTCAGGCTTCAGCACTCCCTGGTCGGTGACGACTCCAGCTACAAGTTCAGGCGGAGTTATATCGAAGGCCGGATAATAGCCCCTGACCGCGCGGTTGGCTGTAGGCGTTCCCATGGCCTGCAGCACGAAGTCGGGGTCTCTCATCTCGATCTTTACGGTATCGACAGTCGGATGTCCCTGGTCCGGAGTGCCGCTTACATAATACGGGATGCCGTGATACTTCGCGGCGATCGCGGTATTGTAAGTCCCCACCTTATTTACCACGTGACCGTCGCAGCAGATGACATCGGCTGCCGTCGTGAATACGTCAATGCCCTCGTTCTTCATTACGAACGCCGGCATGCCGTCAGTTATTATAGTGACATCAAAGCCCATGTCGTGCACCGCACTCGCCGTAAGGCGCGCGCCCTGGAAATACGGACGCGTCTCAGGGCAGAACAGCCTGATATCTTTGCCCTGCAGCCTTGCCTCTTTGAGCATCATGCCGACTATGGTCTCAGCGAAGCAGTATGTCATGACCGCTCCGTGCGCCGGGAAGAGTTCTGCAAGGTATTTACCGACTTTGCCGATACCCGCGTATCTCTCGTTGTTCTGGTCGATGGCGCACTGCTTAATTACTTCGGATACGTCAGACTCTCCCCTTGCGAGAGCTTCCTTCGCAGCTGCAAGGCAGGCAGCGGTGATGCGCTCCATGCGCCATGTCGTTGTAGGCCTGGCGTGCGATATGGTATAAGCTGCAGCATTCAGATATTCGATCTGCTCAGCCTCGCTCCTGCCCCTGCACTCATAGGCCGCAAGCGCCATTCCCATGGCTGCCGCCGTATAAGGGCCGGCGCTCTGTGTCACCATGTCTCTGATAGCATCAGCGACTTCCTGATGAGTACGGCACTCCACCTTGATCACCTCGATAGGGTAGATGCGGCGGTCGAGTATCCTTACTACGCCGTCCTCATACCAGGCAATATTCTCATACTGGAGCATCCACGCAAGTCCCTTGTCCTGTCTTTCCATAGCGCTGATCCTTTGCTTTCTGTCTTACTGTTCGCTTGCAGCAGCTGCTTCTTCAGCCTTGCGCTTAGCTTCTTCCTCTTCTTCGAGCACGCGGTAAGCGACCTTGCCTACGAGAGTCTTCGGAAGCTCCTTGCGGAACTCGATATCGTAAGGCATCGCGTACTTCGCGATGTGCTTTCTGCCGTAAGCCATGAGCTCGTCTTTGAGGGCATCATTCGCCTCAACTCCGGCCTTCGGCATTACGAACATCTTTACCTTCTGCATTTTGTAGCTGTCAGGCACTCCGATAGCGCAGCTCATCTGCACCTTCTCGTGGGCGTCAAAGATGTTCTCGAGCTGTGCCGGATAGATATTGTATCCGGACGAGATGATCATTCTCTTTGCTCTGCCCTTGAAGTAGACGAAGCCCTCTTCATCCATAGTGCCGAGGTCTCCGGTGTATACCCAGCGCATGCCGTCTTCGTGCTCGCGGATCGTCTCAGCTGTCTCTTCAGGCATGTCGAGGTAGCCCTGCATTACCGTAGGGCCTGCCAGAAGGATCTCTCCCTCATCGCCGTAAGGTACCTCTTTGTCTGTGCCCGGCTCAACGATCTTGTAGTATGTGTCAGGGAACGGGATCCCGATGCTTCCCTCTTTAGACATCTGGAGCGGTGTCAGGCACGAAGCCGTTACGCACTCCGTGGTGCCGTAGCCCTCGCGGACCTGTATCTTAGCGTTGTGATCGAAGAGGAACGAATCGAACTTCTTCTTTAACTCTACGGAGAGAGAGTCGCCGCCCGAGAATACGCCCTTGAGTGACGAGAGGTCTGCGCCCTTCATTGAAGGGAGTCTCAGCAGAGCCTCGAACAGAGTCGGAACTCCGGCGATGAAGTTGCATTTGTACTTTGTGATCAGCTTCGCATAGCTCTTCGGTGTGAATCTAGGTACCAGTACGCATCTGCCGCCGCTTGCGAGCATTGTGTGGATGCATACTCCGAGTCCGAATCCGTGGAAGAGAGGCATGGCGGCGAGCATCTTGTCGCCCGGTCTGAAGATAGGATTTGCAGCTATTACCTGTGTGCCAAGAGCGTTGAAGTTGAGGTTGGTGAGAACGATCCCCTTTGTAGTACCTGTTGTGCCGCCCGAATAAAGGATGGCAGCAGGGTCTTCAGGGTTTCTCTTTACCTTGTACTCGTAGCCGCAGTGCTTGCCGAGTCCCATGAAGTCAGGCCACTGGAATACCGGCGCCTCTCTCGGGATCTTCTGGATCTTGCGGCCCTCTGTGAGCATGTAACCCACCTTGATAGGTCTGGTAAGCTCGTCTCTTATGCGCGCGATGATGACGTTCTGCACCTTTGTGTTTTTACGGATAGCCTCGATCTTATGATAGAACTGGTCGAGGGTCACTACCATTACAGAGCCCGACATGTTGAGATAGTTCTCGATCTCTTTCTCAGCCGAAAGAGGGTGTATCATGTTGGCTACAGCGCCTACGAGGTTGACCGCGTAGAGCATGTAGATGGCCTGCGGACAGTTAGGCATCGCGATGGTGACTCTGTCGTTCTCGCGGATACCGAGAACTCTGAGCGACTTGGCGCAGAGATTGATCTGATCGATCATGTATTTATAAGTGATGTGCTTTCCCATGAAGTCGAGAGCTATGTTCATAGGCTGCTTTTTAGCAGTAGCTTCGACCTTTTCGTACATGGTGCCGTTGAAGTATTCAAGCGTGAGCGGAAGGTCGCCCCTGCTTTTGTTCCACGGGATCTTTACCTTTTCAGGCACCGGAAAAACAATGTTTCCGTTATCGTTTAATGACCATTTGTATTCCATTATTCTTTTTTCCTTTTTTCTTCTTCTGATTGCTTACTGATTGTTTTCGCTTTGGACTAATGTCCCGAACCTCGATATTTTATCACTCTTCTCCTTTTTATGCGAGCCGCGGAGCTTTATTTCGCCTGGTTTTTGTGAATTTCTTGTGTATTGTAAACGCTATTTATTGAAGCATCACAACAAAAGATGTAGAATTTTGCATTGTAACATAAATTATGATGGAGAGGTATGTCTTATGCTTGAATTAAAGGGCATAACAAAAGAATATAAAACCGGTGCCGAGACCGTTCACGCGCTTCGCGGTATCGACCTCGCTTTCAGGGAGAACGAGTTTGTTTCGATACTCGGTCCGTCGGGCTGCGGCAAGACTACCATGCTGAATATCCTCGGCGGTCTTGACCAGTATACATCCGGTGATCTGCTCATCAACGGAATAAGCACCAAGGAATACAGAGATGCAGACTGGGACGCTTACAGGAACGACACCATAGGCTTCGTGTTCCAGAGCTACAACCTTATCTCTCACCAGACGGTGCTGTCCAATGTAGAGCTCGCCCTGACGCTTTCGGGAGTGTCTCCCGCGGAGCGGCGGAGCCGGGCGGTCAAGGCTCTCGAGCAGGTCGGTCTGGGTGATCAGGTAAACAAGCGCCCGGCAGAGATGTCGGGTGGCCAGGTGCAGCGTGTCGCGATAGCGCGCGCCCTGATCAATGACCCTGATATCATTCTGGCTGACGAGCCTACAGGCGCGCTCGACACGGAGACGAGTACCCAGGTAATGAAGATCCTCAAGGATATTTCCGCGAGGAAACTGGTCATCATGGTCACTCACAATCCGGAGCTCGCGGAGGCGTATTCCACAAGGATAGTAAGGCTGTCGGACGGCCGGGTCATAAGCGACAGCAACCCGTACGTGCCTGGGGCAGCGGGAGCTGCTGGAGCCGCCGAAGGCACTGATGCGGCTCCTTCTTTGAAGGCAAAGAAGAGCGGCCGCGCGAGCCGCAGGCTCAACCGCTCGATGTCGATGGTGACAGCCCTTCACCTCTCGCTCAACAACCTCATGACCAAAAAGGCCCGTACCCTGCTCACCGCATTCGCGGGCAGCATAGGTATCATAGGCATAGCCCTTATCCTTTCGGTCTCTCACGGATTCCAGACATACATAGACAAGCTCGAGGAAGACACCCTTTCGTCTTACCCTCTGACCATTATGTCTGAGACTGCCGACATGACATCGATGATAACCGCCTTCATGACCAATGCGTCAGACACCGAGGGCGAAGCTTCAGGCAACAAGCTGCATGAACAGCAGATCATGACAGACCTTCTGGCAAGCGTCGGCTCAAACGACCTCGCCTCGTTCAAGAAGCGCATCGATTCGAGCATGGGCACGATAGGCGACTGGTTCAATGCCTACGAATACTCGTACGGCCTGTCGGTAAATATCTATTCGACAAACATGAAGTACGGCCCTCTCAGGGTAAGCCCGGGCTCCATCATGCAGTCATACATGAGCGGCCTGCAGCAGAGCAGCTTCTCAATGATGAACACAGACGTGTTCTTCCAGATGATGGACAACGAAGAGCTCCTCAAGTCGCAGTACAAGGTGCTTGCAGGCGAATGGCCTGACGAGTACAACGAACTCCTGCTCGTGCTCGACAGCGAGGATCAGCTCAACGACTATGTCGTCTACACCCTGGGTCTCCGCGATCCGCAGGAGCTCAAGGACATGATCAACGACGTCATGGACGGCAAAAGGGTCAAGAACACCAACGACCGCCTCGAGTGGACTTATGACGATTTCATCGGCATGGAGTTCGCCCTCGTCCACGCCTGCGACACATATAAGCGCAATTCCTCATACGATGTATGGGAGGACATGAGCGAAGATGAGGACTACATGGAGGATCTCATCAAGCGTTCTGAAAAGCTGCACATCAGCGGTATCGTGTGCGCAAAGGAAGCTTCGGGCGCCAACGCCATGAGCTCAGGAGTCGGCTATCTGCCTGCGCTTACGCAGCACATGATCGAATACGCCGCGGATTCAGACATCGTGAAGATCCAGCGCGAAAACAAGAACACAGATGTATTCAGCGGCAAGAGCTTTGAAGACATCCGCAACAAGAACAGCGAGGGTCTGGGATTTGAAGACATGATCAGCATCGACGAGAACAAGCTGAAAAGCGCACTCGGCGGTGACATCGACCCTAACGCGATAAAGAAAGATATCGAGAATATCGCCAAGAAAGAGATCAGGGACCTCGCCTCAAACGACTCTGCCGAGAAGATCGAAGAGGACGTAAATGCCGCTCTCAACAAGGGCTGCAAGGGCATGGTCAATTACATAGTCGATCAGTATAAGAAGTCTCCGGAGAAATTCAAATTCGACAGCACACTTGTAAACAGGTCGCTCGCCGAAAACCAGGACTCCGGCAAGCACAGCCAGATAGTGAACCCTCTGCTGAACGGTTACAGCAAAGTCCTCGAAGCAGCCGGTCCGAAAGTCATGGAAGGGATCGCTGCCGCATCGAGCCCTGAGGCTGCGGCTTACGCAAAAGCACAGGCCCAGAAACAGGCTGCAGCAGAACTCGCAAAAAACCTTCCTGAAAGCGCAGGCGTTTCGGAAGCGGACATCCTGGCCATACTGCAGGATACTTCAGATGAAAACCAGGCAGCTTTTGCAGCGGGACTGGTCGAAAGATCGGGCGGCGCGATTACCGAAGACCAGGCGAATGCGATCGCAAAGCAGATCTTCGATGCAGCTAAGCAGGCCAACGCCCGCATCGACGAAGACATGGCCAAGGCTGCAGTCGACCCTGCGGAAATGCTGAAAAGCGCACTCAATGAGACGATACCTCCGTACACAGGCAACAGCGAAGTGCAGAAAGGCATCAATCAGTACGGCGAAGGCATCGAGATGCTGCAGAACGCCAAGGTCGTAGGCCCGGCTCTCGGCAAGGCAGCCGAAGCCGTCGGCAAGCAGTTCAACGTCGATCCGGCAGGCATCGCTTCTGCATTCACCATGAAGATGAGCGAAGATGAGATCACCCGTCTCATAACAGCCTACATATCGGGCGGAGCCGAAACAAGCTATGACACTAATCTGGTAAAGCTCGGATATGCGGACATGGACAAGCCGTATACGATGTCGTTCTTCCTGAAGGACTTCGAGTCGAAGGAGAACTTTCTTAAGTTCATCGACGACTACAACCAGGAGATGCTCGATAACGGCGACGACGACATGGTCATCAGCTACACCGACGTGACAGGCGTGATGATCAAATCCGTCAAGTCGATCACCAATGCAGTAAGCTACGTGCTCATAGCCTTCGTGGCTATCTCCCTGATAGTATCGTCGATCATGATAGGCGTTATCACCTACATATCCGTTCTTGAAAGAACGAAGGAGATCGGTATCCTCCGCGCGATCGGTGCTTCAAAGAGAGACATCGCGAGGATATTCAACGCAGAGACCATTATCATCGGACTCTGCGCCGGCCTTATCGGCATAGGAGCCAGCCTGCTGCTGCTCATACCGATAAATAAGATCCTTATAGGACTTACGAACATCGCCGCGCTCAAGGCAATACTGCCTGCAGCCGGAGGAGCAGCTCTGGTGGCTATCAGCGTGATACTCACATTTATCGCCGGCCTCATCCCTTCGGGAATGGCTGCACGCAAAGACCCTGTAGTCGCTCTGCGAACAGAGTAAACTGCTTAAATGACAATCAAAAAGATCGCTGCACTGCTGCAGCGATCTTTTTATGTTTGATTTTACAGAAGCTCCGAGAACTCCTCAAAGCCGTAGCATATCGTTCCCGCGGCGTGGCTGTCTGAATCCAGTATGAGCACACCGCCCTTGCTCCTGATATAGGCGATCTGCTCTGCCGACGGGTATGGCACTGTTCTGTAGCCCTTGGATATCGCCCCGGTATTTATCTCAAACACCGGCTTGTCGCCGGCCTCAAGAAGCCCGAGAGTCTCGAGCCTGTTCCGGTAACCATTCGCGTACCTTGCGGCACAGGCATCGGATATGCGGTCGATGGCCTGCTTCCAGGCCGCGATATACCTTTCGTCAGATGTATCTATAAGAGGGCTTATAAACTCATCTGCTCCGCATCCGCACCGCCTGATCACATTACCTGCCGGGCCGAAGCCCCAGCCTTCCGTAAACTTCGTGATCAGATCGAAGTGCCCTACGATGTCGCAGTCTGTAGCCTCGATTATGCCGCCGACTGTATTGAAATATATTTCAGCAGCATCGAGCAGCTTCTCTCTTCGCACATCAGGGCCGGCCTCTTCTTCGCTGCAGTCCCTCGCGGCGAAGCGCACGAGGTCTTCGGCACTGTCATCCACAGCTCCCCAGTCGCGGAACTGCTCGAGCGAATCCGGGTCGGCAATCCGCCTGCGCTCTCCTTCTTCGGTAAACATGTAGTGCGCCGAGCCTATGATGTAGTCATACGGAGTTGTATCAGTATCCGCATAGCGGTCGAGCTCGATACCCAGAAGCAGCCTTATCTGCCCGGCGTACTTCTTCTTAAGCATGTTTATCTCATCTATATATCTGAGCGTCACTTCTCTGCTCATGCAGTAAGTGCTGTCATGAGGAGTGTATGAATGCCCCGATATGCCGACGCAGGACAGGCCGTTTTCTATCGCCGAGATCACCATGGCCTCTGCTGAGTCCTTTCCGTCGCAGTATGTTGTGTGCATGTGAAGGTCGAATTTCTGCATCAGACCATCTTCTCCTGTTTTACTTTTTTGTCTATTACATGGCGCGATGCCAGCTCTCTGTGGATGTCTTCGAGTGAGATGCCGGCCTGTGTCATCAGCACCATCACGTGATACGCAAGATCGGCTATCTCATAAACGGTCTCTGCGTTGTCGCCGCTCTGCTCCGCGGACTTCGCAGCGACGATGACCTCAGTAGTCTCCTCGCCGACCTTCTTAAGGATCTTATCGAGTCCTTTCTCGAAAAGGTAGGTGGTATACGACCCCTCTTTAGGCTCATCTCTGCGCCCCGCGATCAGCTCCATCAGGCCTTCGTACGAGAACTCCTTCAGGCTCTCGCTTTCCCATAATGGATACTCGAAGCACGATTCAGTGCCGAGGTGGCAGGCAGGGCCCTCAGGCTCAACCATCACCACAAGCGCGTCCCTGTCACAGTCCGCCGTGATGCTCACGATGTGTTGGTAATTGCCGCTCGTCTCACCTTTGAGCCACAGCTCCTGTCTGGAGCGGCTGAAGAAGCAGGTGAGCTCCTTCTCCATCGAGATGCGGAGGCTCTCCTCGTTCATATATGCAAGGGTAAGCACCCTCTTTGATACCGAATCCACGACTATGGCCGGGATCAGTCCTTTTTCGTCAAATTTAAGTTCGCTGATATCTGTCATTGTCTATCTCCTTACCGGAATACCCTCTTCTGCCATGCGGTCCTTGAGGTCGCTTATGGAGACCTCTCCGAAGTGGAATATCGATGCTGCAAGCCCCGCGTCTATATCCGGGATCGCGCGGAACAGATCGATGAAGTCCTGTATACTTCCCGCTCCTCCGCTGGCTATCACAGGCACCGACACAGCCTTGCAGACCGCGTCGAGCATCTCTATATCAAAGCCGTTCTTCACGCCGTCGGTGTCTATCGAATTGACTACGACCTCTCCGGCGCCCATGCCTACGCAGCGCTTTATCCACTCAATGGCTTCCATGCCTGTATCGTCTCTGCCGCCTCTGGCAAAGACCCTGAACTCGCCGCCTACGCGCTTTATATCGCACGAGAGCACGACGCACTGGTCGCCGTAAAGCTTTGCAGCCTCAGTGATTATTCCCGGGTTCTTTATAGCTCCCGAATTGACGCTCACCTTGTCTGCGCCGCACTTGAGCACGCGGTCGAAATCAGCTATGCTGCTGATGCCTCCGCCGACCGTCAGCGGTATGAACACGTTTGATGCCGTCTCGGTAAGTATCTCGGTGAATATGCGGCGCCCTTCAGCACTGGCTGTAATGTCGTAAAATACCAGCTCGTCAGCGCCTGCTTTTGTGTATAGCTTTGCCATGTCTACCGGCGAAGCGACGTCGCCGAGGTTTTCGAAATTCACACCTTTTACGACTCTGCCGTCCTTAACGTCGAGACATGGGATTATTCTTTTTGTTATCATCTCGCAGCTCCTTTTTCCACCGCCTCAGCGAGGTCGATGGCCCCTGTATAGTATGCCTTGCCGATTATCGCGCCGTGTATCCCGAGCGCTGCAAGGGCTTCTACATCATCTATCGATGAGACTCCTCCGGACGCGACTATATCGATATTCAGAGACTCAGAGAGCTCTTTGTACAGTTCGCGGTTCGTGCCGCGCATGGCTCCGTCTCTTGAAATATCCGTGCAGATAATGGTTTGCACTCCGGCATCCTGCATCATGCGGGCAAACTCCCCAAGTTTATACTGCGAAAGCTCGGTCCAGCCCTTTACCGCCACGGCTCCGTCTCTGACGTCTATGCCGACGGCAATCTTTTCACCGTAGCGCTCAACGCAGCGCTTCAGAAAAGCCGGATCGTTTACCGCGGCAGTACCCAGTATGACTCTGTCGATCCCGGCGGAAAGGTACTTATCTACCGTCCCGTCGTCTCTGATGCCTCCGCCTATCTCAACGGAAGCAGCTGCCTCTCCATGAGCCTGCGCCGCTTCGTCCGCAGCCTTCTTTATCTTCAGTACTGTTTCCAGATTGGGCGTGCCGCCGTCTCTGGCTCCTTCGAGGTCGACCACATGTATGTGAGCCGCTCCGGCATTTGCGAAATCTTTTGCAACTTCTTCGGGATGCTCGCTGTACACGGTCATCTGTGCGTAGTCACCTTTAAAGAGCCTCACAGCCCTGCCGCCGACCAGATCTATTGCAGGATAGATTATCATCTTATATCTCCGTAAAAGCTTTAAGTATCTTCAGTCCCACATCGCCGCTCTTTTCAGGGTGGAACTGGCATCCGTACACATTGCCTGACGCGACAGCGGCGGTCAGATCAGCACCGTACTCCGTAGTCGCGATGACAGACTCATCGCAGTCTGCCGCGTAATACGAGTGAACGAAGTAAACGTGGTCACCCTCTTTGATGTATTTGAACAGCGGAGAATCGCCCCTGAACTTCAGCAGGTTCCATCCGATGTGAGGTATCTTGTAATTGTCAGGTATAACATCCGCAATCGGCTTTACGGCTCCGTGTATGAGCCCGAGGCCTTCGTGCACTCCGTACTCATAGCCCACGTCAAAGAGCAGCTGCATGCCGAGGCATATCCCCATGACAGGCTTGCCCGCTGCTGCCTCTCTCTTTACTACATCTGCCATGCCCGACTCTCTCAGCTTGCGCGCGGCATCCTCAAAGGCTCCGACGCCCGGAAGAATTATTCTGTCTGCTTCGGCTATCAGCTTTTCGTCAGCAGTGACCACAGCCTCTGCTCCTATCTCTTTAAGCGAGCTTTTCAGCGAAAAGAGATTTCCTACTCCGTAATCAATGATCGCGATCATTTCAATCCTCCTACAGCAGTCCCTTCGTTGAAGGTACCTCATCGGCGTAAGCGCTCTCGATCGAGACCGCCTGTCTGAGCGTCCTTCCTGCTGCCTTGAATGCTCCTTCTATGATGTGGTGCGAGTTCCTGCCCGCGAGCTGTCTGATGTGCAGGCTCACACGCGCGTTTCTGGTGAATCCCAGCCAGAACTCCTCTACAAGCTCGGTATCGAAGGTGCCGACCTTTTCAGCCGGTATCTCGAGGGCATATCCGAGATAGTCCCTGCCCGATATATCGACTGCACACATTATGAGAGCTTCATCCATCGGCAGGATGCAGTCTCCATAGCGGCAGATACCCTTCTTGTCGCCGACAGCCTCCGCGAAGGCCTGCCCCAGCGCGATGCCGACGTCCTCAACGGTGTGATGATCGTCTACGTAATTATCGCCCTTTGCAACGACATACAGGTCGAATCTCGCGTGCTTAGCGAGGAGTGTAAGCATGTGATCAAGAAAGCCTACTCCGGTATCGATGTCGGATCTGCCGCGACCGTCGAGATCGAGCGTAAGTTTGATATCTGTCTCTGCAGTTGTTCTGCTTATCTCGGAAGTTCTCATAAGCCTGCCTCCTTAAGAATGTCTCTCACCTCTCTGAGCAGAATGTCCATCTGCTCCTTCGAGCCTATAGTGATCCTGTTGTAGTCGTTGATTTCAGGTTTGTCCCAGTGCCTGATTATGACGCCTCTTTCCCTCAGTTTGCGGAACAGCACGTCTCCTCCTATGCCTGGGTGCCTTACGAATATGAAATTCGCTGTCGAATCAGTCATTTCGAAGCCGAGCTCCTTCAGCTGATCCACCGTGTACTGCCTGTTCTCCATCACAGTGCGGCAGTGCTCTCTGTTCACCTCATCGTTTCTGAGAGACGCGGTGCCCGCCGCTATGGCCAGTCTGTCGATATTATACGGGTTGGTAGAATACCTCAGTGCGTTCAGATCGGCGATTATCTTCGGATCCGCTATTCCGTATCCGAGCCTCATGCCGGCCATCGATCTCGACTTCGAGAACGTCTGGATGACCAGCAGATTGTCGTATTTTTTCGTAAGCGGGACCGCTGACTCGGTCCCGAAATCCACATACGCCTCATCTATCACGACGACGTTGTCAGGATTGTGCTGAACGATACCCTCTATCTGGCTGAGGCTCAGCGGGATTCCGGTAGGAGCATTCGGATTCGCGATGAATACCGTGCCCTTCGCGTCGTAGTAGTCCTCGGGGTCGATGCTGAAATCGCTCTTCAGAGGTATGTCTCTGAAGCTGATCCCTGTTATATCCGCGAACACCGGATAGAACCCGTACGAGAGCTTCGGAAAGACCGCCGGAGTTTCCGCGTCGCAGTATGCCAGGAATGCGAAATACAGCGTCTCGTCTGATCCGTTGTTGCAGATCACCATGTCGGGATCGACACCGAGTGTCTCAGCGACAGCCTCGCGAAGCATGGTGCTGTCCGGGTCAGGATAGAGCTGCAGACGCTCTGCTTCCGCACGCACCGCCTCGATCACTTCAGGCATTGGCGGAAACGGCGACTCATTCGTATTGAGTTTTGTCAGCACCTGCGTCTTAGGCTGCTCGCCCGGTGTGTATGGTTCAAGTGCAGCGTATTTGCTGCTCAGATATTTACTCATAGTACCGCTACCCCTCTATATCTATTTTTCGGAACGGATAAGCACGCTCCTCGCGTGTCCCGTAAGCCCCTCCTTGCGGGCGAAGGCTGCTATTCCGCCTGCCACCTCGGCCAGGGCTTCATCCGTATAGTGTATGAACTGTATTTTCTTTACAAAGTCGTCTACCGACAGTGCGCTCGAGAACCTCGCCGTGCCTCCCGTCGGAAGCGTGTGGTTAGGGCCGGCGTAGTAATCGCCGAGAGCCTCAGGGCAGCTGCGGCCGAGGAATACCGAGCCCGCATTCTTCACCCTGCCCAGCATTTCGAACGGATCGTCCACGCAGAGCTCGAGGTGCTCAGGAGCTATCTCATCGGATATCTCAAGAGCCTGTTCAATGTCTTTAGCGATTATGATCTTACCGTTGTTTTCGATCGAAGCTCTGGCTATCTCTTCGCGCTCGAGGCTGCAGAGCTGCTTCTCTATCGATTCCGCAACTGCCGCCGCCAGATCGGCCGAATCGGTGACGAGCACCGCGCTCGCGTTTTTATCGTGCTCGGCCTGCGAAAGCATGTCTGCCGCAACGACATCAGGGTCGCTCTTTCCGTCAGAGACAACGAGTATCTCGCTCGGCCCGGCGATCATATCGATCGCCACCTTGCCGAATACCTGTCTCTTCGCCTCAGCTACAAATGCGTTTCCCGGGCCCACTATCTTATCGACAGCCGGTATGGACTCCGTTCCGTATGCCATTGCCGCTACAGCCTGCGCTCCGCCGGTTCTGAAGATTCGCACGCTGCCTGCCCCCGGCACGGTCTCCTGAGCTATTACAGCAGCCGCCACGACAGCCGACTCGATGCTTCCGTCCGCGTTCGGAGGAGTGGTCATGATTATCTCGCTGCAGCCCGCCGTAAGAGCCGGGATCGAATCCATCAGCACGGTCGACGGGTAAGCCGCCGTGCCGCCCGGTACATACAGTCCTGCGCGTTCGAGAGGGACTATTTTCTGCCCGGTCAGCCTGCCGGCTCTGTCGCTGATCTCAAAGCCCTCGCGAAGCTGCATGCTGCAGAACTCCGCAATATTGGCTGCCGAATCTCTCATAACATCGCTCAGCCCCGGGTCGCTCTCATCCAGGCTGCGAAGAGCTTCAGCTTTTTCTTCCGCGCTCAGCTCTATCGCAAAGCCCTCCGGATCAACTCCGTCGAACTTCACGGCATAGCGGATGACAGCTTCATCTCCGTTGTCCCTTACATCCTGTATGATCGCGGCAACTATGTCCGATACATCGGCAGTCGGCTCGTTTCTTGCGAACACCTCATCTGCCGTCAGTTCTTCAAAATTCAGAATCTTTATCATTCCATACCCCTTACAGCCTTTCGATCAGTCTGTTGATCGCGGTGCTTTTGAAATTGTATCCCGACTTGTTGGTTATGAGCCTGGTGCTTATGTCCATTATCTCCTCATAAACCTCCAGATCATTCTCTTTCAGTGTGTTTCCGGTCTCTACCAGATCGACTATCACGTCGGACAGTCCCAGTATAGGCGCTATCTCGATAGACCCGTTGAGCTTGATTATATCTATATCACGGCCTTTTGACGAGTAATAATCCTGAGCGATGTTTACAAATTTGGTCGCTACCCTGAGCGGATACTCGGATTCGTCCCTGAAGCCCTTCGGCGCGGCCACCACCATGCGGCAGAATCCAGTACCGAGGTCTTTAAGCTCGTACACATCGGGCTCGTACTCAAGCAGTATGTCTCTGCCGCAGGCTCCCACGTCAGCCGCGCCGCGCTCCACATAGATAGGAACGTCTGACGGCTTTACCCAGAAGTACCTGATGCCGGCTTCTTTATTCTCAAATACAAGCTTGCGGCCCTCGAATATGCCCTCGCACCCGTAGCCCGCAGCCTCAAACATCTTATATACCTTTTCGCCCAGCCTTCCTTTCGGAAGAGCCACATTTATCATAGTGCCCAATTATCTGTCCCCTTGTTTACTGCTGTCTGTCAAAGAATTCTTCTATCGCTCTGTCGCCTGCCGTTCTGCCGAGCATGCCCAGAGTGTCCATATATATCGCGAAGCCTATCGCCCTCGATTTCTTTTTCATCCTCTTCATGAGCTTATCGTATCTGCCGCCGATGAGCACGCATTCAGGTATGCCTTCTATATAGCCCTCAAAAGCCATGCCGTTGTAGTAGTTTGTATCGCCTACTATCGAGAAGTCCATTACGATCTTGCGTTCCGCTGCATCTCCCTGCGGATACAGATCTTTCAGCACGTCTGCAAGCTCATCCACCTCGGCTTCGGCCTCGGTGCCCCTGCAGATATCTGTCAGTTCAGGCATCACATCAGGAGGAGTTCCGTAAAGGCCGAGCAGTTTTACCAGCGTTTCGCACTTTTCAGCCGGAATTTCGTTATCCGCGCAGAGGCGCCCGATGCCGTGAGTGTTCTTGGCTGCGGTGAGTTTGAGGATCTCGCTCCTTACCCTGCCGGAATCTGTCATTCCGTCTATCAGCAGCGTGAGTATGTCGACGTCGGAGATCCTCAGTATGTAATCGTTGTCCTCAGCCATGAGTCCGAGGCTCTGCTCAGCCAGGTCTATCACCTCGGCGGCCGCACGGTTGCCCGCATCGCCTATGCACTCAAGCCCCATCTGCATGATCTCGCGGAATGTGCCGGTGCTTCCCGAGACTCTGTAAACATTCTCATCGTAAAAAAGCCTGGTAAGCTCTGAAGGCGTGTCCTCAATGTTCTTTACTATCGAAAGTGTCACATCGGGTTTGAGCGCCTTGAGCCTGCCATTCGTATCCGTAAAGGTTATGACCCTGTCTGACAGCAGGAAATCCTTGTTCTTGCTGTACAGGTCGTAATCCTCAAATTTCCTCATTCTGTATGAGCGGTATCCGGCTCTGCTGTATAGAGTTCTGAGAGCGAATATCCTCTGTTCTGTGCGTGTCAGCACACTCTGATCATATTGCATTTTTATCTCCCGTTATCCCTGTTTTCCTTGTGCTTTGTCACTTTACCACGCTAAATCGCTAAAGTCAACGAAGCGCGTGTATTTCCTTGAGTCCAAAGCAGTACAAATCAGGGCAAAACAAAAGCGGTGGCTGGTTCCACCGCTTCCGTTTTTTGTCTTTAGGTATTATATGGAAAATGTTATATGGAGGTTTCTTTCAGAGTTTCTCTCTGTTCACCCTTATATTAGCCCTTGAATATGGTGAAATCGTGATGTTTATGAGAATGATACTTGTAGAAAATCAGAAGAACACTCCTTTAATCCATATTTCGAGGCCGATGCCTATAAGAATCAGACCTCCCAGTATCGAAGCCCTTCCCGAAAGAAGTTCTCCGAGTTTTCTGCCTATCTTCAGACCCGCGATACAGATGACCAGCGTTACCACTCCGATTATTGCGGATGATGCCAGCGCCTGCATCCTGTTATATGCCGCAGTCGTGAATCCCACCGACAGAGCGTCTATCGAAGTTGCGACGCCCTGCATCATCAGGGCCGCAAATGAGAGTTTCTCAGCTCCTCCCGCTTCATCAGCTGCAGGCTCTTCTGACCTGCCTGCGCGCATCTCTTCGATGCCGTCCTTAAGAAGGCCGCCGCCTATGATCAGCAGAAGGACGAGCGCTATCCACGGTATGAGCGGACTGAACCACTCAAAAGCCTCGGCTGCCTTTTTTACGACCACCCATCCTATCATAGGCATCGCAAACTGAAAGCCCGCAAAAGTGCCCGCTATGGCGAGCATCCTGGCTGTCCTCATACCCCTGTCGGCAAGTCCGTTGGCGACAGACACACTAAAAGCATCCATCGCGAGCCCGGCTCCGAGCAGCGCGCTTGTGATAAGCAATTCCGTGCTCAATTGTCGTCCCTCTTACTTTTTATATCTTTCTACAGTTTGTTGATCTCGTCGATCGCCTTGAGGAGTTTCGGGAACTCCTCCTTCTTAGGCAGCCTTACGCGGGCCGCCGTCGCGTCGAGCCCCTTGAAATCGTATCCGTCGATGACCAGCACGCCTCTCCTGAAAAATTCTTCCTTGAGATTGATGTTCTTGTCGTCGTGATAGAGCAGCATGAGCGAGTTGGTATCAAGCGTCTCCGCAAGATGGAGGCGTCCCGATGCCGGCCCCGGAGTCTTTATTATGATCTCCTCATCGCCCTTCTTTCTCTTTTTGATGATGCTCGGATTGAGCGTTTCTCTGATCTCCGCTTTCATCTCTGCGAAGTCAGCTTTGCACTTCTCGATAAAATCGTCGTGCTTAAGAGCCTCTGCCGCTACCTCTCTGGAAAGCTCGCCTACCATATAAGGATTGACCATCTTGTTCATGCAGTGGATGAGCTCCTTGCAGGCGATTATGTAGCCTGCTCTGATACCTGCCAGGCCGAATCCCTTCGACACGGTGCGCACTACTACGAGGTTAGGGTACTTTTCACAGAGCTGAACTGCCGAATTCTCTTTCGGCATGAAGTCTCCGTAAGCCTCGTCGATGATGACTGTAATATCCTTCTTGAGTGCTCCCTTGATGATCTTTTCGATGTCTTCGATATCGATGCACTGACCCGTAGGGTTGTTAGGATTGTCGACATAGATGAAGTTGTAGGTCTTGCTCGTGCGCGAAGCTCCGGCATAGATGTCGGCGATATAGTGCATCTCCATGAACTCATATCTGTCGAACTTGTAGTTATGCTCCTTCTTGAGCTGATAAGGAGCATAGTCGATCCCGATCATCTCGGCGTGCATGTAGTAGTCGGTGAACTGGGGCGAGATGCCGAGCACTACCGAATCATGCGTATCGAACATGTTGTTGATCACGTAGAGGGCGTTTATGCTTCCGTCTGTGATCAGGATGTTTTCGCGCTCCACAAAGCACTGGTCCTTCCAGTACTCACGGATGGCATCATAAAGAGCCTGGCTGTGAGGATACGGTCCGAGTCTGCTGACGTCGAAGTTTTTTACGGTCTCAGCGCATTCAGGCGGGAATCCGTAAGGATTGCAGCCCTCGCTGCAGTCGATGCCTCCCTCAGGCAGCACGATTGTGTCTGATGCGTAGCTGATTTTTTCGTTCTCGAGAAGCTGCTTTTTGATTTTAAGTCTTTCGTTCATATCAGAATAATCCGTTCGTCTTAAGAATAAAAAGGAATACCGGTATTGTGAAGCACGAAGCGATGGTAGTCACCACTACGAGCTCTCCTGCAAGTTTGCCGTTTCCGCCCATCGAACTCGCCATCGCGTACGATGCGAGTGCCACAGGAGCGCTTACCATCAGAGTCACGGCAATGAGCTGCGTGTCTCTCAGGCCCAGGTATACAGCCCCCGCGATACCTATCGCAGGGAACACCACAAGCTTTCCGATCGTACAGACGGCTATACGCCATCTGTCGCTGCTGAAGCCGTTAAGGTTGAGAGCCGCTCCGAGCAATATCATCGCTATAGGAGCTGTCGCGTCTGAAAGCGCGCTTACGGTTGTGATCACAGCGGATGGAAGATTTATGCCGAGCATCATGACTATCAGTGCGGCTATGCCTCCATCGACAATAGGGTTTGTCAGTATGCGCCTGAGCATATGCCCTATGTTGATTTTGCCGCCTCTGAAGGTCTCGAAAATGATCACGGCACTGATGTTATAGAATGGCACCACCAGCATCATTATAATGGCTACGGCGGTGATGTTGCCCTTTCCGAACAGGTTGACCGCGATCGGGAATCCCATGAGCACATAATTGCTGCGGTACAGAGCCTGTATCATCGGGCCTCTTTCGTAGTTATCTTTTTCGATATTGCATACGAAGATCCATGATACGAGAAGCTGCAAAAGAGTAAAGCCTACCGCGTACAGACCGAGTCTGAGGTCCATATTGCCGGCTATGTCTTTGCCATACAGGTTGTCGAACATTATGAACGGATACAGTGTTACGAAAACCACATGGGTGAACTTTCTGACATCTTCATCGTTCACAACGTGCGCCACTTTCAGGATGATACCGATGGCAAGATATATAGCCGATGGAATTACGGCATTTACACAAATAATAAAGTTCTGCAGCATGCTCCTATTTTAACATATACAGCGTCTAAAAAAGAGCGGATAACTCATTTATCCGCTCTTAAAAACATACTCTTTTTATTTATCCTTGAGCATTTTTGCCTGCTCGTGATATGGGATGTACTCTTCACCGCTGAAGTAGTTCTTTATCAGCTTGATAACAGTTCCCGAAAGCAGGAATACGCCGATCAGGTTAGGTATAGCCATGAGTCCGTTGAATGTCTCAGCAACATCCCAGATAACTCCCAGATCTACAGTAGCGCCGAGGATTGCTACCAGCGCATAGAGAACCAGGAAAGGCTTTGCTGCCTTGCTGCCGAAAAGGAACTCTGAGCAGCGTGTGCCGTAGAGTCCCCATCCGAGGATAGTCGAGAACGCGAAGCAGCACATTGCGATAGCTGTGAAGATCGATACCCAGCTTCCGTATGTGTTTGTGAAGCCCTGGATAGTGAGCTCTGCACCTGCAGGCTGGCCGTAAACTACGGAAGCCTGTCCGCAGAGGATGATCAGAGCTGTCATCGTGCAGATAACGATAGTGTCTACGAATACCTCGAAGATTCCGAAGAATCCCTGTCTTACAGGGTGATTTACGTCAGCGCTGGCATGAGCCATCGATCCTGTACCGAGGCCGGCCTCGTTCGAGAAGATACCTCTTGCGATACCCTTCTGAACACTGAGGAACATGCTTCCTACAACACCGCCTGTAACACCTGCAGGGCTGAATGCTCCCTCGAAGATCGAAGCGAACGCGCCAGGAACCTGCTTATAGTTGAATACGATTACGCCGAGACCAAGCAGAATATAGAATACTGCCATGAACGGAACCAGCTTTTCAGTAACAGCTCCGATTCTCTGAACTCCTCCGATGAGGATGAATGCGATGAGAACTGCCAGGATGATACCGATGATAAGGTTGAGTGTCTTGATTCCCGAGTCTCCGAGAACGTTGAACGAAGTCAGGGCTGTGTCGATCGATGTTGTGATCGTGTTTACCTGTGTAGCGTTTCCTGTTCCGAATACAGCGAGTACGCCGAAGATCGAGAAGAGTGTTCCGAGCCACTTCCAGTTTTTGCCGAGGCCGTTCTTGATGTAGTACATCGGGCCGCCGACATAAGTGCCTGTATCGTCGATCTCTCTGAAGTGAACAGCGAGTGTTACTTCCGAGAACTTAGTGCACATTCCCAGGAATGCCGAGATCCACATCCAGAAGATAGCTCCCGGGCCGCCGATAGCGAGCGCGCCTGCTACTCCCGCGATGTTTCCGGTTCCGACTGTAGCAGCGAGCGCTGTACAGAGGGCCTGGAACGGTGTGATCGCTCCTTCCTTCGTCTCAGTCTTGTTGAAGATCTTTCCGAAAGTTTCTCTCATTGCGAGTCCGAATTTCCTGAGCTGGATGAATCCGGTGCGGATGCTGAGGTAGAGTCCGATTCCAAGAATACATACCATGGCCGGAACTCCCCAGACAAAGTTGTTTACTGCTGAGTTGATACTGATTAAAGTTTCCATTATTTCTCCTTGCTCTTACGTTAACGTGCGTCAGGGCAAAATAAAAGAGAACACAGGTGCTCACAGCACCAAGTTCTCTGTCCCCCTTTAGCTTTACCGTCCGAAAATAGTCTGCGGAACTGTATAGAACGGCAAAAACCGTTGTTAAAGCTATCACAAGGGCGTGTCTTTCTTCAATTCTTGTTAACATTTTAACACGATTGGATTCTTTAAGTGCAAATTGTTAACTGCTACTGTCCGGTTTCTCTTTCTTTCCTGGCGTCAACCATCCTTTTTATTTCCACGCGGTCCTCATGCTCAAGCGAATCCACCCCGTGAACACCCCCTAAATTCTCAAGATGATGCCTGAATTCATGACGCACTACCTCTCTCAGTTTTTCCTTAAGCTGCTCTTCTGACATCCATCCGAAGCTTTTCTCAAAGGAACCGTAATATATCGCGATCTTGTTTCCCTGGTTTCCTCTGTGGTATTCGCCCATGATCATCATGCTGCCGTCAACGTCATATGGCGAATACTTGCACTCCTCGGAAAGGTGCACACCATGATGAAGCTCACGGAAGAAATCCTCCGGGAGCTCCTCACATACTTCCTTCAATAATTCATAGAAGCGATCTATATCTACCATCTGTTCTCCGTATTACTCCTCCCAGAACAGCTCATCAAGAGTCTTGCCCAGCTCGCGGCATATCGCTATGCACAGGTTGATCGTGGGATTGTAGTCGCCCTTTTCTATCGCGCTTATCGTCTGCCGGGAGACCCCGATGAGGTCGGCCAGCTGCTGCTGTGACAGATCTTTGGCAACACGCGCTGATTTCATTTTAAGATTTTTCATTAAAATGCTCCTTTTACCCTGCCTCAGATAATATCACATATCGTCTTCCGCCGCTTCCTCGGCAGCCAGTTTTGCCTTCTTAATATACAGAGCTATCATGATGATCACGAAAGCCAGGCAGAAAAGCAATGATGCACACGGACCGAAAGCGAGCTTCCCGTCAACCATTGCACCGTCTCTCAGATTGCTGAAACCGGATATCGCATTGCTCACTATTACGACCCACATTACGGCACGGTATGTTCTCGTGTCGGTGCCGACGCCGAAGTAAGAGTCATTCTTTATGCAGTAAAGCGCGTAAACCATGACTCCTGCAAGTATGATGGCGAACAGCGCAAGATCGCGTGTGACCGGCAGAGTTTCAAAGACGCCGAAGCTTTCTGCAAGCAGATCAGCGGTAATAAGCCCGAGCAAGGTGAAGCAGGCATATTTGTATCCTCTTCCTCTGACGAGTTCCTGACGCTCATCGAACTGGCCCTTCATGGTCTTTTTACTCAGCTTCCAGCATATACCGAATATTATTAAGGCGGCTGCGATTCCGACAGCCAGACCTGCAGCATAACTTGTACTCATATCAGTTCCTCCTTCCGGATACCGGCTTTCCTTGTATGAGCATAATACACCGTCAATAGCATATTGTCAAATATATTTGACAAATTTGCAGTAATATTTTGCATTGCATTTTAGCCGCTCTTTGGACAGGTAAACTTGAAAGCAAAGTACAGCAACAGAGGGCACTAAAAAAGGCGGCATGATGCCGCCTTGCAAAAGGTAACTGCCTGACTTCCGAATACTTCGGGGTATAAAGCTTATTTGTATGTAAGCAGATCGATCTTTGCTCTGTTGACAGGTTCAGGTATATCCTGTTTTTTCTGTCTGCTCAGTTCTTCCTGTATGTGCTCAAGGGCCGGAAGAAGATCCGCATACTGACTGTCGACAGCATTTGCTACCGGTGCTTCTTTCTGAGCAACTCCGACTGAGTAGGCCGCTTTATTGAGAGGCTGCAGTGTTCCGGCTCCTGCGATACATCCGCCCGGGCATGCCATTCCTTCAAGAAGATAGCCGTCATACTCCCCGGCGGCTGCCTTCTTCATCATCTTCATACATTCATCAAGTCCTTCTGCACGGACTATTTTGACTTCACGCTCAGGATCAACCCTCCTGATATGATTAGCGACCGCCTGTGCAACACCTCCGCTTATAGCAAATCCGAAGCCGTCACTGCTCGCTTTTCTGAGTGGCTCGCCTTCTTCACATTCCGAGAATACTACATTCTTTGCATCAAACATGCCGGCAAGTTCTTCAAAAGTAAGTACAAAATCAACATAGCTCTTGACTGTACGTCTGCTGGCTTCATGTTTTTTGGACAGGCATGGCCCGATAAACGCGATCTTGCAGTCAGGATTCATTTTCTTTACAAGCCTTGCGGTGAGCACCATAGGCGTAAGCGCCATCGACACAGTGTTCGCGAATTCAGGAAAATGTGTCTTCGCCATTATTGACCATGCAGGGCAGCAGCTCGTGCACATAAAAGGCATTTCCGAAGGAACTTCCCTAAGGAAATGTTCTGCCTCCTCAATAGTGCAGAGGTCCGCTCCGATGGCGACCTCAAATACATCTTTGAACCCAAGCTTTCCGAAAGCTGATTTCATCCTTGTATCTGTCAGCTCTTTGCCGAACTGGCCGGCTATGGCCGGCGCGACTATTGCATATACCGGAGTATCAGACTGCAGCGCCTTGATGGTCTGGTATATCTGGCCCTTGTCTACTATAGCTGAAAAAGGGCAGCTATTCAGACACATTCCACAGGATACACATTTATCCTGGTCTATCTGCGCATGGCCAAATTCGTCCTCGCCAATTGCATTGAGACCGCAAGCCTTCACGCAAGGCCTTTCCTGACGGATAATCGCATTGTACTGGCATGCCTTCATGCACATTCCGCACTTGATACATTTATCCTGGTCAATTACAGCCCGGCCAAGCCTTCTGTCGTACGAAATGCACTTTTTAGGACAGACTTCCCTGCAAGGATGCTCAAGGCATCCCTGACAGCCGTCAGTGATATACACTCTTTTCTCCGGGCAGCAATGACAGGCAAAACGGATGATATCAATAAGAGGAGGCTCATAGTACTTCTCTTCTATCATGCTCTCATCAACGCCCTTGGATGTAGGAGTGTGCTCATTGACTGGCCTTATTGCCATTCCCATTGCGACCCTGATTCTCTCGCCGGCAATGGCTCTCTCGAGAAACAGCGAGTGTCTGTATGGATCGTCTTCGCTGTTGACCATCTGATATGGCAGCTCATCGAGGACCTCCTGTCCTCCTCCCTCATATGCAAATCTTGCCACTTCTGTAAATACTTTGTGGCGCATGCGGCTTTTCTCTGTATTAATACCCTTCATTTATCATTCACCTCTTGAGTTGATAATAATTTGAAAAAAATCTTTTTATTATAAAAGTGCCGTCAGTATATCATTATTATCATGCAAATAAAACCGGGATCATTTCAGCAGCTTGCCAAATCGGTGCTGTCTGAAGATCCCGGCTGTGTTTCTACTGCTGCATTGTCATGAACTCGTTGACCTTGTTGTGGATCTCATCTGCGCCGATCTCGGCCACACGGCCCGATGCGTACTCGGAATCCACCCAGTCTTTGATGTAGATAACGACCGCACTGTGCTTGTCTACCTGCTTAGCGCCCTTAAGACCAAGGCTGGCATTGAGCCAGTGAGCGATGCCGGCCGCGCCGGAGCTCTGGCTGATGTTTACGAGAGGAGGCCTCTTGAGGAACTTATCTGTGTCGAAGATATTGTAGATCTCTTCGTTCTTCAGAAGTCCGTCGGCATGGATGCCGGCTCTTGTGACGTTGAAGTTCGTTCCTGCGAAAGGTGTCTGCGGAGGGAGCTGATATCCGACCTGCTGCTCGTAATATCTGGCAAGATCGGTGATAACGGTTGTGTCCATTCCGTCGAGAGTTCCCTTCAGCTGGGCGTACTCGAATACCATGGCTTCAATCGGAATGTTGCCGGTACGCTCGCCTATGCCGAAGAGCGTGCAGTTGACAGCTCCGCAGCCGTACAGCCAGGCAGTAGCCGCATTGCTGACGGCCTTGTAGAAATCGTTGTGGCCGTGCCACTCGAGGCAGTCACTAGGGACGCGCGCGTATTCGTGCAGACCGTATATGATGCCCGGCACCGATCTCGGAAGAGCGACTCCAGGGTACGGAACACCGTAGCCCATGGTATCGCAGACTCTTATCTTGGCCTTCATGCCTGCTTCCTTAGCCATATCCTGGATCGCGCTTACAAAAGGAACGACGAAGCCGTAGAAATCTGCCCTGGTTATGTCTTCGAGGTGGCAGCGAGGTGTGATGCCGGCTTCGAACGCATCGTATACCACGGACAGATAGTGATCCATCGCCTGCCTGCGCGACATGCCGAGCTTATAGAAAATGTGATAGTCGGAGCAGCTTGTGAGTATGCCGGTCTCCTTTACACCCATCTCTTTTACGATCTTAAAGTCCTCTTTTTTCGCTCTGATCCATGTGGTTATCTGAGGAAACTCGAGACCGAGGTCCTGGCAGGCTCTGATAGCCTCTTTGTCTCTGTCTGAATATGTGAAGAACTCAGTCTGTCTTATTATGCCTTTAGGGCCTGACAGCTTGGATATCATCGAGAAGATGTCGGTAATCTGTTTCGTCGTATACGGCTCTCTTGACTGCTGGCCGTCGCGGAAAGTCGAGTCAGTAATGTATACCTGCTCAGGCATTCCGTAAGGGCTCGTTCTGAAGTTGAAGCCGACCTTAGGTATTTCTGTGTATTCGAAGAACTCCCTGTAAAGGTTAGGATCAGGTATGTCCTGCACCTCATAGTGGTGGTTTTCCATCTCAAGGAGATTTGTTCTCTCGTTAAGTCTGGTCTTCATGTTGGATCTTTCTTCCTTATCGTTTATAGGTCTCATATCGCAGCTCCCATCTTGCGGACAAGCGTGCCGTAATACGTCGCATTTTCGTCCAAAATGTATACATGTATTTTAGTACTGCTATTTAAGCCGGTCAATCAGTATTTTGAATTTTCCTTGATTTTTAAGGGGTTTGAAAAAGCATTAACAAAATACGGGCCTTTCCTTTACAGGAAGGCCCGGAATATGAATCTGTTTTGTGTTGATTGTAATTGCTGATTTGTATACAGAATCGCCGTTTTTGTATACAATCTAAAGGAACCACTCGGATTTTCTTCTCATTACGCTCAGCTTGTTGAATATGCTCTGCGCCACCGCGGCTGCCGTTGGTGATATGCGGCTTATCTTATGCACAGGCATTCTGCCGGCCACCTCTATAGGCATAGGTTTTATTCTGAGCTCTTCTATCTCTGTACCCGAGAGCCTCTTTATCTTCTCCGCAGCTGCTTTGCCAAAATCGTACATGGCCTCTATATCGAGGAGAGGAGCAGACATTCTTGACGAGCCTCTCGCAGCCATATAGCTTACCATGAAAGCTCCGGCACCTACCGGCCTGAAGCCGCAGTCCTCAGCTACCTGTTTAAGCTCGAACAGCGCGTTGCCGTACGATCTTCCGCCGTACGAAACCACAGTCACGGCCATTGCCCCCTTGCCGTCAATGCCGCTGAGGGAATGCACCGCCGGAAGAGGAATTTTTCCGACATGAACAGGCAGACCGATAACAGCAACAGTCTCGTCATCAAGGACAAAGCTGCTGATATCCTCTTTAAGTATATCGTGGCACTCAACAGTCACACCCAGCGGACTGAATGTGTTGAGCACCGCGCCTATATGCCTCGCCAGACGCTCAGTCATCGCGGCCGCGCCTCCGGCAGGGCTATAATAAAGTCCTGTTACTTTTCTGATCATAATGCGTTCTTCGCGTCAGCATATTATGCATCAACTGGTTTACATATGAAATTGTAACACCACTTATCATAAGTTATTCGTAGAATATGTGAAATTATTTATCGGTCTCACTCTCTACGCTCCGGCATGCCGCGTCGATTATACTCTCCACATCGGCTATATCGGCTTCTCTTGTGAGGATCTCAAGCTCGTCGCCTGCCCTCAGTATAGTGTGACCGTCAGGTATAATCTCTATCCCGCCGCGCAAGACAGATACGATGAGAGTACCAAGAGGGAGCCCGAATTCGGCGACATTGCGCCCGTCCATGCGTGATCCGAGATCCACCTCGGCATCGATGACAGTCTTTCTGTCGCGGAGAGATGCCCTGCGCGGAGCTGCCTTTCCGGTGGACGTTCTGCCGAGGCTGCGCTCAAGAAGCTGGGTATATATCGGCTTGGTGCCTGTCGCTTCAGCGACCACATATGCCACCAGAGCGGTGAGCACCAGAGGGAGCAGGGTCGTGAAATCGCCCGTCATCTCTGTTATAAGCACGACTCCCGTGACCGGAGCGCGCACGATCGCGGCAAAGTACCCGGCCATTCCCGTAACTACAAATGCTGTTATATAGCTCTGGTCCATTCCGGCTGCGCCCAGCAGTCTGGAGAAGAGGCCTCCCGTGACAGCGCCGAGCACCAGCAGCGGCAGAAAGATGCCGCCCGGTGAACCCGAGCCGAAGCTCGCCGTAGAAAATATGAATTTGATGATCAGCAGAACGGCAAGAGCACCAAGTGTGAATTCTCCGCTGCTTACACGTCCGACCAGTGGGCTTCCGCTGCCCAGAGCGTCAGGGTAAATGAAGAACAGCAGATAAGCGAGTGCGAATACCGTCACCATTCTGCCGGTTCTTGCGAAGCTCTCTGCCGGAGCAGTCGGATGCAGCCCGTCGTTTATGATGCTGTACCTCTTGCCAAGCAGGCTGCAGATGAACGAAGATATCGCTTTTCCGGCTTTTTCGAAACTGTCCTGCATAAATGCTATGGTCCTGTTGTAGAAGCCGCCGAAAAGGCCGAGAATGATCCCGAGAAGGAGCAGCGCCCAGTAGTATTTCAGCGGGAGCGCATGCCCTATATCGAAGCCGAAAACCGGCGTGAGGCCCAGAACGTTCGCGGCGACAAAGTCACCGGCTGCACTTGCAGCCATGGTCGTCAGAAGCACTTCGGCTGAGAAGTTTCTGTGAAGCTCTTCGAGGCTGAATATCGCTCCGGCAAGAGGAGCTCCGAAAGCGGCCGAGAGGCCTGCTCCCGCTCCGCATGTTATAAGAAGGCGCTCCTCGGTGAGCAGGCGATGGCCTGCCCTTGCAACACCCTTACCGACCATCGAGCCGAGCTGGATGCTCGGCCCCTCACGGCCCAGAGCCAGTCCGCCTCCTATCGCCAGGGCGCATCCCGCCATCTTGGCCGCAATGACACGCCACCAGCACATATCCTTCTGCCCTCTGAGTTCGGCCTCCGCCTGCGGAATGCCCGAGCCCGCGATATCCGGCTCCCTGCCGAGCAGCCACGACACAGCCAGCGCTATCGCAAACAGGATAGCCGCGCACAGCAGTGCCGAGGCTGCGCCTCCGGCGTGCACCTGCTCCGCCAGCATGCCCCGGAGCCTGTCGGCACCGGTCAGCATAAGCCTGAACACTGAAACGAGAGCACCCGTTATAAAACCTATAAGGGTGCCCTCAGCTATAAGCACATACTTGAATTTCCTGCGCCGCTCGAGGTTTGCCACCGCCGGCGATCCGCTGCTTTTTTCCTTCATTACTTTTTTATGACTAACTTGAAAGTCCGGGCCGGAGGCCCGGACTAGCCCTGTGATCTTTATTTATACTCTTCAGCCCACTGGTTGAAGTAGTCGATCTGCATTGCCTTCTTAACGTCGCTGAGAGTCTGCTCCGCAGTCTCTCTGGCAGCTCTCGTTCCCTCGGTCAGAGCCGCGATGACTTCTTCAGGATGAGCCTCGAAGTAAGCTCTTCTCTCTCTGATCGGAGTCAGGAATTCGTTGAGCACGGCGAAGAGGAACTTCTTCACCTTTACATCGCCGAGTCCGCCTCTCTGATAGTGGGCCTTGAGCTCGTCGAGGTCCTTATACTCAGGCAGATACTTTTCGAAAGCATCAGGCTTGCAGAAAGCATCGAGGTAAGTGAATACCGTGTTTCCTTCGATCTTTCCCGGATCGCTCACCTTGAGGTGGCCCGGGTCTGTGAACATCGACATGACCTTCTTGCGCAAAGTCTCCTCGTCGTCCGAGAGGTAGATAGTGTTGCCGAGCGACTTCGACATCTTTGCCTGTCCGTCTGTTCCCGGAAGTCTCAGGCAGGCTTCGTTCGGAGGCAGGTAGATCTCAGGCTCAACCAGAACATCGCAGTTGTATGTTCTGTTGAATGATCTTACGATCTCTCTGCACTGCTCGAGCATAGGCTCCTGGTCCTCGCCGACCGGAACGATAGTAGCCTTGAAAGCAGTGATGTCGCTTGCCTGGCTGATAGGATATGTGAAGAATCCTACAGGCACGCTCTCTCCCTCAAAGCCCCTCAGCTTGAGCTCAGCCTTGACGGTCGGGTTTCTCTGCACTCTGCTTACAGTAACGAGGTTCATGTAGTAAACAGTCAGCTCGTGGAGCTGTGGAACCTCAGACTGGATAAACATGTTTGTCTTTGCAGGATCGAGACCTACAGACAGGTAGTCGAGAGCAACCTGGAAAACACTCTCCCTTACCTTTGCAGGGTTGTCGAAGTTGTCAGTCAGCGCCTGCGCGTCAGCGATCATTACAAAGATCTTATCATATGAAGGATCGTCCTGAAGCTCGAGCCTCTGTCTGAGCGATCCGACGTAGTGTCCGATATGAAGTCTGCCGGTCGGGCGGTCGCCCGTAAGCATGATTTTACTTTTAGCCATTGTAGTCCCCTTTTCTTCTGATCTAAAATCCGGAATCCCGGTCAAATTCTATGCTCAAGAGTCGACTGCTATGAACACATGCAGGTCGCTCTCGCTGGCGTTCGGACGCAGCGGTACTAAGCTCTGTCTGCGCCTGGCGGCTTGCCAGTCGCTAAGTACCGGCGTCCTCAAGCCTCCTGCCTGTGTTATAGCAGTCGACTCCATGCTCTATAAATCTGTCAGCGTCGCCATCGGTAAATCTGTTTTTCGGTGATGACCGCGTCTACAGGCCGATCATGCGGCTCTGTCGGTATTTCTTCTGTCAGTATATCTTCGAAGCACATTGCCAGTGTGAAGCAGTCGCTTCTCACCTTGCTCAGATATTTATCGTAGTAACCAGCTCCGTGGCCTATGCGGTTGCAGTCTCTGTCGCACGAGAGGCACGGAAGGATTATAAGGTCGATGTACTCCGGAAGCATCATTTCTGTGTCTGCCGAAGGCTCGGGTATTCCGTAGGCTCCCGGCACAAGGTCGTCAAAGCTTTTGATGACTCTTGCCTCCATTGCGTCTACCGTGCCGGTCCTGTGACCCTCTTCATCGAGGTCGACGCACAGCGGCAAGCACACGCGCTTGCCCGCTTCGAGCAGCTTGCTTATGAGCGCCAGTGTGGCGGGCTCTTTTCCGACGGAAAAGTAAGCGAGTATAGTCTTGCAGTCGCGCACCTCCGGAAGAGTCAGCACATTCAAAGCGATCGCAGCCGAAGCGCTGGTTCTGTAGTCTTCGGTCGTCGCGTTCAGTCTGGCGCGTATTTCTTTTCTGAGCTGCTCTTTCTGGATCATGCTTCTATAGGATTTCCGTCAGCGTCGCGAGGTGTCATCTTGTTTATTATAGTCCTTCTTATGCGTTTAGTATAGAGTATCGACATCGTTACGCCTGCAACTTCCGCGACAGGGAATGCCCACCATACTATGTTTACTCCGCCTATCTTCGCGAAGATAAATGCACAAGGGATTATTATCAGGAGCTGTCTTACGAGAGATATGTTCATGCTGTAGACGCTCTTGCCCAGGGCCTGGAACGCCGCGCCTCTCATGATAGCATAACCCGCGAACGGGAAGTTGAGCGATATGGTATGCAGCGCCACGACTCCCATGCTCACCATTTCAGGAGGAGCATCAAACAATGCCATCAGCTGCTCAGGGAACAGCCAGAAGATAAGTGTTCCGACCGACATGAGTCCGATGCCGTATCTGGCTCCTATGCTCATGGTCTTCTCGAGTCTGTCCCTTCTGTCAGCGCCGTAGTTGTACGCGATGATAGGCACTGATGCGTTGTTCATGCCGAAGAGCGGCATGAATATGAAGCTCTGCAGCTTGAAGTATACGCCGAAGGTCGTAACAGCAAGGTCAGAGAAAGCAGCGAGTATCTGGTTGAGGCTGAAGTTCATTAAAGCTCCGACCGACTGCAGAACTATGGACGGGATACCGATCCTGTAAATATCTTTCATGCTCTGCAGGTGCGGGCGCAGTTTGCTGACTGACAGCGCGACCTCTTTATTGAACTTTTTATTGAATGTAAATCCGAGTATGCAGCCGAGTATCTGCCCGAATACCGTTGCGATCGCAGCGCCCTTCGCTCCCATGGCAGGCAGACCGAAGTATCCGAATATGAGGATAGGGTCCACTATAGCATTGAACAGAGTGCTTGAAAGCTGCATGTAAAATATGTATTTGGTTTTGCCCGTGCCCTGCAGGAGTCTCTCGAACATCGACTGTATCATAGGCGCGATCGAGAGCCACTGGGTTATGCGCAGGTATACCGTGCCCTCAGAGATTATCATCGCGCTCGTGCTGTCCGAGGTGATGAGTCTCATTATAGGGCCGGCAAAGCACCCTGCTATGAAGAATATGCTGTAGTTGATGGCGGCAAGTATGAACCCGTTGTGCGCCACCTTATCCGCCTTGTCGTACTGCTTCGCTCCGAGGTATCTCGAAAGCAGCGCGCTCATGCCGACTGCCGTACCTATTCCGAAAGCCACGTTGAGGTTCTGGAACGGAAAGCAGTATGAGACCGCAGTCAGCGAGTCGGTACTGTAATGACCCAGGTAGATCGAGTCTACTATATTATATAGAGCCATTACGAACATCGACACCGCCAGGGGTGCCGACATTCTGAGCAGCAGCGGGTGGACAGGCTCTGTACCGAGCTTGTCCGAATCACGCTTCTGCGGTGCTTTATCTTCTGTTTTTTTCTTTAACTGTTCTGAGTCCATGTTTTTCTCCGGCCGCATCCCGCCGCTATCGCCGCGCGGCCCTGTTTATTAACTGCGGAGCTCCTCGCCCTTTCTGCGGGCGGAAATGCGCTGGCATATCTTAACGATCTCAACGATAGGAATTATGAGTATCGCCAGACCCATTGCGATGCCGTATTCTTTCATGCTTATAGGAGTGAATTCGAAGAGCTCTGCAAGAGCAGGTACTTCGATGACTACTGTCGTCAGCAGCAGCGCCAGTGCGGCCGAGCCCCAGAGCCAGAGGTTCTGCTTTGTGAGGCTGAATATCGACTGTCTGCGCGATCTCATATTGAACGCGTGGAATATCTCGCACATCGACATCGTTAGGAAGGCCATGGTGATACCGTCGTTGCTTGCGACTATATGCCACTGACCGGTCTCGAGGAACTCGCCGATGAAGTAGGCTGCGAGCACCAGCACTGTTGTAGTTGCTCCCTGGTAGAGAATATCTCTGTCCAGGCCGCCTGCAAAGACACCTTCGCGCGCACTTCTCGGCCTCTGCTTCATGGAGTCGCCTTCTCCCTCTTCCATTCCGAGAGCAAGAGCCGGAAGCGAATCCGTGATGAGGTTGATCCACAGCAGATGTGCCGGCTTGAGGATCGTGAAGTTGAGTATTGTCGCGATGAGTATCGACAGCACCTCGCTGATGTTGGTAGCGAGCAGGAACTGTATCGACTTGCGGATATTTGAGTAGATGCGGCGGCCTTCTTCGACTGCGGACACGATCGTAGCGAAGTTGTCGTCGGCAAGTATCATATCGGCAACATTCTTTGTAACGTCTGTTCCGGTGATGCCCATGCCTACGCCGATGTCTGCGGACTTGATCGCAGGCGCGTCGTTGACCCCGTCACCTGTCATGGCAGTTACCATGCTCTTGGCCCGCCATGCCTTTACTATCCTTACTTTATGTTCAGGCTGTACTCTCGCGTATACGGAGTATGTTCCGACCTTGTTGAGGAGTTCCTCGTCGCTCATATCGTCGAGTGCGGCTCCGAGGATCGCGTCATCGGCGCTCTCCACGATGCCGAGGTCTTTACCGATAGCGACAGCTGTATCGAGCTGGTCGCCGGTTATCATGATAGGTCTGATCCCTGCCTGGCGGCACTCTGCCACGGCATCCTTTACCTCAGGTCTGATCGGGTCGATCATTCCCAGGAGTCCCACAAATATGAGATCGTGCTCGAGAACCTCATCCGAGAAATCTGCCGGCCTTTCATGATAGACTCGAGCTGCCAGCGAGAGCACTCTCAGGGCCTTGCCTGCCATTCTGGCGTTGTCTCTTTTTACGTTTGCGGCAAGCTCATCGGTCAGCGGCTCGATGCCGTGATCGGTGAGTATGTGTGAGCTGTGTCTGAGCACCACATCAGGCGCTCCCTTTGTGAACTGAACATACTCAGACTTCGCGATGAGCCTGTCAAGCTCGGTATCGAGCCCGGCCGGAGAATCCATTTCGTTGTTCTTGTGGACCGTCGACATCATCTTGCGGCCCGAATCAAACGGAGCCTCGCCAACACGCGGGAACAGCTTTACAAGCTCGTTCTTAGGCAGATTCTGAACGGACGAATAAGCCACGAGCGCTGCTTCTGTAGGCTCGCCCACGACTTCTTCAACGCCGTCAGTTACCTTGAGCTCAGCGTCGCAGCAAAGGGCCATGCCCGCTGCGAGCACATCTCTGTCATGACCGGCGTAATCAACGACAGTCATCTTGTTCTGTGTAAGTGTTCCGGTCTTGTCGGAGCAGATTATCTGAGCGCACCCGAGGGTCTCAACGGCAGTGAGCCTTCTGATGACCGCGTTCCTGTGCGACATCTTGGTGACGCCTATCGAGAGCACGATAGTAACTACCGCGACGAGTCCTTCCGGAATAGCCGCAACGGCGAGCGATATAGCGAGCATGAATGTGTCTATCATTACATCCATGCTGATTTCGCCGGCCTTTATAACTCCGAGCACGAATATGAACAGGCAGATGCCGATAACAAGCCTGGTAAGGATGCGCGAGAGCTGCGCGAGCTTTATCTGAAGCGGAGTGAGCTCTTCCTCTGCCTGCGCGATAGCATCGGCGATCTTGCCCATCTCGGTGTTCATTCCCGTGCCCGTTATAACAGCCTTGCCTCTTCCGTATACCACGGTGCTTCCCATGTATACCATGTTGCGTCTGTCGCCGAGAGGCACATCTTTGGCGCCCGATTCGATGCTGAGCGCTTCGCTCTGCTTTGTGACAGGCACCGACTCACCGGTCAGTGCCGCCTCTTCGACCTTCATCGAGGCTTCCTCGATGATACGGCCGTCGGCAGGAATGCTGTCGCCTGCTTCGAGGATCACAACATCGCCTGCAACGAGCTGGCTGCTCTCGACACTCACGATCTGTCCGTCGCGGAGCACCTTCGACTTCGCGGCAGTCATCTGCTTGAGTGCTTCGATCGCTTCCTCGGCTTTGTTCTCCTGGATGACACCCAGGACCGAGTTGAGCACTACTACGAACAGGATGATGAATACGTCTGACGGATTCTCGTGCTGATACAGTGAAGTGATCAGCGAGAGAGCTGCCGCCACGAGCAGGATGATTATC
Organism: uncultured Eubacteriales bacterium; assembly: GCA_902795265.1. GTDB lineage: Bacteria > Bacillota > Clostridia > Peptostreptococcales > Anaerovoracaceae > Crickella. The sequence goes on from CADBKM010000002.1 coordinate 37,826, forward strand.
ATTGGGTCCTTCATCTCGTCGAAGAACCTTGCGATACTGCTCTTCTTTTTTGCTTCAATAAGCTTGTTCGGTCCGTCGGCCTCGAGCCTTGCGGCCGCCTCAGCCGAAGAGAGACCTTTGGCATCCGAACCGGTCTCAGCGAGAACCGACTCGATGCTGTCGAGGTATGGTCTGTAACCTTCTTTCATTATTAATGATCCCCCATTTCTCCATGGTAAAAATAACGGTTTCACCGGTGGGATCAGGTGCGGACAGCCCCCTTTGTGGCTATCCCGGCCTCATCCCGCAGATAACTTACGTATTCTATCATTATTGCTGTTCTTTTTCCATACAATATATATAGGAAGAAACTCTTTGTATCTCCGCTGTTTTTTAAGAAACTTTAAGAAAAGCGTTGAAATATCAAAGCATTGAAATATCAAGCCTTTACAGGGGGACTGTTTTTTATGATATTAAATTGTCGATGTTTTTATTTGACATCACAAATTCAACACATTAGAATTTAATTGTATGATTCAGATTGTGCGAGTTCAAATTAGGGGTTTATGCTCCATCGATCTGATACATATCTAACCAATATTTTATATAAGTTATTGGATTCTATAAGGAGGTTTTTTATGAGCGTTGGTGAATTTATAAGCTACCTGGACGGTCTTGTCTGGGGTACCGTAATGATGGTACTTATCATCGTAGTCGGTATTCTCCTTTCAGTTCGTACTAAATTCCACCCGCAGAGAAGACTCGGTCTCTCCCTCAGATACGCCGTTTCAAACGAAGAAGGCGCTGAGGGTGACGTATCCAGCTTCGGAGCTCTTACAACAGCTCTGGCTGCTACAGTAGGTACGGGTAACATCGTAGGTGTATCCACAGCTATCATGGCAGGTGGACCTGGAGCTCTCTTCTGGATGGAATTTGCGGCATTCTTCGGAATCGCTACAAAGTACGCAGAAGGCGTTCTCGCTGTCAAGTACAGACACGTTAAGGAAGACGGCTCCATCCTCGGTGGACCTTTCTACTACATCGAGAAAGGTATGGGTCCTAAGTGGAAATGGCTCGCTAAGCTGTTCGGACTGTTCGGCGCACTCGCAGGAGCTCTCGGTATCGGTACATCCACACAGGTAAACGGTATCGTAAACGCTATCAACAAGGTAGCTGTTACAGTTGGCGCTGACAAGGTTGCGTTCACAGCATTCGGACAGGACGCTACATGGGTCAAGGTTATCGCTACTATCCTGATCACAGCTGGTACAATCGCTGTAATCGTTGGTGGTATCGAGAGAATCGCTCAGGTAACTGAGAGAATCGTTCCTGCAATGATGGTTCTGTACGTAGTATCGGCACTGCTGGTATTCTTCTACAACATCGGCAACCTGCCTCACGCTATCGTTGAGGTAGTTGCAGGCGCATTCGGACTCAGAGCTGCTGCAGGCGGCGCTATGGGAGCATTCCTCCTCGCTCTGCAGAAGGGCGTTGCAAGAGGTATCTTCTCGAACGAGGCCGGCCTTGGTTCCGCACCTATCGCTGCTGCTGCTGCACAGACAAGAGAGTGCGTACGTCAGGGCATGGTATCCTCGACAGGTACATTCCTCGACACTATCGTTATCTGCACAATGACAGGTCTCTGCGTAGTTATGACTGGTGCTAACGAGCAGGGTCTCGAGGGTGTAGAAGTAACAATGTGGGCATTCGGAAACGGATTCCCATGGCCAGAGCTCGTTGGATTCGTAATCCTCGCTCTCTGCCTTGCACTCTTCGCATTCTCCACAATCCTCGGCTGGGACTACTATGCTGAGAGATGCTTCGACTACCTGACAAACGGCAACAAGGGTGCTCTGAAGGCTTACAGATGGCTCTATGTAGCTGCTGTAGCTATCGGACCTTTCCTGCCGCTCGCAGTTGTTTGGGACTTCGCCGACCTGATGAACGGTCTGATGGCATTCCCGAACCTCGTTGCTCTCTTCGCTCTCTCCGGAGTTGTTGCTAAAGAAACATTCGACTTCTGGAAGAGAAGAGAATCCGGCGAGTACAAGGATGGACTCCCTGCAAAGAAGGCTAAATAGCAGAACGATCACACGATCATATTTCAAGCCAATAACTAAAAGATCCCGCACTCAGGTGCGGGATCTTTATTATTGCAAGAAGAATCCCCGCGCCTGCAGCACGGGGATGTGTTTCGCTCGATTATTGTTTCTTGCCGCCCTTGTTATTTGGCTTGGCGCTTACGATAGGCTCAGCCTGTACTTTCTTCCAGGTCTTTCTGACCTGATCGATCTGCTTCTTGTCTACGTTTCTCTTCTTCAGCTCTCTGATGTACATCTCTTCAGTCATGCCGATCTTCTTGTAGTAAGTGATCATCTCTTTTTCCTTATGCTGGATGAAGAAGTACGCGCCGCCTACTACAGCCAGTGCGATTACGAGTGAGATCAGCAGTCCCCACCATTTAAGCTTGAAGATGAGGAAGATCGAAAGGAGCACCCATACAATTCCTACTGCGATAGCGATGTTTCTGAGCTGTTTCTGATCTATGGTCTTAGGCTGCTTTACGCCCTGAGTATTGAGCTGCTGTTTATAAAGATTCTTCTGGTAGCCGCCGGACGGACGGTTGTACATCATGTTGCCCGACATCTTGCCCGATGCTTTTCCGTATCTGTTCTTTGCCATTTCTGTCCCTTTCTTCCGATAAATTGTCTACCTTGTGAGTTTATCACAATATCTTAAAGTGTCAAGGAAGTCTAAGGTCTTAGTTTTCAGCCTTAGACTTCTGCATCATCTTTCTTAAAACAAGGCCCGATGCTACCGTCATAAGCACATATACAACTGCCGCCCAGACTGCCGGCACGGCGTTCATGTCGCTTATGCCGCTGCCTGCCAGCGCAAACAGTATTATTTCCGGAAGCATGGCTGCCAGACTGCCGCACAGGAACGGCAAAAGCGGCACGCGCGACGCTCCCATATACATGCTGCCTAAGTCGTAGTTTACGAATTTGAGCATTCTTATCAGCAGCGCGAATGCAAACGGTCTGCGGTCCTTGAGCCCGGTGAATTCCGCGAAGCGCGGGTACTTTGCAGTCAGCTCATCGACAAGTTTGCTTCCTCCGGCCCTGCCCACGGCATAGCCCTCGAGCAGCATGACAAGAGCTCCCATTATGTTCACTGCTATCGCTGCCGGCATTCCGAAGAGCATGCCTGAAACTGTGAAGAGCAGGCCCGAGTAAAAGACTATGGAGAGGGTCTTCAGCGCGAAGAAGCACATCATCATTGCCGCAGCGGCCCACAGGTTTGAGGGTGTATATGAGAGTATGGATTCGACTGTTATCTTGTCGCGGTTGATCACCGCGATGACTATCAGCGTTGCCCACATCAGCAGCGCGATCATCTGGATCGGATTTATGCGTCTTTTCTTATCTATGCTTTCGTTCATCACTTGTTTCCCTGCCATCATTCTATGCCTGTGCCGGTCTCCTGAGGATCTGCTCTATTTTGCCGTAGTTGAAAGCCTGCTGCATAAGGCGCGCAAGCTCATCTATGGACTCTTTCCTCCCGTTCTCATCCCATGCCGTAACGAGCGAAATACATCCCCCGACGAACATCGCTATCATATACCTGGATAAGTTATCGAACTCATAATTGTCGGTTTCCGCTGCCTGCGTGAGATTGATCCGGAGAGCCTTTGAGATCAGATGTGTCTTTCCGGATGAAGCTATGTTTACAAGACCGCGGCTTTCAGACATTATGCCGCATATGAAATGCTCTGTAAAGCCGGACCAGCTTAGATCCTTATACAGAGTGATCAGTCCATGGAACTCTTCTTCGGCCACGTAGAGCAGAACGTCATCGATATTGTCGAACAGTCTGTAGAAGGTGGACCTTCCCACACCTGACGCTTTCTGTATGTCAGTCACGGTTATTTCAGACAGCTGCTTGCTGGCAAGGATCGTCCTGAAAGCCTCTCCTATCCGCGCTGCAGACTTCAGGCATCTTTTATCGTTCTTGATGTGATACATTTTTTTGCTCCGTTGTTTCAGATAGATATGAAATAATTGTATCACATTTTGCCTTTAAGTATAATAATCGCGTCATAATTACAGTTGGACTATATAACACCGGAAAGGATGCGGGATATCGTGAAAAAGCTGCCATCGAAAAGAAGATTCGGCGACCGCCGCGACGCCACACTCGTGAGAGACATTGACTCAATGCACTTCATAATGCCGCTCATGTATCCTAATCGCTGCGACAACGAAGCGTTCATGTCAGAAACCATCGACCTCACCAACGTGATGGCATTTCTTGAAAAGAAAAACGCGGATCACCCTGAATACAAATACAATCTGTTTCAGGTGATGGTGACCGCGCTTCTCAAAACAATTACGCTCAGGCCTCAGCTCAACCGCTTCTACGCGAATTATAATCTGTACCAGCGCAATGAGGTCTCGGCGGCGTTCACTATAAAGAAGGTCTTCTCTGATAAGGGTGAAGAAGCTCTCGCTTTTATACACTCCAAACCTGAAGATACTTTGGAAAGCATCCACAACGAGATATACCGTCAGGTCTCTTACGTTCGCAAAGACGGCAAAGACCAGTCGACCGAGAGCATGGATATGCTCCAGCATACTCCGCTCATATTCAAGAAGGCTCTCGGGGCCGGAGCCAGATTTCTCGACCGCCGCGGCCTGATGCCTCAGTCGGTGATCGCAACAGACCCGTTCCAGTCCTCAGTGGTTCTGGCCAACCTCGGCTCCATCAAACTGCATGCCGGCTATCACCACCTGACCAACTGGGGGACCACCTCGCTGTTCTGCATCATAGGCGACATGAAGGAGCGCCCTTTCACCAACGCGGATGGTGAGCAGGAAATGCGGATGAGCGTTGAGATCGGGCTCACAGTCGACGAGAGGATCTCCGACGGATATTACTGCTCAAGGTCAATAGCGCTGCTCAAGAAACTTCTTGATGAGCCTGAACTCCTCGAGAGGCCTCTTGAAGAGAAAGTGGAGTACTAGCATGAGCAGCAGGTTGTCATATTACGTATTTCGAATAACAAGGTTTCTGGTACAGGTCTTTTACCCGAAGACCGAGTTCATCGGAGCTGAGAACCTGCCAGGCGGCCCTGCCGTCATTGTAGGCAACCACGCCAAGATGAACGCGCCTATCGCCTGCGAGCTTTACTTTCCGGAGAAGCACCTTACATGGACTGCAGGCGAGATGATGCACTTCAAAGAGGTGCCTGATTACGCTTTCACCGACTTCTGGTCGCATAAGCCGGCATACATAAGATGGTTTTTCAGGCTCCTTTCATATCTCATAACACCGTTTGCGGTCTCGATCTTCAACAACGCGGACTGTATAGGTGTTTATCACGACACAAGGGTAATGGGAACTTTCAGAGCCAGCGTGCGGGCCCTTCACGAAGGCACAAGGGTGGTAATACTCCCTGAGCACAATGTGCCTTACAACAACATCGTCTGTGACTTTCAGGAAAGATTCGTCGATGTGGCACGCATGTACTACAAAAGATATAAACAGGAGATCAGCTTTGTACCTATGTACACAGCGCCTGATCTTCACAGGGTATACCTTGGCAAACCCGTCAGATTTGACAGCAGCGCTCCTATCGAAGAGGAGCGCGAGCGCATCTGCCGTGAAATGAAGGACAGAATAACAAGGATGGCACGCTCGCTTCCTGAGCACACAGTGGTGCCTTACCCTAATATTCCGAAGAGTGAATACCCTTCAAATAAAGCTGTCACTAAGGAGTTCAGTTCAAATGGATTATTTGATACGGAGGCTTGGGCTTAGAAAGCCCGTCAGAGATTACCGCAAGTTCCGAATCTCTGCGATCAACGAGCCTAAATACGAGCATCTTAAGCTGCTGAGCGGCTGGCTCATATATTTCGCGCTGTATTTCATCACCGAGAATCTCATACCTGTATCGGCATGCCACGTGGTGCACTCAGCTGTAGACGATATAATACCGTTCAACGAGTATTTTCTCATATTCTACTGCTCGTGGTACGCGCTGATAGTAATATCTCTCGGTTATTTCCTTCTCTACGATATCCGGAGGTTCAAGGAGCTGCAGGTATTCATCATGATCACTCAGGCTGTAGCGATGGCGGTGTACATAATATACCCGTCAGTGCAGATGCTCAGACCCGATGTGATGCCTCACGATAACTTCCTCTGCGGCCTTATGAGCTTCATATACATGTTCGACACTCCTACAGGAGTCTGCCCTTCGCTGCATGTAGCCTACTCGCTCGGAATAGCCACGGTATGGTGCAAATACGAGCGCGCACCGAAGTGGTGGAAAGCCGTCGTGGTTGTTCAGGTCTTCATGATCTGCCTGTCGGTAATGTTCGTAAAGCAGCATTCATTCATCGATGTCATGGCGGCCATACCGCTCGGCATACTCGCATACATACTCGTATACGGAAAACACTCCATAATCCAGTAAGAGTGAGTCAGGGGACGTACCCTGACTCATCTAATCCAATTAACCTTGTGCCGCAATCTTGCAGAAAATGCGATGATTGCGGTATTATTATGCTATGAAAATGACTGATTTACTTGAAAAAGATAAAGATAAGCTGCTCACCGAACTTTCGGCAGCAGGCACGGCCGAAAAAGCCGTGAAAGTGCTCGAAAACGAGATTGACAAGCTTCTTCTGAAGCACAACGAGCACTGTGAGAGCGACCGTGAAAGAGAGTCCGCCGCATACATGATGCAGGCGGTCAGGCTTTCGCTGCCTCTGATCGACTCCAACGGTACCATCAAAGTCTGGGAGCGCGGCGGCCGGCTCGAAGGCGATGACAGCGGCTCGTTCAAGGTATCGTTCCTGGTGCTGCTCATACTGGGCATTGCTCTCTGCGTGTTCGGCTTCGGTCCTCTTATGATGGAGGCCTACACCGGCGTGGCAGAGAACGCGCGCGACCAGGTGCTGCTTCACGGCGGTGCTACTGTAGTCGGTCTCATCTCGCTGTACTTCTCAGGCTATATGTACAGCCGTCCTAAGAAGCGCGGCAAGGCAGAGTATCAGGTGGATATACGCATCGACTCCGAGCGCATCTACCGCAGCTTCCGCACAGCTCTTCTGTCGGTCGATCAGGCCATAGAAGAGATCCGCGCGTCGGAGCGCTGGAAAGAGCGTGAAAAAGCAGGCAGCATTGACGGAAGAGCCGTCACGCCGTCCGAGCTCGAGCTCTTCTCCGACCTTCTGGCAGCCGCATACAGCGGCGACGCCGAGTACGCGCTCGAAAAGATAGAACAGATAGAGTTCTTCCTGCACAGACAACAGATCGAGGTCGTAGACTACAGCAAGGAGACCGAAAAGTACTTCGATCTCATGCCGGGAAGCAAGGCTGCGACCATAAGGCCGGCACTTGTAGCTCAGGGCGGGCTGCTCAAAAAGGGTCTGGCCTCATCAGGCAGATAGATTTATAGAAAGGCTCTGTAATGGATCGTTTTTTCGGATTTGACCTCGGCGATGCCGAAAGCGCAGTCGCCAGATTAAGTAAAGAAGACCAGGTAGTGCCTGAAATGCTCACCGTTGTCGGTGAGCAGAGTTTTATTACGGCATATGCGCAGACTTCCTCCGGTGAGCTCATCATCGGCGAGAAGGCCTGCTATGCCGATAATGTCATGAAGCGCAAGATCCGCTTCAAAAGCAGGTTCCTGACCGACCGCTCAAGCGCGGCAGATGTCAAGAGCTTCGCGGCCGGCGTTCTGGGCGAGCTCTACGGAAACGGCGACCTCATCAAGAACGAGGACTGCTCCTTCTACATCGGCTGCCCTGCCGGCTGGAACAAAAACACCAGAGAGCATTACCGCGAGATATTCGAGGGCGCGGGCTATCCGCCAGCAAAGATAATATCTGAGTCAAGAGCCGCGATGGTAAGCGCATGCCAGTCCAAGCATCTGCAGATCGGTGTCGACATCCTGTCGAAGCCTGTTCTGGTAGTCGACATAGGCTCATCGACGACCGACTTCGCTTACATCATGGGCGGAAAGGAAGTCGAGATGCAGACGGCCGGTGAGGTCGTTCTCGGCGGCGGCATCATGGATGAGATACTCCTGATGGAGTCTGTTGAGGCCTCGGGCTTTTCCCGCAAAAAGATCCAGGGAGTCCTTGACGCAAGCGACGCCTGGAAGAACTACGCGGAGTTTGCAGCCCGCAGGCTCAAAGAGAAGTACTTCTCTGATGAAGATTACTGGGCCACCCACGAGTGCAAAGAGACTGTAGTCATGCACTACGACCGCACGGTCAAGCTGACACTTCGCATGAACGGCTCCATTGCGAAGCAGCTCGTTGACAGACGGGTTCCTTCCCTCGGCAACCGCTCATGGAAAAAAGTGTTCATCGCGTCGCTCAAAGATGTCAGAGAAAACATCTCGGGCCAACAGCCTGAGCTGATATTTCTGACAGGCGGAGTCAGCAAGCTGGCAGCTATCAGAGACTGGTGCAGCGAGGTATTCCCTGAATCAGTCATAATATCCGCCTCAGACCCTGAGTTCTCCGTAGCCAGGGGCCTTGCATACTGCGGGCGCATCGACGAAGACATCAAGGAGTTCAGAGAAGATCTCGACAAGCTGGTCAAATCGACGGTTATCGAAGATATAGTCGAAAAGCACATTCCGTTCCTCTACAAGGACGCTGTCGATTGCCTGGTGGATCCTATCATCGAGCAGGTGGCCATGCCTATATTCGACAGGTGGAGAGACGGAGAGATCCAGAAGCTCGCCGACACTGACGAACTCCTGCAGGGAGAAGTCACCGAATTCCTGAGAAAAGACGAGACGAGAGAGCTCCTGGCCGGGCCGATCACATCATGGCTCAAGCCGGTGATCGAAGAGCTCGAGTCGCACACTGTGCCTATCTGCATCAAGCACAGAGTGCCGTACACAGCGCTGAGCCTCCGCTCATACCTCTCCGCTTCAGATATCGACATCAAGGTCGACGCCAAGAACATATTCGCGGTCGAAGAGATGACATTCCTGATCGACTCCATAGTCACCGCACTCGTCGCAATCCTTATATCAGCGATCGACATAATCCCGTTCATGGCAGGCCCTGAAGGCGTGCTGATCGGTATAATCGCGTCGGCTGTCGTGCTCATACTCGGCAAAGACAAGATGCAGGAGAAGCTGCTCACGGCAGATATCCCTAAAACGATGCGCAAGCTGGTTCCGAAGAATACATTCAGGATGCGCATGGACAGCATCAGCAAAGATGTCAAGGAGACCTTCTACGAGAGCCTCGAAAAAGAAAAGAACGACGAGATCACCAAGCGCATGGTCGAAGATATATCAGGTCAGATAGAGCATACTCTCGTCAAGATGGCCGAAGTGGTAGAGATACCGCTCGGATAACAAGGTCAATAAAAAACAGCGAACAGCCGCGGCTGTTCGCTATTTTTGTGTCTTTTATTCCATGTAAGTGTTCATGTATTTGTCCCAGATCTCGTCCGGTACGAGCCTTCCGCCTGTCGCCCAGCATACCTGAGTCGCATTGGCGAGCTTTTCGGCTGTGAGGCCGTGCTTTTCGAGATAAGCCTTGCCGGCGTCGAGTTTCGTCAGGTTGAGAGGGCCTGTGAAAGCAGCGCAGCTCGAAGGCTCTATGAAGATGTCTTCAGTCTCCTTGAGCATCCTCATATAGTCGAAGAGTACCGCGTCGCGTACCGTGAAGTCTCCGGACAGCTGGTTTCTGCAGAGCCTGGTGACGAGTCCCGAAGGGCTTGCGCATGCGAGCCCGTCAGCAGCCGACATGCCGCTCAGGCCGAAGTCGCTGACGTTTGCCTCGTTATACTTGCCCGAAGCCATTCCTATCAGCACAGACGGGAACAGCGTAGGTTCGCAGAAGAAGATGTGCACGTCGTCTTTGAACTGGCGCTTGAATCCGTAGCAGACTCCGCCCGGAGCTCCGCCTACTCCGCATGGCACGTAGATTATCATCGGATGCTCGCTGTCGACCGTAACGCCCTTATCTTCGAGCTGCTTTTTCATTCTTCCGGCGGCTACTGCATAGCCGAGGAAGAGCGGCAGCGAATACTCGTCGTCAACGAAGTAGCTCGACGGGTCGAGGTCTGAGAGCCTGCGGCCCTCGCTTACTGCCTTTGAGTAATCCTCTTCATACTCTATTACTTCGACGCCCTTGCTGCGGAGCATATCTTTCTTCCACTGCCTTGCGTCTGCGGACATGTGGACTTTTACCTTGAATCCGAGAAAGGCGCTCATGATTCCTATCGACAGTCCGAGGTTGCCGGTGGAGCCGACCTGCACGGTGTGCTTTCCGAAGAACTCCTTCATGTCGTCATCGGCAAATCTCTCATAGTTGTCATCTTCGGTGATCAGCCCTGCTTCGAGCGCGAGGTCTTCGGCATGCTTCAGCACCTCGTAGATGCCGCCTCTGGCCTTGACCGAGCCGGCGATCGGCAGATGGCTGTCCATCTTGAGCATGAACCTTCCGGGTATCTCAGAGCCGTATTTCTCTTCGAGCGCTTTCTGCATCGCAGGTATGTCTGCGAGAGGAGATTCGATGAGGCCGTTATCTTCCGCAGTCTCAGGGAAGCACTTCTTTATATATGGCGCAAACTTGTGCAGTCTTCTCTCGGCGTCCGCGATGTCTTCGTCTGTCACGACCAGCTGGCACAGCGAATCGGTCATTTCAAACGGAAGGAGCTTGTCGTTGATCCAGAGAGTCTCGGTCTGCTCAGCTATGTCCCTGAAGACCTGATCCTTTTCGATCATCTCTTTTGCGTAGTCCTTAATGCTCATATACCCTCCTTATTTACATAGGTCCCTTATCTCTGAAAATAGCGCGGTCCATCTTTCTGCGGATCCTTATCGGAGAGATCGTGTCCGTTGTTCTGTCGCAGAAATGCCTGAACGACATGTTCCTGCGGCTTACATGCTGCCAGTACGGCAGTCCGTCTCCGTTCGGGGTCTGGTAGCGCACGAAGTTAGCGACATAGTGCACCATCTGGTCTTTAAGATCGTAGTCTATGCGCTCGAACGGGCGCCAGCACTTATCCATGTTTCCGAACATGTACCAAAGGTCAGAGCCGTGGAACGCCTTGAAGCTGTTGCCCGGAAGCTCACGGTCGAACAGGTATCCGTAGACAGGAGCTCTTCCGTGCCTTACGTGCTTCATGGCCCAGCCTATTGTCATGTCGTAGATGATATACGGCATGAAGTCCTGCGAGGTGACTCCGACTATCATAGGCACGTCGAGGTATGCCCTTTTGCGTATGACGCGCTGCGGCAGATCGGGGATTATAACTCCGTCGATGCCCGGCTGCACGGCCTGGAAGCTCCAGTTGTCTCTGGACTCCTCATACCACGCGTTCCAGATTACGTCGGCAGGGAGTTTTCTGAACTCCTCTGTAGTCTCCACGCCCGCGCGTCTTCTCACGCCTGCCCAGAACGGCAGCGACTGTTCCCTGGTCCACGGTTTCGTGAAGATCGGTACCGCTCCGGCTCCCGACATAAGCACCGCCCCTTTTACGATGCCCTTAAGCGTCTGCGAGTACATGAGGTTCATGATGGACATGGCTCCGGCAGACTGCCCCATTATGGTGATGCGGTCAGGATCGCCTCCGAAATCTGCTATATGCTCGTGTATCCACTTGATACCGAAGACCATGTCGTGCAGACCGTAGTTACCGCACTCGTAAAGCGAGAACACATTCAGGCGGTATCCGAGCGACACGAACACTACATCGTGCTTCGCGTACTCGGTGCACGTGCCGTAAGGCAGCTCGCCCACTGTGCCTGTTTCGAAACCGCCGCCGTGAATGAATACCAGCACAGGGTCCTTCTTTGCGCCCTCTCTCGTGATGATATTCATCGTCATCGGTGATTCAGCGAAGCAGAACTCCTGATCGCTGCGGAACTCATTGTGGTAGAAGGCGTCAGGCCCCGACGATTCGTCCCTGAACGTCAGATACTGATAGCAGTCTATCTCTCCCGAAGTCGCGTCGAGCACATCCCACTTTGGGTAAGGCTTCGGAAGCTCGAAGCGCTCAGTCACCGCGTATGGTATGCCCCTGTACATGCATACGCCGTCATTTACTGTTCCTATTACTCTCCCAAGACCCGTATTGATCTCTGTTTTTTTCATCTCTCTGTGCTGCCGTATCCTGCCGCAAATTTCCTCCGCCCGCTGTCAGGCTCGCGTCCGGGATATTTGCTGCGTGCGGCTCATTATTTAAAATGGATCGCTAACTAATACTTTTCCGTCTTCCTGAATGATGATATTCATGCCGTCTTTGACGTAGTCGAGGAACTCGTCTCCGAGCGAATCGACTACCGGCATCTTAGACTGTGCACCCTCGAGCCACACGTCAGCCAGAACCGCGCCGGCAGCCGCAAGTGAATCGATCGGGTTCGAGAAGAGCATCGCTGCAGGCTGGCGGCCCATCGAGCATGCGCAGTACAGAACGAGTCCGCCTGTTGTGGAGCCGATGGTCTGAGGCAGGCACAGAGCCTTGCCGGCCATCTGCTTTCCGTAGAGGTCAGGATTGTTCTGGTCGCCGCATGTCGCCTTCTTGTCGCCGAACTGCAGGGCTTTCTGGAATGAGGCGAGAGTATTGAGTCCGTTATGCGATACGAGCGCCTCGGCGGAAACCCTGCCCGGCGCGACTACGCGTCCCTGAAAAGTCTTCATTATGCTCTGCCTCCTTTCCTGTTCTGAGTGATCTGCTCAAGTATCTCGTCATCCGTGTAGTAGCGGGCAGACGTGTATGTTCTGAGCTTGTTGCTCGAAGTGATGACAGGCATCTTCTCGCTTAGCGGATTGTTCATGTACATGAGCGGGCAGATATATGATGTGATGACTCCCGTTGCCTTGAGTCTGTCGGCATACGGAGTCTTCGCGAACGCTTCGAGCACATCAGGAGCCGCGGTGAATACGGTCGGTACCGAAACCTTGCCGGCACCGCTCTTTGCCAGACCGGCCTCCACCTTGTCTGTCCAGTCCTTGAGCTGCTGCAGGCTCATGTGCGGGCAGCCCATGAAGCAGAGCTTAGGCGCAGCGTCCTTGTCCTTCCAGATCACAGGATACTCATTGTAGACTCTCTCGAGCTCGGCATCGTCGATCACGTATGTCTTCGCGCCTTCCTTTATGAGATCTTTTCCGTATTTAGCCGCTTCAGGAGTCAGCCCGTCGATGTGATAGAGGCCGACAGCTCCGTTCGAAGCAGTGGCAGCTCCGAAGTCCTTGAGGTATGTGCATGCCTCGTCGTCGAGCTCATTGCCGATCCACTTATCGAGGCCGATGACGTAAGGAACATCCTCCATCACCTTCATGCCGATCGCGGATCCGAGCAGCTGGGCTTCAGGCTTTTTGCTGGTCTTTATTTCGACGATCCAGTCAGCCTTGCGGCCCTCATCTGTAAGGAGTCCGAACTTAGGGACATATCCGATGACCGAGCCCATCAGGTCGATGATTCCGGAGTTGCGGTTGCATCTTGCTCCGAGTACGGAGTTGGCATATACGACAGCCGATGACTCAGACCAGCTGAGGATCTCACCGAATCCCGGCTTGTTGCCTACTTCATCCATATAGCAGGTGCATGTGAATGCGTTGTCCGAGAGCAGGCCCAGGTCTGCAAGCTGTTTCTCGTAATCCTTCTGCCTGCTGTACATGAACAGCTTGAACACTACATCCTGCGCGAAGCTGCTCGGAACGTTCTTGTCGAGCGGCTTAGGGTCTACGGTGAACTTCTGTCCCGACGGAGCGCCCGCTTCAAGCAGTTTGTCCATCAGTTCGTAGACCGGCCCGAGAGCCTTGAGTCCGAACGAGGTAACAAGGTGATTGAACTTGCTGCTGATAGGCACCATCTCGGTCGCGCCGAAGAGTTCGCCGTATCTGACGAGCGATTCCATGACCTTGGCAAGGGTCTCGCCCTTTGAGCCTTCGAGGATCGCTCTCTGCTCATCGGTAAGTTTTACTTTGTAGTCCAATTAGCTCATCTCCTTTCGTTGTTTTGAATCGGTTTGAATCAGGGGACGTACCCGGTGACTCATTTTTAATTATCTGCGAGGTTGAAGCCGTTCTTCATGTGCTTGCTCGATGTGTCAAGCACGCGGCCCAGTGCTGTGTCTGTTTCCTCTTTTGCCATTGCGCATAGCTTCTTATTGGCTTCCTCTGCGAGCGAGAAGTCGCCGGTCTCTTTCATGCGAGTGTCGTATTCTCTGATGATCTGCATTCCGCGGATATTCACGGCATCCTGATAGCGCTCTATATTCTGCACGCAGTCCGCGTAGTTCTTGTCGGCCATGGCGCCGAGAAGTCTGTCAGCCCAGTACAGGTTTTCGGTAGTTACATCGAGTGTCACCTTGCTCAGGTAAGCCGGCAGCTTCGCTACGTTTGTGTAGACCGGTACCCAGCATGAGAATGTCGTTGATCCGTAGCAGATCCATTCGATACCCTTTATTGCATCAGGAACTCCGCTTCTTATCTGGCATATCGAGGTGACGCCTGTGCGGTTGATGCCGATCGAGCGGTACTTTCCTCTCATGCCTGTATCGTGATTGATATACGGATCGTAAGGTGTTCCCTGGTAGTGACCCGAAAGCAGGTACTGCACGTCTTCGACAGTCACCTTGCGGTCAGGCACGATAGCCCATGGGATGTTGTCGCTCTCAGGGCCGAACTCGGCGTTTTCGCCGTCCCAGCTGTGGGAGTACGGAGCGAGGTAGCGCCCCATGAACCATGCTCTCGGTGTGTTGTAGATGTGGTCCATGTCTCTGCGCGAGCCGAAGATGTCTCTCGGGTTGGACTGACCGTTCTGATTAAGATCGAGGTCGTTGTCCCTGATGAACTCCCTGAGGTCGGCCGAACACATGTGAGCCTTCTGAGCGCCGAGCGCGTCGTCGAGATCGAAGCGGTCGGTGCCGAACTGGTTAGGATTGATCACGACAGAGTCTTCAGGTATAAGGCTTGCGATCCAGTGATGACCTCCGATAGTCTCGAGCCACCAGACCTCGTTCTCATCGTTGAAAGCGATACCGTTCGATTCATAGGTGCCGTATTCCTCGAGCAGAGAAGCCAGTCTCTTTACTCCCTCACGGGCGCTGCGGATGTACGGAAGCACCAGCACGACGATATCCTCTTCGCCTATTCCTCCCGGTATCTCTTTTGTGCGGCCCTTCGCCGGCTTGAGCTCTACGAGCGGGTCTGCTGTCAGTACGCGCGGATTCGTCGTTATAGTTTCCGTCGCGGTCATTCCGACGCCGGCTTCGTTGATACCGGTAGCCGCCCAGATGCCTTCTTTTGTATCGACGCTCGGGCTGGCGGTGTATCTCATCGGATCATCCGGCAGCTCTATCTCGACGTGCGAGATCTTGCTTTTATACTTGCGAGGCTGGTCTTTCGGCTCCACCACGATGGTCTTTTTAACATCGAAGTGACCGTCATCGGTCCTCGCGATCATTGTTGAATTATCATTACTAGCCTTTTTACCCACAAGCACTGTTGTGCACGACATTAACTTATACCTCCTGTGAAATAGTTTATTGTTTTATTCCTGAGTCAGGGTACGTCCACTGACTCATTTTTTATTCGAATTTCTCAGCGACTTTCTTGAGAAGGTCTCTGATCTCAAGATGCTGAGGGCAGACCGCCTCGCACATTCCGCATTCGATGCAGGAGCTGGCCTTGCCGCTTCCCTCTTCAACGATCTTCTCATAGGTCGCCCAAGGATTGACCTTGCCGAAGAGCAGCATGCTGTTGTATGTAGAGAACATCGAAGGGATCTTTATTTCCATCGGGCAGTGGTTCTCCTCGATGCAGTATCTGCACTGTGTGCACGGGATAGCACCCATCGAAGCGAACACATCGGCGACCTTTCTGACCGCCTTGCGCTCTTTATCGCTGAGCGGCTCGAAGTCTCCGTCGCAGCAGCTGAACGTCTTGATGTTATCCTCCATCTGCCCCATGTCACTCATTCCGGAGAGCACCATCTCGATGCCATCATGATCTGCAGCGAATCTGAGTGCGTAGCCCGCGTTGCTGTAGTCAGTCTCCGTCTCGGTCCTGAGATCGTAGAACACTTTCTGAGCAGCGTCCGGAAGATTGACCAGATTGCCGCCTCTGACAGGCTCCATCACGAGCACCGGCTTGCCGTGTTTGCGGCAGACCTCGTATACCTTGCGGCTCTCGACTGAAACGCTGTCATAATCGAGATAGTTCAGCTGAATCTGCACTATTTCGATCTGTGGATACTCTGTAAGGATCTTATCGAGTACGACTGCCTTATCGTGGAAGGAAAGTCCGACGTGGCGCACCTTGCCCTCCGCTTTAAGAGCGAAGGCTGTCTCGTAAGCGCGGCACTGCTTGAAGAACTCGAAGTTCTTGGCGTTCTGCGCATGCATCAGCAGAAAATCGAAGTATTCGACTCCGCAGGCCTCAAGCTGCGAATCGATGAGCGGTCTGATATCCTCTTCTGATTTGAAATACTCATCCGTCAGCTTGTCAGTCAGCACGTATTCGCTGCGGTCGTGTCTCGATGTGAGGCACTCTCTGACAGCGATCTCGCTGAGCCCGTCATGATAGCCGTGAGCGGTATCGAAGTAGTTGAACCCGCTCTCGATGAACCTGTCGACCATTGCGCAGACCTGCTCATTGTCGATCTTGCCGTCTTTCATCGGCAGTCTCATCATGCCGAACGCGAGGTGCTTTTTGTTTTCACTGAATGCTCTGTTTTTCATACTTTCCTACTCCCTTTTGTATATTTTATTTTTACATGCTGTAGTCAGCGCGGCGCACCAGATCGAGCTGCAGATCGCGGTTGAGCTGCTTAAACCAGATGCAGCGAAGCGGACAGCCTTTAAAAAAAACTGCCGTGCGGATGCCCGGCCCGTCGTCGAGTGAATTGCCTTTAAGTTCAAGCACGAGAGGCTGTTTCATATGGTAATTTCTCCATAAAAAATAAGGGCTGTGTATATGTTTAAATTATAATACACTGCCCTTTTTTCAACAAGAATTTAACGCCCGGCGGGCCTGAGTTTGAGCCATCGGTCAAGCAAAAATGCAAGCGCGAGCATGTCCGCGCTGCCGCCCGGCGAGAGGCCTTTTTTTATCAGGTCGGCATCGAGCTGCTGCAGCGCGCCCAGGCGCTTCTCCTCTGGCATCGCAGCTATGCGGGCCGCTTCTGCTCTTACATATTCGAGGCCTTCGCGGCCCCCGCGGTGAAGCAGATTGGTATCCTCAAGTACGGCCATGCTGTCGCATAGCGCCAGGGCGCCCGGCGATCCGCAGCCTTCTTCCATGTATTTTGCGAGCCTCTCCATGCAGTACCGTGCACCGCGGAATCCTCCGGCTGCCTCGCCGGTGGCTCCCTTCGCGCCATACTCCTTATACGCTGCTCCGCCGTTGGTCTGCGGGTCAGACCCCGCCATTTTCAGCTGTATTTCCGCATCTTCCCTTGCCAGTACCGCTGCATGCTCAGTACACGATCCACCTTCTCTCAGGCATCTGCCCATTCCGGCCAGCAGAAGCCCCATCGAGTAGACGAGTCCCTTGTGAGTATTCACTCCGCCTGTGGCAGCGAACATCTCCTGTTCAGCCGCCTTTCCTCGGCTACGGAGCTCAGCCATGCCGCATCCTCCCATTCCGAGCCGCGCGGCATCCTCGAAGTACGGCAGCAGAGCCTCCGCACTCTTTTCAAACAAATGAGCATCCATGTCCGGGTGCGATCCGTTATTGTTCAGATCCACAAGCCCCGGTTTCGGGGTCGTATAGAGCTCGTCGAGCAGGGAATCACAGGCGGCTTTTGCAAGCTTCTTTGCGCAGAAATCCGCAAGCAGCCTGCCGGTCTCATGCTTTATCTGATCAAGCCCGTGCCTTCTGCTTCTGGCGCATTCCGCGGCAGGCCTGTCGCAAATGAGGCAGCGTCTCGCCTCAGCCCTCGACAGCTTCTGCCCGCCCGGCACTATTACATCAAAGTCATACAGCCTTGCCGCGGGGAAAGCGCCCTCGAGCCCTTCAAGCACAGGCTTCACCTTCGCTCCCTCTTCACCGAGCAGCCAGAACGCCTCGCTCCCTGTGTTCTCATCGATAAAGAATCTATCCTTAATCTCAAAGCCCTGCGACTCAAGCGCCTTAACGCCCTCATCAAAAAGCATGCGGGTCATCGGCGTGCGCTTTACGTCTCCCGCAATATTGAGCGTAAGGCACACGAGGCAATCACCCGCGTCCGAGTTCTGAAGCATCTTATTCTGCACGGCCGCGCGCCTCTCGCGGGCCTGCAGCACATCTTCAAGCTCTACTTTGTATAACTGCATATGTACTCTCCGGTACAAGCTCCTTTGTCTTCTCAGATTCGCCGTCTCTGATAAGCTCCCTCACCTTTCCGGCGCTTATCTCCGACAGCCTCGGTATCTCTTCAAAACTGATGCCGTGCTCCGGCAGCAGCTCCTTCATCCTCTCATTGTACGCCCTCGTCACCGGCGAGAAAGGCTCCTCGCCCGCAAAGCGCCTGCTTATGCCGAGCGCCGGAGCGATCTTCCTGCAGAACAGGTCGAGATCGAGATCGGACTTCACCAAATCGGCCCTCGACTCATCCCTGACAAAATACGCCGGGAAAGTCGCGCGCGATATTAGGTACATGTCGCTCTCAAACACGTGGCAATTCAGTATGTCCGCCGTGCCTTTTCTGATCATCTCAAGCCGCTCCTCAGGGCTGAACATCGAGCCCTTTTCGGATACCGCGAACACGTACAGATTGTCGCAGTGAGCCGCTGCGTATTCTATCAGATGGCGGTGCCCCAGCGTGAACGGGTCACAGTTGCATACGACCGCTCCGCACACGCCTTCATATTTAGGGATAGACTCGAGGAAGCTCTCTATGCCTCCCCGCCTGTTCTCAAGAAGCACGGCCTCCGCCGTCTCCGCGATCGCATGGAAGCCCATCGACACGAACATCTTCAGATTGTCAGGCTTGGTACAAAGAAACAACCTGTGCACACCCCTTGCCGCCGCTTCACTTATAAGCGCAGAAAGGACTGAAGCCATAAGCCCCAGTCCTTCGTGATCCGTATCAACCGCCAATTGTTTTATAGTGTGCCCCGCCAGAGCGCCGCAGGCGACCAGGCGGTCGTCCTCCGTCATGAGCGCGACAACATCTGCGTCGCCCTCATCACGGAGCCCGCAAAGCTCCAGCAGCTCCAAATATTCCTTATTCTGCCCACCCGGCAGCGGCGTCTGACAGATCGAAATACCCATAAACCGCAGCTTTCTAGAACTTTGCCTCGAGGCGCTTACGGATCTCTGCGATGAAGTCCTTTGTGAGGACAGCCTTCGCTTCCATGCCGTCCACGAGTCCGACGAGGTCCTTTGTCATGATGCCGTCGTTGAGAGTCTCGATGCAGGCTTCTTCGAGCTTGTCGCCGAAAGCCTGAAGATCTTCAAGGCCGTCCATCTCGCCGCGCTTTCTGAGAGCGCCGCTCCATGCGAAGATCGTAGCCATCGGGTTGGTCGAAGTTTCCTCGCCGTTGAGGTACTTGTAGTAGTGGCGTGTGACTGTTCCGTGAGCAGCTTCGTACTCGAAATTGCCGTCAGGGCTGCAGAGCACCGAAGTCATCATGGCAAGCGAGCCGAATGCTGTGGATACCATGTCGCTCATTACGTCTCCGTCGTAGTTCTTGAGAGCCCAGATGAAGCCTCCCTCGCTGCGGATAACGCGCGCGATGGCGTCGTCAATCAGCGTGTAGAAGTATGTGAGGCCGAGACGCTCAAACTCCTCCTTGTAGCACTCGTCGTAGAGCTTCTGGAAGACGTCGCGGAAGTGCATGTCGTACTTCTTCGAAATGGTGTCCTTAGCGGAGAACCAGAGATCCTGCTTTGTCTCGATAGCGTATTTGAAGCAGGAGTGAGCAAAGGACTCGATCGATGTGTCCTTGTTGTAAATGCTCTGAAGGATGCCCGGGCACTCGAAGTCGTATACTGTCTCGCGGTACTCAGCACCGTTCTCTCCCGTGAACACGAGCTCAGCCTTGCCCTTTTCAGGCACGCGGTACTCAGTGCCTCTGTACAGGTCGCCGTACGCGTGACGGGCTACGGTGATAGGCTTCTTCCAGTTGCGTACCACCGGCTTGATTCCGTCGATCGTGATAGGAGCGCGGAATACAGTTCCGTCGAGTATCGCTCTGATAGTTCCGTTCGGGCTCTTCCACATCTCGTGCAGGTTGTACTCAGTCATGCGCTGCGCGTTAGGTGTGATAGTCGCGCACTTTACTCCGACGCCAAGTCTCTTTATAGCCTCTCCGGCATCCCTGGTGATCTGGTCACTGGTCTCATCCCTTACAGGAAGGCCGAGGTCGTAGTACTCAGTCTTGAGGTCGACGAAAGGAAGAATGAGTTCATCCTTGATCATCTTCCAGAGTATTCTTGTCATCTCATCGCCGTCCATCTCGACGAGAGGAGTAGTCATCCTTATCTTGTCCATATGTATCCTTTCTCGGTATATTAAACTGGCTAATGCCTGAAAGTATGCGCCCGTCGAGTACGGCTCTCGCCTCATTGCGGTTTAACGCAGCGGTACTAAGCTCTGTCTGCGCCTTCGGCTTGCCAGTCGCTAAGTACCGGCTACCGCAAAGCCTCTCCTGCCGCATTCTTTCAGCCAATATTACACTTCTTTAATTTGCCTTACAACATCCATGATGGTTCCGTCTCGGGCTTCGATTATGCCTACGACTCTGTCTCCGAACTCTACCTTATCCGGCTCGCCTACTATGCTGTATGCGATGTCGCGGAGTTCTTCGATCGTCTTGAGCGGCACGCAGTCGGCTTCTTTCAGTGCCTCCAGAATATCCTGTCTGGCAGGATTCACGGCGACTCCGTAGTCGGTGACCACGACATCGATGCTCTCTCCCGGTGTCGTAACTGTTGTTACATCGGTGCATATCGCAGGTATCCTTCCCTGAAGCAGCGGGCATATGACGATGGCGCACTTCGCGCCCTGAGCCGTGTCAGGGTGTCCGCCCTGAGCGCCGGTTATCATGCCGTCAGAACCTACAACTACATTGCAGTTGAAGTGCACGTCCACCTCGAGCGAGGCGAGCACCACGTAGTCGAGCTTGTTGACTACAGCGCCCTTATTGAGCGGATTCGCATATACAGCCGCAGGTATTCTGTGGTGATTTACGTTCTTGAGGCTTCGTACAGCATCGAGGTCGAAGTCCTGCACGTCGAGCATTACATCTGCCATACCGTCTTCGAGGAGCTGGCACATTGCCTTCGTGAGGCCGCCGACTCCGAATCCCATGTGTATATTGCGTTCCCTCATTATCTCTGCGAGGTACTGAGTGGAAGCTATCGATGCGCCGCCTACTCCCGTCTGATACGAGAATCCGTCCTTGAACCAAGGTGTGTTTACCACAACGTCGGTGCAGTACTGAGCCATGAGCAGCTTTCTCTGGTCGGTGGTCGGCTTGGCCGCGCCTGTCGCGATCTTTGAAGGGATACCGATCTCATCCACAACGCACACGTAGTCTACTTTCGTCTGCGAGATGTGCGCCGGGAAGTTCGGGTAAGGCACCAGGCAGTCAGTGATGGCCACGCAGTAGTCCGCATGATTTCCGTCTACGATAGCGTAGCTCAGTACGCCGCAGTCAGCCTTGCCGCCGATACCTCTCAGGTTACCGTAATCATCCGCTGTAGGGGCTCCGATGAAAGCGATGTCGATGTGGCTCTCGCCTGTAGCTATCGACCTTACACGTCCGCCGTGCGAACGCATTATAGCAAGGCCTTTAAGCTTTCCGTTCGATATGGCTTCACCGATGGCGCCTCTTACGCCAGATGACTCGATGTCCGTGATAGTGCCGTCTTCGATCATAGGCACCAGCGCACTGTGCGCCTTGCCCAGTGAAGACGCGCATATTCTTATGTTTTTAAGACCCATCTCGTGGATCTCTTTCATTACCATGTTGACGATAAGGTCGCCCTCACGGAAGTGGTGGTGGAACGATACGGTCATTCCGTCGTGCGCGCCGCACTTCTCGAGCGCTTCCCTTATATTCGCAACGAGCTTGGATTTCTCGTTGTTCATTACCGGACGGATCGTCGGCCCGTGCAGTGTGAGCGGCTTGTCGTCACGGTATAAATTGCCCTGAAAAGGCTCCTTTCCGGTGATCTCGATTATTTCTTCCGGGATATCTCTTCCTACTGCGTTTATCATCTTACAGATCCCCCTTATATACACCTGACGCCTTGGCCAGAGCTATGGTTCTCTTAGCGCCGTCATAGAAAGCGATATCTATCATCTTGCCGTCGACCGTGAACACGCCTATGCCCTTTGCCCTCTTGTCTTCGATCTCTCTGACGACCTTCTCGGCATAGACTATGTCTTTCTGCTTCGGCGTGTATATCTCGTGCACCACAGGGATCTGCCTCGGATTTACTATAGACTTGCCGTCGAATCCCATCGCGTGGATGGTCTCAACTTCTTTTCTGAAGCCTTCCATGTCGTCGAGGTTGGTCCATACAGTGTCGAAGCACTGCACCTTGGCTGCCCTGGCAGCTATGATCATATGCTGCCTTGCGCCCATGAACTCAACGCCTGTGCCCGAAATAGGCACCTGCAGGTCTCTCGAAAAATCTCCGCCCGAAAGCGCGATGCCGAAGAGTCTCTCTGAAGAGTCGCATATGCTCATCGCGTTGATGACTCCCCTTGCGGATTCGAGCGCAGCCATGATGAGCACGCTTCCGACAGGCCTTCTGAATTCTCTCTCAGCCTCGGCGATCGCGTATTCTACTGTGCGCACATCATCGGCAGTTTCTGTTTTAGGGATGCGGATGGAATCGCAGCCTCCCGCAACGGCACATCTTACGTCTTCGCGCCAGAGGTCTGTATCGAGACCGTTGATGCGGACTACTCTCTCAACGCCCCTGTAATCGATCTCCTGGAGCGCGTGATAAAGCGAATAGCGTGCCGCGTCCTTTTCTCTCTCGGCGACAGCGTCCTCGAGGTCGAGCATGATCGAATCCGGTTTATATACATAAGGATCCTTGATAAGGCTCGGTTTCTGGCAGTTCAGAAACATCATTGTGCGGCGAAGGCGGTATTTATCAGGATGACTCATCTTATCGTACCTCCCCAGCTGACGCGGCCTTCAAATTCCGAAGCGCGCGCCGCAGCGCACTCGATCCTTGCCTTAATGGTGCAGTCCAGAGCACCCTTGTCGACTATTGTTACTCTGGCGTTTTTCACTTCCAGACGGTCGAGCGTCTCCATCGCGACCTCGCGTATCCTTCTGCCGTACTGTCTGATGACAACACTGTCGAGTTCGAGGTCTATACCCTTCTTGGCAGGCTCGATGGTGACCATGCAGTCGCTGCTTTCGAGAGTGCCCGCGACTGCGAGTTTGCTGATTTTCATTTTTATCCCTTTCCGCTGTGCGCTATCTGTTCTGTGCCGCGTAGTAATTCATGAGGCAGCCTTCAAGGATTATCTCTTTTTCATCTTCCGTGAGGCCCTTCACATAGAGAGTGATGTCTTCGGCCTCTCCGTTTGCGCGTACGGCCTTTGCGGCTATCTCTTCGCGCCCCTCTTTGATCGCAGCGCGGATGCCCGGTACGAATACGAAGTCTCCTTCTTCATACGGGAATTCATCGCCCTCTGCCAGCGTGAACGGCAGGATTCCCCAGTTGATGCAGTTGCTGCGGTAACGCTTTGTGGCGTACTCGTAGCAGATGTTCGCAAATCCGCCGAGCACCTTCTGGCACGAAGCCGCCTGCTCGCGGGCCGAGCCGTCACCCGGCTTGTTTGCGAATACGCACGATCCGAACTGTGTGTTCTTAAGAAGCTCATCAGCGTCGCCTACAGCTTCGAGAGCCTTTACGACCTTGTCCGGCTTTTCTCCGGCGCGGCGTGCCGCTTCGTCTGCAGCTATTGCCTTGGAGCGTCCGACGTATTCAGGTACGCGGCGCGACAGCGCGAATTCCGAGAGTCTGAGCGGATTGCTTCTGTATGAACTTGTCTCGCCGGAAGGGATCAGCTCATCTGTGGTCGTTACAGGGTCTCTGATGACTGCAGCAAGCTCGAGGAGCATATTGTCAGCGAGCTCGTACATCTTAGGCCAGTCTGTGATGTTCGGTCCGAGTATGAGCTCGACATCAGGGTCAGCCTTGCCGAATCCGTAGTAGCAGCGGTTCTTATACGCTTCGTTGTCGAATGTGTAAGGTACCTGCTCTGTCTCGTATTCGATGTCTGTAGCTGCCGTGATGTATCCGCCGTTCTTAGCTGTAGCGGCGATCGATCTTGAGTCCATGAGAGCAACTGCGCTTATCTGGCCTTCGCCCGGCTTGGAGCCTTCTCTGTTAGGGAAGTTCCTTGTTGTGTGGCGCAGCGAGAGCCCGTTGTTGGCCGGCACATCGCCTGCTCCGAAGCACGGTCCGCAGAACGACGGCTTGATGACAGCGCCTGCCTCGAGCAGAGCTTCCGTCTTGCCCGCGCGGGTCAGAGCGAGGCTCGTAGGAACGCTTGTAGGATAGACCGACAGCGAGAAGTATCCGTTGCCGGTGCTGCCGCCTTTGAGTATGTCAGCAGCTTCCACGATGTTGTCGAAGATGCCGCCCGAGCAGCCGGCGATGATGCCCTGGTTGGCAAGCACGCCTTTATCGCTCACCTTTGAGCGCAGATCGAGATGTGCCTTAGGGAACTTCCTGGCCGCTTCGGCCTCGACTCCCGCGAGTATTTCATCGGCGTTCTCGAGGAATTCATGTATTGTATATGCATTGGATGGATGGAATGGAAGAGCGATCATCGACTCCATCTTATCGAGTTCGATGTTTATGATCGCGTCATAGTACGCACCTTCCTGAGGCTCGAGCTTTCTGTAGCACTCAGGGCGCTTGTGGATCTCATAGTACTTTCTGATCTCATCATCGGTCTCCCAGATGGATGAGAGGCATGTCGTCTCTGTTGTCATGACATCAATGCCGCTTCTGAAATCGTATGGCAGGTACTCAAGACCCGGGCCTGCGAATTCGAGCACCTTGTTCTTTACAAGGCCCTGTCCGAATGTCTCCTTCACGAGAGCGATGGCTACATCGTGAGGACCGATGCCCTTTTTCGGCTTGCCCGTAACATAGCAGAGCACTACTTCAGGAGGCGTGATATCCCATGTGTTTTTGAGGAGCTGCTTTACGAGCTCAGGGCCGCCCTCGCCGACGCCCATGGTGCCGAGAGCACCGTAGCGTGTGTGGCTGTCCGAACCGAGTATCATGTTGCCGCATGCAGCCAGCTCTTCACGGGCGTACGAATGGATGACGCTCTGGTTGGCAGGCACGTAGATGCCGCCGTACTTTTTGGCTGCCGACAGCCCGAATACGTGGTCGTCCTCATTGATAGTACCGCCTACGGCGCAGAGGCTGTTGTGGCAGTTTGTCATAGCATAAGGAATCGGGAACTCTTTCAGCCCGCTTGCTCTGGCCGTCTGAATGATCCCGACGTAAGTGATATCGTGTGACACGAGAGCATCAAAGCTGATATGGAAGATTCCGTCTTCGCTCTGAGGTCTGTGCGCATTAAGGATCTGATAGGCAATAGTGCCGTTTCTTCCGGCGCTCTTGTCCACATTTTCCGCTGCCTTCTGCGGGGCTCCGTTGTGCCATACAGTGCCCTGCTGGTAGTACTTGATCATTGGATTCCATCCTTTCCATTTACTGCGTTTTATGCGTTTTTTCAGGAGTGTTTCACACCCTCTCCATTCTAATAGATTGGATATGTCTAGTCTATCTTTTTTCGATGTTGACATTCGATTTCTTAGGATTATACTTAAATTGTATACAATAATCAGCAACTGAATAAGAGGTGCAAACATGGATCTGATCAACGGCGAAAAATCAAGCCAGCCATTGTCCTCCGGACTGTTTTCCGAGCTTCAGAGAGACATCCTTTCCGGTGCCATCCCTGACGGAAGCAAGCTGACAGAGCAGGCTATATGCAAGAGATACAGTGTAAGCAGAACACCGGTCAGAGAAGCCTTCCGCCAGCTCGAGGCTGACGGGCTCATCGAGATAATCCCGAACCGCGGAGCCTTTGCTACGGGGCTCTCCAAGCGCGACATCTCAGACCTTTTTGATCTGAGATCGGTCTTTGAAGTGCAGGCCGTCGAATGGGCTATACGGCGCATGAGCGATGAAGACATCGACCGCCTTGCAGAAAGCATGGAGTTCATGGAATTCTACACATTAAAAGAAGATGTTGAGAAAGTGCTTTCTTTCAACTCGCAGTTCCACAGCATCATCTATGCAGGCACAGGTGACCGCATGCTTCAGAAGACGCTCTCGGTCTACCAGACTTACCTCAAGTATTCGGCTCCTCATAAAACATACGACGAGGACAGTCTTAAGGCCATCCTCGAAGAACACAGAGCGATATTTTCCGCTTTTGAAACGCGCAACGCGGCTGCCGGGCGCAAGGCCATGGAAAACCACATGGCTCAGTCCAAGATCCGCCGTATCGCGAATTACTTCTAGACCGTCAGACCTCTTCAGGCGTGCAGTGCATGTGGGTCTGACCCAGCACGCGGAAGCCTTCCGCATGTGAGCAGAGATTACGGATACCGAAATCCACAGAACGCAGCTTCATGTATAATGCCAGCTGCGTTTTTTCATTGGTCCCATCCGGAAACTGGCTGGTGTGGCAGCCGAAAAGCGCTTCATTCTGCTGTTCGAACTGCTGCTTCGTCACCTTCACATAGCGGTTCGGCTTCGCTGTCATATAGTAAGCGATGCCCTTCACATCCGCACGGGCGGCTCCATACCGCTCCATTATTCCGCCATAAGGCGCCATGTATGCTATATGCGTTGCCGCGCGCCCGGTATTCAGATGGTCGGCATGGCACTCGCGCCCCGTCAGGTGATCGGGCGCGAAAATGATATCAGGCCTGCACTCGCCGACAGCCTTTGCTATTCCCTTCAGCATATCCTCATACGCATAAAAGCCTCCGTCGCTCAGCCCGAGAAAGCGCACATCCTTTATGCCGAGCACTTCAGCCGAACGCAGGCATTCATCCTTTCGCAGGGCCGCGAGCTCATCGCCCTTTACGCCATTTGAAAAGCCGTCACCGTATCTGCCGTCGGTCAGGATCAGAAAGGTGACATTCCTGCCTGCTGCAGCCAGCTTCGCGGCGGTCGCTCCGGCACCTATCTCAATATCGTCGGGATGCGGTCCTATGAACAGATAATTTGAATAATCTTCGATCTTCGGCGCAGGTGCTGCGATCTTCAAAGCCAGTCTTGTAAGTCCCATATCTTATAACCTCCGTTATCAGTCGCTGTATCTCTCTGCAGAAATATGCAGCCCATAGCAATCATCCTTATAGTAAAAGCCCTGTATCTGAGCCGGTACAGGGCTTTTGCGTTTATTGCTTTATTTTCCGTGATTGACGCGAACCTTTCCGTCAACGATCACGTACTTCACGACTGTGTCGCTTACCATCGGGTCACCGTCTGTAAGCACTACATCAGCATCCTTACCTGCCTCGAGGCTTCCGACCCGGTCTTCGATACCGATGTGCTTTGCAGGGTTGATGGTTATCGCCTGCAGAGCCTTGAACGGATCCATGCCAGCCTTTACTGCGAGTCCTGCGCAAAGCGGCAGATATTCCTGCGGTATTACAGGCGCGTCAGTGATGATCGACACCTGGATCCCTGCGGCTGCAAGTATGCCCGGAGTAGTCCATGACTTGTTCAGAAGCTCGAGCTTCGAAGCATTGCTGAGAGTCGGGCCCACAGCAACCGGAACGCCGGCCGCCTTCAGTTCATCCACGATCAGATGACCTTCGGTGCAGTGCTCGATGGTTATCTTCAGATCGAACTCTTTGGCAATGCGGATTGCCGTCATGATATCGTCGCTGCGATGAGCGTGTGCCTTAAGAGGCATCTCCCCCTTCATGACCGGGATCAGCGCTTCCATTTTCATGTCGAACTTCGGCATCTTTGTGATGTCGCCGTCTGCTGCCTCCTTGCGGAGCATGTAATCACGCGCCTCAAAGAGCGTCTCTCTCAGAATGGCTGCAGTTGTCATTCTGGCCGAATCACGCTTGTCTCTGTAGCACCTCTTCGGATTCTCCCCGAATGCACACTTCATCGCGACTTCAGGCTTTATCATGGCTTCCTCTACAGTGTTGCCGTAAAGCTTTGCCGCGAGGAATGTGCCTCCCAGAACGTTTGCCGAGCCCGGACCGGCTGCAACTGTAACGACTCCGCCTTCAAGCGCCATAGGAATGGCTGCATCCTGGGCGTAGTAACTGTCAAGTCCGCGAAGCTGCGGGCTGACGATATCGTTCATCTCGTTATAATCATATGTGTTGCCCGTCGGCCCGCCGTATCCGTCAAGACCGATATGGCTGTGGGCATCTACAAATCCCGGGTAAGCGTGAAGACCCGAAGCGTCGATAACATCGTCTTCGCCTTCTATCGCGGCTCCTACTGAAACGAGCTTTCCGTCTTTGATCAGGATGTCGCCCTCGTAAGGTTCCGGATGGATGGCATCATGTATTATAGCGTTTTTTATCAGCATCACTGCGCCTCAGTCCTACAGAGCGATCTTTCCGTCAGCGAACTCGAGTCCCTTAGTGAATACATCCCAGAAGTCGTATTTGAACTTTACAGGAAGATGCATTGTGAGGTTGCCGAGAACAGGCAGACCGTATTTGTTAAGATAAGCTACTGATCCGGCTACACCGCCGACTACTGCTGCGCATACTACAAGTTTCTTCATTTCTGATTTCCTCCCATTCAGATATAAATAATAAGCTTTGAATTTTGCTGCTTATATTTCAATATTTTCATCTCTGCCGGTTTACCTTACCATTAATTATAGAACATTTACCGTGGCAACTCACGCCATTCTTTTGCGGCTCATACCTCTTAGTCAAAACTATGCGCCGAGCGGTATGCTGAATATGAACTCGCTGCCTTTGCCCAAGGTGCTCTCTACCGTCACCTTGCCTCCGTGCAGTTCTGCGATCTCCTTTACCATCGAAAGACCGAGTCCGTTGCCTGCCTCCGGCCCGCGCGAGCTGTCGGCCTGCCAGAACCTCTGCCATATCTTATCGAGATCTTCTTCCGCAATGCCCTGGCCACTATCGCGCACTCTTAGGACTGCGTTTCCGTCCTCAGCCTGCAGAGAAAGCCTTACGAAGCCATTGTCGCGTCCGTATTTGTATGCATTCTGAAGCAGGTTGTATATGACTCTGGATATCAGCGATGCGTTGAAGCTGCATTCTATGCCCGGAGCGATATCAGTCTCAAATCGTATGCCCCTGTCATCCGCAGGTACGAATTCCTCCGCGGACAAAGTGACGAATTCGCTGAGGTCGCCTTTCGCGAGCGGGAATCTCT
Organism: uncultured Eubacteriales bacterium; assembly: GCA_902795265.1. Classification (GTDB taxonomy): domain Bacteria; phylum Bacillota; class Clostridia; order Peptostreptococcales; family Anaerovoracaceae; genus Crickella. Next base: position 67,180 of record CADBKM010000002.1, read on the forward strand.
CTGTTCCCTGCTGGAGTCTGGTGATGCCAAGCAGCTCATCGATAAGCGTTGTCATGCGCTCGCCCTGTTCATTTATGTTATCAATTGACTCGCGGTAGTCCTTGGTCGTCTTAGCCTTGCGCTTCGCACGGTCGCATTCCGCAAGTATTATCGCAGTCGGAGTTCTCAGCTCATGCGACGCGTCAGAGGTAAACTGCCTCTCAGCCTCGAAAAGCTTCTCAAGCCGTTCGAACATCCTGTCAAAAGCTCCGGCCAGCTGCTTCATCTCTTTAGGGCCGTGTTTCAGATTGATCCTGTCCGTGAGGTCATCCGCATCGTTGATCGAATTCGCAGTCGCGACTATCTTTTCGATAGGTCTGAAGGTCCTCGAAGATATCCACAGTGCCCCCAGGAATGTTATCAGCAGTATTACCGGCAGAATGATTATCGCCATTCGCGTTATGACGTCGGTTATTCCAATATGGCTGTCGGTAAGAGTAACGCCTCTGATCCAGAGGCCCGACACCTCCATGTCGACGTACATGTCGTAGAGGTAGAACTCTTTGTCTCCCGACTTCACGGTCCTTATCTTATTGGCTTCAAACGGCACATCCGAGAAGTCCATGTCGTCCTTGTCAGCTGCAAGCAGCAGCTCGCCGTTAGTGTTGTAGAAGGAGCAGTAGACTCCGCGTTTGTATACCGAGAGATCGTCCCACTCGAAGGTGCCTCTGTCGAACTCGACATCATTTGCATTGTCTATAACGACATCCACAAGGTATGATGCCGGATCTTCAGGCAGGCTGTGACGGTTGATGACAAGCACGAACACCAGCACCATGACCGAAACGAGCAACACCATCGATGTGACCCAGAGGGTCAGCCTTAACTTCGCAGACATAGGCTACTCCTCTCTGAGGACCCAGCCGGTCCCCCAGACGGTATGTATCAGCTTGCTGTCACGGCCCTTGTCGATCTTGCGCCTCAGATACCCTATGTATACATCAACAACGTTTGTGCCGCCCTCGTAGTCGAAGTTCCAGAGATTGTTCTCTATCATCTCGCGTGTCAGCACGACGCCTTTGTTTCTTATCATGTATTCGAGCAGAGCGAATTCCTTTGTCGTGAGGTCTATCGCCGCGCCTCCGCGTGTGACTGTCTTGGCGGCGGTGTCCACCACCAGGTCACCTACCGTGTATTCGTTGGTCTTGTTGCCCGTATACTTCCTGGCCATCACCTTCACGACTGCCCTCAGCTCATCAAAGCTGAATGGCTTGGTCAGGTAGTAGTCGCCGCCGGCATTCAGACCTGTCACCTTATCCATGACGCTGTCGCGCGCGGTCAGAAACAGCACAGGCGAAGCGCACCCGCCGTCGCGCAGCCGCTCTACCACCGTAAAGCCGTCAATGCGCGGCAGATTCACATCGAGTATTATCACATCGTAGTCGGCCGCCATCGCGTAATCGAGAGCTTCCGCTCCGTCGAAGCAGCTGTCCACGCTGTACTTTTCATCCTCCATCGCCTCGCTTATGAGGCGGTTCATATTCTTTTCATCTTCTACTACAAGGATCCTCATTCGTCCCTCCATCCTCGCTCAGTTTTTTCTATAAATATGGTAGCAAATAATATTAAGAAATCAATTAGTGCCGGGCCTGAAAAAACTTTTTTGAAAAATTCCGGTTTTTAAGATTTTCTAATAATTCTCTTAATTTTGGAGCCTATACTTCAGACATCAGCTAAGGAAAGCAAATAAACAACCGGCACAGCCGGATATCAGAATAGAAACTCAACACAATTTATAAATATAAGGAGGAAACGAAAATGAGAACTATCAATACAGTAAACGCAGCAGTTATCGCTAAGGCAGCAGCAGAGGCAGGCATCAAGGCAAACGAGACTTACAGGGCATACATCGCATCGATCGAGGGCAGCCTCGCAGAGATTGTGATCGAGACAGAGTGGAACACAGTTACATGCTACGCAGACGTTGACACAGCTGAAGTACTCGGCATCATGGCAGAGGCAAAGAGCAGCGATGAGCTCCTCGCAGAGTTCCGCGAAGCGGCAGCTTTCAAGGCAGCAGCAGTTCGCAATGCAGATCTCAACAAGGCTGCATAAGTCACTAAAAAGCTATTCACAGTCACGCATAATATAATAGAGAAGAATTCCCCGCCGGATCAGTAACCACCTCTCACGGGGAATTTTTCTTTTGCTGTTTTCCGGATCAAAGCATGAAAAAAGCACCCTCCGTCAGGAGAGTGCCTTTGACTGTATTTCTTCTATATTTCTTTAGCCGATGCTTCGAGCTCTGCCTTTACCTCTTCTTCGGTAGCCATTGCCATGACCTTTTCAGCAAGAGCATCAGCCTCTGCCTTGGTCCACTTCGAAATGATGCAGCGGGCTCTGAGTACGAGCACAGGGTTTACGCTGTATTCATCGAGACCGAAAGACATGAGGAGCGGGATCATAAGCGGATCCGCAGCAGCTTCTCCGCACATTCCGACAGGGATGCCTGCTTCCTTACCCGCCTTGATGATCGTTCTGATCGAACGGAGCACTGCAGGCTGGAATGCCGAGTAGAGGTAAGCGACCTTTGCGTTTCCTCTGTCTACAGCCATTGTGTAGCCTGTAAGGTCGTTTGTTCCGATCGAGAAGAAGTCAGCTTCCTTTGCCAGAAGATCTGCGATGGCTGCAGATGCTGCTGTCTCCATCATGCATCCGACTTCGATATCTTCGTCGAAGGCGATTCCTTCTGCTCTGAGCTCGTCCTTGATCTCTGCAACGAGCTTCTTGACTGTTCTGACTTCCTCAACTGTAGTAACGAGAGGAACCATTATCTTTGCCTTGCCGTAAGCGCTGGCTCTTACGATTGCGCGGAGCTGCACCTTGTACATATCCTGATGTGCCAGGCAGTATCTGACAGCTCTGAATCCGAGGAAAGGATTCTCCTCTTTCTCAAAGTCCATGTAAGGGATGTCTTTGTCGCCGCCGATATCGAGCGTACGGATGATGACCGTTCTGCCCTCCATTGTTTCGACAGCTTCCTTATATGCCTCAAACTGCTCTTCTTCTGTAGGAAGGTGAGTGTTATCCATGAACAGGAATTCCGAACGGAACAGGCCTACGCCCTCGCCGTCGCACTCCATGGCCTTTTTAGCGTCTTTAGGTGTACCGATGTTGCAGTAAATCTCGAGCTTGTCGCCATCAGCAGTCAGAGTCTCTTTGCCGATGAATTTCTGCAGCTCAGCTTTCTTCTTATTGAAGTCCTCACGTTTGATGATGTACTCGGAAAGAACATCAAGCTCAGGGTTGATGAATACGTCGCCCGCATTTCCGTCAACGATAGCTGTGTCACCATCATTTACAGAATCTACGATTCCCGGTACGGATAATACAGCCGGGATCTCAAGTGCTCTGGCAAGAATAGCCGAGTGCGATGTAGGGCCGCCTACCTCAGTCATGATACCGGCAACGTTCTCCTTCACGATCTGCGAAGTCATCGACGGTGTGAGGTCTTTGCAGACAAGCACGGTACCTTCCGGTACACTGCCGATATTTACGTCTTTTACTCCCAGCAGGATTTTAAGAAGGCTCACCTTTACATCCGCGATATCGGATGCTCTCTGGCGCATCATCTCATCATCCATTGTGCTGAAGATGCCGTAGAACATATCGGAAACAGCAGTAAGCGCAGCCTCTGCGCACTGGCCTGTCTCTATCATGCTGAACATTTCTCCCGACATAGCCGGATCGTCCATCATTGCAGCGTGACCGAGAAGGATCTCTGCCTCTTTAGGACCGATATTCTTTCTGACTTCCTCTGCCATTGCATTTGTTTCCTCAACGAAATCTGCTATGGCTTTGCTGAAACGTGCTTTTTCTGCCTCTATGTCTGTAATGACCTTGGCTTCGAAAGAGAGATCAGGCTCAATGATGCGGCAGATCTTGCCGATGCCGATTCCTCTTGATGCTGCAATTCCTTTGTACATTTTTATTCCTCCGTTTATTAAATACTCCCCTGCAGAAGTGCAGGGGAGCATGAGAATGCATAGTTATGATTATTCGCCCATGCCGGATTCGATGAATTCGCTCAGCTCAGCAAGAGCCTTCTCTTCATCAGCACCGTCACATACAAGTTCGATCTCCGATCCGCATTTGATCAGAGCAGTCATCAGAAGCATGACACTCTTGCAGTTGAAATCTTTTCCGTTGAATTTAACTGTCACATTGCTCTCGTAAGTTGCAGCCATCTTGGCAAGAAGGCTTGCCGGACGCATGTGCATACCCAGTTCGTTTTTGATTGTAATGTTTTTCGAAACCATATTCTTCTCCTTGACAATAATCAACCAGCAACTCGAGCTTAATAGATAACCAAAGCTCTTTTCTAATAATCCGACCTGTACCATATTATAGCACAGGCCGGATCATTAAGTTAGATTTGTTTTGCTTTTAGGCAAGGAGTCTTAATCAGTCTTCTTGTCCTATTGAGCCGGCCCTTAGACCGCTTGGAAATACTGTTCTGGACCTGTGTACGGGAGAACGGTTACTGCCATGTCCCCGGGCTTGGCGTCACAGGCTGAGAAAGACTCCCATAATACCGGAACTGTCTTTACGACTGTCCGGATAATGACTGTTCAAGATGTGTACGTGATATTAGAGAACAGTCATTTAGGTATTAATACATGCCGATGCTGAATGCGAAAGCGATAAGAACAGCAACCGGACCTGTAACCATACGTGAGAACAGAACTGCCGGTACACCATACTCGATGGTCTCAGGCTCAGCTTCTCCGAGGGAAAGTCCTACAGGTACGAAGTCACCGCCGACCTGTCCGTCGATAGCGAACAGAGCAGGGAGTGCGTACTGTGCAGGGATAGCTCCAACAGCGAACTGTGCTCCGAGGAGTGTACCTACGATCTGCGCGATTACAGCTCCAGGTCCCAGGATAGGTGACAGGAACGGCAGTGAGCAGATGAAGCAGATTACCAGCATTCCTGGAAGCGATCCTGCGAGAGGAGCGATTGTGTTAGCGATAACGTTACCGAGTCCGCTGGCACTGATGATACCAAGAATAGTACTTGTGAATGCCATGAACGGCAGGATGTTCTTGATAACCATGTCGATCGTGTCACGACCAGCCTGGAAGAACTTGCTTACAACAGCACCTACGCCCTTACCGAGACGTACAACGAATCCCTGCTTCTTTCCTTCATTAGCAGCAGCGATCTCTGCCTTAGCTTCTTCCTTTGTCTTAGGACCCTTGTCAGCAACTGCTGCAGCTGCTGCAGGAGCAGCAACCTCTGCTGCCTCGCCAAGTACTTCGATATCCTTTTCTTTTACTGCAGAGACGTAGATCTCCGGAGTGATGAACTGTGCGAGAGGGCCGGACTGGCCTACTGGCATCAGGTTAACTGTAAAGATTCCCTTCTTTGGGTAAACGCCACATCTTGCTGTGCCGCCGCAGTCTACTACTGCAACCATGATCTCGTCATCAGGAAGAGTTGTTTTCCAACCATCAACTGCAACGCCGCCGGACATATCAGCGATAGCCTGAGCTACAGGGTGGATTCCGCCGCCTGTTACGCTGAGAACAGTATGGCACTTTTCAGTTGGTGTAACTGTGAGAGGGCCGCCCCAGCCGCCGTCTCCAGCTGTGATCTTAATTGTGTTATACATCGTCTTTCCTCCTCTCACTACTTATTCTTGATCATGCTCGCATAGATTCTCTCAGTGAGAAGGCCTCTGATGAGAATTACGATAAGACCAACGATGAAGTAACGAACAGCAAGTCCGCCTGTGCTGAGTCCGGCCTGCTGAAGTCCCTGAGCAATACCGAGCCAGACGAAGAGCTCGCCAGCGTTTGCGTGAGGGAAAAGACCTGTGATCGGGTGTACGAAGCTTACGGCTGCATCATAGTAAGCCGGTTTATACTTCTCTTCGCAGAAACGTCCGAATGTGTAGCACATCGGGTTACCCAGGAAGAATACTGCCATCAGAGGGAGCAGTGTGTACCTGAGTACTGCGAACTTTGTGATCTTCTTAGCAAAGTTTTCTACTTTCTCAACACCGACCAGCTTGATAATAGAGTTGACCGCTGTCATCAGACAGACGAGTGTAGGGATGATTCCCGTTACCCAACCCATGAAGGTCTCGCCGCCTGCACTGAACAGTGACATAAAGCCTTCTGCCAGTTTTGCAACAAATTCCATAAAGTTCCTCCATTCATTGTTTAACAACTTTATCTTACTTATATATATGTGACACCGGCCGCCGGCATTCAAGCCCCGGTTGTCGACCACCGGTGATACATATCGTAGTTATTGATTATCTGAGCTTCTTGCCCTGCTTTCCGCGCTTGGTTTCCATAAAAGCTTCCTGCTCTCTTGTAAGCTCCCTGTCAGTCAGCCTTACCTCAAGCGCTTCGAAGGCTCTGAAGTAACCCTGCCAGCGTTTCCATTCTTTTTTATCCAAAGCCGCAGCCTTGTCGAGGAAGGTATAAATGCTGTTGCCTACAAGAGGTTCGCCCATAAAGGACTCTTTTTTATGGAAGCGGGAGAGCACTCCGATGCCATCCATCACTTCCGCGCCTGTGATAATGCCTTCATCATTACAGGCTATAATGGCGACATGTCCGTTCAGGAATCTTCCACGCTTCTGCCCAAGCCCGACGTTTCCCAGCTTGTGCATCCTTCTTACTGCTCTTTGATAATCCTTGATCTGAAGGACTCCGCCGAGGGATTGCAGTATCAGCAGCGCCAGCACTATCAGCAGCAGTATGGATATTCCACTCAGTTTCATGTTGTTCCCTTCTGCAAAATTTGTTGTTCAAAATTTTCTGCACTCATTTTATATACAAAGTTGTCTGATATCAAGCAATATGTTCTGACCATTTGCGTAAAAACGCATTTAGACATTTTTTTTGGTATTTTTGTTTCAATAATCTTATTAATCCATATGCACTTATACATTTGTTTCAAGCACGATATTTTTTTAACAGCTTTAAGTGCCCTATGTTAGTGATTCCAATAGGTTCTCAAATTTTTGCGGAAACCGGATTCCCGTGAATAGTGTAACAATTGTGCAAAATATCGACACTTTTGTTCTTGACATATGCTTAAATATTAATTATTATGATGATGAAATTAATAGAGCCATATGATAAAGAGAGGAGAAGATCCATGGCAAAAGCAGAACGTCCATTCCTGATCGTAAATCCAAAATCCTATCTCTACGGACAGAAGAGCCTTGAACTCGCCCTGGCAGCAGATAAGACAGCTGCAGAGACAGGTCTTCAGATCTACTTCACATGTCCATATGCTGATATCCGTCTTATAAAGGAAAACACAAAGCACGTAGTCGTATGTGCTCAGTCACTCGATCCTCTGACACCGGGTCGCGGAATGGGCCATGTGCTTCCTGAATCCCTCAAGGAAGCAGGCGCAGATGCTGTCTTCCTCAACCACGCTGAAAATCCTAAGACAGTCGCTGAGCTGAGCGCATGCATCAAGCGCGCAAAAGAGCTCGACATGATCACTGTAGTATGCGCAGACAGCACAAAGGAAGCTGCCGCTGTTTCATGCCTCGATGCTGACATCGTTCTGGCTGAGCCTACAGATCTCATCGGAACAGGCAAGGTTGCAGATGATTCATACGTAACGGAAACTGTAGATGCACTTCACAAGGTGAATCCGAATGTACTGGTCATGATCGCCTCCGGCGTTTCCACAGCTGATGACTGCTACAATGTAGTAAGACTCGGAGCTGACGGCACAGGCGCTACATCGGGCATCCTGAACGCACCATCCCCTGCAGTAAGAGTACAGGAAATGGCAGAGGCAATCGTAAAGGCTTATAAGGAAAGAGAAGGTAAATAAGATGAAGATTTACAAAGAGCAGATCAACCTGAAATCCCATGGTACAACACCTACTTTCATCAATATCACACCTGAGGTAAAGCAGGCTATCGAGAACAGCGGTATCCAGAGCGGAATCGTTACTATCATCTCGCCGCACACAACATGCTCCGTATTCTTTGAAGAGTATGTACACGATACAACTGAGGACGGCACAGAATTCCTGCAGATCGACCTCAACGCAGCACTGTGCAAGATCATTCCGGATCAGACTGAAATACCTCCTGCAGGTCAGTACATGTATCCGGGTCCTGAGCACTATGCTGACGTTGCTTCCTGGCCTGATGCAGAAGCATATCTGCCTGGCGGAGACAAGACAGCTCTTCTCAACTGCGACGCTCACATGAAGGCTACCCTTCTCGGCAACAGCGCCACACTCGAAGTTGAAGGCGGAAAGCTCGCAGTCGGCACTACAGGATATGTATATTTCGTAGACTTCGACAGAACAAGAGAACGTTCCAGAAGATGCAGAGTCATCGTAATGGGCGAGTAATATTGAGGACAGGAGGATATAGAAATGCTTGTAAATTCAAAAGTACTGTTTGAAAAGGCCCAGGAAGGCCATTATGCTATCCCTTCAGCAAATGTTCTCGACATGGAGAGCATCAAGAACCACATCCAGCTGGCTGAGAAGCTCGGACTTCCTCTTATCGTAGGAATCGCTGAAAGCCACCTCGGAAGCAACATCAACCTTGAGGATGCTGCTCTGGTCGGCAGAAAGTATGCCGCTGAAGCAAGCGTTCCTGTAGTGCTCCACCTCGACCACGGTGAAAGCTTTGAAACATGCAAGAAAGCCATCGACCTCGGATTCACTTCCGTCATGATCGACGCTTCCATGAAGAGCTTCGAGGAGAACGTTGAAACAACACGCAAGGTCGTTGAGTACGCTCACGCACGCGGAGTTACAGTTGAGGCTGAGATCGGCCACGTAGCAAGCAACTTCGATGAGAACGATACAGAGACTCTGTACACAACAGCAGCAGAGGCTTCTGAATTCGCTGCACAGTCCGGCTGCGATTCACTGGCTATCTCGATTGGCACAGCTCACGGCGTATACAAGGCAAAGGCTATTCCTGAGATCAGCTTTGAGTCCCTTGCTTCGATCCGTCAGGCAACAAACGTGCCTCTCGTACTTCACGGCGGTTCCGGCTCCGGCGATGACAACCTCAGCCGCTGCGCAAAGGAAGGTATCTGCAAGGTCAACATCTACACAGACCTCTACCTTGCTGCCATGAAGTCGCTTGAAGAGGAAGATACATCCAACTACTTCAAGGTAAGAGACGCCCTTCAGAAGGGAATGAACGAATGTCTCGAGCATTACTACAAAGTGTTCGGCACAAAGAACGCTTAATTCTGCAATAAAAGCCATTGGTAAACCAAGCCAAACAAATACCGGAGGAAGTTCTGCGGAACCTCCTCCGGATTTAGTTTACCTTTATATTGCAGCCGCTGCACGGCCGGAGCTTCTATTCTATAACGTGCTGTGACATCTCATAAAGCCTCTTGGCGCACTCGCCGTCGGTGATGAGAATGTTGATATATCCGCCCCTGATGGCGCCTACAACTGCCTCTGACTTTCTTGTGCCGCCGGCTATACCGATCTTACTCGGGATCCTGCGGATATCGCCGAGACTCATTGCAGCGACCCTTTCATTATAGAAGCTGAATCTGTCCGGATTGCCGTCCTTATCGAAGAACTGCAGGCACAGGTCTCCGACAGCGCCGTTATCCACCAGCTGCCTGAGTTCGGCCGGTGTTATGTACCCGGCTTTTTCGAGTGTATGATTCACGCTGTTGTCAGGCACTCCTATGCCGACCACGATGACGTTCAGCTTTTTGAACTCGTCAAGAATATAGTTGACCGCCTTCTCGTTCATGAAGTAGTCAAGAACGCTTTTGTCAGAGAACACCGCCGGTGAGAGGAACTGCGAGTAGGAGCCTCCGAATTTGTCGGCGAACTTTCTGGCGATCTCATTGCCCTGCACGTCGATGCTGTCGATGGTGCCGCGGCTTATGCCTCCCTCCATTGCAACGAACAGGAGGTTTTTGTACTTATCGTACACCTTGTTTGTGCTGACGACATTGTTGAGAGTCGTTCCCATAGCCACGCCTATGCGGTCACCCTCTTTGAAGAATCCGTGCAGATAGTCCGCGGCGGATCCGAACAGATATGCCGTGGATTCTGAAATAGTATCGAGCACACTGTTCTCAACGATGACTACGTCTTTCAGTCCGTACGCCCTCTCAAGAGCCTTTTCCATTTCGCCATAGTCATAGAAGCGCGGATTGTGAAGTTCAATAGTGACTATTCCCAGTTCCTTACCCTTTTGCAGCATGCGAAGGATCGACGACCTGGAAACTCCGAGATAGTCGGCTACTTCCTTCTGATTCATATTATCCTGATAGTAAAGACAGCATACTTTGTAGATCAGGCGTTCATCATCCACGATCTTTTTCATTACGGTACACCTTCCCTTTTGCTCAGCAATATAATCAATTGTTGTAAACAAATTGTTCTATCTTGTTTGTATTATACCGAAGCAGTGCAACAAAAGCAAATCACGGCCGAAATCGTTAAACCCTTTATAATCACTTGGACTTCGTGAATTTTTTATAAAAGCATATGCGTTAACGCGGTGTAACAAAACGCATCATTTAATCAAATGTTCAGAACAAAACGCTTGAAGTTTTGTATTTATAGCCTTATAATACAAAATATAAAAAGGTCTTTTTATCCGGCAGTCAGAATGGACCACAGGTTCAGCGGAGTGCAGGAAGTTGAAAAACGGAGGTAAAACATGAAATACGATGTTACCATTACCGGACTCGGCCCTATGGCAATGGAGTTCCTCAGCCCAGAAATGGAAATGCAGTTCGTAATCCTTTTTAACGAAGATGCACCTGCAGAACTCGGAGAACTTGCTATTCTGCACACAGCAGGAGAGCTTACAGAAGCTCCGGCTCCTGGAGACACAATGAAGGTCGGCGAAAAGGTCTACAAGATCACAGCTGTCGGCGACGAAGCTATTCACACACTCAAAGAGCTCGGTCACTGCACACTCGCATTTACTGACTCCACAGAGCCTTACCGCCCTGGATGCATCAACCTCGACGGCGAGCCTGTAACAGCTGCAGACGTTGTAAACGGAGCTGTAATTCAGATCTTTTAATCAATTAACGATAAATACATCTCTGATGCATAAATAAAGTAAAGCATAGGAATCACACTAAGGAGGCTTATCATTATGCTTAACATGAACTGGAAACTCGAGCAGAGAGAAAAAGAAGGCAACATCATCAAGGTCGGTATCGTTGGCGCAGGACAGATGGGCCGCGGAATGGTTACTCAGATGGTTCTCATGAAGGGAATGTCTCCGGCAATCGTTTCTGATATCAACATTGATCTCGCAGTTCAGGCATTCAAGTATGCTGAGGTAGCTGACGAGGATATCGTTGTTGCAAACACTCTCGAAGAAGCTAACGCAGGCATCGCAGCTCACAAGTACGTTGCATGCTCCAACGCTGACTTCGTTGCACAGGTAGAAGGTGTTCACGCTGTAGTAGACTGCACAGGAGTTCCTGATGTTGGCGCAAAGGTTGCTACA
>CADBKM010000003.1 GCA_902795265.1 uncultured Eubacteriales bacterium
CCCGCTTATGCTCTCAACTACAAAAGCCCACTTCAGTTCAAAACTGAAATGGGCTTCGTGTAGCTTTTTTAACTGTCTACTTTCTGTTGACTAGTTCACTTAGGGCCTGCGTTTTGATATCAGTGAATGTTTCGCTTGCGCTTTTCGACTTCTGCATCTGTCGGGAACAGAAGAGTGTGTCCGTCGCTGCCTTTGCTGTATGAAGGTGCATCTTCGTCGTCGTCAATGACAGTGTAATTTGCGCCGCCTTTACGCTTTTGAGGGAAAGCAAAAGGATAGCGTTCTCTGACCGGACGCGTATCGTCATCATCACTCTGGCCGTATCTGACCAGCGCGTAGATCACTATTCCGACTATGACCAGAAGCCCGAGAATGATCAGCGGCATATGCACCTCCTGTTTGATAAACCAATTCTATACTCTGGTAAAGCCGCGGTCAATCAAATCCGTGTCACGCCTTGAAAAATCACGGAAATTAACGAATTTCTTTGCATAAAAACGTTTAAAAACAGAGCTCCTATATGTTACAATAACGAGGTTGTGAAATTTAGAAACAGGAGATATTTAACATGTTTGAAAACCTTTCTGATAAGCCTGTAGCTGAGTATCAGGCTGAGCAGGTAAAAAAGTGGAATGAGCTTGACATGCTTGATCTCTGCGTAAAGGCAAGAGAAGGCGCACCTTCATTCGTTTTCTATGAAGGACCGCCGACAGCAAACGGCAAGCCGGGTATCCACCATATGATGGCAAGGACACTCAAGGACTCCATCAACAGATACAAAACTATGAAGGGTTTCCAGGTGAAGCGTAAAGGCGGATGGGATACCCACGGACTTCCTGTAGAGATCGAAGTCGAAAAGCAGCTGGGTTTCAGCGGCAAGCAGAACATCGAAAAATACGGCATCAGAGAGTTTAACGAAAAGTGCCGTGAGTCGGTATTCAAGTATACTCAGATGTGGACTGACATGTCAGAAAAGATGGCTTATCTTGCTGATATGGAAGATCCGTACATTACTTATAAAAACGATTACATCGAGACCGGATGGTGGATCATCAAGAACGCTTTCGATAAAGGTCTCGTTTATGAGGGTTATAAGATCCTTCCTTATTGCCCGCGCTGCGGAACAGGCCTTGCTTCCCACGAGGTAGCTCAGGGATACAAAGACATCAAGGTAAACACACTTACATGCAAATTCAGACGTACCGGTGTTGATCACGACAACGAGTATTTCCTGGCATGGACAACAACACCTTGGACACTTGCATCCAACATCGCACTTACAGTAGGACCTGACGTAGACTACGTTAAATGTCTCATGAAGAGCGGTGAGAACGAAGGAAACCTCCTTTGGGTAGCTGAGGCTCTTGCAGACAAGACTTTCGGAAAAGAAGAGTACGAAGTAGTCGAAAAAGTCAAGGGCTCCGACATGGAGTACTGGACATACGAACAGATCGAGCCGTTCTGCGTTCCTGAAAAGGGAAAGAACGCGTTCATCGTAACTTGCATGGACTACGTCTCCACTGAAGACGGTACGGGTATCGTTCATACAGCTCCTGCATTCGGTGAAGACGACTACAACTGCGGACGCAAGTACAACCTCGCCGTACTGCAGCCTGTAGACGAGAGAGGCTGCTACACAGAGACTCCTTGGAAGGGCAGATTTGTCATGGAAGACGGACTTGATGTAGACATCATCAAGTATCTGGCTCAGGACGACAAAATTTACTCAAAGCAGAAGCTCGAGCACGCTTATCCGCACTGCTGGAGATGCGGCACGCCGCTCGTTTACTACGCAAACAAGTCGTGGTACATCGAGATGACAAAGCTCAGAGATGAGCTCGTAGCCAACAACAATACAGTCAACTGGTTCCCGCCATATGTAGGCGAGAAGAGATTCGGAAACTGGCTCGAAGACGTAAAAGACTGGGCCATCTCCAGATCAAGATACTGGGGAACTCCTATTCCTATCTGGAAGTGTGAATGCGGACATCTGCACTGCGTAGGCTCGCGTGAGCAGCTGGTCAATGACGTCGAGCAGGATATCGATGAGAGCATCGAACTCCACAGACCGTATGTTGACGAGATAACCATCAAGTGCCCTGAGTGCGGCAAGAGCATGCACAGAATTCCTGAGGTCATGGACTGCTGGTTCGACTCCGGAGCCATGCCTTTCGCACAGTGGCATTATCCGTTTGAAAACAAGGAGAGATTCGACAGCGAACTCTTCCCTGCAGACTTCATCTGTGAGGGAATCGACCAGACAAGAGGATGGTTCTACTCACTGATGGCTGTTTCAACTATCGTTAAGGGATGCGCTCCGTACAGGAACGTACTCGTAAACGACCTTATCCTCGATAAGAACGGCAAGAAGATGTCGAAGCATGTCGGCAACACCGTAAATCCGTTCGAGATGATGGATAAGTACGGCACAGACGCTGTCAGATGGTATCTGCTTTACGGATCGCCTGCATGGACTCCGACCAAATTCGACGAGGACGGCATCAGAGAAGTCATCAGCAAGGTGTTCAGCACACTCAGAAACACATACAACTTCTTCTGCCTCTATGCAAACATCGACAAGGTAGAGAAGAAGCACCTCGACGTTGCGTACGCTGACAGACCTGAACTCGACAGATGGATCATCTCTAAGTACAACAGACTCATCAAGGTCACGACTGAGGCCATGGATGAGTACGATCACATGAGAACAGTCAGAGCTATCGGCGATTTCATCGACGGAGATCTCTCCAACTGGTATATCAGAAGAGCAAGAAGAAGATTCTTCGCTGAGGGCGAAGGCGACGGCATGAGCCTCGATAAGAGAGCCGCATACGCGACAACATACGAAGTGCTCACCGGCGTTGCAAAGATGATGGCACCTATCGCGCCGTTCATCTCCGACGAGATCTACACAAAGCTGACTGGAGAAGTGACAGTACATACAGCTTACTATCCTGAAGCTGACGAAAGCCTGATCGACGACAAGACAGAAGAGAGAATGGATCTCATCAAGGTTCTTGTAAACCTCGGCCGCAGCACAAGAGAGCAGGAAAAGCTCAAGGTGCGCCAGCCGCTCAGCAAGGTTATCGTAGACGGCAGCTACAGAGACGTTATCAGCGATCTTACGGATCTTATCAAGGAAGAGCTCAATGTACACGAAGTTCAGTTCGAAGACGAACTCGACAAGTACATGGACTTCAGCATCAAGCCTAACTTCAGAGCTGCAGGTCCGGTTCTCGGCAAGAATGTAAAGGCGTTCGGAGCAGAGCTTGCCAAGATCAATGCCAAAGAGATGATAGCTTCGCTCAACGAGGGCCCGGTCACAATGACACTCGGCGGAGAAGATTATGAGATCACAAAGGATCTCGTCGATGTAAGGATCTCTTCAAAAGAGGGCTTCGTCGTAGGAATGGATAACAACGTATTCACTATCCTCGACACCACACTTACACCGGAACTCATCGAGCAGGGTTATGTACGTGAAGTCATTTCGAAGATCCAGCAGCTCCGTAAGCAGGCAGACTTCGAGATGATGGATGAGATAAAGATCTACATGGATGCCGACGATGAGATCAGAGCAGCTGTTAAAGGCGCTGAAGATTTCATCAAGGATGAAACCATCGCAGTCTCAATCGAGGCTAAGGAAGATCTTCCGACATTCGATATCAACGGTCACAAGACAGGCCTTGCAGTAGAGAGGATCTAAGATAAAAACATGTTGACGCAATGGCTCATCGGGCTGATTGCGTCAACTTTTTTCAGAAAAGTCTTTGTTGACAGGAAAGGTCATAATTTGCAGACAGACAGCAGATCAAACATTCTGGACTTCAGCCCGGCAGAACTTGAAACAATAGTAACTGAACTGGGTGATAAGAAATTCAGAGCCAGCCAGATCTTCGGCTGGCTTGCTAAGGGCGTGTCATCTTTCGATGAAATGAAGAATGTACCCGCAGCTCTCAGAAACAGCCTGGCGGATAAGTACTTCATCGGCCTTCCGGAGGCAGTAAAAAAACAGGAGTCAAAGGACGGCACCGTAAAATGCCTCTTTGAATTCCCTGACGGCACTCAGATTGAGTCCGTTTTCATGAAGTACGAATATGGTAATTCGATATGCATCTCGTCGCAGTCCGGCTGCCGGATGGGATGCAGCTTTTGTGCGTCCACAATGGACGGGCTCGACCGCAGCCTCACACGAGGAGAGATGCTCGGTCAGGTGCTTGCTATGAGAAATCTGACAGGAGAAGACATCGGCCACGTAGTAGTGATGGGAATGGGCGAGCCTTTTGATAATTATGATGAGCTTTCGGGCTTTATCAGACTGATCCATGACAGAAAGGGTTATGATCTGGGTCTCAGGAATATAACAGTATCGACCTGCGGGCTTATCCCGAAGATAAAGGAGTTTGCCTCGGACTTTCCGCAGGTGAATCTCGCAGTTTCGCTTCACGCTCCTAACCAGGAGCTCAGAGCAAGAACCATGCCTGTAGCGAAAAAGTTCGCTTACGATGATCTTATCAGGGCATGCCGCGAGTATACGGAAGTCACTGGGCGGCGGATCACCTTCGAATATGCTGTCATAGACGGGGTGAACGACAGCGCTGAATGCGCGGAAGAACTTTCGTCAAGAATGAGGGGCTGGCTCTCTCATGTCAATCTGATCCCGCTCAACGAGGTAAAAGGCAGGGAATACAGAAAAGCGAATGAGCGCAGTGTTGCTGCGTTCAGGCGCATTCTTGAGAACAACGGAGTGGCTGTTACTGTAAGGCGTACTCTCGGAAGTGATATTGACGCAGCCTGCGGACAGCTTAGAAGGAACAGATAGCGCTGTTTTATGATATAATAGATTGATTATTTATATAATCAATGTGATTCAATAGATAATTATGTGCTTTTTTCATTTTTTGAAACAGGGTTTGGAGGTTATTTTATGAAAATTCTGATAGATGGTATGGGCGGTGACTATGCTCCTGAAGAGATAGTCAAGGGCGCGATCAAAGCAGCATCTGAGATCAGCGAGACCGTCGTTATCATCGGTCCTGAAGAAGAAATAGAAGAACAGCTCAGAGCCAACAGATGGAAAGGCGACAACATCGAGGTAGTCAATGCCACTGAGGTCATTACAAACGAAGAACACCCGGCAATGGCTGTCAGAAAGAAAAAGGATTCGACCATCGTTAAAGGCATGAACATGCTCAAGGAAGGTGAAGCCGATATCTTCATCTCCGGAGGAAGCACAGGTGCGCTTCTTGCGGGAGGTCTTGTAACGCTCGGACGCATAAAGGGCATCAAGAGACCTGCAATAGCCGCGTGGTTCCCGCGTGCCGGCAAAGAAGGTGTCACGCTGCTCCTTGACTGCGGTGCAAGCGTAGAGGCAAAGCCTGATTACATATATCAGTACGGCATCATGGGAAGCATTTTCGTAAAGGGCATCACCGGAAACGAAGCTCCTGTAGTAAAGCTCCTCAATGTGGGCGCCGAAGAAGGAAAGGGCGACGATCTTCATAAAACCGCTTACGACCTGCTGAAGAACAGCAATCTTAACTTCCAGGGGAATATAGAGGCACGCGATGTTATCTTTGGCGAGACCGATGTAGTTGTAACGGACGGTTTCAGCGGCAACATTTACCTCAAGAGCAGCGAGGGCATGAGCCTTGCAATCATGGGAGAGTTCAAGCATAAGCTGACCGAAGGCATAGTCGCCAAGGCAGGAGCCATGTTGGCTTACAGCAAGATCAAAGAGATCAAACAGGTCTTTGACTATTCGGATGCAGGCGGTGCTCCAATTCTCGGACTGAAGGGCGCTGTTCTGAAGATCCACGGAAATTCAAAGGCTACCGAAGTTTATTATGCGATCCACAGAGCTGTTGACTACGTAGACAACAACATTACCGGAATGATCGCAGAAGCTATCGGGAAAAGCGAAGAGATAGCAAAAAAAGGAGAAGAATAATGGCGCAGGCCGTTGATCTTGAAAAACTGTACGGACTGATCGGGTACAAATTCAAAAATGAAAAGCTGGTGAAGACAGCTCTGACACACAGCTCATACGCATCAGAGCATAAGCTCGGATACGAGAGAAACAACGAGAGGTTAGAGTTCATAGGCGACGCGTATGTCGATGCCGTTGTAGGCGCAAGACTCTTTGAAATGATGAGTTCTGCACACGAAGGAGCTCTCTCAAGGTGCAGGGCCGATGTGGTCTGCGAGGATTCACTGGCAGGCGCTGCGTCAGACATGGGACTCGGTGATTTTCTCCTGCTCGGCAAGGGTGAAGAGTCAAGCGGAGGCCGCAACAAAGCTTCAATACTGGCTGACGCATTCGAAGCCCTGATGGGAGCTGTCATAATCGACGGCGGCTACGAGACCGGCAGAGAGATAATACTGAGACTCCTGAGTGACCGCATAAAACTCGGCGCACAGGGAAAGCTCAACAAGGATTATAAAACAAGGCTTCAGGAGAAGCTTCAGGAAGCAGACCATAACGTCAGGATCGAATACCGCAAGGTGGCTGAATCCGGTCCTGATCACAACAAGACATTTACGATAGAAGTGGAAGTAAACGGAGTGACAGCAGGCAAAGGCACCGGTCAGAGTAAGGCCAAGGCTGAGCAGGCTGCTGCCGAAGATGCGCTTTCGAAGGGAGTTTAGCACTTGTACTTTAAAAGAATAGAGATGCAGGGTTTCAAGTCTTTTGCTGACCCTGTGACAATAGAATTCAATGACGGAGTGACCTGCATTATAGGACCGAACGGAAGCGGAAAAAGCAACATCTCTGACGCTCTCAGATGGGTCCTCGGTGAGCAGAGTTCAAAGCAGCTCAGAGGCTCTAAAATGCAGGATGTCATCTTTGCCGGCACTGCCACCAGAAAGCCTAAGGGCATGGCAGAGGTCACGCTTGTCATCGACAATACAAACGGAATACTGCCTCTCGAATACAACGAGGTCGCTGTAACAAGACGCATGTTCCGTTCGGGCGAGAGCGAATATCTCATCAACGGCAATCAGTGCAGACTGAGAGATATCCGCGAGCTTTTCATGGATACCGGAATAGGTGTCGAAGGCTATTCGATAATCGGACAGGGCAAGATCGCCGATATCGTCAGCACAAGGCCTGAAAACAGAAGGCAGATATTTGAGGAGGCTGCAGGCGTTGTTCTGTATAAGAGCAGAAAGACCGAGGCTGAAAACAAGCTCAAGGCTGCAACTGTCGATCTTGACAGGGTAAGAGACATAATCGCCGAGATCGAAGGCCGTATCGACGGACTCAAGGAGGATTCCGAGAAAGCTACCGAATACATCGGCCTCAGAGACAGATATAAGACTCTCAGCATCAATATCATCCTTCACAACCTCAGCAATCTCGAGGTAAATGTACGCGAAGGAAAGGAAGAACTCGAAGCTCTCCAGGAGCAGCTCGAACTTACATCTGCCAGGATCGCCGATACAGAAGAGCAGATAGAAGCGCTGAGAGACAGCGAGGCTGATCTCAACGAAGAGTACGGCAGCACCAACGCCAGACTCCTTAAAGCGATCGATGAGCTCGCTGATATCACCAGCGGAGGCCGTCTCAACAAGGAGCGCCTTGCAAATATCGAAAAAGAGATAGCCAGGCTTGAAGATGAGCTTTCATCCTCAAACGAAAGGCTGAGCGCTGAAAGAGCAGAACTCACAAAGCTCGAAGAAGGCGAGAAATCAAGCAACGCCGAGATGGAAAAGCTCAGGACTGAGCTTGAAGATGCTGTGATGAAGTTCAACGAAGACAGCAGGAAGTCATCATCCATCTCGATGGAGACAGAATCAATAAAGAACAGACTGATCGAGATAAACAATCAGAATGTTACCAGAAACGCGGAGATCAGGACCCTCAGCAATTACAAGACAACTCTCGAGGAACGAAGAGACGGCCTGAAAGAGGAATTTGAGACCCGCGACAGAACAGATAACGAAAACAGAGAGAATCTGAAAGCGATCGAAGAGAAGATCGCGGCAAATGCGACGGCTCTGAAAGAAAAAAAGGATAGGCTTGACTCTGTTAACGATAAGATTATTACTGTCGCTACAGAAACAGAGAAAGTCATCAGAGAGACAGATGAGATATCTGTCAGATGCAATCAGGCTATTGCACGCCGAAGCACAATCGAAGAGATGGAAGCCAACTATGAAGGCTACAACAACGCGGTAAGAAGCGTTATGAATGCAGGCCTCAGAGGCATTACGGGCCCGGTATCAGATATAATAACTGTTCCGAAGGGTCTTGAAACTGCCATAGAGACAGCGCTGGGAAGCTCGCTGCAGAACATTGTCTGCGATGATGACTCAGCTGCTACCGGAGCCATAGACTGGCTCAAGAGGACAGGGTCCGGAAGAGCAACATTTTTACCTGTAAGATCGATAAGAGCTGACAGACTCAGGGTCAGCGATGAGGTGAAATCAGCTGCAGGTTATGTAGGTGTTGCTTCGTCTATGGTCGACTGTGATGACAGATTCAGAGAGATCGTTGACTATCTTCTCTGCAGAGTGATAATCGCTGACGATATGGACAGAGCCGTAAGGCTTTCCAAGATGAATATCGGGGGATTCAGGATCGTCACAAAAGACGGTGAAGTCATAAATGCCTTCGGTGCCATCACCGGCGGAAGATATAAGAATAAGACAGCAAATCTGCTCGACCGCAAAAAGGAGATCAGCGAGCTCAAAGCTAAGATCGAAGCGTACAACGACAAGACAGCAAAGATCAAAGAATTGAGGGAGAAACTCGAAACTGCGAGAGCGCAGCTCAGAGCCGAAAGAGACGAACTTCGCTCAGCTATCACAGATCTCGATATTGCCGGCAATGTATTGCGCGCTGATAAAGAACATGCGGAATCGCTCGTCAGAGAAGATGAAGGAGCTGCCGAGAGATTCAGATCAAATATGGAGACTCTTGCCTCAGATATCGAGAGAGCTGAGACCATGATCGAAAATCACAGGCAAAAGATCAATGAGGCAGAGAAGGAATACGCCGAAGCTGAAGCCAGGGCAGAAGAACTCATGAAAGATGCTGAGTCTTTCAGACCTCTTATCGAGGAAGATAACGAGAAGATCGTAGCGCTCAAGGTAAAGATCGGTGAGCGCGAGTCAAGAATGCTGGCTGACAACGAGATGATCGAGCGTGTAAGAGACAGCGTTACTGAACTTGAGGCTTCAGTCGAGGACAATCTGGCTATGCAGGCAGAACTCTCTGCTGACAGAGAACATCTTACGACAAGCGGTGAGAAGTCCGGTGATATGGAACGGGCTCTCAGCCAGGAGAAGGCTGAACTCGAAGAAAAGATCGCAGAAATAACATCAAAGCTCGAAGAGGGCCGGAACAAAAGCGAAACTCTCATGGCCGGGCAGAAAAAAGACCGTGACGAGCTTGAAAAAGTCCGTGACGAAAGATACAAACTCGAGGTCAGAACTGCAAGAAACGAGACTCTCCTCGATACGCAGAAAGATAAACTGTGGGATGAATTCGAGGTATCTTATGCCGAAGCTCTCGACATGAAAGACGAGAACTTCGCGATCACCTCGGGCAACCGTGAATCAAGAGAGATCAGGCTGCGACTTGCCGAGCTCGGTGATGTAAACGTCGGAGCAATCGAAGAATACAAGGCTGTCAGCAAGAGGTATGAGTTCATGACAGCTCAGGAGGCCGATCTTACAAAGGCTATGACCGAGCTGAATGAGATAATCACAAACATGGACAAGACTATCAGGAACAGGTTCAAAGAGAACTTTGACCGCGTGGTAGTGAACTTCGAGAAATCATTCAAGGAGCTCTTCGGCGGAGGCTACGCCGAGCTCAGACTTGAAGATGAAACAAAACCTCTGGAGTCAGGCATAGAGATCACCGCTCAGCCGCCGGGAAAGAAACTCAAGAACATCAATCTGCTGTCCGGCGGAGAAAAGACTCTGACTGCCATCGCTCTCATGTTTGCCGTCCTCAAGGCCAAACCTACACCTTTCGTTATTCTCGATGAGGTAGAGGCGGCACTTGACGAAGTAAACATCGAAAGGTTTTCGGACTATCTCAAAAACTTCGAAAACATTCAGTTTGCGCTTATAACTCACCAGAAGGCTACGATGGAACACGCAGATGTTCTCTACGGAGTAACGATGCCTGAGCAGGGCATTTCACGTATGCTGTCACTCAAACTGGGCGACGAGTTCGACCCTGAGGGACTTGAATAAAAGGAGGCCGTTAAATGGCACTGTTTGAAAAGAAATCGATATTCCGCAAATTCATCGACTCCATAACTATGGCAGTCTATGACAATCCGGAACTCGGCCCGGAGTTTCTCGAGCAGCTCGAGGAATCTCTCGTAATGGCCGATGTCGGCATCGGAACATCGGACAAAATAATCGATGAGCTTAACAAAGCGATCAACTACGACCATATCACTAGAGAGCGTGAGATCAAAAGAGAGCTTTCGCGCATACTCGAAGAGATCATGGACAAGGGCGAACGCAACCTTATGACGGACAAGTACCCGCTCATAATCCTGATGATAGGAATCAACGGCGGGGGAAAGACAACTACGATCGCCAAGCTTGCCCATATGTATAAGAAAATGGGGAAGAACGTTATGCTTGCTGCTGCTGACACCTTCCGTGCAGCTGCTGCCGAGCAGCTTCAGCTCTGGGGCGACAGGGTAGGCGTAAGAGTCATACGCCATGCAGAAGGGACTGATCCTACTGCGGTCATCTATGATGCCATTCAGGCTGCAAAGGCCAATAACGTAGACGTTCTTATCTGCGATACTGCCGGAAGGCTCCAGAACAAGGTCAACCTTATGAAAGAGCTCGAAAAGATGAGCAAGGTGATCTCGAGGGAATATCCTGAAGCCGCAAGAGAAAATCTTCTCGTGGTAGATGCTACCACCGGCAAGAATGCCGTAAGCCAGGCTGAGGAGTTCAACGGCATAACAGACATCACAGGCATAGTACTCACTAAGATGGACGGAACCGCCAGAGGAGGCATTTCCATCACGATCACAGATGAGTTCGACATGCCGATCAAGTTCCTCGGCGTAGGAGAGACTATGGACGATCTCCAGCCGTTCAATGCACATGATTTTGTAGAAGGTATATTTGATGAGTAAACCAATTCTTGCAATAGTCGGAAGGCCGAATGTCGGCAAATCCACACTTTTTAACAGGCTGATAGGCGAAAGACGCGCGATAGTCGAAGACGTTCCGGGAGTTACCCGTGACCGTATTTACGCGGAAACAGAATGGAACGGCAAAGAGTTCGCCGTAATCGATACCGGCGGTATTGAAGTGCGTACCGATGACACTATCCTCTCGCAGATGAGAGATCAGGCAGTAATGGCCATGGACATGGCCGACGTCATCCTCTTCATGGCTGACGGCAAGGAAGGACTTACGACTGCTGACAGAGAAGTAGCCGATCTTCTGCGCCGCACAGGCAAAGAGGTCATTCTTGTAGTCAACAAGGTGGACTCGCCGTCAAAGGCTTATGAGATCGTACTCGATTTCTATGAGCTCGGATTCGGAGAGCCGGTACCTATCAGTGCTGCAAATATGACGAATATAGGCGACCTCCTTGACCGCATCGTTGAAGGATTCCCTGAGGATTCCTTCGGAAGAAGCGATGAGGGCGTGCATATCGCAATCATCGGAAAGCCTAATGTAGGAAAGTCTTCACTTGTAAACGCTCTTACCAAGCAGAAAAGAGTCATCGTATCGCCTATTGCCGGCACCACACGTGACACCATAGACACTCCGTTTACGTATAAGGACAAGGAGTACACGCTTATCGACACAGCCGGTCTTCGCAAAAAGAGCAAAGTAAATGATTCCATTGAAAAGTTCAGCGTTGTAAGGGCGATCGCAGCCATCGAGCGCTGCGACATCTGCGTGCTCATGATAGATGCCGTTGAGGGCCTTACAGAGCAGGACAAAAAGATCGCAGGCTACGCGCACGAAGCCGGAAAAGGCCTTCTTATCGTAGTGAACAAATGGGATCTTATCGAAAAAGAAACCAATACAATGCGCGACTATGAGAGAAAGATCAAAGCCGAACTGCTCTTTGCTTCATATGCACCTGTAGTTTTCACTTCTGTTCTCAATAAACTGAGGATATTCGATATCATCGAAAGATGCTCAAGAATAGCCGAAGCCAGAAGCATGCGCATAACTACAGGAAAGCTCAACAGCATAATCGAAGACGCTGTCATGATGAGACAGCCGCCTTCAGATAAAGGACGCAGGCTCAAGATCTACTACGCCGCGCAGATAGGCACAAAGCCGCCGCTTTTCTCGTTCAGCATCAACGACAGGGAGCTCATGCATTTCTCCTATGCCAGATACCTCGAGAACAAGATAAGAGAAGCTTTCGATTTCGAGGGAACTTCCATAAAGTTCGTCTGGAGTGAAAGGAGGGGCGAGCGCAAATGAGCAGCACAGACATAATCAGGACTGCAATCATGCTGCTGGCTGCCTACCTGATAGGTAATATCAATCCGTCGATCATTATCGGAAAGATCAAAGGCATAGACATCCGTAAGGAAGGCAGCGGAAACGCCGGTATGACAAACACCATAAGGGTCATAGGACTCTGGGCCGGCATCATAGTCTTTATAGTGGATGTAATGAAGGCCTTCGTAGCCGTAAAGATAGGAGCTGCCTTTGCCGGTGTTCCGGGCGTCATGGCGGCTTTTGCCGGAGTGGTGCTGGGTCACTGCTTCCCTGTATTTTTCGGATTCAAAGGCGGCAAGGGAGTTGCTGCGGCATTTGGCGCGGCACTTGCTCTTAACTGGCAGAGCGCGCTGGCTGTTCTTCTCGTAGCGGGCATATTATTTGCTCTAACACGCAGAATGTCGGTCGGCTCACTGGCAGCTGCACTTGCATACCCGGCTTTCATATGGCATTTTGACCGCCCGTACTTTTATTTCGCGATCTGCGCTGCGGCATTTCTGATGATCATGCATGCCGCAAATATAAAAAGGATTGCAAAAGGCGAGGAGAAACCTCTTACGATAGGCGGAAAGAAAGATTCATAAAAGACAAGGAACAGATTAATGGAAATGAAAGATTATTACGCAGGAACGGTCATTCCTGATCTCGGCGATAAAGCGCTGAATATAGCAGTAATAGGAAGCGGTTCATTCGGTACCGCCATGGCCAATCTCATAGTTCACAACGGGCATAACGTTACTCTTTACGGACGCAGGAAGGAAGCTGTCGACGCGATGCGCGATACGCGTGTGAACGAGAGATATCTTCCGGGCGCGCTTCTGAGCGACAGGATCACCTATACGGCAGACCTTAAAGAGGCAGTCAGCGGAAAAGACATTGTTGTTTTTGCCGTTCCTGCTCAGACTTTCAGGCAAGTGTCAAAAGATGCCGCTCCTTATCTTAAGGAAGGAGTCATCGCGGTCAACCTCGCAAAGGGAATCGAGAAGAAGACACTTAAGAGGATGAGCGAAGTAGCTGCAGAGACCATACCTGAAGCCAGATACGTTGCGCTTTCAGGGCCTACTCATGCAGAAGAGATAGTAATGAATGCTCCTGCCGGCATCGTTGCCGCTTCTGAAGATCAGGAAGCAGCCAAGACAGTTCAGGATGCTTTCATGTCGGAGCAGCTTCGAATCTATACGCAGGATGACATGGTCGGTGTTGAGATCGCCGGCGCAGTCAAGAACGTCATAGCAATAGCTACGGGCATCTCAGACGGAATGCATCTGGGAAACAACGCCAGAGCAGCGCTTATGACACGCTCCATGCACGAGATCAAGAGACTCGGCAAGGCTCTGGGAGCTAACGCAGAGACTTTTTCCGGACTTTCCGGTATCGGAGATCTTATCGTTACATGTTCGACTGATCTTTCCAGAAACAGACGCTGCGGCCTTCTGATCGGACAGGGCTACAAAGCTGAGGAAGCCGTAGAAAAGGTCGGATCGGTAGTAGAGGGTTACTACACCGCTGAGGCAGTATATGACCTCGCGGCTAAGCTCGGCGTGGAGATGCCTGTAAGCATAGCTACAAGGGCTGTGCTGAAAGGTGAACTTGCACCTGACAAGGCTGTCAGGATGCTTATGTCAAGAAACAAGAAGGACGAGCTTCAATGAGCAAATACCATATAATCACTTACGGATGCCAGATGAACGAGCACGACTCGGAAAATATCGCCGGACTTCTCGAGGCTCTGGGATATGAACACATCGACGATCCGTATAAAGCAGACGTTACAGTCATAAATACCTGCAGTGTCAGGGAAAACGCTGACAAGAGATTCTTCGGAACTCTCGGTCAGTTCAAAAGGGTAAAAAAGAATAATCCGAACTTCGTTCTCT
Organism: uncultured Eubacteriales bacterium; assembly: GCA_902795265.1. Classification (GTDB taxonomy): domain Bacteria; phylum Bacillota; class Clostridia; order Peptostreptococcales; family Anaerovoracaceae; genus Crickella. The sequence continues at coordinate 14,340 of CADBKM010000003.1, forward strand.
GCGTGTGCGGATGCATGCCGCAGCAGCCGAGGATAGTTGCGGAGATAAACAAGCGCTTTTCATGGGTCGATATAGTATTCGGAACTCAGAACATAGCACAGTTCCCTGATCTTCTTGAAGAGAGGCTCAGAACCGGCCGACGTATGCGCGCCATAATAGACAACAACCCGGATATCAGCGAAGACAGCATGAAGCCTGTAAGGATGCACCGCCACAAGGCTCTTGTAAACATCACTTACGGATGCAACAACTTCTGCACATACTGCATAGTGCCTTATACAAGAGGGCGCGAAAAAAGCCGCATGCTCAGCGATGTCTGCGATGAGATAAAGAGACTGACCGAAGACGGCGTTATAGAAGTCATGCTGCTCGGGCAAAATGTAGATTCCTACAGAGATGCTGCCGGGCACAGTTTTGCCGATCTTATCAGGGCTGTGAACGATATCGAAGGCATAGAGCGCATAAGGTTCATGACATCTCATCCTAAAGATATTTCGGACGAGATGATTGCATGCTTCACGACATGCGAAAAGCTGTGCCACAATATCCATCTTCCCGTTCAGTCAGGAAGTGACCGGATCCTGAAGCGCATGAACCGTCATTATGACAGGGCATCATATCTCGAGATCGTAGATAAGCTCAGAAAGACCGCTCCTGACATAACGATATCCACCGATATAATCGTCGGATTCCCGGGTGAGACAGAAGAAGATTTCGAAGAGACTCTCGACATTGCACGCAGGGTCAGATACGATTCGGCATTTACATTCATTTATTCGCCTAGAGAAGGCACACCGGCCGCTAAGTTTGAAGATCAGATACCCGATGAGGTCTGCCATGAAAGATTTGACAGACTCGTTGATGTAATGAACGAGATAAGCCTTGAAAGAAATATGGCTTACAAGGGCAGGGTCTGCGAGGTAATAGCAGAGGGCATAAGCCGCAGCGACGACAATACTATCGCGGGCAGGACCGACGGCTTCAAGCTTGTGAACTTCACTTCAGAGAAGTCACCTGAAGAACTCATGGGCCGCAAGGTAAAAGTTGAGATCACAGAGAGCAAAACATTCAGCCTTGAAGGAAGAGAAGTGGAATGACAGCCCTACTGGACCAGTTTCTGCAGTTTTTCACCGTATCGCATATAATGGTGATCGTCTACATCCTCAATGCGATCATAGCATTGGGGCTGATTTTCTTTGACGATTCCAAGTCTCCGTCTGCGACCATGGCATGGATCATGGTCCTGTTCATGGTACCGGCCGTCGGACTTATTCTTTATCTTATATTGTCGCAGAATATAGCCAGGCAGCAGATATTCAGGATGACTGAACGTGAAAAAGAGGGCAAAACGACCTTGCTGAGCTGGCAGAAGGAGGCTGTAAGGCAGAGCATATCTGATGATGATGACGATGTCACAGACAAGTGGAAAGAGATGATCAGCATGAATCTCGAGTACGCGGACGCGCTGCTTACCGGAAATGACAGTGTCGAGATCATCACTGACGGCAAGGAGATGTTCGAAAGACTCTGCAGTGATATCGAGAACGCGAAGTACACTGTCAAACTCTGCTATTTCATTGTAAAGGATGACTTTGTCGGGCAAAGACTTATTGAGCTTCTTACAAAAAAGGCGAGAGAAGGCGTCAAGGTAAGGCTGCTTATAGACGCTCTCGGAAGCCGGAGCATAGGCTACACCGAACTCAGAGAGTTCAGAAACGCAGGAGGACAATACGCTCTGTTCTTCAAACCGTTTATCCGCCATATGTATTTCAGGATCAACTACCGCAATCACAGGAAACTTGCGGTAATAGACAATGAGATTGGCTACATCGGAGGTTTCAACATAGCAAAGGAATACCTCGGATACAAAAAGAAGTTCGGTTACTGGAGAGATACCCAGCTTATAATCCGCGGGAATGCACTCGCTACGCTCAACGAACGCTTCTATATGGACTGGCGTTATGCATCCAAGGAAAAAATCGACCTTATAGACCAGTCCGTAAAACATGCTGTAAAAAATTCAACGGGCGACATACTTATACAGATCGTTTGCTGCGGACCGGAATCCGAAAAAGAAGAGATAAAGATGGCATTCATGAAGATGATCACGAATGCCACAAGGAACATATATATTCAGACGCCGTATTTTGTACCTGATGAGCCGATGATGGAATCGCTGCGGATGGCGGCCAGGTCGGGTGTTGATGTAAGAATAATGATCCCTTGCATGCCTGACCACCCGTTTGTATATAAAACAACGTTGTACAATGCGGGCAGACTCATAAAAGAAGGCGCAAAGATATATATCTATGAGAACGGATTCCTGCATGCCAAGACCCTCAGTGTAGACGGAGAGGTATGCACGGCAGGCTCCTCAAATTTCGATATCCGCAGCTTCAAGCTCAATTTTGAGGCAAATGCATTCATATATGACAGGAATGTCACCGCTGATATGGACGCAGGCTTCATGGCAGACATCGAACACTGCCGTCCGTACACGCAGGAAGACAGAGACAACATCAGCTGGTATGAAAAGGCAGCTGAATCGATATCAAGGCTCCTTACAGAGATACTTTAGGAATACAGCGAAAGGAATACTGATTTGAACGCAGATTATATAATAGCCAAAATACTTATGCTTCCGGGCATAATCATAGGACTGAGCTTTCATGAATTCGCTCATGCGTGGATGTCTGACAGGCTCGGAGACCCTACACCGAGACGCCAGGGCAGAGTCACTATAAATCCTCTTGCCCATATCGACTGGGTCGGTTTTCTTGCACTTCTGCTTGTAGGCTTCGGCTGGGGAAAACCTGTACAGATCGATCCTTCTTATTACAAACACAGAAGGAGAGACGAATTCCTCGTCGGCATCGCAGGCGTTACGATGAATCTTCTGATCGCAATAGCCTTTTCGATACCTGCAAGGATCATGGTAAGAAGTCTGAGCGGTGCCGCTGTATCAGATCTCGTATACAACATTTATCTGATCTTTTTCTATACGGTATCGATCAATGTCGTTCTGATGGTATTCAACCTTATCCCGTGTCCGCCTCTCGACGGATGGGGGATAATCACCCAGATATTCAGGCTCGACAGATACAGATGGTGGTATAAGGTCTATCAGTACGGAACATGGATACTGCTTGCGCTTATCCTGCTCAATATTACCGATCTCATACTTACACCTCTGGTTTCGGCTATAGTAGGAGTACTCATATAGACAATTTTGGGCAGCAGTTACGGGACTGCTGCCTGTCTGATATATAAAGAAAAGAGAGAACTGTATGGAACAGCTAATAAAAGATGATCAGATCAGCCGCACGATGGATATTCTCGAAGAAATGCACCCTGAAGCGGCGTGTGCTCTCGATTTCGGTACCAGATTCCAGCTGCTGTCCGCCGTTTTGCTTTCGGCACAGACCACCGATGTATCTGTCAACAAAGTGACACCTGTGCTCTTTGCCAAATATCCGACGGCAGAGGCGATGGCCGAAGCTGATCCTCTTGAAGTTCAGGATATCATCCGGACGATAGGGCTTTATAAGAACAAATCAAAGAATATCGTAGCGATGGCAAAGATGCTTGTCTCCGACTTCGGAGGAGAAGTGCCGGGTAATTATGACGATCTTGTAAAACTGCCCGGTGTCGGGCGAAAGACCGCGAATGTCGTTCTCGCAGAGGGCTTCGGACAGGCCCGCATCGCTGTTGATACGCACGTATTCAGAGTATCGAACCGCATCGGACTTACAAGCGCTAAAGATCCGGAAGGAGTAGAAAAGGGGCTCATGTCGCGCCTTCCTGAAGACCAGTGGTCAAGAGCTCATCATCTGCTGATCTTCCACGGCAGAAAAGTATGCCATGCAAGAAAGCCTGACTGTGATGCATGTGCTCTGACCGGCATATGCCTTTATTATAAAAACGGAGGAACGAATTGAAATTCATACATCTGTCAGATCTGCACCTGGGTAAGCGCGTCAATGATTACTCCATGATCGATGATCAGAAGTATATACTTGACCGAATACTCGAAATAATAGATGACGAAAAGCCTCAGGCAGTGCTGATAGCGGGGGATGTCTACGATAAGCCTCTTCCGCCGGCTGATGCCGTGCGCCTTTTTGATGCTTTTATATGCAGACTGGCCGATACTGATGCCGAAGTATTCATAATCAGCGGTAATCATGATTCGGCTGAACGGCTTTCGTTCGGATCGCAGATAATGGACAGGCAGGGAGTTCACTTTGCCGGAGGGTATGACGGGAGTACCCGATGCTTCAGCCTTGAGGATGAATGGGGTAAGGTCAATTTCTATATGCTTCCTTTTATTAAGCCTGTACATGTAAGGCAGGCGTTTGCCGAAGATGAGACCGCGGCAGAGATCACGGACTTTACCAGGGCTCTTGCGTTCGCAATAGATAAGATGTGTGTAGATACAGCAGACAGAAATGTACTGATGGCGCATCAGTTCTGCACAGGTGCTGTAAGGTCGGAATCCGAGGAGATATCGGTAGGAGGCCTCGACAATGTTGACAGCTCAGTGTTTGAGTCGTTTGATTATACTGCGCTCGGTCATCTGCACGGGCCGCAGAAGGCCGGTACGGAAAAGATAAGATACTGCGGCTCTCCTCTGAAATACTCGTTTTCGGAGGCGGACCAGATCAAATCCGTAACGGTGGTGGAGATAGGCGAAAAGTCAGATGGGGTATGCAGGCTTGAAATCCGAACTCCTGAACTGATTCCGCAGCGAGATATGCGGGTTATTAAAGGAAAATTCAATGAGTTGACCGATAAGTATTATTACAAACATATCAACACAGACGACTATATGCGCGTGATCCTTACGGATGAAGAAGATATCATAGGTGCGCTCGGAAGCCTGAGGGCTGTATACCCGAATATTATGAGGCTCGAGTACGACAATACCAGAACAAGAGCTGCAGGAGCGATATCTGATTCGGATGCTGATGACAGCAGAACGCCGCTGGAAATATTTGCAGGTCTGTACGAAAAGCAGAATGGCAAACCTATGGATGATGATCAGTCAGCACTTATATCAGGACTGATCGAAAAAGTCTGGAGTGATGAGCAATGAGACCGCTTAGACTTACTATCACAGGCTTCGGGCCTTATAAAAAAGAAACCGTTCTTGATATGGAAAGCCTCGGATCCGGCGGACTCTATCTCATAACCGGAGATACCGGGGCCGGCAAGACGTTCATTTTTGATGCCATTACTTATGCTCTTTACGGCGAGATGAGCGGATCCGGCAGAGATAATAGAAATGTAAGATCACAGTATGTTTCTGATGGTGAAAAAACGGAAGTTGAGCTTGTATTCAATTACGCCGGAAAGAGATATAAAGTTACAAGAAATCCGGAGTATAACAGAGCCAAGAGCAGGGGCGAGGGATTTACAAAGCAGACTGCGGGAGCAACGCTCATAAAACCAGACGGCAGTGTGACAGAAGGACCGTCAAAGGTGACTGAAGAAATAAGGACCATACTCGGCATCGACCGGGGACAGTTCTGCAATATAGTTATGATCGCCCAGGGTGAGTTCAGGAAGGTGCTCAATGCAGGCACCGATGAAAGACAGAGGCTGTTCAGAAAGCTTTTCAATACACAGCCTTATAACAGGCTTTCTGATGAACTCAAAGAACTCCAGAAGGTTAATCAGGAGGCCTATGCAGACACTCTTCGCGGCATGGGAATGAGCCTGTCTTCTGTAAGCTGCAGCTTTGATGATGATCTTAAGGCCGCGCTCAATGATCTTAAAGAGCGATGCGATTCCGGTGCTGACATTACAGATGAGGCCACAGCTCTTATAGCAAAGATAATTGCCGGTGCAAAAGAGCGAAGCACAGCTGCATCCGAAAAACTTAAAGATGTCGAAAGCAGGCTGACAGAGCTCAGCAATATAATTGCTCTGGCACAGGATCACCGCAAAAATATAAGCAGTCTTGAAACTGCGCGCAATAACAGCGAAGCACTGAAGCAGGCTGTATCGGACGCCAGGCTGAAGCTCGATGCCGCTGTCTCGAAAAAGCCGGAAGCTGAAACGCTTGAAAACAAGGCAGCACTGCTCAAAGCCTCCATGGACTCTTATGATGAACTGGATTCATCAGCAATGAAGATCGAAGCTGTTAAATCAGATCTGAACAAGCGGACAGAAGAGCTGTCATCTTTAAGAACCCTGATATCTGATCTTGCTGCCGGACTGGCAGACGATGAGAATCAGCTCAGCATGCTGAAGAATTCCGGCGAGGAACTTCTTGTATTAAGGAACGGCATGGAGAAAAAGCGTGAACGAATAGATGCGCTTAAAAACCTTATTTCTGAAATAGATAATGTCAGTGACCTTTCGGAGCAGCTGAAGACCCGGCAGGAAGAACTTGAGCCCCTGTTGGCGGAAGCTGACAGGCTTGAATCTGAACACAGCAGAATGGTTACGGCGTTCATGAGAGAGCAGGCCGGCATTCTGGCAGCAGATCTTACTGAGGGAGAGGCATGCCCTGTATGCGGATCCCTTCATCATCCTGACCCGGCCAAGCTGGGAGATGAAGCTCCTTCATCAGATGAGATAGATGCAGCCCAAAAGAAAGCTAAAGCCGCCCGTGCTGCAGCAGCTGAAAAGGCAGGTGAGGCGCACAAGACAGGCGGCAGACTCAATGCTATAATGAAATCGACGGCTGAATCTGCTCTGAAGGAAACCGGCTGTGAAGATCTTCTTGCAGCCGCTGCTGCTGCAAGAAAAGAGATAGACTCGTTGCAGGAAAAACTGTCTTCTCAGCAGGATGAAGAGAAGGCTCTTTCAGAGAAAGCCGGCAGAGCAGCTAAGCTTGATGCTTCCATTCCTCTGCTCAGAAGCCGTATAGAAGAGCTTCGAGACAAGGAACACGCTTCCGCGAACGAACTTAATGAAACAGAGACTGAACTGGCTGCCGCCAGGGCCAGGCACGATCAGATCAGCCGTGATCTTGCTTTTGCAAGCAGAGAGGAAGCAGAGAAAAACCTTAAAGAAACTTCCGATAAGGCCAAAGGCATTCGAAAAGAAATAGAAAAGGCTTCAGAAGCTTTAAATGAGGCTGTTTCAAGCAATAGTGCCAATGATGCGATAATAAGCGAACTCGAAAAAGTCGTTGCAGGTTACACAGCCATTGACGAAGATAAGGCAAAAGCAGACGCCGCCGATGCCGGCAATGAGAAGGCAGAACTTAAAGAACTCAGTATAAGGCTGGCATCAGAAGTAAAAACGGCAGAAGCTGCGCTTGACTCTGTATCTTCGGCATCAGATGATCTCCGCAGAATACGCAAGGAGCATGAGATCATAGATCCGCTCAGCAGAACTGCAAGCGGTACACTTACAGGAAAAGACCGCATCTCACTAGAGACATACGTCCAGGCATTTTACTTTGAGCGTATCATCAGAAGAGCTAATCTGAGGCTCAGGCTGATGTCAGATGGTCAATATGAGTTCGTAAGGACAGGTGAAGCCGGAGACAAACGCCATCAGACAGGCCTTGATCTCAGCATCGCCGACCATTACAGCGGTACGGAGCGTCCTGTCAGCACTCTGTCGGGAGGTGAAAGCTTTATGGCGTCGCTGTCGCTGGCGCTCGGCCTCTCAGATGAAGTACAGGCATCGGCAGGCGGCATAAAGCTCGACACGATGTTCGTGGATGAGGGATTTGGCTCACTTGATTCGGAGACGCTGGAAAAAGCTATAAGAACACTGACCGAGCTCTCCGATGATGACAGACTTGTAGGAATAATATCGCATGTGGATGCGCTGAAATCCCGCATAGATAAGCAGATAGTCGTTACAAAAGACCGTGATGCCGGAAGCCGTGCGGTCATAACTGTCTGATGCATATCAGCTCACTTTGATAAGTCAGAACATTAATACTTCTTGTAATGAGCAACTGCCATTGTTAAAATATAACCCAGACGTGTAAAGAAAAGACATCAAAACATTTCAAATATAATCAACCAAAGGAGACCGGAGATGAAAAAAACTATCAAAGACATTGACTGGACCGGGAAAAAAGCTGTAATGAGATGCGACTTTAACGTACCTCTTGACGGCGATGTGATCACTGATGATATCCGTATCAGGGCTGCTCTTCCGAGCATCGAGTATCTGCTCGATAACGGCGCGGCAGTTGTACTGATGTCGCACCTCGGAAGACCAAAGGGCGAGCCTAAGCCTGAATTCAGCCTTGCTCCTGTAGCAAAAAGAATCGAAGAGCTTACAGGAAGAAGCGTTAATTTCGTCCCTTCAGACGTAGTTGTTGATGACAAGGTCAGAGAAGCTGCAGCCGCACTGAAAGCCGGCGAGATGATGCTTATCGAGAACGTCAGATACAGAGCCGGAGAGACCAAGAACGATCCTGAGTTTGCAAAAGAGCTTTCGGAACTCGGCGACATTTTCGTCCAGGACGCTTTCGGCACAGCACACAGAGCACATTCTTCAACTACAGGAATAGCTGATTATATCCCTGCGGTATCGGGCTTCCTTATTGAGAAAGAGCTTAAGTTCCTCGGTGACGCAGTAAACGATCCGCAGAGACCTTTCGCAGCAATCATGGGCGGCGCAAAGGTAAAGGATAAGATCCCAGTGATCACAAACCTTCTTGACAAGGTAGATATTCTGATCGTCGGCGGAGGAATGTCGTATACATTCTTCAAGGCTCAGGGCTACTCGATCGGAACTTCGCTTCTCGATGAAGAAGGTCTCGAACTTGCTGCCGGAATCCTTAAAAAAGCAGAGGAAAAGGGCGTTAAGTTCATGCTTCCTGTAGATGTCGTTGCTGCTGATGAATTCGCTAATGATTCACCGCACGACACATATCCTGTAGATGCCATTCCTGACAACAGAATGGGTCTCGATATCGGCGCTGAGACCATAAAGCTCTTCACGGATACACTGAAGACTGCCAAGACAGTAGTATGGAACGGACCGCTCGGAGTTTTCGAGATGGATAATTTCGCAGTCGGAACAAAAGCGATCGCTGAATGTCTGGCTGAGATCGATGCTACTACAGTTATCGGAGGAGGAGACAGCGCTGCAGCTGTTGCCAAGTTCGGTCTCGGAGACAAGATGACTCATATCAGCACAGGCGGCGGAGCGAGCCTTGAATTCCTTGAGGGAAGAGAACTTCCGGGAATCGCTATTATCGAAGATAAATAAATCACTTTTATAATTATTAAAGAAAAGGGGCTAAAATGAAAAAATTTCTTATTGCCGGAAACTGGAAAATGAACAAGACATCAGCAGAGGCTAAGGCATTTGCTGAAGAACTCAAGGCTAAAAACCTTCCTAACGCAAAAGATGTTTGCGTACTTGCACCATTTACTCTTATTGAGGGACTGGGAAAGGCTCTCGAGGGAAGCGGCATCGGATTCGGAGCACAGAACGTTCACTTCGAACAGAGCGGTGCTTATACAGGAGAAGTTTCAGTACCTATGCTGAAAGAACTCGGCATCGGATACTGCGTTATCGGCCACTCCGAAAGAAGAGAGTACTTTGCTGAGACTGATGAAACTGTAAACAAGAAGCTTAAAGTTCTGCTTGAGGCAGGAATCACACCGATCCTGTGCGTAGGTGAATCCCTTGAAGTAAGAGAGCAGGGCGGTGAGCAGACATTTGTTGCCGGACAGGTCATCGCAGATTTCGCAGGTATCCCTGCTGCAGAAGCTGCAAAGATCGTTATCGCTTATGAACCTATCTGGGCTATCGGCACAGGAAAGACAGCTACACCTGATCAGGCTGAAGAGATGTGCGCATTCATCAGAGGCGTTGTATCCGGAATCTATGACAACGCTACAGGCGACAGCATGCTCATCCTTTACGGCGGCTCAATGAAACCTTCAAATGCTAAAGAGCTGCTCGAGAAGCCTGACATCAACGGCGGTCTCATCGGCGGAGCAAGCCTCAAGGCTGATGACTTCGCAGCTATCGCAGAGGCAGCTGCTTCACTGTAAATATAAGCAGCTGCATTTGACACAGATGCTTTGGTTGTGTTAAATTAAGGCGTTCGGATATTTATCCGAACGCCTTATATTTCATTTTAGTTTGGAGGACATCATGCATACAGCTTTAATGGTAATCCTTTTGATCGCAAGCCTGATTCTCATAGTCAGCATTCTTCTTCAGACAAGTAAGAGTGACGGACTTTCCGGTTCAATCGCCGGCGGTGCTGAGCAGCTCTTCGGAAAGCGCAAGAGCCAGGGCTATGATGCGCTTCTTGCAAAAATTACAACAGTCTGCGCAGTAGTATATATCGTTCTGTCTTTGGCGATCGTTGCTATTTTTCAATAGTATAGCGTAAGATACGCTGACGGAGATCGGTTCGATGCTCAAGATTGTAACACTGATCTGCGCTCTGGCAGGGCTCCTGACCTCGATCTCGCTTGAGACATGGCTAAGAAGTAAAATCGTCAGAAACGAGACTTCAGCGGAGGCTTATGCTGAGATAAAGCGCAGAAATTCAGAATTCTGGTCAATTCAATATACGCCTCTTTTACTTATACTGGCGCTGATCACGGCGCTGCTGTTTGTATTTGTAGGTAAATTCAATGCCGCTGTATTCCTTTGTGGAGCGGCTCTTTGCTTTGTTTCCGTTTTTGCAGGCACAAGGACGGTCATAACGGGAAGTGTAGCTTCTGCATCACTTGCATCTGCTGATGATATCCGCAATTCGCTTAAAACAGCTTACCGATCGGCAGCCGTAATGGGGCTTATAATTACGTCTCTTTCACTTGTCGGTCTTGGGATAATGTTCTTTTTCCTGAAGACATCCCGGCTGATCGAGTTGGCAGCAAGCTTTGCTCTCGGTGCTTCTGTGGTATCGCTGTTTACAGGTCTGTCAGGAACCGCTTTTTCCGGAGCATATGCTCTGTCTGTAAAGAGCGATGATTTCACGGATTATACCGGAATGTACATAGGAAGCGGGGCAGACAATGTTGAAACCTATATTCTTTCTGCATGCTCTGCGGCTCTTCTTTCGGGCGTAGCTGTCGATACTTCAGGCATCATGTCAACATTTACTGCTACCTCGGCTGCAAGGTTCCCTCTCATAGTGCTTGCTTCCGGAATTGCCGCATCTGTTATAGGTATAATGATCTACAGAGGGTATGTTGTAAAAAAACCTTCTGCCGGACTGACGGCAGGCAATGTTGTTGCTGCAGTTATCGTCATCGGAGTTTCATTCTATTTCAGCAACAGGGTACTGCAGTCTTATATTTACTCGATCTGCGTAGGCGCCGGCATACTTGCGGCACTTATTTCGGGCGAGGCATCAAAGGCATACTCGGCAGACGGATCTATATTCAGACGCCATCTGCCTGATGTGAAAAGCACGGGTATCGCTCAGTCCATGATCTACAGACTGTCTATAGGAATGATCTCTGTAATCATCCCGGCTGTATTTACTACTGCTGCAATGATACTGGCTTACAAATTTGCAAGCTTTTACGGAATTGCTCTTGCTGCAGTAGGGATCAATTCGATGGCTGCGATCAACTCTGCTGTAAGGGGGTTTTCAGTCAATACTGCAAGTGCTTCAGAGATCGCTTCACTCAGCGATCCGGAAGCTGAGAACCCGAATCCTGCAGACGTGCTTCTGACTGCTTCTGCAAGGTCGGATTCTGTCGGAAAAGCATACTCAGGAGTTACTACATATGTGACACTTGTTGCAATGTATACTGCACTGTCGGTAGTAGCGAACAACCCAGCTATAAATCTTCTCAGCACACCTGTATTTACCGGAATCACTACAGGCGCGGTATTCGTATTTGTTTGTGCCGGGCTCATTATCAGATCCATAAGACTGACAAGCCAGGTGCTCCGCAGCAGACTCGGTGAACCGAATGATCCTGAAAAGCGCATATCGTCGCTCAGAGGACTCGTCCCGCTGGTCGTGCTGGCGTTTGCTGTTCCTGTCGCAGTCGGTTTTGCAGGCGGCGTAAACGGCCTTATAGCTTTCTCATGCTCAGCCTCGGTAACAGGAATGTGCCTTATTTTCGCATTCAATAATTCCGGGAAGTATTTCGACCGCATGGCAACCGAAACGCTCGGAACTATCATAAAACTTATGGTAGCCGTAACTCTCGTTGCTGCTCCGCTCTTTATGGAGTTCGGAGGCATATTTTAGTGCCTGAACGCAGAGCAAGGCTGTATCGGAGATGAAACGCGGCGGCTCTGCTAAACAGCCGCCGCCATTTAATATATAGAAGTCGCTTTTAAAAAAATAAAAGGCAGAATATGAAGAACAACAAATTTCGCATTTTTGTAATCAATCCGGGCTCAACATCGACCAAGCTCGCACTTTTTGAGGACAATATCAAGATCCTTCAGACATCTGTATCTCATGATGCCGAGGTCCTGAATTCGTTTCCGACTCCAAATGACCAGCTCAGCTATCGCATGGGCGTGATAAAGGATTTCGTGGAAAAGAATGATATCGAACTCGACAATATCGATGCTTTTGTAGGCAGGGGAGGCGGATGCCTTCCTGTCCCTAGCGGAACGTTCGAAGTCAATGACATTCTTCTGAATGACATACGAAACAATGTGGGACGCACCATTCACCCTTCAATACTAGGAGTTCAGCTCGCTTACGAGATGCAGCAGAAGTACGGCGGAAGGCTGTTCATGGTCGACCCGATATGTGTCGATGAGTATACCGATGTTGCAAGAGTTACGGGCGTAAAAGGGATCGAGCGCCGCACAGAGTCGCATGCACTCAATCTGAGAGGTACAGCGATGAAGCACTGTAAGATCCACGGCATGGATTATAAACAGTCAAATCTCGTCGTCGCTCATATCGACGGCGGTATTACCATAGCAGCCCAGATGAACGGCAGGCAGATCGACTGCAACCAGGGTGCGGGCGGTGAAGGACCATTCACAGCCACACGAACAGGGTCGCTGCCGCTTATGGAAGTCCTCGATTATTTCAAGGATCACAGCGTAGAGGAAATGAGGCATCTCTGCACAGGCACCGGCGGATTCGTTTCGCACTTCGGTACATCTGACGCAGACGAGGTATACAGTAGAGTACTGAACGGAGATAAAGATGCTGCTCTTGTATGGGAAGCGCTATGCTACAACATAGTTAAATATATCGGCTCGATGGCTGTCGTGCTCAAAGGAAAAGTTGACGGCATCCTGATAACGGGCCGCTACACACGGTTCCGCGGTCTTATAGACTATATTAAGGAATACACCGGATGGATCGCACCGGTATATATCTATGAGAACGAAGTCGAACAGGAAGCCATGTGTGCCGGTGCTCTCAGAGTCCTCAGAGGTGAGGAAGAAGCAAAAGTATACACAGGCAAAAATATGGTAAAATCAACAGATAACATATAAAGAAGGAGGGTAAGCAAATGTTGGAAAAGCTGGAGAAGATCCGCGAAGAAGGATCGATCCGCATTGCGGAGGCGACTGACCCGGCAAAACTCGAAGCTGTCCGAAAAGAACTTACAGGAAAAAAGAGCGAACTTCAGGAAGTGCTCAAGAGTCTTGGAAAGCTTGATCCGGACATGCGCAAGTCGGTCGGAATGAAAGCAAATGAGGTGAAGAATGCCTTTGCCGAGATGATCCAGAAACGCCAGGAAGAGCTGATCGCCGGAGCATCAGCTGTAGAAGGCGAAATCGACCTGACACTTCCGGGAACCCAGGTCAGCGAAGGTGCACTGCATCCTATAACACAGATGTGCTACGACCTGAACGATGCGTTCAGATCACTTGGCTTTGAAGTGTTCAGCGAAGATGATATCTCAAGTGAAAAATATGCCTTCGATAATCTGAACTTTGCTGCTGACCATCCTGCCAGAGCTTCAATGGATACTTACTGGCTTGAGGGAACCGAAGACAAAAGGGGCAGCGAGAGGCTGTGTCTTCGTCCTCATCTGACCGGTGGTTCTGTAAGATATCTGCTCGAGCACGGAGCTCCTGCCAGATTTGTATATCCGGGAAGAGTTTACAGAAATGAGACAACTGATGCCCGCCATGAAAGGGCATTCTTCCAGTACGAAGCTCTTATAGTAGATAAGGACATTTCGTTCAGCTCCGGACGCGTTATGATAGAAGCCATACTCGAAAAGGTATTCGGACGCAAGGTCAATGTAAGAATGAGAGAAGGCTTCTTCCCGTTCACAGAGCCGGGCTACGAAATAGACATGGAATGTCTGCTCTGCGGAGGCAAGGGATGCAAGGCCTGCAATCATGCAGGCTGGATAGAAGTCATGCCTGGCGGAGTTATACATCCGAACGTACTCAGAGCCGCAAATCTTGATCCTGATGTCTGGACAGGATTCTACACAAATATCGGCCTGGACAGAATGGTAATGATGCGCTACGGAGTCGATGATGTAAGACTCTTCCACAGCGCTGATCTCAGATTCCTCAAGCAGTTCAAATAGAAAGGAGGCAAGCTATGAATATTTCGATGAAATTCATCCGTAGATATGTTGATCTGCCGGCAGATCTTACATATGACCAGATAGCATATGACCTCACTATGAGAACTGTAGAGGTCGAAGATGTTATTAATACTGCTGACAAGTTCCATGATATCGTTGTCGGCGAGATCAAAGAAGTAAAAGCTCATCCTAACGCTGACGCTCTCAAGGTGTGCATAGTCGATGTAGGCGAGGACGAACTGAAGCAGATCGTATGCGGAGGCAGCAACCTTACTGCGGGCCACAAAGTCTGCGTCTCCAAGCCGGGAGCGGAAGTTGTATGGCATGGCGAAGGTGAGCCTGTAAAGATCAAGGAAACCAAACTCAGAGGAGTTCCTTCATACGGAATGATCTGCGGAGCTACTGAAGTCTTCCTTGCCGATCTCTTCCCGCCGAAAGATGAAAGAGAGATAGTTGACTTTACAGAACTCGGCATTGATTGCGTGGCGGGTCAGAACGTTGCCGAAGTCACAGGCCTTGACGACGTTATTCTTGAGGTTGACAACAAGTCGCTCTCCAACAGACCGGATCTTTGGGGACACTACGGTGTGGCAAGAGAGCTTGCTGCCATTTACAAAGTTCCTCTCAAGGAACTCAGCACTGAGCTCCCGAAGGGATTGCCTGAATATCCTGTCGTTATCGAGGAGCCTGAAAGATGCAACAGGTTTACAGCTACAAAAATCGATAACGTATATGTAAAGGAATCGCCTGCATGGATGAAGACACTTATTACAAATGCAGGAATGAGACCTATAAACGCTCTTGTTGATATCACAAACTTCGTGCTGCTCGCTGTCGGATCTCCGCAGCATGCATATGACAGCACTCATGTTGAGGGTGACAAGATCGTCGTAAGACTCGCTGAGGACGGTGAGAAGCTGCTCCTGCTCGATGAGAAAGACCTCGAGCTTACACACGATCATCTGGTCATCTGCGATACGAAGAAGCCTCTCAATCTTGCGGGTATCAAGGGCGGAAAGGATGATTCCGTACTTGAAACGACGAATTCCGTAATGCTGGAGTGCGCTGTATTCACTGCACCTGGAATCAGACGTACTACCGCATACTTCAATGAGAAGACAGACGCAGCTCTCAGATATGAGAAGGGAATAGATACCCAGAGGGCTGATCTCGGTGTATCAATGGCGCTTTCTCTGTTTAAAGAGATCTATCCGGACTGTGTATTCTCGGCATTTACGGATAATTACCCGGTAAAGACTGAAAACGCCGTGATCGATATCACTCAGGACTTCCTCGACAGAAGACTCGGTGAGGTCATTGACAGAGCCGAAATCGAGGACATTCTCGGAAGACTCGGTTATAAAGTCGAATTCGAAAACGGCACATATCACTGCACGGCTCCTACATGGAGATCGACAGGTGATGTGTCAATTCACGACGACATCCTCGGAGATATCGCGAGACTTATCGGATACGAATACTTCAAAAAGCAGCCGCTTCCGGTCAACTTTGAAGAATCGATCCATCAGACAGATGTCGATCTTGCCAGAAGGCTCAGAGAATATCTGGCATTCAGATGCGGCATGAATGAGATCTTTACCTATCCGTGGATCGACGAGAAGTACATCCGCGCTGCAGGTATCGATCTTGATAACTCCGTAAGACTTGCGACTCCGCCGGCACCTGAACTTGCTCATCTCAGAGCTTCGCTTATTCCGGGCCTGCTCGAGACTATCGAGAAGAACCACAGATACTTTGATGAATTCGCGGTATTTGAAGCAGCTCAGGTATTTGAGAAGGGCGAATACAGTCCGTCGAGTCCTGATGAAGTGCTTCCGGTACACAAAAACATGCTGAGCGGAGCTTTCGCAGGTAAAGACGCAAAGACACTCTTCTTCAAGGTAAAGGGCGTAATTGAGGGCATGTCAGCTTACTGCCACTTCAAGCCTCTGACTTTCAAGCAGAAGAGAAAGCCTTCATGGGCAGATGAGAAAGTATGGCTCAACGTTATGGAAGAAGGCAAAATCGTTGGATCAATAGGCCTTATCTCCGTACACGCTCTCACTGACGCAGGAGTCAAGCTCGTCAGCGCTGCTGCATTTGAACTTGATACGGCAGTGCTTGAACCATATCCGTCAAGAACAAACGAGTTCAAACATCTCCCTCAGTATCCGCTGGTAGAGCAGGATCTTTCTCTGCTGGTAGATGAAGCTGTTACATGGGGAGAGATCAAAGAAGCGATCAAGTTCATGGTAAAGGATCTGAAGTTTGTTGAGGAATACAGAGGCAAGCAGATCCCGGCAGGCAAGAAGTCGATAATGCTGAGCCTCAAGATCGGAAACGACGATTCGACCATGACCTCAAAGCAGATAGAAAAGAAGATGAACGGAATCATCAAGGTGCTCGGAAACAAGTGCGGCGCCCAGCTCCGTTAAAGAATGGCAAAATACGAACATACTGTTACAACTGAAGAAGAGGGACTGACAATCAATCAGATCTTACGGAAAAATTACAGGTTTTCTGCAAGATTCCGTACAAAGATGAAATATCAGTCACTGGTAGATCTTAACGGAACACCGACTCCCGGCTACATAAAGCCGGGGGCCGGTGATGTCATTGGTGTAAGACTTCCCGAAGAGACAAGCGATTTTGAACCGGAAGATATTCCTCTCGACATCGTCTACGAGGATGACGATCTTATTCTTATCAATAAGCAGCCGGGCATAATCGTACACCCTACGAAAGGCCATCCCGAACACACGATAGCTAATGCGGTGATGAAGTACATGCTTGATACCGGCCAGTCCTTTAAGGTCAGGTTTGCCAACCGTATCGACATGGATACGACAGGTATCATCATAGTAGCCAAGAACGCCAACGCGCAGAATGAACTGTCTTCGCAGATGAGGCGCAGTACTATCGTGAAAAAATATTACGCGCTCACAGAAGGGCTCGTCGATCAGGATCACTTCATGATCGATCTGCCGGTCGGAAGGCCCGATCAGGTCTCGATCCGCAGGACCGTAATGGCTGAAGGAGGGAAGGACGCACTCAGCGAAGTCAATGTTATTGAGCGCTTCAAATCAGAGCGGTATGGGCCGCATACGCTGGTAGAAGTGATCCTTCACACCGGACGCACCCATCAGATACGTGTTCATCTGTCTCATATAGGCCACATCATTGCGGGAGACAGTCTGTATGACGGAAGCACCGCTCTTATAGACAGGCAGGCGCTCCATGCTTATTACATAGAGTTCGATCATCCTGTCACAAAAGAAAGAGTCCGCTTCAGTACAGGGCTTCCGGATGATATCCTGGCAGCAATAGACAAACTAAAAAACAGCGCTGATTAGGCGCTGTTTTGATTCGTTATAACAATGAACAGGTATTACAGCAGTTTGCTGGAGAGCTTGCCCCAATGATTGTAAGACGCCATGCGGATGAGTCTGATCTCTTTATCGGAGCGTGTGACTTCTATCCTCAGTACACCGCCGAATTCGTGCGTACGGCCATCGAATGATACGAGAACAGTGCCGCCTTCACATCTGCCTGTTCCGGCGATCGTTATGGTGTCGCGTGAAGGAAGTATAAGGCTTGAGTTGAAGCATCTGTAAGCACTGGTGCTCATCGGTGCAATAGGTGTAAGCTGCAGCACGTCGAGCTCAGGTGATATAAGCGATCCGCCGAGTGAATAATTGTACGCGGTTGATCCGACAGGTGTCGAGATGATGATACCGTCGCCTGAGAAGTCCTGTATTTTTGTCTTGTCAATGGATACTTCATAGTGCGAAGCATGAGAATACGGCCCTCTGATGACTACCTCGTTTAAGCCGGTGCGCATGAAGTCGCCTCTGCGGGTGACGATCCGTGCCTGCACAGGACTTATATGCTGAAGCTGGTAATTGCCCTTTAAGATATAGTCAAGAGTCTCTCTCATGTTGGTAGGGAGAGCTTCCTGGAAGAATCCGAGGTGACCGGTATTGATGCCTATTATAGGTATCTTCGGAAAGCCCAGCTTATGCACAAAGCTCAGAAAAGTGCCGTCGCCGCCTATGCAGGCGAGGAGATCTTCATCACCGGTGAATTCATCAACAGCTTCGTAACCGAATTCTTTTGCCATAGGTATGAATTCATTATATGCGTCTCTCGAACGGTCTTTCTGATTGCAGAACACGTATATCTTCATTTTAAAAACTCCATATGCTATAATAGTCTGTCAGAATAGATTATAACATAGAGAAAATCAGTTTTGAATTTGTTTATAATGGACAAGGTCAGATTTTACAACTTACTTGATATAGACTCGGCAGACGAGTTCAAATACTTCGAAAACCTTGCTGCACTGCTCGAAGAAGATGAGTATATTGAGGAAAACCTCATAAAAGATCTTATACGCAGTGTAGACAGGGAAAAGCTCGCAGAACACATGGAATCATACTTTGACGGATTCCTCGATCATCTTCCTGATCACGAGACCGATCTGTATGTTCTCGTCGAATCGATGGGCAGAGTCTTCGACGGACTGATATCAGAAGATATGAGCGACGCAGACATAGATGCTCTCGCTTCCGAGATCGTAAAGTTCCGTAAATGGTATGTGCACGATCTCAACGCATTCAACAAGCTCACAGGCGAAGAGACGAGTGTAAGAGATGCAAGGTACGATATCGCAGCAGCGAAGCTGCTTGGCGACGATTCGGATTACGATTTCAGGACAGCCCTCGATTATGATATCGATGGTTTCGATGTCAGGATAGCAGATATGATCAGTTCTGCATATGCCGCGGAAAACAGTTCCGAGAATGAATAACAGAGAGGCTATAGAAAAAAGGGAATATGAATTTCTGTCACCGCTCGCGTGCAAGGCTGCCGAATCAAAAGGCAGACGCTTCGAAGAAGAGCAGTGCGAGTACCGTACAGACTTTCAGAGGGACAGAGACCGCATAGTGCACTCAAAGGCGTTCAGGAGGCTTATTCATAAGACTCAGGTTTTTCTTGCGCCCGAAGGTGATCATTACAGAACGCGTCTGACCCATACGCTTGAAGTGTCCCAGATAGCCCGGACTATCGCCAGGATCCTTGCATATAATGAAGATCTTACGGAAGCGATTGCCCTCGGACACGATCTCGGCCATACACCTTTCGGACATGTCGGAGAGAAGGTCCTGAACAGGATATATCCCGGTGGATTCGTTCACAACGAACAGAGTCTCAGGACTGTAGACATAATCGAAGATACATCGCGCAGAAGAGGCCTGAATCTTACCTACGAGGTGAGAGACGGCATCCTCAACCACAGGGGAAGCACAATTCCGATGACACTTGAAGGCCAGATCGTAAAGATCAGCGACCGCATCGCATATGTAAATCATGACATAGACGATGCAATAAGGAGCGGTGTCATAACGTTCGATCAGCTTCCGGAGCGCGAAATAAAAATACTAGGCAGCACGCATTCAGACCGCATCAACAATCTCATTGTTGATCTTTGCAGAAACAGCGAAGGTAAAGATACGATATCGCTCTCACCTGAATTCGCGGAATCACTTGACAGGCTTCGTACTTTCATGTTCAGGAATGTCTATAATTCCACGGAAGTCAGGGGAGTATCCGACCTCGACAAAGTCGACCGTATCATCAGCTCTCTATATAAATATTACATAGAGCACTCTGACGAGATTCCGGGCATCTATAAGAAGATCGAAGAGGAAGAGGGCACCGAAACCGCTGTCAAAGATCTTATATCCGGCATGACCGACAGATACGCTCTGAACCTTTACGAAAAACTCTTCGTTCCGCAGGGATGGAGGCAATTGTGATCAATGGCTTATGACAACTTTACAGATGATCTGAAAGCTCAGCTAAATATAGTTGACATAATAGGCCGTGAAGTGCCGCTAAAGAAGTCAGGCTCGAATTATATGGGCCGCTGCCCGTTTCACAACGAGAAGACTCCTTCTTTCAGTGTGAACGAAGGAAAGCAGTTCTATCACTGCTTCGGATGCGGTAAATCAGGCGATGTCATCGGTTTTGTACAGGAGTATTACAAACTGCCTTTTGTGGAGGCCGTAGAAAAGCTTGCCACCGAAAACGGCATAAAGCTGCCGGAACGCAGGAGCAGCGGGCCAAAAATCGACTATGAAAAGTACCATGGCATCAACGCAAAGGCTGCCAGGTTTTTCTACAATTCGCTGGGTACCAGAGGCAATAAGGGTCTTGCGTATCTAAGAAAGAGAGGCCTTACAAAAGAGACCATAACCGCGTTCGGTCTGGGTTATGCTCCCGCTTCAGGGCATGCGCTGGTCGATCACCTCAGAAAAGAAGGCGTATCAGATGAAGACATGCTGAAGCTCGGGTTGGCCAATAAGGGCAGAGACGGACTTTATGATAAGTTCCGCGACAGAGTCATGTTTCCTATAATCAGCACACGCGACAAGGTGATAGGCTTCGGCGGGCGTGCCATAGGGGACTACAAGCCTAAATATCTGAACTCTCCCGAAAGCGAGATCTTCCTGAAGAAGAACAACCTCTTCGGGCTCAATCTCACAAAGAAAGAGATAGATAAGGAGCAGCGCGCGATAATCGTTGAGGGTTACATGGACATGATATCCCTCTATCAGAACGGAGTGCGCAATGTTGCAGCCTCACTCGGAACTGCACTGACACTCAACCAGGCGAGGCTGCTGTGCAGATATTCGAAAAACATTGTTCTGTCTTACGATTCGGACTCCGCGGGTATAAACGCGGCACTCAGAGGCATAGATGTCATCAATGAAGCCGGAGGCAAGCCGCGCGTGATGAATGTCACCGACGGCAAGGACCCTGACGACTTCGTAAAAGCCCACGGACGCGAGGCATTTCTCATGCTTGCAGACAATGCCGTTCCGGCTACAGACTATAAGCTGAGACTAGCCAGACGAGGATTTGACTTCAATAACGACATGGATGTTCTCGAATATATCGAAAAAGTCGTTCCTGTTTTAAAAGATCTCGGCCCTGTCGAACAGGACCTTTACGTAAGAAAGCTTTCCGCGGAATTTGGAATATCCGAAAGCGCCATAATGATGGCCGTGAGAGCAAGTGGCGATAATAATAAAACGGTAAACAATTACAACAGCAATGCCGGCAGAGAAAGAGTCGCAAGAGATTATGTCAGAAAGGCCCAAAATACCGGGTTTTATGAGCGATTCGAGATGGCTTTCGCCATACTGGCAATGCACGACCCAAGATTTATCAGGCGTTTCAGGGAAGACGGCATCGTTTTCGGAAGCGCGCTTGCGAATAAAGTGATGCTCGTAGAAGAATCGCTCTGCGAAGATCCGCAGACAGCGGTCCACGGGATAAGTAAGGAAAAGATATTCGAAGCGCTCGATCCGGATGAAGAAGCCGAATTCGCGAAACAGCTTGATTCCTTCCAGATCGGTCCCGATGATGAGGCCTTCTACCGCGAAACGAAGGCAGGGTATCTGGCAGGAAAATACAGAGACGAAAAAGCTGAAGTCACAAACAGAATAGCGGTAGCTGAAAAAATGGGAAGCACCGATGAAATTGAAAGACTGGTGACAAGGCTGATGGAACTCGATTCACTCATCAATAAACTTATGGAGGATAGTAATGCCTGAACACATCAAAAGTAGAATCAACAGTCCGGACAATGCTGCAGACGAAACGGTTGAGATGTCGAAGACCGAAGAAGCAGCTAATCTCATTATTGAAAGTGCCAAGATGACCGGCAATGAAGTTACTTACAGTGAGATCAATGCGATGCTTGCAGACTCCAACTTTGATAAGGACGCTCTCGAAGAGATCTACGATCTGGTAGAAAGCAAAAACGTCAGCATTATCGAAACAAGAGAGCCGAATGCAAGCGAGCTTGAAGACGATATCGATGATGACGACATTCTCGAACTCGAACTCGACGATGATGATCTTCTGAATGACGAAGAAGACGAGAAGAAGAGCGGTGTTATCATCAAATCATCGGGAGAGATCGAGGTATCTGATTCCGCAAAGAATATTCCTACAGATGACCCTGTAAGAATGTACTTCAAAGAGATCGGAAAAGTTCCTCTGCTCACGGCTGATGAGGAGCGCGAACTCGCGATCAGGATCGAACAGGGCGACGAAGAAGCAAAGAAGAAGCTCTGTGAATCCAACCTCAGACTCGTAGTAAGTATTGCCCGCAGATATCTCAACAGAGGACTTTCGTTCCTTGATCTTATCCAGGAAGGAAACCTCGGACTTATCAAGGCAGTCGAGAAATTTGACTATACTAAGGGATATAAGTTCTCCACTTATGCTACATGGTGGATCAGACAGGCTATAACAAGGTCGATCGCAGACCAGGCCCGTACCATCCGTATCCCGGTCCATATGGTAGAAACCATCAACAAACTGATCAGGATCTCCAGACAGCTCCTTCAGGAATACGGCCGTGAACCGACCAGCGAAGAGATCGCGAAGGAAATGGGCATTTCCGTAGAAAAGGTAAGAGAGATCAAGAAGATCAGCCAGGATCCTGTATCGCTTGAAACTCCGATCGGCGAAGAGGAAGACAGCCATCTCGGCGATTTCATTCCTGATGAGGATATTCCTTCGCCTGTCGACGCTGCAGCTTATTCAATGCTTCAGAAACAGCTCAGAGAGGTTCTCGATACCCTCAGCGAAAGAGAAAAGAAAGTTCTTATTCTCAGATTCGGTCTCGACGACGGACGCCCGAGAACTCTCGAAGAGGTAGGAAGAGAATTCAACGTAACACGTGAGAGAATTCGTCAGATCGAAGCGAAAGCTCTCCGCAAGCTCAGACATCCGAGCCGCAGCAAGAAACTGCGCGACTATCTTGAGTAATGAGGCTTAGTAAAAGGATCTATGCTCTGGCAAATGCCGTAAATGATGGCGACACTGTCGCAGATATAGGGACGGATCACGGATACGTCCCTATGCTTTTGATACGGCAGAAAAAGTCACCGAGAGTCATAATGTCAGATATCAGTGCGGACTCGCTTGCAAAAGCGCGCGAGACTTTCGCTCTCTGCATGCTCGAAGATCAGGTCAGTGAAGAAGACTTCCGCGTTGGTGACGGTCTTGATACGCTGGATTACGGCGAGACTGATGAACTGATCATTGCAGGGCTCGGAGGTCATACGATACGCAGCATACTTGAAGAAGACGAGGAGAAAAGCCGCAGCTTCGGCAGGCTTGTGCTTCAGCCAAGAAAGCACTCCGGCACTCTCAGGTATTACCTGTATACTCACGGATGGGATATAGAGAGTGAGCAGCTTGCAGAAGAAGGTAAGTTCGCCTGTGAGATCATCACGGCTGTGCCGTCTGACAGCAGGCTGAGAGAGGCGCCTTATCCTGAGGACGACATACGATGGAAGTACCCGGAGAGGCTGCTTGAGGCCGATCCGCTTCTTGTGCGCAAACGTGTTGAATGGAAAGCCGGCAGTGTCAGGGAGCAGATCGAAAACATGCGCTCAGCCGGAACCGACAGTTCCGGAATTATACTGCAGCTTGAAAAAGATGCAGCATATCTTGATGCTCTTCTAAGCAGAGCAAACAAATAAATGTTATTGAATTAACAGTTGAAGAGTATATAATTATACAATGTTTTGGGCAGACCAGACGATCGCGTGCATATGCATGAGGAAAGTCCGGGCTCCGCAGGGCAAGGATGACGGATAACGTCCGCCGCAGGTAACTGTAGGGAAAGTGCAACAGAAACATTCCGCCGAAACGGTGAGGTAAGAGCTCACCGGGGCTGTGGAGACACAGCCGCCGTGTAAACCCCATCCGGAGCAAGACAGTCAGGGCTTTGAAAGGTGCGGCCCGTACCGGCCCGAGAGGTATGTCGCAGGAGGCTGCAGGCAACTGCAGTCCTAGATGGATGATCGTCAGATACAGAACCCGGCTTACGGTCTGCCCATACCGCATATATTTATACATTTACAACGGAAAAAGTGAAAAAGGTTATGCTAAGACTGGGAATCGATGTAGGATCAACAACGGTTAAGCTTGTACTGCTTGATGACGATAACAGCATTGTCTATTCCAAGTACGAGCGTCATATGTCGAATGTCTTTGAAAAGGCAGGCGAGCTCATTCATGAACTCCGTGACATCAAAGGCAATATATCCGTCAGGCCTGTAATTACCGGGTCCGGCGGTCTTTCGCTTGCGGATCTTTTCGGCATAAGATTCGAGCAGGAAGTAATCGCATGCAGCAAGGCTGTTGAGGAACTCATTCCTGAAACAGATGTAGCGATAGAGCTGGGCGGAGAGGACGCCAAGATCACATTTTACGGTTCTACCGTAGAACAGAGAATGAATGGTACCTGCGCCGGCGGTACCGGTGCTTTTATCGACCAGATGGCCGTTCTCCTCAATACAGACGCTTCAGGCCTTAATGAAGCCGCAAAAGAACATACTATCATCTATCCGATTGCATCGCGCTGCGGCGTTTTTGCTAAGACCGACATACAGCCTCTTATAAACGACGGTGCGAAGACAGCGGATATCGCTGCTTCCATATTTCAGGCTGTCGTAAATCAGATGATATCAGGCCTTGCCTGCGGTCATCCAATCAAGGGCAAGGTAGCATTCCTCGGAGGACCGCTCGAATACCTTTCTGAACTGAGAAAGAGATTCATCGCAACTCTGAATCTGAAAGACGAAGACGTAGTGTTCCCTCAGAATGCAAAGTTCTTTGTAGCGATCGGAGCAGCTTATCTTGCGGAGAAAGAAGAGCCGGTAGATCTTGACACGCTTATAGGAAAACTCAAAAACGCATCGCCTGATGCTGTTTCTGATACTAAGTATCTCAGGCCGCTGTTCAACGACGAGCAGGAGCTCGCCGAGTTCAGGGAGCGTCATGCCAGGGCCACAATCAAAAGAAACGACATGGCAACAGCCGAAGGGCCGCTGTTCCTTGGAATAGATGCCGGTTCGACGACAACAAAGGCTGCGCTGATCAATAAAGATAAAGAACTTCTTTATGAGCATTACAGCAACAATGAGGGCGATCCTCTAGAAGTCGTAAGACAGGTTCTTAAAGAAATATACTCGCAGCTTCCTGAAAAAGCTTTCATCGGCAGATCTGTAGTGACCGGATACGGTGAGGGCCTTGTTCAGGCTGCATACAAGCTCGACGGCGGAGAGATCGAGACAATGGCCCATTACAAGGCCGCAAGGCAGTTCCTCCCTGAGGTAAGCTTTATCCTCGATATCGGCGGTCAGGATATGAAGTGCATGCAGATACATGATGGTGCGATCAGCAGCATCATGCTCAACGAAGCCTGTTCTTCGGGCTGCGGCTCTTTCATCGAGACATATGCAAAGTCGGTAGATCTCAGCGTTCCTGAATTTGCTGCCGAGGCTCTTAAGAGCAGAAAGCCGGTAGACTTGGGCACAAGATGCACGGTATTCATGAATTCAAAGGTAAAACAGGCGCAGAAGGAAGGCTCCTCTATAGCTGATATCTCCGCCGGCCTTTCATATTCAGTAATAAAAAACGCTTTATATAAGGTCATCAAGCTCAGAAACACATCTGATACAGGTGACCATGTAGTCGTACAGGGCGGCACATTCCTGAACGAAGCCGTTCTCAGAAGTCTTGAGATAATTCTCGGAAAAGATGTCGTCAGACCTGACATTTCCGGACTTATGGGAGCATATGGATGCGCCATCATCGCGTGCGAAGACTATGTTGACGGAGAGCGCTCAGGAGTACTCCCGCTCGAAGAAGTTGACAGCTTCAGCGTTACGACAACTAACGCCAGATGCGGAGGCTGCGGAAACAACTGCCTTCTCACCATATCAAAGTTTGCAGACGGCGGCAGATACATTACAGGCAACAGATGCGAAAAAGGTGCCGGAGGCGGCAGCAAAAAATCAGACCTCCCGAACCTTTACAAAATAAAGACCAAGCTGTTATTTGACAGACCTGTTCTTGAAGAAGCAGAGGCCAAGAGGGGCGTGATCGGTATACCAAGAGTTCTCAATATGTACGAGAACTATCCGTTCTGGCATGCATTTTTCACTAAGCTTGGGTTCAGAGTCATACTGAGTCCGCCTACAAATAAAAGAATGTATCAGAGCGGAATGGATACTATTTCATCCGATACAGCATGCTACCCGGCAAAGGTTGTACACGGCCATATCAAATGGCTCGTTGAAAACGGAGTAAAGAGGATATTCTACCCGTCTATCAATTATGAGGCAGTAGAAGATAAATCCGCTCCTAACCATTACAACTGCCCGGTCGTTGCGACATATCCTGAAGTAATCGATAAAAACATGGCCGATTACTTCTACGATAACGATGTGGAATTTTACCATCCGTTCGTTCCGTATGATGACGATGCGAGATTCATCCGCGAAATGACCGCATTCTTCTCGGGAAGCCGCAGCGTAGATACTGATGCTACCGAGAATATCGTCAGAAGCTACCGTCTCGGCAAAGATGACCGTGAATACTCGCTTTACGGCATACACACGGACCTGCTCGAGATCGAACACGCTCTGTCTGCAGGCCGTACAGCTCAGAAGGCATATAAGAGAAGAGTTGCCGAAGCCGGCAACAATGCCATTGCGTATATGAGAGATCACGGAAAGAAGGGGATCATTCTTTCCGGAAGGCCATATCACATTGATCCTGAGATCAATCACGGAATCGACGAGCTCATAACCCAGCAGGATATGGTCGTGCTTTCCGAAGACTCAGTCAGCTGGAAGGTCAGCGCTGCAAGGCCTATACGTATCCTCGACCAGTGGGTATATCATTCGAGACTTTATAAGGCTGCCATATTCGCAGGCCAGAATGATGATATCGAAGTAATACAGCTGAATTCGTTCGGCTGCGGTCTCGATGCCGTTACTACTGATGAGGTGGATGAACTTCTTCAGCAGAACAACAAGCTTTACACTGTACTGAAGATCGACGAAGGTGCGAACCTCGGTGCAGCCAGAATAAGGATCAGATCACTTAAGGCTGCTCTTGATGAAAGGCGCAAGCTCGGCACAAAAGCCGCCAGAGTCAACAAGCCATACAAGCGCAAGCTCTTCACCAAAGAGATGCGCAATGACGGTTATACTCTTCTGGTGCCGCAGATGTCGCCAATGCATTTCCAGTACTTCGAGCCTGTCATGAGGGCAGCGGGGTACAATGCGGTACTGCTTCCGGCGGTAACTAAGGAATCCGAAGAAGAAGGCCTCAGATACGTCAACAACGACGCGTGCTATCCGACCATAGTAACGCTCGGACAGATCATATACGCTCTCAAGTCAGGCAAATATGATCTCAGCAAAACGGGAGTGTTCATGTCTCAGACCGGCGGCGGATGCAGAGCGAGCAACTATGTTGCGCTGCTCAGAAAAGCCCTTAAAGATCTCGGCATGGAGCAGATACCAGTAATATCGTTCAACATGGTAGGCCTTGAAAGGAATCCTGGATTCTCGATAACACCGAGACTGGCTCTATCGCTGGTTTACGGAGCTCTCTACGGAGACCTCATGATGAAATGCGTCTACCATATAAGGCCATATGAGATCGAAAAGGGTTCGGCTGAGTCCGTAATGAACTCATGGTTTGACAAGATCGCAAAGAACTGTCTTGATCTCAACAAAAAGACATTCCGTAAGAATCTTGATCTTATCGTGAAGGACTTCGACAGCATACCAATTCACGAAGACATGGTGAAGCCGAAAGTCGGTATAGTAGGAGAGATACTCGTCAAATATCATCCTAATGCCAACAACAACCTTGTCGAAACCATTGAAGCCGAAGGAGGAGAGGCAGTTGTACCTTCGTTTATTGACTTCTTTGAATACGGTTTCATCAACAAGGTGTTCAATTACAACAATCTTTCCGGAACATGGAAGGATATGGCAATCAATAAGATGCTGCTCAGCTTCATTGAGTCCTACAGAAAGTATTCGAGAGAAGCCTGCAGAAACAGCAAGCGTTTTACACCTGACTGCAGGATAGAAGACACGGCGAAGAATGCCGAAAGGTTTATTTCGATCGGAAACCAGTGCGGCGAGGGCTGGCTGCTTACAGGTGAGATGGTCGATCTTATAGACAGCGGAGTCAAGAACATACTATGTCTGCAGCCGTTTGCCTGCCTGCCTAACCACGTAGCCGGCAAGGGCATGCTCAAGGCTCTCAGGCAGTATGATGACAAGTCCAATATCGTTGCGATCGATTACGATCCGGGCGCATCTACGGTAAATCAGCTCAACCGCATCAAACTGATGATGTCCACAGCGTTCAAGAACCTTGAAGAATAATGATACTGCGGGTATAATAAATATCATCAAAGAATAATCAAAATACAAGGAGGCGACTACCCATGGGTAGACACGGGACAATAGCAAACAGAAAATCGGCACAGGACTCAAAGCGTTCTGCGATGTTTACAAAGTATTCCAGACAGATCATCGTAGCAGCAAAGGCCGGCGGAGATCCGGATTTCAACCCTTCACTGAGAGTTGCTATCGATAAGGCAAAGTCCATAGGAATGCCTAACGACAACATCAACAGAGCCATCAAGAAGGGTACCGGAGAACTCGGCGGAGAGCAGTACGAAGAGCTTCAGTTTGAAGGATACGGTCCTAGCGGAGTAGCTGTGATCGTTGAAGCTCTTACAGACAACAAGAACAGAACAGCTTCGTTCGTAAGATCGGTCTTCGACAAGAACGGCGGCAACCTCGGTACACCGGGCTGCGTTTCCTACATGTTCAGCCGTAAGGGCGTTGTTGTTATCGACTCCGAAGACCTCGATGAAGATGAGGTAATGATGGTAGCACTCGATGCCGGAGCTGACGACATGATCGTAAACGAAGATAACTTCGAGATCAGAACAGAGCCAGCTGCTTTCAACGATGTACATCAGGCTATCAAAGATGCCGGATACGAGATCTTCGAAGCAGAGATCGAGCAGATCCCATCAATGGAAGCAAACGTCACAGATGAAAGTGCAGTCAAGTCACTCAGAAAGCTCATCAATTCTCTCGAAGAAAACGATGACGTTCAGAAGGTATACTTCAACTGCGACATCGAACTTGACTGATAGTAGAATCTGAAATAAAACCCGAATGCATATCCTGGGATATGCGTGAAAGTCTTCATAATTGAACCTACACTTACTTAAAGGGATTCCGATGCGGACGCCTTATGTAAAGCCCTCACGAAGGGACTACAGAAGCCATGCTCAAGGAAGTACCCACCTTATCTGTTACGGATAGGGCGTCAATTAAAGGCTTCACGGTATTCCGGGTTTTATTTTGCTTTGATTTTACCTGAGTTTATGCTACATTTACGTGGACGGATGGTATTCCTGAAGGAAACTATACCGGGCACAACCCGATAAGACTTGCCACACCACCCGTTTTTGAGTGGTTTTTCTTATTTTTTTTGGAAGTGCCTTATTATGAAAGGAGAAAGCATTTCAATGAAAGTGCAGATGAACAGAGAGCAGAAAGAAAATCAGATCAGAAAAGAGGCCAGGGCCACACTGATACTGTTCCTTATCTGCTTCGTATGGAACGTCGGTTTTGCGTATGGGCTCTCGGGAACGGGTGCAAGATTATTCGGGCTGCCGGTATGGTGGCTGATCAGCACACCGGGAATGTTCCTGATTGCAGTTATAGGAGTCGTGTTCCTGCTGAAAAAGGTATTCGTTAATTTCGACCTTGAAGACGGAGAGGAAGGAGGCGATATCGATGCTTAGCAAAAAAGCTGTAGTACTTGTCATCCTTATCCTCTATCTTCTGATAAATCTCTGGCTCGGCATCAGAGCAAGCAGAAGATCTGCCAGAGAGAATTCTGATAAAGGCTTCCTTACAAACTATTTCGCCGGATCGCGAAGCATGGGCGGAGTTGTCCTGGCGATGACTTTGGTAGCAACATATACGAGCGCGAGCTCTTTCCTCGGAGGTCCCGGCCTTGCGTCAAGCTTCGGCATGTCATGGTCGTGGGTAGCCGGTGTTCAGATAGGCGCAACTTTCCTGACTCTCGGAGTTCTCGGTAAGAAGTTCGCCATGATATCGCGCAGAACAAATGCTGTAACGATCAACGACTATCTGCGCGCGCGTTACAACTCACCTGCAGTAGTTATCATTTGCGGTATCGCCATGGTGATTTTCTTCATCACCCAGATGATAGCCCAGTTTATAGGAGGAGCGACACTTATGCAGACTGTTACCGGACTCCCGTACTGGGCAGGTCTGCTGATGTTCGGCGCGGTAGTTATTATTTATACTTCTGTCGGCGGATTTAAGGCCGTCGTTACAACCGATACCATTCAGGGCATAGTCATGACATGCGGAACATTCCTGCTGCTGTTCTTTGTTATAAGACAGGCCGGCGGAATGGACAGCATCATAAGCGCCCTCGATGCCGGAAATCCGGGATGGGATCTCATGGGAAAAGGTGAGTACGGTGCTGAGATTGCAGCACTCAGACCGGGAGCACTTATCTCGTTCTGGGTACTGGTAGGTATAGCCGTTCTCGGCCTTCCGCAGACCGCAGTCAGATGCATGGGCTTCAAAGATACAGAATCGATGCACAAAGCGATGATCTACGGAACTGTAGTTATCGGTATCCTCATGATCGGCATGCACCTTGCCGGTACATTTGCTTATCCGCTGCTTCCTGCAGAAGGACTCGAAAGCACCGATCAGGTGATCCCGTATATCGTTATGCAGTACATGCCTGCCTGGGCTGCCGGATTCTTCCTGGCTGCACCGCTCGCTGCAGTAATGTCAACGATCGATTCACTGCTTATTCTTGCTTCGGCAACCATAATCAAAGACATCTATGTTCACTACATAAAGAAAGTCCCGTTTGATGCGGAAGAGTCGGCTAAAGACGAACACAAGGACGCATATGAAAAGGTTCCGCAGTACAGCTTTGCGCTTACAGCAGGGATCGGTATCATTGCCTGCCTTCTGGCTCTCAATCCGCCTGATGTTATCGTGTGGATCAATCTCTTCGCGTTCGGCGGTCTCGAAGCTACTTTCTTCTGGCCTATCATCGGAGGACTCTACTGGAAGAAGGGCAACAGCAAGGCATGCCTTGCATCGGTTATTTGCGGCCTTACGGTGTTCATCTTCTTCAACAGAGTTAAGATACTTCCGCTCGGAATACATGAGATCATAGCCGGACTTATTGTCAGCGGAATCGCATATTTTGTTGTCGGAGCTCTGTCTAAAGAAGAACCTGATGTTGAAATGATTAAAAAATGCTTCTAACTATGTTATATTTAACAAAAGAAGCATAGTTTTCGAACAAAAGGACTGCATATGGCTATGAAAAGGATCAGCGTTGAAGAGATCGGAGGATTCAGACTCGGCAACGCA
This sequence comes from uncultured Eubacteriales bacterium, assembly GCA_902795265.1. Classification (GTDB taxonomy): domain Bacteria; phylum Bacillota; class Clostridia; order Peptostreptococcales; family Anaerovoracaceae; genus Crickella. The sequence continues at coordinate 46,129 of CADBKM010000003.1, forward strand.
GAGAACATTGAAAAAGGTACCGGCTGCACGGTCATTGTTTGCGAAGAAGGAGCTGTCGGAGGAGTCGATGTCAGAGGCGGAGCCCCTGCAACACGTGAGACCGATCTGCTAAGGAGCGAAAACACGGTCAATTCCGTAAATGCTGTTGTGATCAGCGGCGGATCCGCTTTCGGTCTTGAAGCTTCCTCCGGTGTCATGAGGGAACTTGCTGACAGAGACATCGGATTCGATGTCGGAGATGGTCTTCATGTTCCGATCGTGTGCGGCGCTTCACTTTATGATCTTCCGCTTGGAGACCACAAGGCATTTCCTGATGTCGAAATGGGCAGAGAAGCTGTTCGCAATGCTTATGACGGAATATTTGCCAACGGCAATCACGGAGCGGGTACCGGAGCTTCTGTCGGCAAAATGAAGGGCTATGACAGAGCGATGAAATCCGGGCTCGGCACATTTGCCATCGGAGACGGATTCATTGAAGTAGGAGCAATAGCCGCAGTAAATGCTGTCGGCGACATCTATAACGGAGCCGGCAATATTATCGCCGGACTTCGCTCGGAAGACGGCAGCTCTATCTATGGCACCATAAAGACCCTGAAGGGAATGGTCCATAACAGTGTAAGTCTTGTAGACGACAGCACTACATTCATTAACAAAGCTGAAATAGAAGAAGCGCTTGCTGCTGCAGCAAAACAGTACGAAGAAGAAACTGCTGCACCTGTCGCAGTTGATGAAGCCGTCACAGAAGAGCCTGCAGATACAGAGGCTTTCGCTGATATCCCTGAACCTGAGTCTTCGGATGAATCAGCCGCAGAATCTCCTGAAGAGGAATACTTCGAAGAAGCAGCAGAAGAGGTTCTCATCGAAGAAGAACCGGCAGCAGCAGTCGTTGCTGAAGAGCATGCAGAAGAAGTGCTGATTTCTGATGATCAGGCTGCCGAAAAAGCGGCGGAAGATCAGCCGGAAGAATTCACGGCAGAAACACCTGAGAAAGATCTTCACGAAGAAGCCGTGATCGTTACCGAAGAAGTGGTTGAGGAAGCGCTTGATGAATCTGAAGAAGCTCCTGCCGCATTGCACGCAGAAGAATCTTATGAAATGATACCTGCAGCAGTGCAGGAAGAAGAATCTTATGAAATGATGCCTGAAGCAGTGCAGGAAGAACAACCTGCCGGGGATGCTCCTGCAGACGAACTGCAGTCTGAGGATCAGTCAGAACAGCATTCCGTGGAGCCGGCTGAAGCAGAAATGATCGAAGAGCCTGTGGTTCTTACAAGAGAAGAAATGGGCTATGATATCACATTCAATACGACTATTTCGTGCATCATAACCAATGCAATCCTTACAAAATCACAGGCAAACAAACTTGCGTCTATTCTTCATGACGCATATGCAAGAGCTATCAAGCCGGTCCACGGAACAATGGATGGCGATACCATATTTGTTCTGGCAACCGGAAAGCAGGAGGTGAACTTCGATGCGTTAGCAGCTCTCGCTACCGACGTACTTCAGTATGCGGTCATAGACGGAGCGCTGTCCGCAAAAGGAGCTTACGGACTTCCTGCTGCAAGAGATATGTAAATTACCGGAGAAGACAAAATGAAGAAGCTTATTCTCATTGACGGCAACAGCCTGCTCTTCAGAGCATACTTTGCAATGAGACCTATGGTTACTTCCAAAGGCATTCACACTCAGGGTGTGTTTGCCTTTGTTAATATGCTCGGGAAGATAATCAAAGACTATGAGCCGTCCCATATAGCCGTTGCTTTCGATCTGAAGGGAGGCACTTTCAGACACGAGGTATATAAAGATTACAAGGCAGGAAGACTGAAAACTCCTCCTGAACTGCTTTCGCAGATACCTGTACTGCACGATGTTTTAAGCGCTATGAACATCGCAGTTCTTGAAGTACCTCAGTATGAGGCTGATGACATTATCGGTACGGTCGCTGCAAAAGCAGAGTCTGAGGGCCTTGATACTCTTGTCATTTCCGGTGATAAGGATGAGCTTCAGCTGGTTGGCCCGCATGTCAACGTGCTGATCAATAAGCGCGGAATGACCGAGTTCGATCTTTACGACATCGATGCGATGCGTGAAAGATATGGATTAACGCCTCAGCAGTTTATCGACCTTAAAGGCCTTATGGGAGACAGTTCCGACAATATCCCGGGAGTTCCGGGCATCGGCGAAAAGAAGGGGATCGCTTTGCTCACCGAGTACGGCACTCTCGAAAACCTCATCGAACACGCTGATGAGGTGAAAGGGAAGATGGGTGAAAAACTGCGTGACAATATCGAGCTTGCGAAAATGTCGAAATGGCTGGCGACCATCAACACCAAGGCTCCTGTAGAGTTTGAGTGGGATGATCTCAGATTTACCGATCCGGACATGGACAGACTGATAGCCATCTATACAGAGCTGGAATTCAGTTCGTTTATCAAAAAGCTTCAGTCAGCCGGTGCTTATTCGCAAGGTGAAGAAACACATGAGGCAGGTCCTGATCTTGCGGAAAAAATCAACTCGGTAAAAAGAGCAGGCATTGAAGACTTCCTTTCTGAAGTACAGGAAGGCAGTGAAGTCTATATAGAAGCCGCTGCAGATGCGAACCATATCTCAGAGCCTGAGATCAGATCAATTTGCCTGTTCAGTGCTGAAAAGAATATGGCATGCATAAGAGAGCTCACTCCGATGGACTGCTCTCTCGTGATAGGGCAGATCGCGGAGAAAAACTACAGCCTCTGTGGATGCGGTCTCAAGCGCATATTATATTCAATGCTTGCAAAATCAGATTTCACGCCTTATCCGTATTATGATGCGGAGATAGCGGAATATCTGATCGATGCCAACAGACAGAAGTATCCGCTCGACAAGATGCTTCTGAGATATGCGGGTTACGCTTCAAAAGAAGCAGAAGCGGCGGTTCTGGCAGATGAAGTGTCATATAACTCTCTGGAGGCTGATCCGGAAGATCTGCTGAAGAGAGCGGTTTATGTATCGCTTGTCAGAGCAGAACAGCAGAAGCTTCTTGAAGAAAGCGGACTGAATGATCTTTTCCGTGACTGTGAAATGCCTCTTACGCTAACTCTCGCGCGCATGGAGCTTGAAGGTATCAAGTGTGAGCCGTCCACACTAAAGGAGATTGGTGATGAGCTCAGCGGAAATATCGACAGGCTTGAAGGTGAGATATATGCCGAGGCAGGGCGTGAATTCAATATCAATTCGCCAAAACAGCTTGGAACGGTTCTGTTTGAAGATCTGGGAATACCTTATCCGAAGCCGGGCAAGAACAAAAGCGGATCTTATTCGACTGCAGCAGACATACTTGATAAGCTTAAAGACGATCATAAGATAGTCTCTGATGTACTCGGATACAGAAAACTGGCTAAGCTCAGAAGCACATATGTCGAAGGACTTCTTCCGCTTATAGGTGCCGACGGCAGAGTCAGACCGCACTTCATGCAGACAGTCACAGCTACGGGAAGACTCAGCTGTACAGAGCCTAATCTCCAGAATATTCCTATTCGCGATGACTACGGCAGACTTATCAGGAAAGCCTTTGTTGCCGGCAGCGGAAACGTATTTACCGGATCTGACTATTCGCAGATAGAACTGCGCATATTGGCGGCATTAAGCGGAGATGAGTCTCTTATAGCCGATTTCAGAGCCGGAAAAGATATTCATAAAGCAACGGCTGCCCGTGTATTTGATATACCTGAAGATGAGGTGACCGCGCTTGACCGTACAAGGGCCAAGGCAGTCAATTTCGGTGTCGTATACGGCATGAGCGGATTCGGGCTGGGTGAGAGCCTTAACATCACCAGAAGTGATGCCCAGAAATATATCAACGACTACTTTGCCAAGCATAAATCCGTCAAGGAATACCTCGACAGACAGATAGAAACCGGCGAGAACGATCGTGAAGTCCGGACGTATTTCGGCAGAGTAAGAAAACTTCCTGAGTTCGCTTCGCGCAAATTCATGGAGCGGGAGCTTGCTAAGCGACTCGCAATGAATACTCCAATACAGGGTACGGCAGCGGATATCATCAAGATAGCCATGAATTCAGTATCTTCCGAGCTTCAGAAAAGGGGACTGGCTTCAAAACTCATACTCCAGATACACGATGAGCTGATCGTAGAAGGCCCTGAGAGTGAAGAATCTGAGGTAAAGGAAATACTCGAAACCTGCATGATGGGCGCAGCTGATCTGGCAGTGGATCTTATCTGCGACATCCATTCGGGAAAAACCTGGTATGAACTCAAATAAATGTGAGGTATCGCTATGATAAATATTGCTATTACAGGCGGAATAGGTTCGGGAAAGACCGAGGTAACTAATTATCTTATCAGCAAAGGCTATACGGTGGTCGATGCTGATAAGATGTCACGCGAAATGACATCTGCAGGCGGCAAGGCCATTCCGTATATCCGCGAGCATTTCGGCCCTGAGTTCATCATGGAAGACGGAAGTCTTGATCGTGCTGCGATGAGAGACCTCGTCTTCAAAAGCCCTGCGAAAAAGAAACTGCTCGAGGAAGGCACCACCAAGGTGGTACTCGCAGATATTGAAGCGATAAAGAAGGAAAGGGCGGCCTGCAATGACAAGGCGCTGTTCTTTGACATACCGCTTCTTTTCGAGACAGGCAGCGAAGATGACTACGACGCGGTCTGGGTAGTTACAGCAGATTACGCGATCCGCAAATCACGTGTAATGGCAAGGGACAATATCGAATCGTCAATAATCGATCTGATCATGGACTCGCAGGAAGGCGAGGATAAAAAAGCAGCCATGGCCGATCAGGTAATACTGAACAATGGAACAATAGATGAGCTTAGGGCTGCTGTTGACCGTGTGCTCAGATCGTACGGATTGGACTGATATAAAAACATAAAAAAATTATCAAAATATACTTGCATAATCGATAAAAGGTGACTATAATCCAATAGTGCCGTGTGGATGTGGCGGAATTGGTAGACGCGCATGGTTGAGGGCCATGTGGGTTAAACCGTGCTGGTTCGAGTCCAGTCATCCACACCATTTTTTATATCGTGTGGGTTCGACCCCCACCGCCGGCACCACTTAATAGTTCATTAACTAAGGAGGGTATTATGAATCCGAGCAGTCCTGCATTCAGTCTGGTACTGATGGTTCTTCTGATCGCAATGATTTATTTCATGATGATCAGACCGCAGAGAAAGAAAGAGAAAGCTGACAAAGAGATGAGAGACGCTCTCAGAGTCGGTGATGAAGTTATTACTATCGGCGGCATCGTCGGCAAAGTTGAGAAGATCACAGACAAAACTGTTATCATCTCCACAACAGCCGGAAAGAACAAGATCGAGTTTCTTAAGAGTGCCATCGCAAGTGTCAGCGCTAAAGATCCTGCAGCAGCAAAGCAGGCAGCTAAAGAATCTGAAAAGGCGGCTGAGGAAGAAAAAGCACCTGCCAGAGACAAAAAAGTTACACCTAAAAAGCTCAGCAGAAAGCCTGATGACGCTGAATAAAGAGTAACAAAATAAGAACTGAAATAAGTACATCCGAAAGTCCTTCGGATGTGCTTTTTTCATTGAAAAATAAAGCTTAAACGAGTACAATAGATTGAATAATTGTTAAATGTCGTATTTTGCGTTTTTTGAGATTTACGGCATATTAACTAACAATCATTGAAAGGTATTACGGAGTTATGAATTCTAAGAAAACAGGCAGAAGAAAAGTATTTGCGGTATTGATCGTCCTGCTTCTTATTGCATCATGGACGATCTCCATTTTCGGATTGGGCGACAAGTTCGGCAATCTCGGAAAACAGCTCAAGTACGGACTCGACATCAACGGCGGAGTCTATGTACTGCTCGAAGCTGACTCAAAAGAAACAGGAACCGAACTTGCAGGTATCATGAACCAGACCAAGAGCGTTCTCGAAAACCGTGTAAACGCTATGGGTATCAGCGAAGCTCAGGTTTCCATTGAAGGTGAAAGGCGCATCAGAGTAGAGATGCCGGGAGTAGAGGATGCCGAAGAGGCAATCAAGCAGATCGGCCGTACGGCTCAGCTCCAGTTCTTCCTGGCAGACGGTACACTCGCTCTTACAGGCGATGGAGTAAGCGACTCCCAGATCGCTAACGATACAGAGAACGGCGGTTATAAGATCACCATCGAATTTACAGCAGACGGAAGCAACGCATTCGCTGCAGCTACCGAAAAGGCATATCAGGGCGGTGTTCAGCCGACTATGACAGACGAAGACGGCAACCTTGTCGGTTCCACTGCTATCGTTATCGCACTCGATGATGAAGTTATTTCGGCACCGCTCGTTCACGAAAAGATCAATTCCAGATCCTGCGAGATCACAAGAGGCGGCGGATTCTCTGAAACAGAAGCATCACAGCTTGCCGCACTTATCAGAGGCGGTGCTCTTCCGGCAAATCTTACAGAAATCAATTCATCAGTACAGACAGCTACCATCGGAGCTAATGCTCTTAACCTCTCCGTTAAGGCAGGTGCTATTGGACTTGGACTCGTTCTCGTACTTATGGTAGTCGTATACGGCATGCTCGGAGTTATCGCAGACCTCGCTCTGCTTCTGTACATCCAGCTCGTTCTCTGGATCATGGTAGGCATGGGCTCGGTACTCACACTGCCTGGTATCGCAGGTATCATCCTGTCGATCGGTATGGCTGTTGACTCAAACGTCATCATCTTTACAAGAATCAGAGAAGAGATCCAGAAAGGCAAATCCGTAAGAGTTGCTGTAGACATGGGTTACCACGCAGCTCTCGGTACGGTAGTCGACTCGCAGACAACTACTCTCGTAGCGGCATTCGTGCTTTACATGTTCGGTACAACATCGGTAAAGGGCTTCGCTCTTACACTGATGATCGGTACAGTTGTATCCGTTATCACAGCCGTATTTATTACACAGCTCTTCGTTAACCTTCTTGCTGAAAGCGAGAAGTTCGGTACAAGCAAGATGTTCGGCGTTAAGGATGACGGAACTCCGCGCTTCAACTGGAACTTCAATCTCAAGTTCATCGAGAACCGTAAAAAGTTCTATGCGCTCAGTCTCGCAGTAATCCTGATCGGTATGGGCTTCTTTGCCTTCAGAGGATTCAACTACGGTATCGATTTCACAGGCGGTACCATGATGCAGATCGAGCTCGGCAAAGAGGTTGCTATCGATGATGTCAAGGAAACGATCGCTGAATTCGATCTCAACCCGACTATCGTATACGCATCCGATAATAATTCGCAGATCATCATCAGGACTATCAAGGACCTCCAGTCTGACGAGCGTACAGCAGTAGTCGATGTTCTTCAGGAAAAATACGGATTTGACGACAGCGACGTTCTGGCTTCCGAAGTATTCGGACCTACAGTAGGAAAGGACCTCAGAAACAACGCCATCAAATCGATCCTGATCGCAGCTGCATGCATGCTGATCTATATCAGATTCAGATTTAAGAACTGGCAGTACGGTCTTGCGGCTGTAGCGGGTCTTGCACACGACGTTCTCGTTGCTCTCTCGCTTTACGCAATATTCCGTATAACGATCAACAACCCGTTCATCGCAGGTATCCTTACAGTTGTAGGTTACTCGATCAACGACACCATCGTAATATTTGACCGTATCAGAGAGAATTCAAAGTTCTTCAAGCGCAAACAGGCTGTCGAGCTGATCGATACAAGTATCAACCAGACACTGTCCAGATCGCTGATGACATCTCTCACTACACTGATCGTTATGATACCGCTGTTCATCATGGCATCATCCGAACTGAGATCGTTCCTGATCCCTCTGATGATCGGTGTATTCACAGGTACATATTCATCGATATTCCTCTGCAGCCCGCTGTTCTATGAGCTGACAAAGAAAGAGGGAATATCCAAGTACGAAGACAACAAGGCTAAAGCTGACAAGCAGAGAAAGAAAGCTTCCAAGAGAAGCGACGACGAAGGTATCAGACTTTAATCGTATATCAGGAGAATAAATGGCTGGCCAGAAGATTATCGATCTTTCCACCGAAAAGTTCATAAGGGATATGAACGAGATCAATCCGAAATACGATGACTCGGTCATTATCAAAGCATACGAAATTGCCCGCAGTTTACACGACGGGCAATTTCGTAAGAGCGGAGAACCTTATATTATCCATCCGGTAGCTGTAGCACAGATACTGGCTAAGTTTGGTATGGATAACGAAACGGTGATTGCCGGCCTTCTCCACGATGTAGTAGAAGATACCGACTATACAAGAGAGCAGCTTATTGAGGACTTCGACGAGAAGATCGCTGATCTGGTAGACGGAGTCACAAAGCTCGGTAACATCAATTACGATTCGAGCGAAGCTGCGCAGGCTGAGAACTTCCGCAAGATGTTCCTGGCCATGTCGAAAGACATCAGAGTTCTTATAGTAAAGCTGGCGGACAGGCTTCATAACATGCGAACGCTCGAGTATATGCCTACCGAAAAGCGTGTGACCAAAGCAATGGAAACGCTTGAGATCTACGCTCCGCTCGCCGGAAGACTCGGTATTTTCAGCATCAAATTCGAACTTGAAGATCTCGCGCTTAAGTATCTGCATCCGCTCGAATATAAGAAGCTTTCAGCTGCTGTTGACCGCAGAAAGTCCGAATATGCCAGAAATCTCAAAGTACTGACTTCAACTATAACGGACATTCTCAATGAAGCAGGCATCCAGCACGACGTAAAGGGCAGATCCAAGCATCTTTACAGCATCTACCGCAAGATGATAATGCAGCAGAAGCAGATCGATGAGATATTCGATATCCTCGCTGTAAGAATCCTCGTATCGAGTGTAAAGGACTGCTATGCAGCTCTCGGTCTCGTGCACAACAGGTGGAAACCTATCCCGGGCAGATTCAAAGACTATATAGCAATGCCTAAGCCGAATATGTATCAGTCGATACATACAACGGTTCTCGGGGATAACGGCGAGCCTTTTGAGATACAGATCAGAACTTACGAGATGCATCGCATCGCCGAATACGGTATCGCTGCGCACTGGAAGTACAAAGAAGGAAAGGTTTCCGGAAGTGTAGATGACAGCGAGCAGAAGCTTGCCTGGCTGAGACAGGCACTTGAATGGCAGAAGGAAGCTGATGACTCCGTAGAGTTTCTCAATACCGTCAAGGTCGATTTGTTTGATAATCAGGTATTCGTATTCACTCCGGGCGGGGATGTCATGGAACTTCCTTCGGAGAGTACACCTCTCGACTTCGCATTCAAGATCCATACCGATATCGGTATCAGATGCGTAGGAGCGAAGGTAAACGGCAAGATGGTAACGATCGATCATCCGCTTCATAACGGAGACATCGTAGAGATCGTCACATCTGCAAATTCATCGGGTCCAAGCATTGAATGGCTCAAGAAGTGCAAGACTTCAGGGGCTAAAAACAAGATCCGCAACTGGCTCCGCAAAGCTGATAAAGATTCAGATGTCAGCAAGGGGCGCACAAATATCAATAATTACATAAAGAAAAAGGGCTACGATCCTGCTCTTGTAACGAAGAATGCATACATTCTTAAGGCAGTAAAAGACTTCAACTGCTCAAACGTAAACGAGCTCTTCCTTCAGATATCGCGCGGTGGCAGCACCGTTTCAAAACTCGGTCAGAAGCTTATCGAGTACTACGAAGCCGATAACCAGATAAAGAACGAAGAGCAGGAGCAGGTAGAGATCAAAAAGAAACCTGTTCTCAAATCAGTCGAACACTCTGAATCGGGCATAGTGGTCAAAGGCGCAGACAACCTTCTTATCAGACGTGCTACCTGCTGCAATCCGGTTCCGGGAGACGCGATCATCGGTTACATTTCGAAAGGAAAGGGTATTACTGTTCACAGAACAGACTGCTCAAACATCCGTAACATAAGAGAAGAAGACCGCGGAAGACTGATCGAGGTAAACTGGGATTCACCGAACGAGAACAGAAAATACTATGCAGATATACAGGTCGTATCGGAAGAACGAAAAGGCCTGTTCAAAGATATATCAAAGGTTTGCGACGATTACGAGCTTGAAGTAGTCGGGCTCAACCTCACACCGGGTGAACCGGGTACGACAAATACTCTTCTGACCGTTGAAATCACTGACATGCATCAGATTCAGAGACTGCTTACCGGTCTCAGACAGGTAGAGGGAGTTATCAAAGTATTCAGGCCAAGATAACGCTGAATTAACAATAATTATTTATTATAAAGCAGGAGGGCGCATCTATGAGTATAGACATTAAGTGCTATCCGGACGGCATGTACGGAGAAAATACTTATCTCATAACCGACGATGCTACTGGCTTTAAGGCCATTATCGACCCGGGCTATTACGGTGTAGATGTAAAAATGGATATTCAGAACAATGCATATCTGAAATACGTTCTCCTGACTCACGGTCATGACGACCATTTTCTTGCCGCACAGGAGTACCTTGATGAGTACAGCTCAGTTAAGTTTGCAGTTCCGGAAAAGGATATCCCTGTTATAAACATCCAGAGGAATCCGTGCCCGGAACCGACTGTTCTTCTTAAAGAAGGGGATGTTATAACTCTTGGCGAAACCGAGCTGAGGGTTATCGAAACACCCGGCCATACCGGCGGCGGCATTTGTTTCGCAACAGACAAGGAGATATTCACAGGAGACACGCTCTTCAGACTGAGTGTCGGAAGGACCGATCTTCCGACAGGTGACTGGTTTACACTGCTGCACTCCATAAACGACAAACTATATTCTCTCGATGAAAACATGATCGTTTATCCGGGTCACGGCGCACCTACAACAATAGGATACGAAAAGAGGGCTAATCCGTTTGTATAGATTCTACATAAACAACATCGACGACGATTATCACTTCATGGAGCTCGCGAGGGTATTCCTGCCTGATGACGGCTTTGAAACCATTGCGTATACAGGCAGACCCGTAGCTCATCTGTTGGGTGAGAACAGCTATTTTGTAAATGAGGCTGCAACATCTGACCGCGAAGCAATAAAAAGGGAATTCTTCGGATTGCTTTCAGACCTCACAGGTATCAGGCCTCCGTGGGGAACGCTCACCGGTGTAAGACCGCTGAAGCCGGCACTCGAGATGTGCAGACAGAGCTCGGTTGAATACATGGAGCAAGAGATCAGCCGCAAGTATCTTCTCAGTGAGCGTAAAGTCTCGCTCCTGGCGGATATAGCAGATTACCAGCTTGCGAATGTAGGCGGGGTCCCTTGGGAGATGGATTCCTTATATATAGGCATCCCGTTCTGTCCGACCAGATGCGCTTACTGCAGCTTTGCTTCAAACGTAGCTTCCGAAGAAGAGCACGCTGAGTATCTCGGCAATCTTCTTAAAGAGATAGAGTACGCCGGTGCTCTCGCCGCAGAGCATGGTACAAAGCTTGAAAGCATATATATAGGAGGAGGCACTCCGACAACTCTGAGTGCACCTCAGCTCGAAAAGCTGATCAGCAAAGTTTCGGAAGCTTACGGAATCGACCCTGCTTCACTTGAATTTACCGTTGAGGCAGGCAGACCGGATACGATAACGAAGGAAAAGCTCGAAGTGCTCCGTTCTATGGGTATTTCAAGGATCAGCATAAACCCGCAGTCAATGAAAGACAGGACTCTGCAGCTCATCGGCCGCGACCACAGTGCAGATGATATCCGCAGCGGATTCAGCCTTGCCAGAGAGACAGGATTCGATGTGATCAACGCCGATCTTATAGCGGGGCTTCCTGAAGAAGACCTGAACGACTTTGAGGCAAGTCTCAGAGAGATCATAGATCTCGGTGCTGAAAACATCACCATACATACTCTTTCGGTCAAGAGAGGTTCAAGGCTCAAAGAAAACTCACCTGAGTATTACAGAAAAAATGCAGCTGATGTCAGCGCCATGCTCGATCTTTCAAGGGAAATGCTCAGTTCTGCAGGGTACAGGCCATACTACATTTACAGGCAGAAACATCAGATAGGTGCGCTTGAGAACGTTGGCTGGTGCCTTCCGGGTAAGCATTCCATCTATAATATCCGCATCATGGAAGACAAGCAGACTATCATAGGCTTAGGTGCAGGAGCGGTAGGCAAGGTCTATTATCCGAAAGAGGACAGACTTGAGCGCATCGCAAACGTAAGCAATTACAGAATTTACAGCGAGAGATTCGACGATATGCTCTCGCGTAAGAACGAATACTATAAATGATCCGTGTGAAAGGACGAATATATGGCAATGAAAGCGCCTAAGGGCACAAAAGACATGCTGCCGCAGGAATCACACAAGTGGCAGTACATAGAGAAAGAGTGGGAAAAGATCTGCTCTGAATACGGCTTTAAAGAAATAAGAACTCCTGTTTTCGAATCAACAGATCTCTTCAACAGAGGTGTAGGTGATACAACTGACATCGTACAGAAAGAGATGTATACCTTTGAAGATATGGGCGGACGCAGCATAACGCTCAAGCCGGAAGGTACATCTCCGGCAGTCAGAGCATTCATCGAGAGCAATCTTTATGCTGAGACACAGCCAACCAAGCTTTTCTATGACACACCGTGCTACAGATATGAAAAGCCGCAGGCCGGAAGACTCAGAGAATTCCACCAGTTCGGGATCGAAAATTTCGGCACTGCTTCCATGATGGCCGATGCTGAGATCATAGCACTCGGAAATGATTTCCTCTCACGCATGGGGATCGAAGATGTCGAGCTTCACATCTCGAGCGTAGGCTGCAGAAAGTGCAGACCTGTATACAGAAAAGCCCTTCAGGATTTTCTGAGGCCAAAATATGACTGCCTTTGCGAAACCTGCAAATCCAGATTCGATAAGAATCCTATGAGAATCCTCGACTGCAAGTCTCCGGAAGATAAAGAAGCCGTAAAGGACGCTCCTAAGATGCTCGATTATCTCTGCGAAGACTGCAAAAAGGATTTCGAAGATTTAAAGGCTTACCTCGATGCCATGGGTATCAGCTATACCGTTGACCCGTCGATAGTAAGAGGCCTTGATTATTACACAAAGACAGCCTTCGAGTTCATTACGACAAAGATCGGCGCTCAGGGCACAGTCTGCGGCGGCGGCAGATACGATCACCTCATCGAAGAAGTCGGCGGACCTGACATGCCGGGAGTCGGTTTCGGACTCGGAAAGGAAAGACTGCTGCTTCTCATGGAAGCCTGCGGTCACGATTTCGGAGCTTCCGAGGCTCCTCAGATATTCCTAGCCTGGATAGGCGACGAGGCAAAGCTTTATTCACTCAGGCTTCTGCACGATCTCAGAAAGCAGGGTATCAGAGCTGATATGGATACCAGAGAGCGCAATCTTAAGGGACAGATGAAATACGCAAACAAGCTCGGTGCCGCATTCACAGCCGTAATAGGTGATGATGAGGTAGCAAGCGGAGAGATAACTCTGAAAAACATGACTACATCTGAACAAACAAAAGTAAGAAGGGAAGATCTTGTAAATGCTTTATAAAAGAACTCATATGTGCGGTGAGCTCAGACTCGCTGACGAAGGTAAGAACGTAGTACTTAACGGATGGGTCGCAAAGGCCAGAAGTCTTGGCGGACTGGTGTTCGTAGACCTCAGAGATAAGACCGGTATCACACAGATCACATTCAATGAGGATGTACCGGCAGAAGTTATCGAGAAGGCCAAGACACTCAGAAGCGAATACTGCATCGGTGTAAAGGGAGTTGTCAGAGAAAGAAGCTCCAAGAACCCTAACCTCAGCACAGGTGATATCGAAGTATTCGCTGACGATCTCATGATCTATTCCGTTTCGGATACTCCTCCGATCTATATCAGAGATGATGATAACGTAAGTGACGATCTCAGACTCAAGTACAGATATCTCGATCTCAGAAAAAACAAGATGCAGAGAAATCTTACGATGAGGCACAAGGTCGTTAAGTGTGCGCGTGACTACTTTGATGAAAACGGTTTCACGGAAGTTGAAACTCCGATGCTCATCAAGCCGACACCGGAAGGAGCCAGAGACTACATCGTTCCGAGCAGAGTGCACAACGGAAGCTTCTATGCTCTTCCTCAGTCACCGCAGATGTTCAAGCAGCTGCTGATGGTAGCCGGAACAGACAGATACTTCCAGGTAGTCAAGTGCTTCAGAGACGAAGATCTCAGAGCTGACAGACAGCCTGAATTCACACAGATCGACCTCGAGATGTCGTTCGCCGGAGTAGATGATGTCATCGAAGTACAGGAAGGCTTCATCAAAAAGGTCATGAAAGAGGTCAAAGGCATTGATGTTGAAACACCTTTCAGAAGGATCACATATGCCGAAGCTATGGAAAGATACGGTTCCGACAAGCCTGACACAAGATTCGACATCGAATTGAAGAAACTCAACGATCTCTTCGAAGGCTGCGGATTCGAAGTATTTACAAAGACTCTCGCAGAAGGCGGAGACATCAGAGGCATATGTGTGCCTGGCGGAGCAGCACAGTTCTCACGCAAAAAGATCGACAAGCTTGTTGACGAAGTAAAGCACTACGGCGCTAAAGGCCTTGTATGGATCAAGAACGACGGAACTGCATTTACATCATCAGTAAGCAAGTTCTTCAGCGAAGATGAACTCACTGCAGTCATGGACAGATTTGGCGGCGGAAGCGGAGATATCGTATTTATCGTAAGCGGCACTGCTAAAGTTACATATGACTCACTCGGTTTCTTAAGACGCCGCATTGCGGGCCTTATGGGACTTCTCGACGACAATCAGTTCAACTTCCTCTGGGTAGTCGACTTCCCGATGTTCGAGCAGGATGAAGAAGGCAATATCAAGGCCATGCATCATCCGTTCACACAGCCGAAGCTCGACGAGCTCGATAAACTCGATACAGACATTCTCGGTCTCAGAGCCAATGCTTACGACATTGTACTTAACGGCGTTGAGCTTGGCGGCGGAAGCGTAAGAATCCACGACAAAGACCTTCAGGCACGCATGTTCAGGGCTCTCGGACTTACAGACGAAGAGTGCCAGGAGAAATTCGGATTCCTGATCGAAGCTTTCAAATACGGAGCACCGCCTCATGCAGGTCTCGCGTATGGCCTTGACAGACTGGTAATGCTGCTTCTCGGTGAAAAGAGCATCAGAGAAGTCATCGCGTTCCCTAAGAACCAGAACGCTGAATGTCCGGTATGTGAAGCACCGGCACCGGCAGGAGAGGGACAGCTCGAGGAGCTCGGAATCGAACTTGCAGCTGAGTGCGAGTAAAGCAATATTTATGAACGAAAAAAGAAAGTACGGTATATACGGCGGCAGTTTTGACCCCATACATATTGGACACACTGCACTGGCAGAAAGCGCAGTGAACGAGTGCGGACTTGATAAGCTCATATTCATGCCCGCATATATCTCTCCGTTCAAACAGGGCAGGAATGTCACGGACGGCAGGGACAGATGCGGAATGATCGAGACCGTAATCAAAACAAACCCGGCATTCCGGCTGTCAACATACGAGCTGCACAAAGAAGGCCCGTCGTATACCATAGAGACCCTGAGACACTGGAAAAATCTGCTCGACGGAGAACTGTATTTCGTCCTCGGATTCGATTCGGTCATACAGCTCGACATGTGGTATCAGGGTGAAGAGATCCTCAGGAATTATCATCTTGTGACTGCAAGGCGCCCACATACGGACGATCTTGAGGGAATGCAGATAGTTGAAAAGTTCCGCAGGGAATACGGCTCGGACATTACCGTACTCGAGATGCCTCCGGTAGACGCATCATCGACAACGATCAGAAAGATGGTCAAGGAAGGCAAGGCTATAAGCGGTCTGGTACCGGAGGGAGTAGAGGAATACATAATTGAGCATAAACTGTACAGATAAAGATGCCCTTGAGAGATACATGCATGAGCATTTGAAGGAAAGCCGATACCGGCATTCGCTGGGCGTAGAAGAGATGGCTGTCAGACTTGCCGGTCTGCATGGAGCAGATGCCGAAAAGGCCGCGTTTGCCGGCAGATATCACGATATCGCAAAGAACATGGACATCCCGGAAATGGACGCCCAAATCAGGAAATACGGTCTTCCGGAGCATCTTCTGGGCAACAACGCCCTTGCTCATTCAAAGGTCGGAGCTGCGATACTTGAACACGAATTCGGTGTCAAAGATGCAGACATACTGAATGCGGTCAGATATCACACAACAGCACGCAAAGGAATGTCTCTTCTCGAAGAACTGATTTTCGTAGCGGACGTTGTTGAAGACAACCGTACATACAGCGATCTTGACTACTATCAGCAGCTGGCATACAGCGATCTTGACAGAGCATGTTATGAAATACTCGAATACACGATAGGGGATCTCAAAGGAAAAAACAGAGAGATCGATACCGATACTCTTGAGGCAAGGGATTGGGTTTTACAAAGAATCAAGGAGAAAAATAATGGAAAGTAAAGAAATGGCTCAGGCAATCGCAGAACTTCTGAGCAGCAAAAAAGCAAGAGACGTCGTCATGATCGATATAGCGGAGAAATCATCGTTCGCAGACTTCTTCGTTATAGCAACAGGTACTTCAGACAGGCAGCTGGGTGCTCTGGCAGATGATGTTGAAGATAAATTCGCTGAGCTCGGTATCGAGCCTAAGAGCAAAGACGGAAGACCTGATACAGGATGGATCCTGGTTGACGGTGGAGACGTTATCGTTAATCTTTTCACTTCCGAATCACGCGATAAGTATACACTTGAGAAGATTTGGAGCGACTGCGAATCCATACTTGTAGACTGATTAAAGGGGTAAAAAACATGCGCAACGACAGATACGATTTCACTGCAATAGAATCAAAGTGGCAGAAGATTTGGGCAGAAGAAGAAGCTTTCAAGACAGTTGAGGACGATTCGAAAGAAAAGTATTACGTTCTCGAGATGTTTCCGTATCCATCAGGCAAGCTTCACATGGGCCATGTCAGAAACTATTCGATCGGAGACGTTATAGCCAGATATAAGAAGATGGCCGGTTTCAACGTACTCCATCCGATGGGATATGACTCGTTCGGACTCCCTGCAGAAAACGCTGCTATTCAGCACAATGCTGAGCCTGCAAAGTGGACCTATGACAACATGGACGAAATGGATAAGCAGCTTGCAAGCATGGGACTGTCCTATGACTGGAACCGCAGAGTCGCAACCTGCACACCTGAGTACTACAAATGGACTCAGTGGCTTTTCATTCAGTTCTATAAAAAAGGTCTTGCTTATAAGAAGGACAACCCGGTCAACTGGTGCCCGAGCTGCCAGACCGTTCTTGCCAACGAGCAGGTAGTGGATGGAAAGTGCGAAAGATGCAAGACTGAAGTTACAAAAAAGAATCTGTCTCAGTGGTATCTCAAGATCACAGATTACGCTGACAGGCTGCTCGACAACCTCGACAAGCTCGAAGGCTGGCCTGACAAGGTAAAGACAATGCAGCGCAACTGGATCGGCAAGAGCTACGGCGCAAATATCAATTTTGAGATCAAGGATTCCGACAAGGTTCTTGAAGTATTCACAACAAGAGCTGATACACTCTTCGGTGCTACATACATGGTAATGTCACCGGAGCATCCTTATGTTAATGAGCTCGTTGCAGGCCGTCCTGAAGAAGCAGCAGTAGAGGCATATCAGGAAAAAGCACGCCGCATGAGCGACATCGAAAGAACTTCGACGAGCAACGAGAAGACAGGTGTATTTACCGGCAGATATGCAATAAACCCTGTTAACGGCAAAGAGATCCCAATCTACATCTCGGATTACGTACTCATGGGTTACGGAACCGGAGCTATCATGGCTGTTCCTGCTCACGACCAGAGAGACTTTGATTTTGCAAAGGCTTTCGACCTTGAGATCATACCTGTAGTCGATCCTGAAGATCCATCGATCGACCTCTACGACCTTAAGGAAGCTTTCGTTGCTGAAGGTAAGATGATCAATTCCGGCCAGTTCGACGGAATGAACAATAAGGAAGCTATCCCTGCAATGATCGATTGGCTCAACGATAAGGGCATCGGCGACAAGACAGTCAATTACAGACTCAGAGACTGGCTTATTTCAAGGCAGAGATACTGGGGAGCACCTATCCCGATGATCTGGTGCGACGAATGCGGTTGGGTACCTGAAAAAGATGAAAACCTTCCGGTACTTCTTCCTACTGACGTTGAGTTTACAGGTAAGGGCGAATCTCCGATAACTACAAGCAAGAGCTTCGTAGACACAGTATGCCCATGCTGTGGCAGACCTGCAAAGAGGGAAGTCGACACGATGGATACATTTGTTGATTCATCATGGTACTTCCTCAGATACTGTGATGCACATAACGACAAAGAGCCGTTTGCTAAAGATAAAGTTGATTACTGGATGGACGTCGATCAGTATATCGGCGGTGTAGAGCACGCTATCCTGCACCTCATGTATGCAAGATTCTTCCAGATGGTCATGTACGATCTCGGCCTCAGCAAAAATGAGGAGCCGTTCAAAAACCTTCTTACACAGGGCATGGTCATCAAGGATGGAGCAAAGATGAGCAAATCGCTCGGCAATGTCGTCAGCCCTGCTGAGATACAGGCAAAATACGGTTCTGATACAGCCAGACTCTTCATCCTGTTCGCAGCTCCGCCTGAAAAAGAACTTGACTGGTCAGATGAAGGTGTTGAGGGAAGCTACAGATTCCTCAACCGTGTATACAGACTGGTTGTTGAGTACATCAACGACATCAGAAAAGACGCTGTCGTGCCGGCTGAATTCGAAGCAAAGACTGAGGCTGACAAGTCTCTCAACTTCATGCTCAATACGGCTATCAAGAAGGTTACAGAAGATGCAGGCGGAAGATTCAACTTCAATACAGCCATCGCATCGATCATGGAACTCGTAAACGAACTTTACAAATACAAGAACGGTGAGATCAACATGCCTCTGTTCAACAAGGCGATCGAAACGCTGCTCACGCTGCTCAACCCGTTCTCGCCGCACATCTCTGAAGAACTCTGGAACATGCTTGGCCACGAAGACAGGCTCTATAACAGAGCGTGGCCGGTCTGTGATGAGTCCGCACTTGTAAAAGACGAAGTGATGGTCGTTCTTCAGGTCAACGGCAAACTCAAGGATAAGCTTATGCTGCCTAACAATTCAGAAAAGGAGGTAGTTGAAGAAGCTGCAAGAACTTCTGAAAGATTCAAAGAGGCATCGGAGGGCCGCGAAGTTGTCAAGGTTATCTACGTACCTAACAAGATAATCAACTTCGTTGTCAGATAGCAGCTTCGATATTATGACAACTTACAAAAATAAAAGTAAAAGAAGAGCGAAAGCTCCTGCTAAAGCAATAAAAAAGAATACAGATAAAGCAAAACCGCCGTTCAGGATAATCCCGCTCGGCGGTATGAAAGAAATCGGTAAGAACTGCACACTCATAGAGTGCTGCGGAGAGATCCTCATCATCGACTGCGGATTCGCTTTTCCGGAGTACGAGATGTTCGGAATAGATGTCGTAATACCGGATTTCACATATATCAAAGAGAACCGCGAAAGGGTAAAAGGGCTGATAATAACCCATGGGCATGAGGACCATATAGGTGCTATACCATATCTTCTTCAGGAAGTTTCGGTCCCTATATACGCATCACCTCTGGCGATGGGTCTGATCGATCACAAACTCGAGGAAAACTATCTTACCGGTGAAACTCACGTAATCAAACCGGGAGACAGATTCAATGTCGGATGTTTCACTGTAGAAGCCATTCAGACGAATCACAGCATAGCTGACGCGCTCGCTTATTCGATAAAGTTTCCGGGCGGTCATGTAGTACATACTGGCGATTTCAAGATAGATTATTCTCCGCTCGACGGAAGGGTCATCGATCTTAACCGCTTTTCACAGCTGGGCGACCAGGGCGTTGATGTACTGCTCTGCGACAGCACGAATGTAATGAGAAAGGGCTATACTCCGTCGGAAGCCGTGGTAAGGCGTTCTATCGATGAGATATTCGATAATACCGACAGGCGTATCATCATTGCTACATTCGCCTCGAACGTGCACAGGATCAAGTACTTTATAGAAGCTTCGATGAAGCATAACCGCCGGATCGCAGTATCCGGAAGGTCGATGGAAAATGTTCTCGCGCTGTCGAAGAGTCTCGGATATCTCGATGACATACCTGAATCGGTATTCATCAATGTAAACGAGGCAAAGAACTACGCTGACAGCAAGATCACCATCATAACCACCGGCAGCCAGGGCGAACCGATGAGCGCGCTTACCCGAATGGCCTATGATAACCACAAGGCCATAAAGTTGAAAAAGAACGATGTAGTCGTGTTCTCATCTTCACCTATACCGGGCAACGAAAAGGTCATTTCACAGGTAGTGAACAGACTTTACGAAAAAGAAGTCGATGTAGTTCTCGCTTCAGCAATGGATGTTCATGTATCGGGACACGCCTCATCAGAAGAGCTCAAGCTGATACATACGCTCCTGAGGCCTAAGTACTTTGTACCGGCCCACGGTGAGTACAGGCATCTGGTAGAACACGCGAGACTTTCCCAGTCACTCGGCCAGTCGAAAGACAACATATTCATCCTTGGCAACGGGGACGCTCTGGAAGTATGCGGAAACAGAACTCATGTTGAAAGAAGCTACACTTCGGGCGAAGATGTCATGGTAGACGGTTACGATATCGGAGATGTCGGAAGCGTGGTCCTGAAAGACAGAAAGAAGCTTTCACAGTCAGGCCTTATCACCATATCAGTGGCGCTCGATCAGGCGACCGGTTCACTTATGGCCGAACCTATACTGAATACACGTGGATTCGTATTTGTCGAGGAGCATATGGATCTCATCAGAGAGGCTATCAATGTCGTCTATAATACGATCGGGAAGAGCACTTCAGCAGGCGCTCTCGATGAGGCATCTCTGTCAAGGGCGATCAAATCAGACATGAAATCATTCATTTACAGCACGACAAAGAAGAATCCGATGATAATACCGGTTATTCTGTACGTATAAGGAGGTAACACCATGAATGTATATGACGAGGCTCACAGCCTTGCAAAAGCAATAAAGGAATGCAACGAGTTCAGGGAATTCGACAGAATGAGAAACATCGTTGATAACGACAAGGAAGTATCCGATATGCTCAAGGAGCTCCAGGAACTTCAGATGCAGCTTCAGGCAATGCAGCTTTCGGGACAGGAACCTGATAAGGCGATCACATCGCGTTTTCAGACCCTCAGCACGATGATAGCTACAAAGCCTCTCGCAGCTCAGTACCTGCAGGCGCAGGGCGCATTCATGATCATGATGAATGACGTTTTCGCCATTATCGGTGAAGCAATGGGAGTTAACGCTTAGGATTTGACATAGTGTTATACTATAAATGGTAATTATTATTTCAATATAAAAGGAGAAATCAAATGGTTTATGCAAGTGACTTCAGAAAAGGTATTACTTTCGAAATGAACGGTGAGCCTCATGTCGTTCTCGACTTCCAGCACGTAAAGCCGGGCAAGGGCGCTGCTTTCGTAAGAACAAAGTACAGAAACATTCTTACAGGAGCTACACGCGAGGAAGCTTTCAACCCTAATGATAAGTTCCCTAAGGCTCATATCGAGACAAAGCAGATGCAGTACCTCTACAATGACGGAGAGCTTTACTACTTCATGGATCAGGAAACATACGATCAGGTTCCTCTGACTGCAGAACTCGTTGAGGACGCTATCAAGTACATCCGTGAGAATGATATCGCTACAGTAAAGTTCTACAAGGATAATGCATTTACTGTTGAAGCTCCTAACTTTGTTGACCTCGAAGTAATCGAGACAGAGCCGGGTGTAAAGGGCGACACAGCTACAAACGTTACTAAGGCTGCAACTGTTGAGACAGGCGCTGTTATTCAGGTACCTATCTTCATCAATGAAGGTGAGAGGATCCAGATCGACACAAGATCGGGAGAATACCTCGGAAGATCCAAATAGGAGATTCTTTTGAAAGAAGATACAAAGAGCATCAGACGTTTCCGCAGACCGCTGAGGATCATTACGGTTCTTCTGGTTATAGCCGCGATGATCCTTTGGTATGTTTACATGATGTCTAAACCTTACGACAGAACGCGTACGACCTACGCGGATTTTGTCGTAGAAGAAGGTGACAGCCTGTCAGTGGTCGCGGAACATCTCGATGAGCAGAAGTTCATAAAAAAGGCATCAGATTTCGAAACTCTCGGCAAGATCACTTTTGCCGGAGATTTCAAGCCTGGGACTTACTATATTTCCCCGTCGATGGACTCGCTAAGCATACTGCGCACGCTTCAGAGCGGACTTACCACGTCAAAGGGATTCACTGTTCCGGCAGGTTATACCGTCTCGCAGCTCGCCAAGGCTCTTGAACGCGATGGTCTTGCGGACGAGAAGGCTTTTCTTGATGCAGCATCGTCTCCTGATCTGGCTGCACTTGATGTGCTCGGTGAGAACGAAGAGGGCCTTAAAGGAAGCGATCTCATCGAAGGATTCCTCCTGCCGGGAGAATACACTCTTTCAGCAGATGCTGATGAGTCAATGATGATCATAATGATGCTCGATGCTTTCAATAACTTCTACAACGACGATTATAAAGCCAGGGCGGATGAGCTTGGTGTGACTACAAGGCAGGTCCTTGTAATGGCTTCCATGATCGAAAAGGAGACATCGGTTGATAAAGAGAGGGCAGCGATATCAGGGGTCATCCATAACCGCATAAACATGGAGCTTACCGAAATCGCAGATCTGCCAAAAAAGCCTCTTTGTTTTCCGAGTGAAGCATCTATAAAGGCAGCACTGTATCCTGAGGAAAGCGAGTACACTTATTACGTACTCGACAGCAATCTTTCCGGAACACATAAGTTTACGGCAGATGAGGCTGAGTACGAAACATGGCTTCAGGAATATGAAGAAGCGGTCAAAGCAGCATCAGACAAAGCAGAAGCAGAGTCAGGTGAAGATTCCGCTGAAGGTGAAGGCTAATGTTGGATGTCAGAGATATTCCGCTGAAAGAGTTTGTTGACAGCAGGCATAAAGCACTTGATGACGATCTGGCAGCACTCAGGCATTCAAACGAAGAAGAAGGCGTACCGCTTATTCTTGCCGAAACTGAAGAAATACTCGGGATCCTCCTCAGTCTGACTTCACCGAAACGAATTCTTGAGATCGGAACAGCTCACGGTTATTCTTCGCTGTATTTTGCCAGGAAGCTGCCTGAAGCGCATATTACGACGATAGACCGCAACCCGGCGATGATAGAAATCGCTGAATGCGAGTTCGCGTCCAGAAAAGAAGGGGAAAGGATCGACTTCCGTATCGGCGATGCGATGCAGATCCTCAATGGGCTTATCGAAGAGCTTGAAGATGCCGACGAGTCACAGAAATACGATTTCGTATTTATCGATGCGGCCAAAAGCCATTACAAAGAGTTTTTCGAGGCTGCCGAGAAGATCTGTACCCGCGGAGCCCTTATAGTATGCGACAATATCCTTCTTAAAGGATGGATCGTTGAAGCTGAGGGCAAAGCTGCTCACAGACACAGGACCAGCATTAAATACATGAAGAAGTTTCTCGATTACATACGCAGCAGGGATGACCTCGAAACAGCCATCCTTACCGGCGGTGACGGACTTGCAATAATCAGATTCAAAGAACAATAAATGAGTAATTACAATAAAAAACCAGCACTTGAACTGCTCGCACCTGCGGGCGATATGGAAAAACTTAAGACAGCCGTCCGCTTTGGAGCTGATGCCGTCTATTTCGGCGGCGAGATGTTCAGCCTCAGAGCAGGAGCCGGCAATTTTACTGTAGAAGAGATCGCCGAGGCCATGGACTGGCTGCATGCCAACGGCGCAAAGGGTTATATGACCATCAACATATACCCTCATAACGGCGATATTGAGCCTCTGAAGGCTTATATCGGAAAAATCAAGGATATTCCCGTTGATGCATTCCTTGTATCCGATCCAGGCGTTATGGGCCTCATAAGAGAACAGATACCCGAAGCTGAGATACATCTTTCAACACAGGCTAACACCACAAATTATCTGACAGCCCGCTTCTGGGCATCGCAGGGTGTAAAGCGCATAGTCTGCGCGAGAGAGATGAGCCTCGAAGAAATCAAAGTGATGAGACGTGAACTCCCTGATGACATCGAAATCGAGTCATTTGTACACGGAGCGATGTGCATCTCTTATTCAGGCAGATGTCTTCTCAGTAACTTCATGGCAGGCCGGGACGCAAACCGCGGAGCCTGCACTCATCCGTGCAGATGGAAGTACGCTCTCGTAGAAGAGCAAAGGCCGGGTGAATACTATCCGATAGAAGAGGACGGATACGGCAGCTACATCCTGAATTCGCGCGATCTGTGCATGATCGACCATATTCCTGATCTTGCTGAAGCCGGAGTATATTCGCTTAAAATCGAAGGCCGCATGAAATCAATGTATTACGTGGCTACCGTAGTTTCGGCATACAGAGCCGCACTTGATGCGTATCTCAGCGATCCTGAAAACTATCGTTTCGATCAGAAGCATTATGATGAGCTCTGCAAGGCAAGCCACAGGGAATTCACTCACGGATTCTATTACAACAAACCTACAGACAAGGATCAGAACTATCTGACCAGTGACTACACCAGAGATTATTCGTTTATCGGTCTCGTCAGGGAGACCGATCCTGAAACGGGATTTACCACAGTCGAGCAGAGAAACAAATTCTCTGTAGGTGATACAGTAGAAGTTTTCGGCCCGTATACACCATATTACGAAGAGGTCATACGAGAGATGTACGATGAGGAGGGCAACGCCATTCAGAGTGCTCCGCATCCGCAGCAGATACTGCGCATACGTTTTGACCGCACCCCTGAAGAAGGCTTTATTCTGCGTAAAAAGAAGTAAGGAGAAAGAAATGGAAGACGGCAGTTTACCCTCTTATTTGTATCTGAGCGCTATTATTCTTATCATGATAATCAACGGCCTTGTTGTCGCGAGCAAGCGAGCTCTTGACTATATAGACCGCAATCTCATAAAAGACAAGCTTGAGGATGACCCTGATAATAAAAGGCTTCAGGCCGTAACAGCGTTCCTCGCCAAACCGTCAAAATATCATTATGCTGATCATGTGGCCAGCTACTTCAACATCGTTATCAGCTTTGTGCTGTTCAACGTGCTTATGATGCTGGTCAATCTGGCAAATACCGATCCTGAAGCATTCAGCTTCTATCGTGACGGCATCGGAATCTTTGCGCTGTTAATGTGTAATCTTGGCTTTTATATCATTTACACCGCGCTTTCGGATATTCTCCCTAAAAAGCTCGCAGCACAGGCCAGCGAATCAGCGGGTATAGGACTCATAGGCTTCCAGCAGTTCATATATGTGGTTACGCTTCCGCTGGTATGGATCTGCAAGGGTATAGCAAATCTGTTCCTCCGCCTGCTGGGTAAGGACGTTGAGGTCGATGACTCCGTATTCTCAGAGGATAAAGTAATGTCCATGCTTGACAGAGGGCAGGAATCCGGTGAGATCAAAGAGGAAGGCCGTAAGATGATCGACTCGATCTTCGAGTTTGATGACCTTCTGGCGTATGAGATCATGACGCCGCGTACCGATGTCTTCATGTTCGATCTCGAAGACGACAGAAGTGAGTATTTCGAGGAGCTGATGGAGCTCACGCATTCAAGGATCCCTGTATATAAAGGAGATCCTGACAATATAGTCGGAATACTTCACATTAAGGACTATCTCTATAACGCGACAAAGAAGGGCTTCGATAACGTGGATATCAAGAAGCTCCTCAGACCGGCGTATTTCGTTCCTGAAACGAAAAACATCGATTCACTCTTCAGAGAGCTTCAGATCGAGAAGCAGCATCTGGCTATTCTTATCGATGAATACGGCGGAATGAGCGGTATCGTATCAGTAGAAGACATAATAGAACAGATCGTAGGCGATATCGACGATGAATTTGACGAAGAGGACCGCATTATCGAGAAAGTTAACGATACAACATTTATCGTAGACGGCAATGTCTATCTCGATGACCTCGAGGAAGAAACGGGTGTGGAGCTCGAATCCGAGACAAGCGAAACCATCGGCGGATTTATCATCGATCTTATGGGAGAGATTCCACGCGAAAAAGTCAAATATCCGCCTATATCATACGAAAAATATGACTTTACCATCCTTAAGGTAAAAGACCGCAGAATCGAGAAGATCCGGATAGAAAAGACGGAGAGAGAGGAAGAGACAGATGAATGAAGAACTCGATCTCGTCGAACTTATTGAAAAAGACATTTCGGCTTTTGATGAAGTCAGCAGATTTCCAGGTATAGGACTTACAGGCAACATCCAGAAAGTTATCGGAATGGATGTGCAGGATTCCGGGATAAAGATAAGTGAAGATGACGGAGAGCTGACTATCAGCTTCGGGATCATCGTTTATTTCGGGGTCAACATACCTCAGCTTTGCTACGACATACAGTCAAAAGTTAAAAAAGACGTAGAAGATAACACCGGACTTACAGTCAGGGCAGTCAACATCCGCGTTGAGGGCCTTGACAAGAAGGAGCAGATTTGAAAAGAGAAGATATCAGAGAAATAACGATGCAGCTCGTTTATCAGATGGATATTACCGAAGACTTTAAAGTTGACGATCTTTCCATTGTTGACGAAAACTTGAAAGCTGCAAGCAAAAAGCAGGCGTCTGAAACACTTCGCGCTGTGCAGGACCATCACGAAGAGATAGACAGAGTCATCAGCGAAAATCTCGACAAATGGTCGCTCGAGAGGATAGCAAAGACTGATCTTGCCATCCTCAGGACTGCTGTAGCCGAGATGCTGTATGTTGACAGCATTCCTGTCAGTGTTTCGATCAACGAAGCTGTCAATCTTGCAAAGAAGTACGGCGATGAGCGTTCTTATGCATTCATCAATTCCGTACTCGGAAAGATATCACGAAGCATCTGAACATGAACGGATTATTTCTGGGCTTGGATACTTCCAACTACCGCACGTCAGCAGCGCTTATCGACAGTGAAGGGCAGATCATCGCCCAAAAAGCAGTGCTGCTTGAA
Source organism: uncultured Eubacteriales bacterium (assembly GCA_902795265.1). GTDB lineage: Bacteria > Bacillota > Clostridia > Peptostreptococcales > Anaerovoracaceae > Crickella. The sequence continues at coordinate 73,196 of CADBKM010000003.1, forward strand.
GTGCCTGAAGGCAAACGCGGGCTTAGGCAGTCCGAAGCGTTTTTCATGCACAGCAACAGACTTCCTGCATATATAGATGAGCTGTTTGCAGATAACGATCCTTCAGCCATAAAGGCAGTCGGAGTATCTGAAAGACCACGAAGAATCGAAGGTTCGTACATGCCGTGCTTTCTGGCGGGCGTTAATGCAGCCCGCGAGATCGCGGCTTCACTGCGGATCCCATTATACGGCTTTTCACATCAGGAAGGGCATGCTGCAGCTGTAATTGAAAGCGAAGGCGGAATTCCTGCATCTGAAATGCTGTTTTTTCATCTTAGCGGAGGTACTACCGAAGCGCTCCTCTGCAGGCCGGACGATTCGGGCTACAGCATGACTATCGTCGGAGGCACAAAAGACATTTCCGTCGGTCAGCTGCTTGACAGATTCGGTGTTGCCATGGGCATGCCGTTTCCTGCAGGCTCGTACCTTGACGATCTGGCATACGGGGAGCTGGAAAAACGCGGTTTTGATACCCGCTCAATAAAAAAGACGGGAGTTCTCCCTAAACTGAAGATCAATGACGGTTATTTCAACCTTTCAGGGGCAGAAACCAGACTCATGAAGTATGCCGAAGATGATCACGGCATATCTCAGGCTAATGTAACTGCCGAGCTGTTTGCCTCAATCACCGATCTTCTGGTCAGAGACAACCGGTATCTGAGTGAGAAATTCGTAACCGATCTTACTTATATGGCAGGCGGAGTGGCGTCGAGCCGGAGCTTCCGTGAACTTGTAAAACGTGGAACCAACAGCGGCATCCGTTTCGGTGACCCTGAACTGTCAGGAGACAACGCAGCAGGCATTGCACTGCTCGCAAAGAGGAGATATGAAACCGGTAACTGTATCGCAGGTAAATGAATATATAGCCAAGAAACTGCGCGATGATCTCAATCTGCGCGGTCTTGCAGTAGAAGGGGAAGTGTCTGGCCTGAGCAGAAGCGGTCAGCATTATTATCTGACACTGAAAGATGCAGAGAGTCAGATACGTTGCGCTATCTGGGGTTCGAATGCCGCCAGGATCGACATGTCTCTCGTTCAAAATGGCAAAAAGATCGTAGCAGTCTGTGATATCAGCCCGTATGCGAAGGGCGGTACATATTCCTTAAGCATCAGGTACGTTGAAGCACTGGGCGAAGGGGATCTCGCTGCCGAGTTCAGACGTGTAAAGGAAAAACTCGAAAAAGAAGGGCTGTTTGACAAAAAGTATAAGAAGCCTATCCCTGAATTCCCATACAGAATAGGCGTAGTTACATCTCCAACCGGAGCAGCTATAGAGGACATCCGCAAAATCATTACTGCAAAGAACGATTTTACAGATATCCTCATTTTCCCGGCTGCTGTTCAGGGAATAGCGGCTGTAAACAGCATCTGTGACGGCATAAGAGCCGCCAACAGCTTAAACCGCAACGGAATAAAGATCGATACTCTGATAGTCGGAAGAGGAGGCGGCTCTCCGGAAGACCTCGCAGCTTTCAACGACGAAAAGATCGCACGCGAAATATTCGCATCGGAAATACCTGTCATCAGTGCTGTCGGACATGAGATCGATTTTTCCATAAGCGACTTTGTTGCAGATGCCAGGGCCGAAACCCCAACAGCTGCGGCAGACATGGCCGTCATGGATACGTTCCGGCTCAAAGAAGAGATAGCGCGCAGCAAAGAGATACTTGCAGCTTCAATGAGTCAGAAACTTGAAGCCGAAAAAAGGGTGCTTGACAGCGGAAAAGCTCTGCTCAGCGCCAATATACGCTCAAAGATCGCCGAATCATCAGCTGCCGTTGATAAAGCGGTGATCATGCTTAGAGAAAACGATCCGCGCAGAATATTTGAAAAAGGTTTTGCGGCTGTTACCGACAAAAACGGCCGTATTGTGCCTGAAGCCGCAATGGTGATCAAGGGCGGTGAATACGATATCATAATGAGTGACGGACGCTTCAGCGCCGAAGTCACGGATGTTGATCTTAATTAACGGAAAGGTCATGACATGGCAGAGAAAACATTTACGGAATCATTGAAGGATCTTCAGAAAGCTGCTGCGGATATCGGCAGACAGGCAACTACTCTCGAAGATTCTCTCAGACTGTTTGATGAGGGAATGAAAGAAGCAGAATACTGCAGAAAGGTCCTTGAAAGTGCCGCGCAGAAGATCCAGCTTTATGAGAACGGGGAGATCAAAGATGCTGAGTTTTAACGAGTACAAAGATCTTATCAATTCACACCTGACTGATCTCATAGCCGATCCGGGAGAGGAAGCTGCTGTTCTGGCTGATGCCATGCGCTACAGTCTTGAAGTCGGCGGAAAACGTCTCAGGCCGGTACTTCTTCTGGCATCGTGCGATTTTGCCGGCGGTGAAATCATGGAAGCGCTTCCATACGCGCTCTCGCTTGAATACATCCATACATATTCGCTTATCCACGACGATCTTCCGGCGATGGATAATGACGATCTAAGAAGAGGCAAACCTACGAGTCACAAGGTTTTCGGCGAAGCCATGGCCATACTTGCCGGCGACGCTCTGCTTTCGACTGCGGCCGAGACTGTAACAGGCGCTCCGCTTGCCTTCGCAGGGATACCAGTAAAAATGGCTGCACACATAAGGGCTGCTCACGAGATAATGTCGCGTGCCGGCGCCACGGGAATGATAGCAGGGCAGACCGCTGATATCAGAGGCGAAAGCCTCGAGCCTGACGCTGATCTGATCAGATATATAGAACTTCACAAGACTGCTGATCTTATCACGGCTCCTGTACGTGCAGGACTCATGCTTGCCGAAGCTGATGATGACATGCTCAGCGCTTTTACAACATACGCGCTCGACATCGGTGTCGCTTTCCAGATACTTGACGATATTCTCGACATAGAAGGGGATCAGGCCCTGATGGGTAAGACCCTCGGCAAAGATGCTGAGCAGGGAAAGTGTAATTACGCATATGTACACGGCATTGATGCTGCCAAAGAAGAGCTCCACAGACTTACTGCAGAAGCTAAAGATGCTCTTTCTCCTTATGGAGACAAAGCTTCATTCTTCATGTCGCTGGCCGACTCACTTGAGATAAGGAATCACTGATGAAAGAAAGACTTGACGTACTTCTTGTTAATAACGGACTGGCGGAATCACGCGAGAAAGCCAAACGGACTATAATGGCCGGTCTCGTTACTGTAGACGGCCGTCTTGAAGATAAGCCGGGGAGCCGCTTCGACATCGATTCGGATGTCCGGGTCAAAGGCCGTGAATGCCCATATGTCAGCAGAGGCGGTCTCAAACTTGAAAAGGCAATAAAAGAGTGGGGAGTTTCCTGCAATGACGCAGTCTGTATAGACATGGGAGCGTCTACGGGCGGGTTCACTGACTGCATGCTCCAGCACGGCGCAAAAAAGGTGTATGCGATAGATGTCGGCTACGGACAGCTTGACTATAAGCTCAGAAGCGATGAACGAGTTGTCAACATGGAGAAGACCAACATACGGTATCTCGACACTTCACTTATTGAGGAGCCTATCGACCTGATATCGATCGATGTCAGCTTCATATCAGTAAAGCATATGTTTCCTGTTGCTGCCAGGGTGCTGGCCGAAGACGGGCAGATTCTCTGTCTTGTAAAACCGCAGTTTGAGGCAGGCAGGGATCAGGTAGGAAAGGGCGGTATCGTAAGGGAGACGTCGGTCCATGAAGACGTTATAAACAACGTTATCGGATATGCGGAAGAAAACGACCTTTATGCTCAGCAGCTTTCATACTCACCTATAAAAGGAACTAAAGGAAATATAGAATATTTGCTTTTACTTTCACGTAAAAAGTGCGATAATAAGCTAGGTGTGAGTGAAGTCGTCAAAGCTTCACACACAGGCTTAAACAAATAAAAAAAATAACTTTTTTATTAACCCAAAAGCTATCACAAAACAACAACATAAGGAGATTTTCAAATGGAAGTTTCAAAAAGATGTGCAGCAATGCAGTTCTCGCCTATCAGAAGATTCAACGTATTCGCTTTTGAGGCCGAAAGAGAACATGGCAAAAAGGTCTATCGTCTCAACATCGGTCAGCCTGACATCGAGACACCTCCTTGCTTCATGGAAGCAATCAGGAACTTCGACAAGAAGGTAATCGCATATGCTGAGTCGCAGGGTATCGATGAACTGCGCGACGCTATGATCTACTACATGAAGAGAGACTTCGACATGGAGTATGAGAGAAAGGACATCCTGATCACAAACGGTGGTTCTGAAGCTCTTATTCTCGCTTTCACAGCTCTTCTCAATCCTGGAGATGAAGCACTGATCGCTGAGCCTTTCTACACAAACTACAACACATTCTGCAATGAGGTAAGCGGTGTACTCGTTCCTCTGACAACATCTGCAGAAGACGGTTACAACTGGGCAAAGAGAGACCTCATCGAGGCTGCTATCACACCTAAGACAAAGGCAATCTGCTGCCTCTCGCCTGGTAACCCAACAGGAAGAGTTCTTACACTCGAAGACATGAAGCTCATCGGCGACATCGCTAAGGAGCACGACCTCTGGATCATCTCCGACGAAGTATACAGAGAGTTCGTATATGACGGCAGAGAAGCACACTCCTTCGGACAGCTTCCTGAAATCGCTGACAGAGTCGTTATCGTAGACTCCGTATCCAAGAGATGGTCTGCTTGCGGAGCAAGAGTCGGCGCTGCTATCTCCAAGAATGAAGAGTTCATGAGCGCACTCCTCAAGCTCGCTCAGGGCAGACTCTGCGTTCCTACACTCGAGCAGGTAGGCGCTGCTGCTCTCTACAGAATGGACAAGAGCTACTATGATGAAGCTAAGGCTGAGTATGAGGCAAGAAGAGACGCTGCTTATGAAGAGCTCTCCAAGATTCCTGGAATCGTTTGCCAGAAGCCTGCAGGTGCATTCTACATGACATGCAAGCTCCCTGTAGACAACATTGAGGACTTCCTGATGTTCATGCTCAAGGAATTCGATGACAACGGTGAAACAGCAATGTTCGCACCAGCTCCTGGATTCTATGCAACAAAGGGACTCGGCGGGAACGAAATGCGTATTGCATACGTTCTGTCACCTGATAAGATGAGAAGAGCATGCGAACTCATCAAGATGGGTGTTGCCGCTTACAACGCAAAGTAGTATAGGCACCGAACAATTCACTTGAACTGGCGGTAGGGGGAATTTCGGTTCCCCCTACAGTTTATTTAGAGAACAATGGCAGAAGCAAAACTTTCCCCAATGATGCAACAGTATATGGCAATCAAGGATGACTACAAGGATGCCATCCTTATGTACCGTCTCGGTGATTTCTACGAGATGTTCTTTGATGATGCCATTCTTGTGTCAAGAGAACTCGAGCTTACGCTTACCGGCCGCAACTGCGGTCTTGAGGAAAGAGCGCCTATGTGCGGCGTGCCGTATCATTCAGTAGATCAATACATTGTAAGGCTGGTCAACAACGGACATAAGGTCGCCATATGCGAACAGGTTGAAGACCCGGCAGAAGCGAAGGGCATAGTCAAGCGTGAGATCACCAGAGTCTATACGCCGGGAACACTCGATATTTATGACTCCTCAAGAGGAGAGAACAACATCTACATAGCATCAGCATGCATATCTGATGAGCTGACAGCTGTCGCTATGGCTGATATCAGTACAGGCGAACTCACCGCTTACGAGTACGAGACCGAAAAGGCGGGGAAGAAACTCTCATTCGAGCGCCTTTTAAACGACATTTCCGTAATGGACGTAAAGGAACTCGTGATCAGCGAGGAAATCGCGTCTGAGGTCGATTCTTCGCTTTCTGAGCATATGCTCAGTGTATATCTGGATGGCATCGACAGCTCTTATTTCAGATATCAGACCGCCAGAGATGTTCTCATGGACCAGTTCGGGGTTTCCTCTCTGATACCGCTCGACCTCGAGGGCAGGGAAGAAATGACTGCTGCCGTCGGAGCTCTGCTGATGTATCTCAGAGAGAACCAGAAAGGCGATCTCGATCAGTTCAGGGATATCAGCATAAAGCAGCATGACGGAGTCATGCACCTCGACAGATCCACACTCCGCAATCTCGAGCTTCTCGAGACCATCTATGACGGAGATGTAAAAGGATCACTGCTCGGAGTCATCGGTAAAACAAAAACCGCTATGGGCGGAAGACTGCTCCGTGCATGGCTCAGAGAACCTCTGACCGACGTCACTGAAATCAGGAAGAGACTCGACGCTGTCGAAGAACTCAGGAACGATCCGGTCAGGTCAAACAATATTTCAAACTGTCTGAAATACATTTACGACTTCCAGAGGCTGACTGCCGCTGTCGCTACAGGACGTGCCGACGCGCGCGATCTTATAGCTCTCAAGAAAACACTGGCTCAGCTTCCGGACATCAAATACGAACTTTCAGACACTTCGTCGTCGCTCCTGCGCTCACTCAATGAAGCGATAGAGGATTTCGGCGATCTTTACACACTTATAGAACGCTCCATATGTGATGAACCTCCGATGGGCATCACAGACGGAGGAATAATAAAGTCCGGCTATTCGAAAGATCTCGACAGGCTCAAGGATTCCATTTCGGGTGCAAAGGAGTGGATCGCAAACCTCGAGAATACCGAGAAGGAGAGAACCGGCATCAAGACTCTCAGAGTCGGATACAACAAGGTCTTCGGCTACTATATCGATGTCAGCAAGGGCATGATAGACAAAGTACCTGAAGACTATATCAGAAAGCAGACTCTCGTTAACAACGAAAGATATATAACTCCTGAACTCAAGGAGAAAGAAGATCTTGTCCTCACGGCCGAGGCCAGGATCAACAAAATCGAATACGAAGAATTCCGCAGGATCAGATCTGCGATTGAACCATACATTACAAAGCTTCAGACTGCTTCCTCAGCAGTAGCCGCTCTTGACGTCCTGATCTCGTTTGCGAAAACGGCTGCATCAAACGGCTATGTAAAGCCTGAGGTCAACAACGGAGATGTCATAGATATCAGACGCGGAAGGCATCCTGCCGTAGAACAGCTGCTCGGTGCCGGCATGTTCGTTTCTAACGATACGCTTATCGACATGAGCAGCCGCAGCATGCTTATAATTACGGGTCCTAACATGTCAGGTAAATCCACCTACATGCGTCAGACCGCCATTATAGTTCTGATGGCTCAGATAGGATGTTTTGTACCGGCCGACAGCGCAGTCATCGGAGTGACCGACCGCATTTTCACGAGGATAGGCGCTTCTGACAACCTTGCGTACGGACAGTCAACATTCTATATCGAGATGAGCGAGCTGGCAGGCATACTCCGAAACGCTACTCCAAGGAGCCTGATCATCCTTGATGAGATCGGAAGAGGCACCAGCACATTCGACGGTCTTTCGATCGCGTGGGCTACCGCCTCGTATCTTGCTGATCCGGCACACAGAGTCAGAACGATGTTCGCGACTCATTATCATGAGCTTACAGAGCTCGAAGATGAGAAAGAGGGCATCCACAATCTCTCTGTTGCCGCTGCAGAAGACGGCAACGATGTGGTATTCCTGCACAATATCATCGAGGGCCCGGCAAGCAAGAGTTACGGCATACATGTTGCCCGCATTGCCGGCATCCCTGAAGTCATCCGCAGAGACGCCAGGATCAAGCTCAACGAGCTCGAGACTCTGTCCGCGGAGGTGCGCGGTGACAATTCGGGCAGGTCAGAACAGATGTCGTTCATGACAGAAGATCTGATCGAAGAAGGCGTAAGTGCTGATGCGGCAAAATACAGACATCTGGCATCAAAAATATCCGATATAGATATAAATACGATGACGCCTGTCTCAGCTCTTGTGAAGCTGCAGGAAATCATCGAAGAGGTCAATAACAACTGATATGATCAAAGTATTGGACAGCTTTGTCGCGGATAAGATAGCGGCCGGAGAAGTAATAGAAAGGCCGGTATCCGCGGTCAAAGAGCTCGTGGAAAACTCAATAGATGCAGGGGCGCACTCCATCATTGTCGAGATTCGCGGCGGGGGAAAGTCATATATCCGTGTGACTGACGACGGCTGCGGCATCTCTTTTGATGAGGCCGAAACTGCATTTCTCAGACATGCTACGAGCAAGATCAGCGGTATCGCAGACCTCGACAATATCGTTTCTCTCGGTTTCAGGGGAGAGGCGCTGGCCAGCATTTCAGCTGTATCGCGTCTTACAATGGTGACACGCAGGGCTGAAGACAATTCAGGCGTCAAGCTAGTACTTCACGGAGGCCGTGTCGTTTCGAAAGAGCGCACAGGGTGCAATACAGGAACGACTATCATAGTTGAAGACCTTTTCTACAACACTCCTGCAAGGCGCAAATTCATGAAGAGTGACGCCCGCGAAGCTTCGTCGATCATCGAGCTGATCCAGCAGTACGCAGTTTGTTATTCTGACAAACGCATAATGATGATCAGCAACGGAACCACGCTGTTCACTACAAACGGGGACGGCGATACTTCAGCTGTGATCAGACTGCTTTATCCTTCGATTTCAAGAAACGGACTGATACCTGTATCAGGTGAAGAAGTCAGCGGATTTGTCTCAGATCCGGGCAGTACCATGAGCACAAGAAAGGGGCAGCTGTTCTTTGTCAACGGCCGTCTTGTTTCGAGTCCGGTCATAGAAAAAGGATTGGAAGAAGGGTATCAGGGAAGGATATTCAGCGGATTTCCGGCTGCAGTCCTCTTCATCGAGTCAGAGCCGTCTGATATCGATGTAAATATTCATCCGGGAAAGCAGGAGATAAGATTTCTCCGTCAGGATGAAGTAAAGGGTCATATCACCGATGCCGTTAGCAGGGCGGTCATGACAGGAGCAGGTGTTCCTAAAGGTTTCGTAAAGAAGCTTGAAACTCCTGCAGAAATCAAGTTAAATCCAATTGCAGAAAATAATCAGGAAACTGAGCAAACGTCGATAAGGGAATTTCTGAGCGGACTTGAACGTGAAGTACCTGTCGAAGCCGCGGCCGTTGCCGAGACTCCGGACACATCATACGTCCCGGTATCTTCACATGTGCCTGATACGGAACCATCAGGATCAGCCGGGTATCAGCCTGTTCGTCAGGAAGTCAGACCTGCGCCGTTTGATTTTAATGACCTTTCATTCAAAGGTTATGTTTTCAATACTTACATCATAATGCAGGGCAGAGACGAGCTTTTCATATTTGACCAGCACGCTGCTCATGAACGCGTCTTTTACGAGAAGTTCATGCGCGGGTACAATAATTCCGCACACTCGCCACAGCCTGTACTCACATCCTTCACAATCAATGTGAGCCATGATGTATACTCAATGAGCAGAGAATGGCTCAGCGATCTTATTCGCATGGGCTATGATATCGAAGATTTCGGAGACTGCACATTTGTGGTCAGAGGTATCCCGCCGTATATGAGCATCGACGAGGCAGAAGGCTTTGCCAGAGGCTATGCAGAAGCGGCCGGAGAAGAGGGCGGCTCCAACAGGGTAGTCATAGATAAGCTGATCACGAAATCATGCAAGTCTGCCGTTAAGGCACACGACGTGCTTTCAGAACAGGAAATAAACGATCTTATGTCAAAGCTCTCGGAATGCGACAACCCGTACTCATGTCCTCACGGACGCCCTACGTTCATAAGGATAAGCAGCTACGACATCGAAAGGTCGTTCAGACGCAAGTAACAGGGGATAAGAGAATATAGAAATGAAAAATACTGTATATATTATTTCGGGTCCCACAGCTTCAGGTAAAAGCCTGATAGCTTATTACCTCGCAAAGCGCATCCGCGGCGAGATAGTTAACTGCGACTCGATCCAGCTTTATAAATACATGGATATCGGAAGCGCCAAACCTTCCGAAAAAGAGATGTCCGAAGTCAGGCATCACCTTTACTCAATCGAAGATCCGTCTGTCAACATGACTGTAGCTGACTACAGAAAGATCGCGATCGAGACCATCAACGAGATACTTTCGCGCGGAAAAACTCCTATAGTCTGCGGCGGTACTGGTCTTTATCTGAATTCCATTCTTTACGACATGGACTTTGCAGCTGCTCCTGATGATGAACAGCGCAGACACGAGCTTGAAGAACTCGCCGCCGAGCGTGGAAGCCAGTACATGCACGAATACCTGCACGGACTTGATCCGGATGTTGCAGAAAGGATCCATCCTAACAATACGCGTAAAATCATCCGCGCTATCGAGTCATACGAGCAAGGCAAGAGCATCAAGAATATCGCGGACTGTGAGCTCAACCCGGATTACGATTTTAAATTCTACGCTCTTACCATGGAAAGAGAATGGCTGTATGACAGGATCAACCGCAGAGTATCAAGGCTTGTATCAGAAGGTCTGGTAGATGAAGTCTGCGGACTGCTCGAAAAAGGCTACACCGCCGACCTTCCGTCTATGAAGGCTATCGGCTATAAGGAGATAATCGGATTCCTCAATGGTGAGTACGATCTTTTCGACGCAAAAGAGCTCATCATGAAAAATACCAGACATTACGCTAAAAGGCAGTACACATGGCTGAAAAGATATGATTTCGTGAACTGGATCGAAATCAAAAAGGGTGATACCGTCGGAGAGGTAGTCGACCGCATACTGGAAGAAGACGGAAGCGTCTTATAGGCAGAGTTTTATGGCGAGGACCACATACGACAGCAAGGAATTCAGGTCGCATAATAAAAGCGACAAACCTGACAATATCGTTAAAAAAGAAAACGATATTTACATGGAATGTGAAGCCATACAGAAGGAGCTTCCTTCTTTTATGCGCTCATATTTCACATACCTGAAAGGGAATGTGCTCCCGATGACCAGGCTGGCGTATCTTCACGATGTCAGGTTCTTCATGAATTATCTGATCAATGAGACCGATCTCACGAAAGCGGCATTGCCTGCAAAGATCACTTCCGATGAGCTGAACGCTATTGAAGCCGCAGATATAAACCTCTTCATCGATTACTGCCGCAAGTATATGGTCGATGACGGCGAAACGGTAACAGTATTTGAAAACAACAACAAGTCTCTGGCCCGTAAAAAGTCATCGATATCGGTGCTTTTCAAACAGCTGTACAGAGACGGCATAATCGAAAAGAACATTACCGACGGATTCGATCCTATCAGAGTAGCCAAGCCGGGTGAGCGCGAGATAAAAGCGCTGCAGGATGACGAAGTCATGATAATGCTCGACGCCGTAACGAACGGCACGGGCCTTACCGATCATGAGCGCCGCTACTGGGAGAAAACAAAGCTCCGTGACAAAGCCATACTCGTGATGTTCGTAACATACGGGCTCAGACTGAGTGAACTTCAGCAGCTCAACCTTTCATCATTCAACTTCTCGAGAGGTGAGTTCAAGATCTACCGCAAGAGAGGCAAGGAATCCGTAATGCCTCTTAACCGTTCCGTAGAGATGGTTCTGAGTGATTATATCAACAGCGAAAGAAATACCGTCATACCTGAAAATTCGGCCGCTGAGGACGCTCTCTTCCTGTCACTCCAGGGCAAGCGGATAACAGAGCGCGCTATCAGAGACCTGGTAAAGAAGTATACGTCAATCGCCCTCAATACCAGCAGGCGCGCCGGATACAGTCCTCACAAGCTGAGAGCTACGGCTGCGACGTCCCTTATCGGACGGGGCAATTCGATATACGATGTTGCCGCGCTTCTCGATCACGAACAGGTAACAACAACACAGCTCTATGCACGCCACAAGATGAACGTAAAACGCGATCTTGTAAACGGCATGGAATGGGAGATAGAAAGAACAGACGAAGACTGATAATGGAAAAATATAACGAATATATAAAAGAACAGTTCAATATTGATGAAAAAGTGCTGACGCTCGTTGATGAAGCCGAAGAGGCTCTGAAGGAGCGTTTTGCAGATATAGATGATATTACGGCGATATGCCAGATGAAGGTTCTCAAGGCCTTCCAGGAAAACCACATAAATGCAACTCACTTCGACTGGAGCACGGGCTACGGATACGATGATGCCGGCCGTGAAGCTGTCGAAAGGGTATATGCTTCGGTATTCAGAACAGAAGCGGCCCTCGTAAGGCCTAATATCGTTAACGGAACACATGCCATAGCATCCGCTCTTCTCGGAATGCTGCGTCCCGGAGATGAACTTATCGAAGTCACCGGAACACCGTACGATACGCTGCAGACAGTTATCGGCAGAGAAAACGGAAATGCGGCTAAAAGGGGAGAAGGAAGCCTTCTAGGTCCTTCCGACTTTAAGGGAACAATAAGGGATTATGGTATAGTTTACAAAGAGGTCGCTCTCGGCGCCGATATGGATGTCGATCTCGAGGCCATAAAACGCGCCGTGACTCCTGATACAAAAGTCGTAGCCATGCAGCGTTCCACCGGATACGACTGGAGGCCTGCCATATCCATCGAAAGCCTCAAAGCCGTTACAGAACTGGTCCACAGCATCGATCCGGGGATCATAGTAATGCTCGACAACTGTTATGGTGAATTCGTTGATGCCATCGAACCTACTGAATTCGGCGTAGACGTAATGGCCGGTTCGCTCATCAAGAATCCGGGCGGCGGACTTGCTCTTTCAGGCGGTTATATCGTAGGAAGGGCTGATCTTATTGAGCAGATCTCGTACAGGCTGACATGCCCGGGCATCGGAGCTGAGTGCGGACTTACATTCGGTCAGAACCGCAATGTACTGCAGGGACTGTTTATCGCTCCGGGCGTTGTAAATGCTGCACTTAAAGGTGCCATACTCGCCGGCACAGTGTATGACAGGCTTGGATTTGAAGTAGTTCCGGCTGCTGATGCCAAAAGAAGCGACATCATTCAGGCCATAAAATTCCTGACTGCGGAGCGCACAGTTGCTTTCTGCCAGGCAGTACAGTCAGCATCACCTATAGATTCATACGTGACTCCTATGCCATGGGATATGCCGGGATACGAAGACCAGGTAGTTATGGCTGCCGGAGCGTTTGTACAGGGATCCTCGATCGAGCTGAGCGCCGATGCTCCTCTCAGAGAGCCTTATATCGCTTACTTCCAGGGAGGTCTGTCATACTGGCACTCCAGATACGGTGTTATCAGGAGCCTCGATGTTCTTTATAAAAAGGGCCTTATAACAATATGAACAAAGAAAAGACCGGCAGCCGATCTAACAGAATAGTTGCCTCAGCAAAGCTGATATTGCTCCTGTTTATTATAGCGGGCATACCGGCTTTTCTTTATTTCAAATACGGAAGCGGCATATTCAGTACAGATACCGCATATAAAGTACTTGCTTATCTCCGCGAAAACAGTCACATCGCCTTTATTCTGATCATCGGCATTCAGATCATACAGGTGGTCATATGTTTTCTTCCGGGGCAGCCTATTCAGTTTGCGTCAAGCTACATGTTCGGGGTGGGGATGGGTTTTCTCCTGTCCATTACCGGCGCCGTCATCGGTACCGTGATTTCTTTTTATCTTGCCAAGCTGCTCGGAAGTGATGCGATGCATCTGTTTTTCGGAGAAGAAAAAGTAAAAGACTATCAGAAAAAGCTGAATTCCGGCCGCGGACTGCTGCTGGCGTTCCTTATATATCTGATACCGGGAGTACCTAAAGATCTCGTATCTTACGCCGCCGGCATCTCCGAGATGCGTTTCAGGCCATTTCTTCTGGCAGCTACTGTCGGAAGATCTCCGGGCATGCTCGGAAGCCTTCTCATAGGGCATTTCTTCGGCAGGCAGAATTACACGGCAATGATAATCCTTTCAGTTGCTGTTGCGATAATACTTCTGATATGCTTTATAAAACGCAGCGCGATCATCGCTTATCTTGACAGGATCGAATTGCGTGAAGCGGAACTTGAGGAAAAGAAACATGGCTAAAGAAAAAGTACAGAAAACAAACGCTATGAGGCTGCTCGATTCAGCCGGCATCAGCTATTCAATGGGAAGCTATGAATACGACGAGTCCGATCTTTCGGGTGTTCATGCCGCGCACGAGCTTGGCGTGTCAGAAGATATAGTATTCAAGACCCTTGTAACGCGCGGCGACGGCAATGCCATATTTGTGTTCGTAATTCCGGTTGCCGAATCACTCGATCTCAAGAAAGCGGCCAAAGCTTCTGGCAACAAGAGCATCGAGATGATACATGTTAAGGAGATACTCGATATAACAGGATACATACGCGGCGGCTGTTCACCGATCGGCATGAAAAAGGCTTATCCTACATTTATAGATGAGACGGCCGAGCTTTGGGATGAGATATATTTCTCCGCCGGAAAGAGGGGAGTACAGATAATACTCGACCCTGAAATACTGGCTGAAGTCAGCAATGCGGAGTTCTGCGACCTCACTAAGTAATAATTGAAAATATTTCGAAACCCTTTGATTTCAAGGCTTTTCGCGATTTGCGGAAGGCCTGTTTTTTTGTTTGAAAAAACAGAACTTTTGTTCGCAAAAGGTATTGACTTCAATCGAACAAATGTTTATAATTCAAACATACCGAACAAGCGTTCAATTCAGATGAAATCAAAGAAAATGGTGATAGATATGACAGACAGCAGAAGACATCATTACAGAATAGTTAAGCCGGTAAGGTTTTTCATGTTTATAGTTATTAGTATTATGATCATAGCCTTTGCCGGATACAGCGTTATCGGCGCAGCTGACGCTGAGGCTGCTACAGTAAGGACTTACGCCCAGGTCACTATAACTGAGGGCGACAGTCTCTGGAGCATTGTAGAAAGATATAACAAGGATGCCCACATCGATGTACAGAGCGTCATATACGACATATATGAGATCAATGATATCAATGCAGCTGACATCCAGCCGGGAGATAAAATATTTGTACCGGTTTATTAAATGGCTAGCATCATATGTCGCTCCGACGTATGTCTAGAAGTGTGTTTTATTGATTGATCCGAAGTAATGACGGCATTTGTATCCCGGCGGTCATACTTCGGATCTTCAATTTGCCGAAAATCGCGAAAGCCCGGAACAACCTGAAAATCAAGCTTTTTTACAAGGTATAACGGGTCAAAAGGCTGTAAAAAAATCGCTTAAATCGAAAAATACGGCCTCGTTTTTTTGCGATATTTCTCATAAATGTCTGAAGCAACATGCGCAGGTATAACGGACATAAAAAGTATCAGTTGAGACCGGCAGATACAGATCTTAAATAGAAATGAGTCATATAATGATGTACGTACATGATGGCATCAGATAAACAGAGAACAGTAAATATATTTATCATTAAATACAGCAGAATAAGAAGGGAACGATTATTCCGAAAACCATATATTAAAATAATAATTAAATAGTCACGTTATGGAAGAAGTGCCCGGATGCCTGGAATAGCAACAGATACAGGTATCCGGGCCGATTCGCTGTTCCGGGTGTGTAACTATTCCGAAAATTATGATTTTAGGAATAGTTGCGCAGATCAGGAACAGTCTCCCTCTCTCAATACAGACGTTTTGTCTGTGGAAACTATTTTGATACACGCTTGGAAAAATACTTGTCACATGCATTGTAATTAACCTCCTAGATAATGCTTCACGTCAGTGATTACCACTGTATTTCCAAAAATGAAACTTTTTTGTCACACGATATTAAAGCTACTTTTTTACTAGCATAGATTTTGATACACGATATGTTGATATTGATACACGTTATGGTGATAGTAGATCTAAAAAATAAGCCCTAATTTCTCCCCTACTGAAGCTATGGAAAATGGCCTCTAAGGCCATTCTCATCGGAGTAAATATATATGATAATCATTTTCATTCTCCAGGATCATAATTCCATAACGTATGTCCGGAATCTTTTTCTCGTGTGATAGCAATAATAATGAATCCTTTGAGTGAGCTTCAAACATATTAAATAGTTCTGCATACATATCTTTTAGATACTGTCTCAGTATAGCTATCGTGATTGATTCGGGCTCCGACACGTTAGCGTGCTTTAGTGCTTTAAGGATATCAAGTCTTACATCCTTTAATGGCCTTATACCTATTCGTGGTGGATTCCAGTTTCCCAGCAAGCTTCTTGCTATATAAGCTTTACTTCTGTCAGCCGAATCCGCGCCGTAGGCTTCCAGGCTTTCAACATAATCGATGATTTTAGCTCTATATATGCTCTTTGGAACTTCGCCCTCATTAAGCTCGAAAACAAGCTCAGGGAGCGATATTTGAGCTTCCAGGCCCTTATTATATACGATAGCTCCATCAGGGTTTGTCCCTGTATCAAAGAAGTCTTTCAATAGTTTCTTTACTTCTTCAGTAGCACATACGCGTTCCGCTCCACTCATAGCAGTGATGAATCCCCTGATATTGAATCTAACCTTTCTTCTGGGGTCGTACTCTTCCACCTTATATAGTTTGGTAACAAGATCTGCAGGGTTTTTATAATCTGCAATTTTTATATAGCAGCTTGGACATGTAAAGGCATCTATATCTGTTACTTCTATAGAGGCTTTTATTGGTTTGCCGCATACCGGACAACCTTTCATAAGTGGTCTTCCGTGTTTCCAGCAGACTTCTTCTGTTATCAACGGATAAGACCGACTATGAGGGTCCATACGCGATATGGCAGGCAAGCTGCACCGGCCGGATCAATGGTATTGATGGTGATGTCGACATGGACATCATGTATGAGAATGACTAGAGCGGGAGTATCGTCCCTGCGCCCTCTTCGAGGGCTCTCATCATGATTGCCTGTCCGACTGCTATGTCGTTGACGGATATTCCGATGTTGGAGCATACGATCAGCTCGTCATCGGACTCTCTGCCAGGCTTGGTGCCCGCGAGGATCTCGCCCGTCTGAGCGTATACGTGCGGCAGACCCTTGTCCTCTGGGAAGTACCCCATGTCCGCGAAGAGCTGGTGCTCCTCGATGCTGTCGACGATGTATTTGTCGGCTCTGTACTGTGCCTTGAGGTCAAAGTACGTATTCATATCGCACGGCACGATCGTCTGCCCCTTGCTGATCCACTCGTCCTTGACCACGCAGAGCGGGTCTCTCAGGATGATGGTCGCCGAGCTCATCGTCTCACACTTCTCAGCGATCTCCTGAGACGTCTCAGCCTGCACGATCTCAACGTCGATCTCCGGCTGCACCTCTGCTATCGCCCTCTTCGCGACTTCATCATAAATATCGTAAACGTAGATCTTCTTGAGGTGCCTGAGCGTCCGCACGATGTATCTCAGATGCGCTTTGCCCTGCACCCCGCAGCCGTACATGCCAAAATACTCGGTGCCCGGCTTGAGAGCTGCCGCCGAGAGAGCCGTAACAGCAGGCGTACGCATCTCGGTGATCCAGGTGCAGTCCATGATCGCGACAGGCACTCCTGTGGCGATGTCGTTCATCACCTGAACTCCTGTGGTCTGAGGCAGACCGTACTGTCTAGGGTTCCTCGGGAAGCATTCGATCCACTTGATGCCGGCCGCGTTCTGAGCCGGCACATACGCAGGCATGGCGTGGAAGAATACGTCCTCATAAGGATGGATGCCTATCTTGGCAGGCATCTCGTACTCGCCCTTGCCGTGAGCTATCATGGTGTCTCTGACAATATCCAGCACCTGGTCAGGCGTCGGACCCCAGGCGATGCATTCGTCCTTGGTCAGCCAGAGGAGCTCTTTGCCGAGCTTGAGCTTGCTTGCGAGGTAATCATGCTGCTTGTCGAATTGTTCGAGTTGTTCTTTGCTTGCCTGATACATAACGAACCTCCAGTCTATATGATCTCCGTCTGCAGGAAGGTATCCAGAATCCTGATATCTTCTATGTTCCTGAACTTCTTCAGCACCCTTCTTATCATGTCTCCGTAGCCCCGCCTGTCTTCCTCAGAGAACGGCAGATGGCATATGAGGAGATGACCGGGCCTCAGTATATTGTCGATGACCGTCCTCCCCCTTGTCACAGCGGCCCACGGGAAGTCCACGACAGCGACGTCTATCTTCCATCCGCCGGTCTCATCTCCGAATCCCGCCGCCTCGAGCTGCTCTGTGAGCTCGGGACATCCGAGAGCTGCGTCGCCCAGCACAAGGATATTGTGCCCTGCTCCTCCGTCCGCCGGAGATATCACGCAGGCGTAATTGTCCACGTCCGCATACTCATCGCCGTCGTGAGGCAGCCTCAGCATGGCGACCTCCAGACTTCCGGCGCGGAATCTCAGCATACCGTCCTCCGCCACCAGCTGCCTTTCGAATCTCTTCTCAGGCAAAGCGACCACCGCATCCGGCCACTCACGCATTGCCCCGAGAGTGAGGTCGTATGAGAAATGGTCGTTGTGGCAGTGAGTGTACACGATGGCATCCGGCTGGGTGAAGGCTTCACATTCCTTCATAGCCTCCAGCATCTCGGGCGTGATTGTCGAATATTGCTCGGTCCTGATATTGTGCAGGGCATCTACCCACACGCGGCTCCCGTGCATGCTTACTGAAATGCCGGCATTGGCGCTGAGTGTTATCCTGCAGTTCTGATCATAATTGTTGTTGCTCATATTGATATTATAACAAAATAATCACCCCCGCGATGAGTAAAGGTCTGTTCATGGCGAGGATGATTATTATAAAGGAGTATCTAACGCATTACATACATTGATTTGATTGCGGAGTATCCTCCGTCTACCGCAAGGATCTGTCCGGTGATAGCATTGCCTGCGTCTGATGTCAGCAGATATGCCGCGCCGAGCAGCTCCTCAGGCTCGAGCCAGCGTCCAAGGGACGCAAGCGCGTATGAGGCATCCTTGTATTCCTGCGACTGATGCTCTACCATAGGCGTCCTGATGAAATAAGGAGCTATGGAATTAACGTTGATGTTGTAAGGCGACAGTTCATTGGCGAATGTCTTCACGATCTGGTGAACAGCGGCCTTGCTCGCCTCGTAAGGCATTGAGCAGTCCATATGGGACATGAGTCCGCCGATTGAACCGATATCCACGATCTTGCCGCCGCCCTGCTCCTTCATCACATTCGCGACCGCCTGGTTCATGTAGATAGTGCCGTTGAGATTGATATCGAGCACGAACTCGATGTCATCTGCTGTAAACTCGGTGCAGCGCTTGTTGCGCGTAACACCCGCGGTGTGCAGCAGAATATCTATGCGTCCGTACTTGTCCGCGATCTCTCTGACGACAGCGTCGACTGCTGCTTTGTCAGTGACATCTGCGATGAAGAAGTCCGCTTCGAGGCCCTCGTCATTCAGCTTGGCGATGAGATTGAGGCAGCTCTTCTCGAACACGTCGAGTAGCACTACCCTCGCGCCCTGCTTGGCATAGCCTCTCGCGAAGGCTTCTCCGACTCCGCCCGCTCCCGTGATGAGAGTGACTTTGTCAGTGAAATCAAACAGCTTATCTACTCTGGTCTCTTTAACGATAGGTTTCATGTCCTTCCTCCGATCCTAGATGAAAGGTCTGTCATCAGGTCTTCTCATAAGATCTGTGATGTCCTCCCAAGGTATCAGGAGATCGATCCACATGCTCATCTTGTTGACGTAGTAGATAAAGTCAACGAGGATGGCCTCGAGATCAGCGCCCGGAGCCATCAGGAGGTCTTTGTACTTCCTGATGTCGTCTGCGCAGTCGTTCATGCCGCACCAGCCGCCGATCTTGAAAGCATAGTAGTCGAGCAGCTTGGCTGTGAATCCGAGGTCGTAGCTCTCGCCGTTGATCACGCTCGTGTAAAGTGTGTAGACAAAGTCTGAGAGCTTGCGTGCCTCGCCGTCTGCGTTGATGACCGGGCCTCCCGGGAGTGCGATGCCGCGCTTCATGTAGACAGCCTTGATGTCCTCAGGGAGCTTGTCCCAGCCCATCTTGGTGTCAATCATGAATCCATAATCCGTGAACTCAGTCTTGCCTGAGTCAGGATCGCAGATCTCGAGCACGTCGCCCTGGCGGTATCTGCACTTCTCCATCTCAGTGATGAAGTCATCGTCCGCATAGAGCTGTCCGATTACAGTGATGCTGACCTCTTCATCCTGCAGATCTCCGTAATAGATACAGAAGAACGCTCTGTCAGGGAAGAATGCAACGCATCCTCTGTCGATCTCCTTGAGACTCTTGCCCCCTTCGATCGGCGCCATCATAGGGACGACGCCGAACACTTCCTGCCCTGCGAATTTAGCGTAGTGGATATCCATCTTTACAGGCAGGATCTCCAGGAGACGTTTGGAGGTAATGGGTGCTTCTTCTTCAAATAACTCAAAGTACGCAGTCTTGTCGTTGAGTTTAAGATTGATTTTCTTCATAGCTGCCCATTCCTTTCTGATAACTAACTATTTGCCTTCAATTCCGAGGAACTTGACTACGTCCTCCTCCTCAAAGAAATGCTTGAGAACCTTGTCATTGTTGAGATATGCCTCTCTGGCCTCGGCTCTTGCCTTCTCTCCTGTGAAGAGGAATGGATCGAGCTCCTCGCCCTTGGCGATGATCTCTTCTTTCTTGCTCTCGCATTTGAGGTCATGCATTGTAAAGTACAGGAATAATGCTGTCCATGCCAGTACAACGATAACCATTAACCATGTCATGCCAGTCATGTTATCACACCTCCTTTAAGAATCCGCTTTCTCAGGCATGCCGTCATACGGCAATCCTTTCTTACGGTCTGCACGGTCGAATCCGATAACCACAGCCAGTGTCACAATGAGAATAACAGCGAATCCCTTCCAGCCATAGTACCATGGATTACCTTCACCGCTCATGCTCCAAGCGAAGTATACCATCAGAAATACGTTGACTACTGGTACCCAGTAGAGATACAGATATGTCATCCACTTGCCGAGGTATCCGTTGCCGTACATATTGTACTCAGCGATACGCAGGCGGTTAGCTCCGAATCTGTAACCGAAGGATATAACCTGTACAGTTACGAGGAGCGGCAGCAGGTAGCAGCCGAAGATTGTGTCAAGGCTGTCGAGTACGTATGAGCTCAGAGCAGCAGGTGTTCCGCAGATCAGCAGCAGTACAGCAGCGATGATGGTTCCCTTCTTTCTGCTCATTCCGAGTGTGTCGATGAAGAAGGATCCGATTACCTCTACCAGTACGTATGCGCAAGAGTAAGCAGCGAAGAACAGAGCAGCGAAGAACAGTACGCTGATGATGTATCCGCCGGCCATACCCTGGAATACCTTAGGCATAGCGATGTAAGCTGTCGATGATCCGAGTGTGCCGATGTTCTCTGAATTGTATCCGCTGGCGAACAGTGTCGGGATGATAGCGAAACCAGCCATCAGAGCGAAGAATGTGTCAGCGAATCCTGTTGTCAGGTGGCCAAATCCGACGTCTGACTCTTTCTTAAGATATGACGAGAGGATCAGGTACCAGCCCCAGCCGGCGCCGAATGTGAAGTAAGCCTGTGACAGCGCACTTGTCATTGTCGAAGCTGTGAACATCTTGCCCCAGTCAGGTGTCAGGTAGTAAACGATACCGTCGATAGCACCCGGCATTGTGATAGCGCGGATAGCGCCGATAGCGATTACGATGATAGCGAATCCGCCGATGTACTTAGCTACTCTCTCGATACCAGCCTTGATTCCGAAGTAAGGCGGGATAGCCGAGAGGATCAGGGTAACGAAGAAGATACCGAAGCAGAGCATCTTGTTGTCCATGAATGCAGCCCATACTGACTCGGAAGACTCAGTTGCGAATGTGTTCTTGATAGCGTGTCCGAACCAGTACAGTGACTGGGATACAACTACCAGATAGTAAGCGCCGAAAAGGTTGAGTACGAGCATCATTACGCCGCCGCCTCTCAGGCCGCCGACCTTACCCATGCTTCCTACAGCATCACTGTGAGCGTACTTACCTGCGGCAGCCTCAGCTGTTACAGCAGGAAGCGATACAGTGATAATGAAGAGCAGATAAGGAACAAGGAAGGCTCCACCACCGTTCATAGCGCAACGGAACGGGAATCTCCACATGTTGCCGATACCGATAGCAGCGAACCATGTCGTGATCAGGAATCCTATTCGGGATCCCCATGCTCCTCTTTTCTTACTTAAATCATCCATGAGTTACTCCTCCTTTCCATATACCGATTGTATAAGTTAAAACTTGAAGTTATAACTAACGCTATTTCTTCCTGCGCTTAGGAGCGGCGTGGACGCATCTGCCGTACACGTCGAGAGCTGCCTCTCTCACCGCTTCTGTGACCGTAGGATGTGAGTGGATCGTCGAGATAAGTTCATCTACGGTGAGCTCAGATCCGATCGCGATAGCTGCCTCTGAAATGAGGTCTGTCGCTCTCGGTCCGATGATGTGGACGCCCAGGATCTCTCCGTACTTAGGCTCGGATATGATCTTGACCATACCCTCTCCGCCGTTGAGGATCAGGGCCTTGCCGTTGCCCGCCATAGGGAACTTGCCGACAATATAATCTATACCCTTTGCTTTGCACTGTTCCTCTGTGAGACCTACAGCAGCTGCTTCAGGCTCGATGTATACGCACGTAGGATTGGTCTTCTCGTTATATACAGCGTCCATGCCGCATATATTCTCAGCTGCGACTTCCCCCATTGCCGATGCTGTATGCGCAAGCTGCGCATATCCGAGCACGCAGTCTCCTATAGCGTATACTCCCGGAACGTTGGTCTGCATTCTCTCATTGACGATGATGCGTCCTCTGTCATTGGCGATACCGCCCGCCTCAAGTTCAAGAGACGCTGTGTTGGCTCTGCGGCCGACAGCTACGAGAGCTTTGTCCGCCGTGAACTTGACGTCTCCGTCTTTGCTGCCGCAGATGACAGCTACTCCGTCTCCGCACGGCTCCACTGACTTGACCGGACACTCCATGTGGACGTCCATGCCCATCTTGCGGATGTGCTTCATTCCGATGTCTGCGATGTCTCCATCGAGCATCGGGAGTACTGTTGAAGCGGCTTCGACTACGGTGATCTTGGTGCCGAATGCTGCGTATGCGCAGGCGATCTCAAGTCCGATGACTCCGGCGCCGATGACTATCATCGACTGAGGGAGTTCCTCGAGCGAAAGGGCTCCTGTCGAGTCGATGACGCCCGGCGTATCAGCAAGCCCAGGGATCGGCGGCTTGGAATTGACCGATCCTGTGGCTATGATGATAGCGTCTGCCTTCATAGTCTCCTTGCTGCCGTCCGCCTTGGTCACCGAGATGGTGCCAGGTGCTGTGAACTTGGCCTCGCCGTCAACGACTTTGACCTTGTTCGCACGGAGGAGTCCGGAGACTCCCGAAGTCAGCTGTCTGGAGATGTCATTCTTGTGCTTGATGACCTGTGCAAAATTGACAGAGAATTCAGGGACATCTATACCGAGCTCTGCGCTCCTCGACCTGATATTCTCAGCGAGCTCAGCGCTTGTGAGCAGGCATTTGGTCGGAATGCAACCAATGTTGAGGCATGTGCCTCCGAGATGCTGCTTCTCTACCAGAGTCACTTCGGCTCCGAGCTGCGCGGCTCTGATCGCCGCTACGTATCCGCCCGGGCCGCCGCCGATAATAATGATCTGCATAGTTTCCCCTCTCTGCTACATCGCCATCATGAATGGATGCTCGATCTTCTCCTTGAGTACCTTGAGGAATCTTCCTGCCGGAGATCCGTCTACTGCCGCGTGGTCGAAGCTCAGGCTGAGTCCGATCATTGTGCATTCGCAGACTTCTCCGTCGCAGAGGCAGAGCTCCTTCCTCGAAGATCCGACTCCGAGGATAGCGATCTCAGGAGAATTGATGATAGGTGTAAAGTATCTGACACCTGTCGATCCTACGTTGGAGATCGTGAATGTGCCGCCGGCGTAGCTTGATGGTCCGAGCGATCCTTCTCTGCAGGCCTTGGCTGTTGTATTGACTGCCTCGAAGAGCTCGAGAGCGCTCATGCTGCTCGCGTCCTTGATGACCGGTACCATGAGGCCGCCTGGGAGATCTACCGCGATGCCGAGGTGTATTGCCTCGTGCAAAGTGATCATCTCTTCTGTAGACTGTCCGTTCATATACGGGCATTCCTTGAGGGCGCTTCTTACGGCCAGTGCCAGAAGTCCTGTAAGAGTGATCTTCTTGTCAGTATACTTGCACTTGAGGTAGTCCTTCATGCCGAGCATCGCGTCGATGCATACGTCGATCTGCATCGTTACGTGAGGCTTGGTATAAGCGCTCGCGCGCATTGCTGTTCCGACAGACTTCCTCATTCCCTTGACAGGGATCTCTGTGACCGCCGCAGGTGCAGCAGGTGCTGCCGCAGGCTCTGCCGGTGCTGCAGGTGCAGCCGGAGCAGGTTCTTCTGCTGCTGCAGGCTGGCTTGCGAACTCAAGGACGTCGTCCTTACTGATGCGCTTGCCAGGATATCTTGCTGCGAGAGCATCAAGGTCGATGCCCATCTCCTTGGCCATCTTCTTGGCTACAGGGGAGATTACTGTTCTCTCCTTCTTGCCGCCCTCAGCTGCAGGGGCTGCTGCCGGTGCCGCTGGAGCTGCAGCCGTTGCTGATGCAGCTGCGCCGCTGCCGTCTCCGATGACAGCTACGGTCTTGCTGATCTCAACGTCGTCTCCCTCTTCGAAGAGGATCTGTTCGACGACACCGTCACACGGGGACTCGATACCCTGCACGACTTTGTTCGTCTCTACCTCGAGGAGCACGTCGCCCTTACTGACCTTATCTCCTACTTTGACCTTCCACTCGGATATTACCGCCGTCTTGACGTAATCTCCGGCGAGGACCATTAAATCAACATTTGCCATTATGTCTCCTTTCCCTTATTCGAGGGTCTTCTTGACAGCTGCGATGATATCGTCCTTGTTAGGAACTGTCAGAGGCTCAAGAGCAGGGCTGTATGGAATCGGGCAATCCTTGGCGCCGAGACGTACGATAGGAGCGTCGAGCGAATCGAACATTTCTTCTGCGATGGTCGCTGCGATCTCTCCGCCGAATCCGCCGGTCTTCCATGCCTCGTGGACGATAACTACGTGATTGGTCTTCTCAACAGACTCTCTGATGGTCTCCTTGTCGAGAGGTACCAGTGTTCTTGGGTCGACTACCTCTACGCTGATGCCTTCCTCAGCGAGTGCTTCTGCTGCCTCGAGTGCTTCGAGTACCATTGCGGAAGTAGCGATGACTGTGCAGTCTGTACCCTCTCTCTTGACATCAGCCTTGCCGATTGGCAGTACGTACTCTTCATCTGGAACTTCTCCTCTTGTTCCGTAGAGCAGCTTGTGCTCAATGAAGAGAACAGGGTTGTTGTCTCTGATAGCTGCCTTGAGCAGGCCCTTTGCGTCATATGGTGTTGACGGGCTGATAACCTTGATGCCAGGGATGTGGCAGAACCATGCCTCGAGCGACTTGGAGTGCTGAGCAGAAGCCGAAGCTCTTGCGCCGCCCTGTGTACGCATTACGAACGGAAGTGTTACCTGGCCGTCATATACATAGTGGAGAAGCGATGCCTGATTGACCATCTGGTCGATTGTCAGGCCGATCCAGTCCATATACATCATCTCGAGAACCGGTCTCTTGCCTGCGATTGCAGCGCCGATTGCGATACCGGTCTGTGCGCCCTCGGATATTGGAGTATCCATTACGCGCCATGGTCCGAACATCTTGTCGAGGTTCTCTGTTACTCTGAACGCTCCGCCGTATACCTCGATATCCTCACCGAGCAGGAATACGTTAGGATCGCGCTCCATTTCTTCGATCAGCGCTTCACGCAGAACATCTTTATAGAATTTCTTACTCATTTCGGTACCCCCTTATGCAAAGATGCCTTCCATCAGAACGGATGGATCAGGATATGGGCTGTCAAGTCCAAACTGGATCGCAGCGTCTACAGCAGCCTGAGCTTCTGCATGGAGTGCATCGACTTCTTCGGCTGTGCAGATACCCTTGTCAACCAGGTACTTGCCATATCTGGCAATAGGATCCTTTTCCGGAGTTGTCCATGCATCTATCTCTTCCTGTGGCTGGTATCCGCCCTTGTCACCGGTGGAGAATCCGAGTACACGATATGTCTTCGCTTCGATAAGTGTAGGACCTTCGCCTCGGCGTGCACGGTCAACAGCTTCCTGAGTAGCCTCGATAACAGCAATGATGTCATTACCGTCGATTGTTACTCCCGGGATGCCGTATGCTACAGCTCTGTCGGAGATGTTCTCTACGCTGAGGTGTCTGTCAGCGCGAACTGTCAGTCCATACATGTTATGCTCTACGAAAATTACGTTGTTGGTCTTCCAGAGAGCTGCCATGTTGAGAGCCTCATGGAACATACCTTCATTGGTAGCGCCGTCACCGATAAAGCTCAGTGCTACTCTGTTGGATCCGTCCATCTTGAATGCGAGTCCGTATCCTACGCCGATACCGAGAGCTCCGCATACGATACCGCATCCGCCGAGCATTCCCTTTTCTCTGCTTGCGATGAGCATGTGGCTGGCCTTGCCGCCGCAGTAGCCTGTAGCTTTGCCCATCATCTCAGCAACCATCTTGTTGAGGTCGAGGCCCTTGCCGACAAAGTGAGCGTGGCCGCGGTGTGTGCTTGTTACCCAGTCGTCGTCATTAAGTACTGCGCAGGCACCTACGCCTGTTGCTTCCTGTCCGACGCACATGTGGACCGGTCCACGTACTTTACCTGCCTTGTGCTGCTCGCGAATGCCGTACTCGACCTGTCTTGCCATAACCATTCTCTTGTACAGCAATTTCATTTTTTCATCATCGAACATTTTCGGCTCCTTTCACTTACACTAATGCTTACTTACCGAGTTCTATGGATTTTGCTGTTGCAGCATTGACGCATTTCATAACTGTGCTTCTGAATCCGCCGTCCTCAAGAGCCTTGACGCCTGTAATGGTTGTGCCGCCAGGCGAGCAGACCATATCCTTGAGTTCGCCAGGGTGCTTGCCTGTCTCGAGAGCAAGCTGAGCGCTGCCGAGTACGGTCTGAGCGGCGAAAGTATAAGCCTGTGCTCTTGGCATTCCGTCGAGTACTGCTCCGTCTGCGAGCGCCTCGATGAACATGAATACGAATGCAGGGCCGGATCCGCTGAGTCCTGTTACAGCATCCATGAGCTTCTCAGGTACGATCTCAGCCTTGCCGAATGCTGCGAAGAGCTGCATTGCGTAATCGATCTCTTCCTTGGTTACGTTAGGATTGACGCATACGCCTGTCATTCCGGCGTTAACCAGAGCCGGTGTGTTAGGCATTATTCTGATGAGATGAGTTCCCTCAGGCATCCTTGCCTCGATTGCCTTGATCGGGTGTCCTGCAACGTGGGAGATGAACAGCTGCTCTTCCTTGCAGACCAGCTTGATCTCATCGAGTACTGCGAACAGGACGTTAGGCTTGATTGAGAAGAATACGATGTCGCTCTTCTCTACTACTTCCTTGTTGTCCTGGGTAATATTGATGCCCATATCGGCCTTGGCCTTCTCAAGTCCGGCAAGGTAAACATCCGATGCGGTGATGTCCTCGGGTGCTGCAAGCCCCGCTGCGATAATTCCGCCCATGATCGCCTTGCCCATGTTGCCACAGCCAATAAATCCAAGTTTCTTGCTCATGACTATTTCTCCTCTCTCTTTAACTGATGTTTTCCGCGGAGTACAAAAACCGCTTGATTACAGTTATGATACCTTTTTAAGTCTGTCTTAAGGGTTATTGTTTGTATCCTTAAGGATGAATTTTTTTCATCCATCTCATTGTACTAAAAAAAGCCACGATTCCGTGGCTGGCTTTAATTTGGCTGGATTTAGTTGTTGGCCAATTAGTTCCGCAGTTATCTTTGCGATCCGCCATACAGTACGTTACAGTTTGACCGTTTCGTCCCCCGGGATGATGAGTCTCATTTTGCGCTCTTTCTCGACAGCGTCCTGGTTCTCAAGAGCCCACTGACGCACGTGATCAATGAACGCCTCGACGATCGGCGAGAGCTTGTAATCACGCCTGAAAGAGATGCATATAGGCCTGTGGAAGTCCTCGTCGAGCACTCTGCTGCCGATCGCATAAGGCGATCTGTACAGGAAGAGCTCAGGCACCACGCTGATGCCGATGCCGCTTTCAACCATCGCAGACACAGCGTAGTCATCCACAACCCTGCAGACGATATTGAGATCTATATTCTTCTTCACCAGATAGTCCAGGATGAATCTCTCGCTGCCCTCATTGAGGAGGATGAACGGATAGTCCGAAATGTCTGAGGCTGTGAAGTCTTCCTTGGTGCCGAACGGATGATTCTTAGGGAATATAACGTAGAGCTTGTCGCTTGTGAGCTTGAAGCTCTCCACATCACCCGAGCTTATATCCATCGAAAAGCCGCAGTCAACGTGCCCTTCTTTGATCCACTCCTCCGTCTCTGCGTAGTTGCCCTGCAGTATCTCGAACCTTATACTAGGGTATTTCTCCTTGAAAGTATTGATAATACGCGGGAGCCACGTAACTACGACACTCGTGAACGAGCTCAGCCGGATGACTCCGGTCTGCTTGTTCGAGAGCTCCTCAGCCTTTTTGTGCATGCGCGCGTTCTTGTCGACTAGCGACTTTAGATCTTCATATATCTCGCGTCCCTCGAGAGTCGGCGTAACGCTGGTCCTGTCACGTATGAACAGCTGAATTCCGAGCTCGCTCTCAAGCGACTTGAGCATGTGGCTGATCGCAGACGGAGTATAGTTGTAGTCATACGCAACCTCAGCTAGAGACTTGCCATCATACAGCTCAAGAATCATTTCGAGTCTTGAAATATCCATGCTAAATTACCTCTCCTTACATCCAGATGATGGCTCCCCCAAAAGCCATCAATTATGAATATATTCTTACCCAAATATATATTAAACTCAAATAGTCCAAGTGGGCAACAGACATGTGCTGAAGAAAATTCACTGACAGGCTGAAAATAATTATAACCCTCAAAGCCTGCCAAGTTGGTAGAATTGGAATAAGAATGTAAACACACGGGATCCCCTACCGGATCCAGTGCATAAACAATTCCATTCAACCTATTATCGCTAAGTTAAGTAAGGAGGTGCGGTATGTTACTTGAGAACAAAGTCGCTCTGATCACAGGATCAGGCAGAGGAATTGGCCGCGAGATCGCCCTCAAAATGGCATCCGAAGGCGCATCCATCGTAATAGCAGATATTGATGAGAAGACCATGGCAGAGGCGCTCGCAGAAGTCCAGGCCAAAGGAGTCAAAGCAATGTCCGTCAAGATGGATATCTCTGACAATGCCGGCGTCAAGGAAGCAGTAGACAAGATCCTTGCAGAATTCGGCAGGATCGATATCCTCGTCAACAACGCAGCCATATTCAGACAGGCACCATTCCTCGAGATGACCCTCCAGCAGTGGCAGCAGACATGTGACATCAACCTGACAGGACTCTACAACGTCACCAGCGCCGTAGCGCCATGCATGGTCGCCAATGGCAAAGGCGCCATCATCAGCATCGCCTCAGTCGACGCCTTCCAGGGCTGCCTCAACTACAGCCACTACGCAATGACCAAAGCCGGAGTTGTCGGTCTCTCAAGGACACTCGCCCAGGAACTCGGCCCGCATAACGTCCGCGTCAACGCAATCGCTCCGGGCATCATGCTCACAGAAATGACCCGCGACCGCGTCGAAGCCAATAAAGAAGCCTACCTCGCCCGCGTCCCGATCGGTCGCATCGGCGTACCAGAAGACATAGCCAACGCCGCCCTCTTCCTCGCCAGCGACCTCGCCAGCTACATCACCGGCCAGGTCATCCACGTCAACGGCGGCATGTACTTCGGCTAACCGGACGTGAAACGGGGACGTATCCAATGTCATTAACTTAAGGTAACTGCAACAGCAAATTTAAAGAAAGTCATTAAATTAAGAGTATATTCATAACAATGAATGTGATGATTGAGTAATCGAGCAGCCGTGAAAGAGGCAAACTGTTCTTCAAAGATAAAATAGGAACAGCACAAATAGACGATAGTTTGATTGTATCGTCAATGAGCAAGGTGTATTATTCAGTTAGGTATAGCCTTCAGTTTCGGTATAGGAAACTGAAAGGACGACGCCTGCGACTCTTTCCCTCGTAACGAGGGAAAGACCTTCCCGGCCTGATGGGTTCGACGCATTTAGCTATCAGGCCGGTCACATCTATACCCGGTCCGGTCTCACTCGTGCGAAGGAATTCCCTGCACATCTTAAATGCTTCTGTAAAGTTCACCTGGTACTTGTGCACCGTATCCTTTTTCTTCACGGCAACCTTGCTGATGATGGCAGTGCTGAAGTTATACAATATGGCCCTGGCCCAGATTTCCTGAACCACATATTTAAATCTTCTGGAATGAAAGTCCGAAAGGCAAAGGATATGTTTTATGGATCTGAATGCCGTCTCTTCATTCCACCTCAAAAAATAGAGGTCTCTGAAGTCTTCAAAAGCGAATTCATGATCCGGCAAATTAGTAATGATGTTTTCATAGACACCATCCGAGATCTCGAATCGTACAACTCGAAGAGACATCCTGTAAAGCGAATATCGGTCATCAAAGTAATCGAAAGAGCAGTTGCGCGAAAGGTGCTTGAAACGAGCACCCGGCTCAGGATCCGGTCGGTTCTTCCGGGACGAAGATCTTGACATAATAAGATCGAGGTGACGGTCCATGTCACGCAGGTCCTCGACAGAAGATCCGAGAATGCCATGAAGCATCCTGTCGTTAGCACGAATCAGGAAAAATTGGCCATTTTCGATGACATGGGCAAAATTGTTATACGAGGCATAGCCCATGTCACCGAAGTAGATGATTGGCGGGCCATCACAGCCGGCAGAATCAACCATGTGACAAAAGGCTGAAAACTCATTCAACATGCGACCGGGTTGAATGACCATATCCACGAACCTGTTGTCGAGGATGGAGTACATGGCGTTGATGTAGACCATATTGAAGCCATAAGACGAGGCCTTGCTGGGTTCAAAATATGTCGTTTTATCGCTGGGA
Organism: uncultured Eubacteriales bacterium; assembly: GCA_902795265.1. Taxonomy (GTDB): domain Bacteria; phylum Bacillota; class Clostridia; order Peptostreptococcales; family Anaerovoracaceae; genus Crickella. The sequence goes on from CADBKM010000003.1 coordinate 104,094, forward strand.
TCACGGAAGATCTCAGCCGTGGTCCCATCACATGCCACAAGACGATATTTGTCTTTAAAGAGTGAAATGTGAAACTTTGAATTGAATTTAGTAAGCAATGACGGCAGAGCAGAGTCAGAGATCTTTTGCCGTTGACGACAGAAAGCAGCCTTGCTGGGGGCATCGAGGTTACGACCGAAGAACCTATACAGTTCTTCTTGGATACTGTCCCCTTCCATAGACAGCAGCAAATGGATCATACTTTTGAAACTGAGCTTTCGGCAGCGTGTGAAATCCTTGCCGGAATCGACCGCAAACTCCGGCGGCGAAGCTGCAAGCTCGTCCACCGATTGCCAAAGCAATGATTTAGCATCTTTAAAACAGCTCAAAACGCACCTCCTGATCAAGTGGAAATTGAAAACAACGTCTACTTAATCAATGGGCATTTTTATGGGGAGACCCATAAAAATGCCGCACAAAATGAGCTGCATGTCAATAGTATTTGTAAAAAAGTTTAAAAGGGGTCAATAGGGTAGAGTGAGAGTTTCCTCTCACCCTCCCGTTGCACCGTACGTACCGGTCAGGTATTGATCAACCTTTCTTCAATGCCTTGAAACTGAAGTTTGTAATCATAGTCATAAAGAACGAGCACAGACTCAGCATATTTCTCCCTTTCGTCAATGCATTTATCTGGAAAAAAGTAATCCAAGCCAACGTTATCTTGTCTTAATAATTTCATGTTCGACTTCCTGATTTCATATTGTGTATCAAATTTCTTTCTAAACGACATATTTCTGAAAAGTCACCATATTTTTTTCACTAGTGGAAAAGATGTTGTCACACGCGTAGAAAGAAAGTTAATACATACAGCAAAAAAAAGCACTAAAAAGACGTAAATCGTTTGATCTACGCCTCTTTACTTGTATCATAATTCTTTCAACCGACACGTTTAAAGGGACAGGCTGTCACGCCTGTCCCTCATATCAATTAATCTGAAATGCCAATCACGATCGCTATACTTCCGGAACCGTAGCAATAGCTTCGGCCAGTTCTTCATCCGTAGGAGTATAATCATTCATTGTTCCGTCATTATACTGCTCATATGCCTTGAGGTCGAAATACCCCGTGCCGCTCAGACCGAAGAATATTACTTTTTCTTCTCCTGTCTCTTTGCACTTGAGTGCCTCCTCTATCGCGGCTTTGATAGCGTGGCTTGATTCCGGAGCCGGCAGTATGCCCTCAGCATTCGCAAAGGTCTCAGCTGCCTCAAACACCTCAGTCTGCTTATAAGCTACAGCTTCCATCATGCCATCGTGATACAGCTGTGATAGTATTGGGCTCATGCCGTGGAATCTGAGCCCGCCCGCATGGTTTGGTGCCGGTATGTATCCGCTGCCGATTGTATACATTTTTGCGAGCGGACAAACATGTCCGGTATCAGCAAAGTCATAAGCGAATACACCGCGTGTGAAGCTCGGGCATGAAGTAGGCTCTGCTCCGATAAATCTGTAATCTGCTTCCCCTCTCAGCTTCTCTCCCATGAACGGAGCGATCAGTCCTCCGAGATTTGATCCGCCGCCTGTGCAGCCGATGATGATATCAGGTTTTACTCCGATCTTCTCAAAGGCCGTCTTTGATTCCAGGCCGATAACGCTCTGGTGGAGCAATACCAGGTTAAGAACGCTGCCGAGCACATATCTGTAACCGTCTCTGGTAACAGCTGACTCAACAGCTTCAGAGATAGCACAGCCGAGGCTGCCGGTAGTATCCGGGAATTCCTCCAACAGCCTTTTTCCTACCTCCGTAGTATTCGAAGGCGAAGCTGTAACGTTTGCCCCGTAAGTCCTCATTACTTCTCTTCGGAAAGGTTTCTGCTCATATGAGACCTTTACCATATATACATCGCACTCGAGACCGAAATATGAACATGCCATCGACATGGCTGTACCCCACTGACCGGCTCCCGTTTCCGTTGTTACGCCCTTGAGTCCCTGTTTTTTTGCATAATATGCCTGAGCGACAGCTGAGTTGAGTTTGTGGCTGCCCGAAGTATTATTGCCCTCGAACTTGAAGTATATCTTTGCCGGTGTTCCCAGTTTTTTCTCAAGATTATATGCTCTTACAAGCGGTGAAGGTCTGTAATTTTTGTAGTAGTCACGTACCTCCTCAGGTATTTCGATAAAGCGTGTATCGTTATCGAGTTCCTGGTCTACCAGCTCCTCACAAAATACGCCCACTAATTCATCTTTAGTCATTGGCTGGTGTGTTCCGGGATTCAGCAGCGGAGCCGGCTTGGTCGGCATATCAGCTCTCAGGTTGTAGTAATGTGTAGGGATCTCTTCTTCAGTCAGATAAGTGCGGTAGTTTTCCATTGATCGTTTTCCTCTCTTTGCCCAACGGGCCCCATGCCCGTCCCTTTAGAAATTGTTTTGTCCGCTATTCTGCGGACCTGTTGTGAGTTATGCATTTGAGAGAGGAAAATAATATAACCAAAAAGCTCCTGTCCCAAAGCAATACTGCTGGGACAGGAGCATAGTCTTTCATGACATAATATCTCCTGCGGTGCCACCCGGCTTGACAGAGTCGCCTCTGCCCACTCACTGCATACCATAATATGCATCATTTGTTAACGAAGTTTTCTCTCCGTCTCCCATACTCAGGGCCAGAGCCCCTTTCCTGTCGCCCTCAGGAGTCCATTCAGTCCCGTCTTACCATGCTGCACTCTCACCGCCAGCAGCTCGCTCATATGTCCGATCCGGAACCTACTCACTCTCCTTCATAGGTTTATCGGTTATTTGATTATCCATAGCATAAAGGTATGGCTTTATTATGTCAATGCAATTTTGTTAAAAAACACAAACAGCGCATGTATTTCATTATATACATTTTAACATCTTCACAAATGTTAACCACGAGTCCATAATGCGACTTTTGCAGGCTTCTACATCAGCGGGGATATCATTTTAGCCAGTTTGCCGGTTATCTTATATGATAATTTTTCGTTCTTTATGCTTTCATCAGTCACTGCCCTGCACTTTGCAAGAGTATCCCGGAAGTCTTTTTCAATATCCGCGATGCAGTCGGTCTTATACATATAAGTTGCACATTCGAAGTGATGATACAGGCTCCTGTAGTCAAGGTTGATCGTTCCTACGATGGCCTTTATATCATCGCTTACAAACACTTTCGCGTGTATAAAGCCCGGAGTATACTCATATATCCTTACGCCGGCTTCATGAAGCCTTTTGTAGTGGTTCTTTGCGAGCGCGTACGCAAGCTTTTTATCAGGAATGCCCGGGAGTATCAGTTTGACATCGACGCCGCGCTGCGCGGCAAAGCACAGTGCATTCTCAAGCTCGTCATCGAGTATCAGATAAGGCGACATCATATGCACATAATCTGTTGCACGGTACAGTACATCAGTATAGACTGCTTCGCCTGCTTTATAGCTGTCAAGCGGACAGTCGCAGTATGGCATCACATACCCATTCGCCTCCGGCACTTCACACCCCGGGAGAGAAAGCCATTTTTCGTAATCAGGTGTATCACTGTCGATATTCCACATCTGCAGGAACATAAGCGCAAAGCTCTTTGCAGCCGGTCCCTTCATCATTACAGCAGTATCCTTCCAGTGGCCAAACCTCTCGATGTGATTGATATACTCATCTGCCAGATTCACTCCCCCATTGAAGGCAACTTTGCCGTCGATAACGAGGATCTTCCGATGATCGCGATAATTATAATGCGAAGATACGATAGGTTTGATCGGCGAAAATGCTTTGGCCTGAATTCCCTGAGCTTTGAGCAGTTTCCAGTAATTTGGAGGAAGTGTAGACATCTCGCACATTCCGTCATACATCACGCGAACTTCAACGCCCTCTTTTGCTTTCCGGATGAGAACGTCGAGAAGGCGGCCCCACATATACCCTTCCTCTACGATAAAGTATTCCATGAAGATATACTTTTCTGCCTTTTCAAGCTCTTCAAGCATAGCCTCGAATTTCTTTTCTCCCAAAGGGAAATATGTAACCTGGGTTTTGTCATAAACCGGGAAACAGCCTGTTTTATTCAGGAATTTGCTTATGTCATCCGTGCCGGATCCGTCCCGTTCGATCTCTTTTATGACGTTATCAGGCTGAACAAGCATGCTGCGCGTCATATCTATCTGTTTTTTTACGAGTTTAGTCTCGAAGCGGTGGCCGAAGTTGGACTGAGTCCACCAAAGCAGAACTGCTCCCGGTATCGGAAGAAGCGCGATCACAAGCATCCATGTCAGTTTTGCAGATGAATCCATGCTGCTGTTGAACAGATAGATTATCATGATATATGCGAATAGCCACTGGATATTCATAAGAGCAGGCAGTTTTTCTCTGAACTGCAGATAAGCCATAACAAGAATTGTCAGCTGCAGAACAAGAAGCACGGCTATAATAAAAAATCTGCTGAAGATCAGCCGCAGTATTCCCTTTCTAACCGGTTTGGCAAGACTTACAACGTTTAAGTTTTCATTTTCCATTGGAAAAGCTCCTGAGTAAAGTTTATTTATATACTATTACCACGTAGTGGCTATATCTATCTGTCTGGGGTTCTTTGCAGCAAAGCCACCGGTATCGCAGACAATACCCATTCCGAGAGAGGTCTGTACAAGAGAGCCCCTTGGCCTCAGCTTAAGATTTGCTGCCACCATGACATATTTGCCGAACATTTTTACGCCGTCATCTCTGACCCAGTAATCGTAATCGTAACCCATTCTGCGCATTATGCTTACGACACCGCTCATGTTGAGATTGTAATATGTTTCCTTGCCTGACGGGCCTTGTATGGTCCCTCTTCCTTTGGAAAGAACCGGGCCTCTGTATATATGCTCCTCGAAGAATTCGATGCCTTTTTTTAGAAAATCTGATGCGTCATTTCTGAAATCTCCGGCAGCATAGCTGATAAACGAACTCGTCAAAGACCTGAGCGAAGCAAAACGGAATCTTTCGATCCTGTCCCCCTCATTGTGAATGTCGCCTATGCACAGCAGAAGATTGGCATTTATGAGCAGCATGACAGCGATGCCCAGGCACAGCAAAGTATTGATGGTTTTAACTCTTTTCCTCTTTTTCATCGGTTAAGCAGTCTGTGGACCTTATCAAGCAAAGCGCCTACGTAATACACGCCGACAAGCATTGCGGCTCCGATCTGAACAGTAAGACTCAGTATCGGTGTCGACGTATCGAGATTCATGGTAAGCATCCCGATAGCCCATCCGGTCAGCCATGAAGGCATATGGATGATATTTTTGAATCTGGATGAAATTATTACAAGAATGAATCCGAATACGGCAAGCGTTAAAAACAGCGTCAAATCGGGATTTAAAGGCGTATGAGCCATGATTTCAAAGGCGATCAGAGCCCAGATATCACCGGCCAGATAGCCAAGCGCGATTTTATGTGCATCTTTGAACTTGTTTCCGTTTGTTGCGTAAATGCCGGCACATATGAGTGCTATCGGACCTACGGATATACCAAGGTAAGGACTTGCAACGGCCCATGCAGGCGGCATTACAGCGATAAGCAGCGCTAAAGTAAGAATTTCCTTTTTATTCATCAGTTTCTCTCTATTATGATTTCTCAGTGAATAATAATTAACTATAAATGATTATCGTTCACTTAAAGCATGTTCTCTCTAATTATACTACATCAGTCAAATATGAGCTGATCATGCAACAAAATACACAGCCTGCTGTTTGGAACAGGCTGTGTATCCCCTTTTCACTCTATTAATCTTCGTATGTTTTGCGAAGAATGTAGAATCCGTCACTGTTGGCGTCGATGATGATGTTTCCTCTGTCGTCGACTACGACGTCTTCGGTCATTGCCATCATCGGTCCAGGGAACGGGAAGCACTTCTTTGTTGGGTTCGGAGGTATGAAGTATGCCTTTTCCTTAATATAGAAAGGATCAGATACATCATAAACTCTGAGTCCTGCAGCGAAGTAGCAGTCATAGACAACGTCTGTTCTCTGCTCCAGCCAAGGCTTGTTGCTCATTGGCTCATGCACGTTGTGAGGTCCGAAAGGTCCGCCCTTCGAGCCTTCAGCGAGCATGTAAGTATTGAAGTTAGGAGCCGGGAAGTCCTCAGGAACTTCCGGATACGGGAACTCCGCAATAAGAACAGGATTTGTCGGGTCGCTTACATCGACCATGTGCAGGTTGTTCATAGCCTGCGCCTGCTTTACCATTCCGTCCTTTATGAAGCCGAATCTCTCACCTTCATTTGTAACAACTACAAGGTCTCTTCCTGCGAGCGGAAGCGCTGTATGTGTTCTGGCTCCTGCAAGTCTGCTCGAGAAAGCAGGCATGAATTTCAGGTTGCCCAGCGCCTTCGGATGCTCGATATCCGAGATATCAAGAATGTACAGACCGTCTCCGCAGTAACCGCAGTATACCTTGTCGCCTACTACGAACGGAGGGCCGTGCAGCCATCCTTTATCCATGAAGTCAGGATTATGAGGAGCTGAGTGGTCGACTTCTCTTCCCGGAACTCCGTAGATATACTGATGAGGGGCCCACCAGCGGCCGACTTCGACCGGATTTGCAGGGTCTTTGATGCTTACGATCCTGTAGATGAGGCCTTCAAACTCATCAGCTTCAGATGACAGATGCACATAGTCTCCGCCGTTGTACATGAATCTGTGTACCCCCATCGAGTATGGGACTCCGCAGTCCCAGTAACCGAGGTATTCCGGGTTTTCAGGATCCTTCTTCAGATCGTAGATCATGATGCCCTGAAGGCTCTTCATTTTTGCGCGGTCTCCTACAAGTACGCTCGGACCCGAACCCGATGTGAGAGCGAAGATGAGCTTGTCATCAGCGATCTGAAGTTTAGGGATCGATGTTGTAGGATATTCGTCGATGTTGAACGGACGCCATTTCTTGATGAATACAGGGTTCCTCGGATCTGTGACATCACTGATCATGATGCCTACTCCCTCAGGACCTGCAGCGAAGCATGCTCCGTAAAGCAGGTATCTGCCGGCCTCTGTTCTGTAGAGACCCATCTGGAACATACCGCATGTGCCGTCCATGTCGCAGTATGAGAGAACTTCAAGGTTCTTTATATAACCGTCATTTCCCTCACCCTTTGAGTAGAAATATTTTCCTCCAGCCATTTATTAGCTCCTTTTATTAACGCATTGTGATGTAGCCGTGATACTGCTGCAGATTGTCCGATCTTGCATAATCTGAAAGGAAGATTCCGCTGATTCCGTAGGACTTCTTGAAATATGGGAAATCTTCTGTCTCTGCCCATGCCGGCTTAGCGCACTTCTCTGCTGCTGCCTTGCTTGCGTCTACCCATGCAGACTGGCACTCGAACCACATCTCTACGATACGGTCGAAATCACATCCGTTGACCTCTTTTTTGATCTTGCTGGATACGCAGCGTGTGCATCCGTCGTGAGAGGTCCATGCAGGAATGAACTCCTCTTTGAGCCACTTATCGCCTTCTTCTGCGCTAACGCCTTCCGGATACTTGACCATGAACATCCATCTGTAGTTAGGCCCGTCTTCAACAGTGCGGCCTTCGCCCTTGAAGTCTTCTTCCCACCATACAGGGATGAACGCGAAGATGAACGGAACTGTTCCTGCGGCCTCGTCGCCCTTTGTTGAACGTGCGTCATCACCCTCGATATTGACTTCTTCAGCCTTGTCGATGCCGTGGGAGTGACCCATGTCAGGAATGTTGTTCTGCCAAACCAGTACGTCTGTCGGGAAGTACTCTGTGAGGATCTTGTGGTGATCCTTAGCGAATCCAACATCGTTAGGGTTTGCGAGCCAGTAGTGCTCTGTCATCTGCATTCTTACTGTTCCGAATCTTGCGCCGCCCGGAGGTGTCGGAAGTGCAGGATAGAAAGCGTATTTGCTTACATATGGTCCGAACTGCGAGATGCTGTCAGGAACATGATATCTGTAGAGCCAGTTCTCGAGTTTGATTCTGTAGTCCTCGTGTGCGAGGTCGACCAGAATGATACTTCTTACAGGATAGAATTCAGGTCTGTTCATTAATGGTCTCCTTTCATGTGAAAACTGCATTATCTTAACAGGCAGGGTCGCTGTTAAGCTCCCCTGCCCGTTTAAGAATCTCTATTCTATATTAATTGGATTTCGAAGGGGATGGTGTAGGAGCGATAACGTTTGTGTAGTGCTCTTTGCGTGCCTTGAACTCAGGATCCTTGAAGAGGTTCATGAGTCTGCCCTCGTTCTCGAAGATGTCCTGTCCGTGCAGAGCCTTGCCGGAGAGGATATCGTGTGCATGGTGCTCTGTTGCAGGGTCGAACTTGAATACCATAGCTCCGTCCTCAACTACCAGCTCGCCGCGGAGTCCGCAGAGTTCGCATTCAGCAGTTGTTGTGCCCGGGAAGATATAGAATGCATTTCCGTGGCAGTGAGGGCATGCACCCTTCTTGCCCTTCCAGAGGTCAACATTCTCTGAGCCAGGGATCATCAGATGGTTGTCGATGATGTACTGAGCTGCCTCTACGAGGTTTCTGGCCATCTCTTTTGTTCTCTCGATCTTGTCGTCCTGCATGATGACATCTTTGCACCATGAGAAATAATCATTGTCGATGACTTTCCAGCCAGGGCTCATAGCAAGCATAGCATGGTCTGTTTCGCATCTTACAGCCCAGTCAGATCCGCCGATAGCCAGGAACGAAATAGCCTTCTGCATGAAGTATCTCTCGCTGAGAGGCTCCTTGCCCTGCTCTTTAAGCTTCTCATTGAGACCGAGAAGCATTCCTGTGTCGTGTCCAGGACCCATACGGTCGCAGCAGATGTGGAAGAGTCCGGATCCGCCGGATTCATAAATAGGATCTACGATGAAGACGCCGTCAGCCTCTACCATCTTCTCATAAAGAGCTTTATAATCATCTTTTCTTGTGCAGATCATGCCCTTACCCATTACAAGGCCTCTGGAGCATGCAACGCAGCCTGTGCATGTCTGGAGATCCCAGTCAAACGCATGGATGAACTCGATCTCAGCACCGAGCTTCTGGCACTCTTCGAGTGCTACTCTGCACATTGTATCGTTGTTGCCGTTTTTAGTACCGAAAGAAATTCCCAGAATCTTCATATTGTTTACCCTCCTGCAATATGTGTTCTATCTAACTAACTGATTCGATAATATCATTGAAAGCGACCTATTAGGTATGCTTTGTGTGATTTTTTTATTTTTGCTCAGGTGCTCCAGGCATCTGTGGTGCAGGCTCATTGCAAATAGCTCTCGACCACTTGTCTGCTACATTGTTCCAGAAGAACGCAATGATAAGTGTCGGAATATAGCAAGGAATGAATCCCTTGAGTACAGCGGCGATATATGGTCCGAATGCAAAATTTCCGCCGGCGATCATGCCTACTGCTGTCATGATCAGATCGAGAATCAAACAGAATACAGCTGCTACAACAACGTTCAGCAGGATTCCGAACTTGAGTGTTCCCGGTTTTGCGTGCTTAGCTGCGAATGCGAAGCCCCATCTCTCAGCATGGAGGAAGTTAACGAAGAATGTTACTACATAAGCGAGACATGCCATTCTGATATAGTTAGGTCCGTTCAGGCTGCCCGGAGCATCAATGTTTGAGAGTGCCAGGGCTACAAGTGTGATGACCAGACTCAGTGGCAGGTCCATGATAAGTGCGTATACTGCGGTTAATTTAGCGCTTTTCTGCATGATACTTTCCTTTCCCCTTTTGGAATAATAAAAACAGGTTTTATGTTGTGGTTAGTTTAACAAATAAAACCTGTTTTGTATAATTGTAAATACGTTGAGCGGTTTATAACCATTTGGTTATAAACTTGAAATTTCAACGTTTCGCTCTTGTTGCGCTGTTTGATTCTGGCAATTTATAAATAATATCTTTCAAAATCTCTTCCATTGCCAGCACGTTATCATTATCTCTTGTTCTGAGTCTTGCTACAGAAATCGTATCGATCGCGTTAAACGGGATCCACCTGAGGTCATCCGCGTCCTTCGCCCAAACCCATTCGTCCGCTATCATCACGCCCATATTGTTTCTTACGCAAGTTATGGTAGATTCGTGGTTTTTAACGAACCTGAGTTTAGGAACAAAACCATATGGTCTCGTATAATTAGATATAGCATCAATTATCATCTTGTCGACTATCTCCCATGGCGCAATGAAGAGGTCGCCGCTGAAATCTTTAAGGCTCAGCTCTTCTGCAGGCCTTTGAGCCAGAGGATGTCTTGATGAATATATAAGAACTTTCCTGAGCTGAGCTACATCGCTGCACTCGAACTCACTGTACATGCGGACACTGTTCTGCATGGTGACAACCAGATCAAGCGTATCTGTGAGCAGCCCGGATGCAAGTTCTTTTACTCCGCAGCAGTTGATAACCACTTCAGAGTCCGGAAACATCGCATTATAGCGCTCCATCATCGGAGGGATTATATTGAAAAGATCCCAGCCTTCAAGAAAGCCGACACGTATCAGGTTTTTGTCACGCCCTTCTATCTGTGACGCCAGCAACTTAGTATTTATAAGTTCGGCTTTATACTTGCTGAAAAGATCGAAATACAACTTTCCGGTTTCTGTAAGTTCGGTTTTTTGATTATTTCGCGTAAACAGACGGGTACCGAGCTCTTTCTCGAGCTGTGAGATCTGCCTGGATATGGCAGGCTGTGATACAAACAGCTCTTCAGATGTCTTTGTAAAGCTTAAATTCGTCGCTACAGCCATGAAATAGTCTATCTGAAGGTCATTCATCGCTTAGCTCCTTTCGCGGCATTCTGTCAAGATATCGCTGCAGTATGATGATCGCGGCCTGGCGGTCGATTATCTTTTTTCGGTCTTCCCTGCGCATGTTGGCATCAATCAGGACTTCTTCCGCTTCTACGGTCGAGTAACGTTCATCCTGCCACTCGATCTTTACCTTTGACAGAGGGCCTGAGCTTCTGAGCTTATTCTCAAGCATGGTCCTGAAGTCTCTTACCTTTTGTGTCTGGACAGAATCGTCGCCATCAAGACTCAGCGGCAGTCCTATCACCACCGTTTCGCAGCCATATTCGCGTATATAATCGATGACCTTACCGGTATCTTTACGTATACCTACTCTTTCGATAGTCGTAACACCGGTCGCGATAACGCCAAGAGGGTCGCTTACCGCGACCCCCACTGTTTTTGTGCCTACATCAAGCCCGAGTATTCTCATTACTTCTTGTTAAGATCAAGATAGTTGATGAGGATCTCTTCGAGAAGCTCATCTCTGTCCATCTTGAGAATGAGATTTCTGGCATTGTTATGGCTTGTGATATATGAAGGATCTCCGGAAGTGAGATATCCTACGATCTGATCAATGGCATTGTAGCCACGGTCAGTAAGCGCAGAATAGATCTCTACAAGAGCTTCTTTTTTATTAAGCTGACTGTCCTTGAACCCTTCGAACATAATAGTATTCTTGCTCATTGTGTCCCTCCTTAGATGTTAGCCTGCTATGAGTTCCTCGGCTTTCGCAAACGCTGCATCTACCTTTGATGGATCTTTAGCGCCGGCCTGAGCCATATTGGCCTTTCCGCCGCCACCGCCTCCTGCAGCTTTGGCAATGTCTTTGATAAGCTTGCCGGCATGCCAGCCCTTACCAATAAGATCCTCACTGACTGAAACGATAAACGTGACTTTTCCGTCGTTGACAGCAGCCAATACCATGATCACGTTATCTGCCTTTTCCTTAACGGCATCTGAAATGCTTCTGAGCTGATCGATATCTGTATCTTCGAACTTCATTGCAATCAGTCTGACGCCGTTGATTTCCTTTGCTGATGCAATTATATCATCAACCGAGCTGCTAATCTTATCTGATTTGATAGATTTGATGGTAGATTCAAGGTTTTTGATATCTGCCATTACCTGTGCAGCCTTTCTTGTCAGATCGGATTCGCTCGACTTGAGTGCTGCAGCGACATTGCTGATAGTAGCCTGCTTGCTTTCGAGGTAGCTGATAACCTTTGAACCTGTAATGGCTTCGATACGTCTGACACCGGCTGCGATTCCGCTTTCACTGATGATCTTGAATCCGCCGACCTTACCGGTATTGTCGATATGAGTACCGCCACAGAATTCGATGCTGTAGTCACCCATGCTGACAACTCTTACGATATCGCCGTATTTTTCACCGAAGATAGCCATAGCGCCGAGCTTCTTGGCTTCCTCGATAGGCATTTCTTCCATCTTGATAGGCAGATACTCGTCGACCTTTTCGTTGACGATATCCTCAACCTTGCGGATTTCTTCTGCAGTCATAGGCTGGAAGTGGTTGAAGTCGAATCTCAGATAGTTGTCATCAACATATGAACCGGCCTGCATAACATGGTCGCCCAGAACGTCTCTGAGAGCCTGCTGCATAAGGTGTGTTGCCGAGTGGCCTCTTGCGATCTGATGTCTTCTGATGCTGTCGATCTCGAGGCTGACTTCATCGCCTGCCTTGATACCCATTGCAAGACCAGTGTCCTGCGGATCGATTACATGGAGATAAATGCCGTTTTCCTTGACAACATCAACGACTCTGAGCTCATCGCTTCCGTGCTTTACAACACCTGTGTCATACACCTGTCCACCGCTTGTAGCATAGAACGGTGTCGACTCAAATATGATGAACTTGCGGTTTTCATCAAAGTTACCGACATACAGAACCTTCGAATCAGCCTTTTCTTCTGTATATCCGAGGAATACCGTCGGTTCGAAATGACTGTATTCAGAAGCATCTCTCCAGGCATCGCCTTCAGTATCTCTCTGATTGGCTCTGGCAAGTTCTTTCTGAGCCTTCATGTGCTCATTGAATCCGTCGACATCTACACCCTTGCCCTTTTCTTCAAGGATCTCCTGTGTAACTTCGAGAGGGAATCCGTATGTATCGTAGAGCTTGAAAACAAGATCTCCGGCCAGTACGGTTTCGCCCTTTGCATCCATGTCTGCCATGTATCCGTCAAGGATCTCAACGCCTCTGTCGAGAGTCTTGGCAAAGTTGTCCTCTTCGATCTTGATGATTTTCATGATGTAATCATGCTTTTCAACAAGCTCTGGATAAGCTTCACCTGACGTCTTGACAACGCTTTCAGCAAGTTCAACAAGAGGATTTGCCTGTGTGATGCCGAGGAGCTTGCAGTGTCTTGCAGCTCTTCTGATGATCCTCTTCAGGATGTAGCCTCTGCCCTCATTGCTTGGCAGAATTCCGTCAGCGATCATGAATGTCATGGATCTGAGATGGTCAGTTACGATCCTGACGCTGACATCTACACTGTGATTGCCTGCCTGGTATTCAACGCCGGCCATTTCAGTGATCGCATCTCTAATGAACTTTACGGTATCTACATCGAAAATCGAGTCAACGCCCTGCAGGATGCAGGCAAGTCTTTCGAGACCCATTCCGGTATCGATGTTAGGATGAGCAAGTCTAGGATATGATCCGTCCTCCTGCCTGTCGAACTGTGTAAATACGTGATTCCAGAACTCGAGATATCTGTCGCAGTCGCAGCCCGGCTTGCAGTCAGGCTTGCCGCATCCCCATTCCGGTCCTCTGTCGTAATAGATTTCGGAGCACGGTCCGCATGGACCGAGACCGATTTCCCAGAAGTTATCATCTTTTCCGAGACGTACGATTCTTTCTTCAGGCATTCCGATGATATCACGCCAGATTTCAAAGGCTTCATCGTCATCTTCATAGATCGTAGCCCAGAGCTTATCTTTAGGCATCTCGAGCCACTCGGTACAGAACTCCCAGCCCCACTGAAGCGACTCTTTCTTGAAATAATCGCCGAAGCTGAAGTTGCCGAGCATCTCAAAGAATGTACCGTGACGTGCTGTCTTTCCGACATTTTCAATGTCGTTTGTTCTGATGCACTTCTGGCAGGTCGTCATCCTCTTTTTTGGAGGTGTCTCAACACCGGCAAAGTATGGCTTAAGCGGAGCCATACCGGAGTTGATTATAAGCAGGCTTTTATCATTGCGAGGGATAAGTGAAGCCGAGCCACCTGCATAGTGGTCTTTGCTCACAAAGAAATCCCTGAACATATCTCTTATTTCATTTACTCCGAGGTTTTTCATATCCTTCTCCTTGTCCGCAAAATTTCCATTTATTATATCATTTTCAGCTGAGAAATTCACTAGTTGTTTCTGCTGTTTCAACTGTTTCCTCAACAAATTCAATGGATTCAAGCGATGCACGTACATCCGCTCTGATTTCGGCAAGGAATTCCTGTCTGAGAAGCCTCTGCTCTTCCTTTTCAGTATCTGTCAGGCCCTCTGCTTTAGACTTGTGCGCAAGTTCGTTGATCCTGTCAAGTTTAGCTTTTTCCATATGATTCATGCCTTTCTGTCAGTTTTTCAATACAGAATTTATGCTAACAGAAAATGCATGGTGTTTCAATGATACATCTCTTCGAAAAGCCTGCTTTCGATTTCCTGAACAGCTCGGAGCAGAAACTTCTTAGTTGTAGGTTTCTCATCGAAGCTGTTCATAAGACAGTCTCTGTCAGGGTACTTCGTCTTTACGGTGTCGTACGCATTGCTGATCGCGTTTCTGATGCAGTGTTCAACCTTGGAAACATTCATGTTTTCGTATTTTTTTGCTATATACGGATAAACATCTTTCGTCAGACAGATGTCAAGACTTTCATAATCAGCAACGATACACAGAGAGTCTCTGATGAAAGAAAATCCATGGTACTTTACACTAAAGCAGTTTTCATCCAGAAAAAAATTGATATCTTTTATCAGTTCCATATTGCTTCTGTAAAAATCTCTGTCTCTTTTCAATTCAGGATTAAATGCGAAAAAAATATTGCCCTTAACTAAATCCCGGCCGTAAGGAATACTGCCGTTTCTTATATAACTGTTGAATTCGTTAAGTTCTTTTACAAGTTCTTCCATTAATTTAGTTTCTGTTGGATCGACGTAAATCATACTCAACTCCTTTTCAAACCGTGATCTGATCTTTGATTTTTTCATATGTTTTACTGCCTATACCCTCAACTGACATAATGTCTTCAATGCTTTTGAAAGGATTCGCAGATCTGAACTCGATGATCCTCCCGGCCATAGCATCTCCGATTCCATTAAGCGTTTTAAGTTCGTCAGCGGAAGCTGTGTTGATATTTATAAGACCGGTTCCGGCATTTGATGATGCTGCCGGAGATGCCGATGATGTGCCTTCTGTATTACCACTTCCTTTCTCGGGTATTATTATCTTCTGTCCGTCTTCGACAAAAGAGGCCCTGTTGACACTGTCGGTATCTGCATCTTCAGTCAGTCCGCCCGCCATCTCTATCACCTCATACAGACGTGTGCCCGGCGCTGCCTGATATACTCCCGGTTCTTCTACTGCTCCCCCGATGTCCACAAAAAGAATCTGTGTCACCGCTTCACTTTCATCGCTGCTTTCAAGTTCCTCCGCAGGATCTGCCGATTCAATCGTCACATCAGACTTTTCTGCGTTATAAACTCTCATAAAAACAGCAAGAAGCAATATGAGTGCTACAGTAAGGAGTTTTACGAGTGTCCGTTTGTCTCTTACAAGTCCATTCAGAGCATCTTTAATTTTTATGACAACATTATCCGCCATCAGTTATTCACCTCTCTTGTCTAATGCTGTCAGTATAAGGATAGTCCCTTTTAGGGGCAAACATGCATAATGCTTAACAAATCGTATGAAAACAAACAGGATTTGCCCTTAAAGCAACAAAAAATGACCGGTTTTCCGGTCATTGTATTTTTGAGCATTTGTCTTTTGTCTTAAAAAGTGCAGAAAATGCTGGAAAAAGTTTTGCTAGTCTTCTGTGTACTCGAACTCGAAGTCTTCGATCCTTACGGTATCTCCTTCTTTCAGTCCGAGCTCTTTAAGCAGAGTGATTCCGCCCTGTTTAACTATGTAGTTATATAGATATCTGATGGAGCCGCTGTCCGTGAAATTAGTTGAATTGAAGATCTTCATCAGCTGCTTTCCTTCAAGCACATATGATCCGTCTTCATCCTTATAAGCTGTGACGACTTTGTAGTCGGCCTCATTTTCGTCTGCCTCAAAGTCAAACATCACCATAGGCTCGCCTTCAGGTTCAACATAGTTCTCAACGCCCAGAAGAGCCGCGTTCATCAGCTCGTCGATTCCCT
Source organism: uncultured Eubacteriales bacterium (assembly GCA_902795265.1). Lineage (GTDB taxonomy): Bacteria > Bacillota > Clostridia > Peptostreptococcales > Anaerovoracaceae > Crickella. The sequence continues at coordinate 120,236 of CADBKM010000003.1, forward strand.
GCCTTGCAGCGGCACTTATCGGATAGACTTCGCGCCCCTCGGCAGCCATGAAATCCATGAACTCCTGATACTTCTCCTGATCGCTGACCAGATCGATCTTGTTTGCAGCAACTATCTGCGGTTTCTTCGCAAGCTGCGGATCGAACTGCTCAAGCTCCGCATTTATCTTTTTGTAGTCTTCGATAGGGTCTCTGCCCTCTGAGCCTGACACGTCGACCACATGGATAAGCACCTTTGTTCTCTCGATATGCTTGAGGAACTTGAAACCGAGACCGGCACCCTGTGATGCGCCCTCGATGATGCCGGCGATATCAGCCATTACAAAGCTTGTATCGTGAAGGTACACAACTCCCAGGTTAGGATCTATCGTAGTAAAGTGGTAGCCTGCGATTTTCGGCTTCGAATTGGTGCAGACTGAAAGAAGAGTGGATTTTCCAACATTTGGGAAACCGAGAAGGCCTACATCTGCGATCAGCTTTAGCTCGAGTATTACCTCTCTTGACTTTGCAGGGCCGCCTGCTTCCGCGAAATTAGGCGCCTGCCTTATGCTGCTTTTATAGTGCACATTCCCTCTGCCGCCTCTTCCGCCTTTAGCTGCTACGACTGAGTCACCGTCTTTGATGAGATCTTTCATAAGGTGACCGGTTTCTTTATCGATGATCATGGTGCCTACCGGCACTTTAATATAAAGATCCTGGCCTTTCTTGCCGAAGCGTTTTCTCTTCATTCCGGGCTGGCCGTTCTCAGCCTGATATTTTCTCTTGTACTTGAGATCCATCAAAGTACGGAGATTTTTATCAGCAACGAAAATAACGCTGCCGCCGTTTCCGCCGTCTCCTCCGTCCGGACCGCCGTCAGGCACATAAGGATCTCTGCGGAAAGTAACAGCACCATTGCCGCCTTTACCCGATATAATCGTTATTTCTGCTCTGTCAACAAACATATATCTCTGAATAAATAAAACTGGCTCCCACAACATGTGCAGGAGCCATAAGCCTTATGCTTCTTTGCTGTAAACGCTGATCTGCTTTCTCTTCTTGTCGTATCTCTCGAACTTAACTGTTCCGTCGATCTTAGCAAACAGAGTGTCATCTCCGAACTTTGTTCCTCTCTGTCTCATGAGGATGCTTCCTGCGCTTACATATTCACCGGCACCTACCTTGAGTCCAAGTCTTTTCGCCTCGGAGTCTCTGCCGTTCTTGGAACTTCCTACTCCTTTTTTACTTGACATCTTGCTTCCTCCTCTAAATTACTTAGCCTCGATAGCAGCGATGATGTCAGCCTTTGTAGCCTTAGCGTCTACTTCAACTCCCATCTCTTTTGCAACTGCCAGAAGCTCGTCTTTCTTCATCGAAGCACTGACCTTAACAGCCTTAGCTTCTTCCTTTGCAGGCTCTTCAGCCTTAGCGGCCTTCTTCTCTGCGGAAGCGCCGATTCCGGTTACCTTAACCAGTGTGTATGGCTGTCTGTGACCGTTTTTACGTCTGTAATCCTTCTTAGCCTTGTACTTGTAGATGATGACCTTATAAGCCTTGCCCTGCTCGAGAACCTCAGCCTCTACGCAGCAGCCTTCTACGAATGGTGTGCCGACAACAAGCTTGTCTCCGCCTACAGCTACGACTTCGTCAAATACGACCTTGTCGCCTACGTTAGCATCGAGTTTCTCTACTCTGAACTCGTCGCCCTGCTGTACTCTGTACTGCTTGCCACCTGTCTTGATGATAGCATACATAATATCAAATTCCTCCTTAAACCAGACTCGCCGGAGTTTGGGTGCTTACGCTTAAAAAACCCGCTCCGCGCGGTTAACCGCAGAAAATGATACTACATTGCGATTGCAAGGTCAAGAAGGAATTTTTAAAATTTCAATTAATTTTTAACAGATATCAGTCGATTACAACTCCGTCTTCGTCAACTTTGAGGGAACCGTCATCTTCATTGCCGAGCAGATGGTCCATCAGCTTGCCGCGGACCTCTTCGAGCACGTCAGGATTAGCCTCAAGATATGCCTTGACGTTTTCTCTGCCCTGTCCGATCCTTTCATTTTTATAGCTGTACCATGAACCGGATTTGTCGATGATGCCTACATCAGAAGCAAGATCGAGTATGTCTCCCGAAAGAGAAATGCCGGTTCCGTACATGATATCGAATTCAGCCTTTCTGAACGGAGGAGCGACTTTGTTTTTGACGATCTTTACTCTGGTGCGGTTTCCGTAAACTTCATCACCCTTCTTGATAGTGTCGATCTTTCTTACATCGAGTCTCATTGAGGCATAGAACTTAAGTGCGCGTCCGCCCGTAGTCGTTTCAGGATTTCCGAACATGACGCCGATCTTTTCTCTGAGCTGGTTGATGAAGATGACGCATGTGCTGGTTCTGTTGATAGCACCTGCGATTTTACGAAGAGCCTGCGACATGAGTCTTGCCTGCAGACCTACATGAGAGTCGCCCATCTCGCCCTGGATCTCTGCTTTAGGAACAAGGGCAGCTACGGAGTCGATAACGATGATGTCGACTGCTCCGCTTCTTGTGAGCATCTCGCAGATCTCGAGAGCCTGTTCTCCGGTATCAGGCTGAGATACCAGAAGCTCATCTACATTAACGCCAAGATTTCTGGCGTATACCGGATCGAGTGCATGCTCGGCATCGATAAACGCTGCCTGCCCGCCGTTGCGCTGTGCTTCAGCAATTGCATGGAGTGTCAGTGTAGTTTTACCCGATGATTCAGGACCATATATCTCAATGATTCGGCCCTTCGGATAACCGCCTACTCCGGTAGCGAAGTCAAGGCTCACCGAACCTGTTGAGATCACATCTATATTGCTTACAGGGCCGGACTCTCCGAGCCTCATGATAGCTCCTTTTCCGTACTGCTTCTGGATCTGATCGAGAGCCTGCTGTAAAGCCTTTTCTTTTGCCGCGCTTTCAGCGCTGCCTGCATTCTGAATAGCCATATTGCCTCCGTTGTAAAATAATAGAACGCTTGTTCTTATTTATAGTACTGCGTTAAACTTGCTCTGTCAATATTATATTTCCTCATGCTCTGTCTTGTCGAACAACAGGAGCACTTATTCCTGCAATTATTGACCTTTTTTCGTGTATCAGCACTTTTTTTATGTACCGGACCCTGTTTATCTGATCAGCAGATAAACTGCCCTCAGCATTCTCAGAGTTATATATCTGCGGTTCCATTTGCGGTCATTTCTTGAAGTATTGACAGCATAGAACCCGGTCTCATCGCCCATGGCATAACCAATGTAAGCCTCTCCGGCTGAGTGCCCCGGATCGGCATCAGGCCCTGCGTATCCGGTAACTGAAACTGCTATATCAGCTCCCGAACGTGCTTTTGCGCCGGCCGCCATGGCTTCCGCCACCTGGCTGCTGACGACGCCGTACTTGTCTATGAGTTCGGCCGGAACTCCAAGTTCTTTGATTTTGCTTTCATTTGAATATGTGATGTATGCCGATGACAGAACCTCGGAAGCACCGGCAACATCAGTTATAGCTGCCGGGAACAGTCCGCTCGTGCACGATTCGGCAGAGGTGATCTTAAGCCCCTTCTGTTTGAGCAGACGTACGACTACCTCATTGAGATTTTCATCGTCGTAGCTGTAAATATAATCTCCCACCAGCTCATCGACACGCTTTACCATTTCATCGACAGCGGCCTCGGCTTCTTCGAGTGTGTCTCTCTGCGAAGCTACACGCAGATTGCATTCGCCTTCTTTTGCGTAAGTAGCAACAGTAGGATCAGTCTGGCCGTCAATGACCGGCATAAGCACTGTCTCGAGATCGGATTCACCGATTCCGATGGTGTGGATTATGCGGTAGAACATCTTTTTGCCCATAAAATGAGACAGATACTCTTTTACGCCGTTATCCCAGAGCCACTTCATCTCACGCGGAGGTCCCGGAAGGCATATCGCCGTTTTACCGTCGACATTCAGAGCAAAACCCGGCGCAGTTCCGGAAGCGTTATAAAACGGAGTGCATCCTTCAGGCAGATAAGCCTGTTTCATATTGTTTTCAGCCATGTGATGGCCGCGCTTCTCAAAAAAGCCTTTCAGCTGCTCCACTACCTCGTCATCTCTGTAAAGGCCTCTGCCCATGTATTCAGCAACGATCTCTTTAGTGAGATCATCCTGAGTTGGTCCAAGCCCTCCGGTCAGTATCACGAGGTCTGTGTCTGAAAAAGCTTCAGCCAGCTTTGCCTTGAGCCTTGCAGGATTATCCCCCACCACAAAGTGATACATGACATCAAACCCCATGTGATTGAGGTTTTCCGAAAGAAATGCCGCATTAGTGTTTACAGTCTGACCAAAAAGAAGTTCTGTTCCTACAGCAAGTATCGAAGTTTTCAACTGAACATCCCTCCCTGCTTACTGTCTGAATACTCCGCGGTTCTTTAATACGTACTCGGTTCCTGAATATACAGTCATGACGAGAGAAGCATAAAAGATAATACTGCCCGCTTTCATAACCATCGCCCCTTTATCTCCAAGGCAAAGTGCCAGCAGGAATACGATGACCGCAACCATCTGAAGTACTGTCTTTATTTTTCCTGACATGCCTGCTGCAAGGACTGTGCCCTCTGAAGCCGCAACAGTTCTCATTCCGGCAACGACGAATTCACGGGCAAGAATAAGTATGAGCATCCATGCAGCGATTATGTCTGATTCGATGAAGAGGCATAATGCCGAATATACAAGGATCTTATCCGCAAGCGGGTCCATGATCTTTCCGAAATTTGTAACAAGTCCGCGTTCACGGGCAATCTTTCCGTCAAAGAAATCCGTTATGGAAGCTGCGATAAAAATCACAAGTGCAGCAGGAAACATCTTAAGAAGATACGCTGCGATGAAAAACGGCACTGCGGCCATACGAATTACAGTCAGTTTATTTGGAAGATTCATTCATTTACCTCCGTTCCCTCGAGATCGTATTCATATGTATCAGTAATCAGGACTTTTACAATGTCGCCCGGCATGATATCCATCCTGTTTGATGTAAAAGTAACAGCACAGTCAATTTCAGGCGCATCGTATCTTGTGCGGCCCGAATACGTGTTGACAAGGTTTTCCAGAACACTTTCGTCAACATTATCAAAGTCCTCTACTACATCGTTGGCGTCGATCTCAAGGATCTCATCAACTATGACTTCATATACCTTGCCGATCTTGCGCTCGTTGAGTTTTTCGCTGACAGCAAGCTGGTGTTCCATAACGATATCGCGCCTTGCACGGCGTTCTTCTTCGGGGATCTTGCCGTCCATGTCAAATGAAGGCGTACCTTCTTCTTCCGAGAATGCAAATGCTCCCAGCCTGTCGATATCGTAATTGTCAATAAAGTCGATCAGCTCATCCATATCGCTGCCGGTTTCACCCGGGAATCCGACAAGCAGAGTGGTCCTGATATGTACATCAGGGATCCTTTCTCTAAGCTTTGCGATCACAGCCTTGATCGAGTCTCCGCTCGAGCGCCTTCTCATGCGGTCAAGCACATGATCCGATATGTGCTGGATAGGCATATCGATGTAATTACATACTTTTGGTTCACTTGCGATGGCATCAATAAGTTCGTCAGTAATACCATTATCGTAAACATACATCAATCTTATCCATTCGATGCCTTCCACCTTGCAAAGCCTGTGCAGAAGTTCAGGCAGCCTGACTTCTCCGTACAGATCGCGTCCGTACTGCGATGTGTCCTGGGCTATAAGTATGAGCTCCTTTACGCCGTTTGCAGCCATATCTTCAGCTTCATGCACGCAATCCTCGATCTTCTTGGATCTGAACTTGCCCCTGATGCCCGGTATTGCGCAGAAACTGCAGGCATTGTAACAGCCTTCGGCTATTTTAAGGTAGCCGAAGAAAGCATCTTCGTCATACATTCTTCTGCGGTATGGCAGCGGATCGAGAACACATCCGACCTTATCCGCGTCAGCATCTTTCTGATCTGCGTCAGACAGAATGATATCAGGGATACGGTCATAATCATTGACTCCGAAGAACATGTCCACCTCAGGCATCTCTTCGGCGAGTTCTTTGTGATAGCGCTCGGAAAGGCATCCTGTCACGATAAGCTTTTTGTTGTTTCCGCGCTCACCTATCAGTTCAAAGATCCTGTCTATGGATTCTTTTTTGGCGTCTTCTATGAATCCGCAGGTGTTAAGTACCAGCACATCAGCATCGCGTGTGTCATCAACGATGCTGCATCCCTTATCAATAAGGTTTGCGGCCAGCACCTGGGAGTCATATTCGTTTTTAGCGCATCCGTATGTGTCAATAAATACTTTCATTATTAATAGTCGCTTTCACTGTCAGCATCCATTACCATTCGTCTGACAGATTCCGGTAGTGAGTTGAAAGAGTCCATGGCTTTAGTATGCGTAAGACCGTCGTGTGTACTGAGTCCATCGTCTTCAGGAGCCATTTCGTATTCAGGCACCTCATGCACTGCTGCAGGTTTGCTTGCCCTGACCGGTTCCGGTTCAGGTTCCGGTGCAGGCTCAGACTCTGCCTGAGTGTCATCGTATCCGCCGTAGTACTCATCTTCGGTTATAAGCAGCTGGCGAGGCCTGGAGCCGTCTGAAGGCCCGATAATACCCTTTTCTTCTATTTCGTCTATGATTCTTGCCGCTCTGTTATAACCGATGCGGAAACGCCTCTGAAGCATCGATACGGAAGCCTGCTTTGATTTGAAGATGAAAGCGATAGCGTCTTCCGTCAGTTCATCCTGCGGTTCCTTACTTGACTTCTTGTCGGCATTCTCTATAGCGCTCTTTATCTCTTCATCGTAATCAGGGTTTCCGCCCTCTTTCTTGACAAACCTGATCACCTTATCGATCTCTTTTTCGGAAATGTACGGGCCCTGTACTCTGTAAGGCTTAGTGGAGCCTACAGGCGAGAACAGCATGTCGCCCTTTCCGAGAAGCTTCTCGGCACCGGCCATGTCGAGGATCGTTCGCGAATCAAACTGCGAAGCTACGCTGAACGCGATCCTGGACGGAATGTTTGCCTTGATAAGACCGGTAACAACGTCTACCGAAGGCCTCTGGGTAGCAACGATGAGATGCATGCCGGCAGCCCTGGCCTTTTGAGCCAGACGGCAGATCGAGTTTTCGACTTCAGACGGCGAAGCCATCATGAGGTCGGCAAGCTCATCTATGATTATTACTATCTGCGGCTTGCAGTCTGCATATCTCTGATCTGCTCTCATGAGCTCGTTGTACGATCGGAGATCTTTTACATTGTGTTCAGCGAAGAGCTCGTATCTCTTATCCATCTCTTCGACAGCAATGGCGAGAGCTCTCGACGCCTTACGCGGGTCTGTAACGACCGGCGTGAGCATATGCGGTATTCCGTTATAATTACCAAGTTCAACGACCTTAGGGTCTATCATGATGAGCTTAAGCTCTGACGGCCGTGCTCTGTAAAGGAAGCTCGTAACTATCGAGTTGATGCAGACCGACTTACCTGATCCGGTAGCTCCCGCGATAAGAAGATGCGGCATGTCAGCAAGGTCGGCTACGATATTGTTTCCGGAAATGTCTTTACCGACTACGAATTCGATTATCGAATCGGCTTCTCTGAATTCATCTGAGTCGATCAGTTCGCGGATAAGCACCGGTGCCGGTTTATCGTTTTCGACTTCGATACCTACAGCTGCCTTACCCGGTATAGGTGCCTCGATACGTATGCTCTTAGCTCTGAGGTTGAGAGCTATATCATCTGAGAGCCTTGTGATGCTTGCCACCTTTACACCCACAGCAGGCTGTACTTCGTATCTTGTTACCGAAGCGCCCTGAGTAACTTTCAGCACCTTGGCGTCAACGCCGAAGTTATTGAGTGTCTGTTCGAGGAGCTCTGCGCGTTCCCTGAGCTGCACATCGCTCACGATCTGCTTGGAGCTTGTATCTTTCTTGAGCAGGCTTACCGGAGGCAGCTCGTACTGTGAATCTTCAGTAGAAGCACTGAATCCGGCTGCGATCGCGGCATCATCAGCATCAGGGACTGCAGCTTCAACTTCCGGTGCAGGCGCAGGTGCGGCTGCAGCTGTCTTAGTTCTAGGTGCGGCAGGTTTTCTGCTGCTGACCTCAACTTTAGGCTCTTCAGGCACCAGGCCGGTCGATATCTTGGCACCTGACTTATCGTGTCCGTCAAGGCCATATGATCCGGAATGAACTATCTCGTCAGGATCACCAAGCCCCATACCGGTCCTTACGGCAGGCTTGGCAGAACTTCTCTTGCGGCCGGGATATCCGAAGTCTTCATCATCGGAATCGAAATTCCTGCTGTCGGAATAAACACTTCTTGCCGCAGGTTTTTCACCGTTCATTCCTACAGTTCCCGGTTCTTTAAGATTTTCGGAAGTTATGTTTTCACCGGTTTCACTGTCGATACCGGCAAATATGCTCTTCATCTTTCCGAAAAGAGTCCCTCTGCTGAGTTTTTTGTCTGTTGCCGGCACAGGAGTATTGATGATCTGTGTATAGTCAAGTTTTTCTGAACGGTTAGCGGATGCACCGCTGCTGAATGGCTTCGGTATATCATCTACCGACGGAGCCGGAGCCGCTGCCGGAGGTTCCGTGACATCAGCAGGTTCCTCTCTCATGATGCCGCTCAGAATGGATTTCCAGAATGGCTGTTTTTCTTCTGCATCCCCGGAAATCGACGGATCAGATGCTACCGCGGTGCGTATCTCGGATTCGGAGAGCCTTCTGCGTTCATCGTTTTCGATTTCTTTAAGTATCTGATTCTGTTCCCTCTTGCTGCTGATCTTTGCAAAGAGTCGCGATATCGGGGTATTTGCTACCATGAATATCGATATGAGCAGAACGGTTATGGATATAATGAGAAGTCCCGGCATACCGAAGAGCTTGGCAAGTATGGATCCGATCTCCATGCCTATGACCCCGCCCTTCTTTCCGTCAACTCCGTAAATATAGAAATCAACTATATCTTTAAAACCGAAACCGATATTCTCAGGGTCGATAAACCGGTAAGAATTAAGAACGCATAAGTTTACAAAAATGAGCAGGCTGAATATTCCCGTTCTGGTGCTTATATGGCTCAGCTTGCCCGAAAGAAGCAGGAACGCGAAAATAAATACCAGGAAAGGAAGCACGTAAGCCATCTTTCCGAACAAGCCGTTACAGATGTCGTGGACTTTCATGCCGAAGCTTCCCGTTGTATCCATCACCACGGTAAAGAAGAGAAACAGACCGACTGCTATCAGAGTGATGCTCCAGATAACGTCATTGTTTCTCTTTTCGCGATCGCTTCTTCTTTTTATCTCATCGAGCACTTCCTGTTTTGTAGGGTTGCCTGTACGCGAAGATGAACCTGAAGATGAAGTCTTAGGTTTGTTCTTGCTGCCCGGTGGTCTGACCGGACCGCGTTTGTTTCCGCTGCTGCCTGTAGTCTGTGCCATTGTTTTTCCTCTGCCATATATAATGTATAAATTCAATCAATTATACTACAATATGTTGATTTTGTAACGAGTTTTTGAGCAAAACAAAAGTCCCTGAAAGGGACTCCGTTCAATCATCATTGATCAATTTCCACTACTCTGCGTTTACAACGTCCTTGCCGTCATAATAACCGCATGTAGGACATACTCTGTGTGGAAGTTTTGGCTCATGGCACTGAGGACAGATCGAAAGTCCGGTCATGCTCTTCTTCATGTTAGCAGCCTTTCTGCCGCTGGTCTTAGCCTGTGATGTTTTCCTCTTAGGTACTGCCACTGTCGACACCTCCTTATATGTGTCGACACCTCCTTATATGTACAAATTTGTTTTTATCTGTGATTATCTTATCGCACCGATTCATTATATTCATCGGCTCTTGCCTTGTCAACGGTTTTGATTAGATAATTTCTTGGCATTTTAAAAAAAATTTCAATAAAACCTATGGATTTGTTTATAAGATTGTGCTATCTTATCTGTGTTGCGAATTACGGGGTGTGGCTCAGTTTGGTAGAGCGCTTCGTTCGGGACGAAGAGGTCGCATGTTCAAATCATGTCACCCCGACCAACAGACCGCTGATCATTTGATCGGCGGTTTTTTATTTTATCACCGGTCTCATTACGTGATCAGAGAGTTCCTTTCCTCGGCCTGTTATCATATTGTAAATATCTGCTGCAAACACATCCAGGTCAAGCATCCTGCGCGCGTCTTCAGACAGCCTGGATGCTTCTTTATTTATATTAGTAATTACAGGCAATACGCAGCCCTCTTTTTTAAGGCCGGAGAGCAGCTCCCTGCCCTTGTCGCTGAATCCCAGCACTCTGACATAGGCCGGCGATTCCATGCTGTACATGCTTCGCCTGATACCCAGGATCATCTGCATGCAAAGTCTCGATATTCTTGTATATGTATATCTTTTTGACTTAGCGCCGAGAACGATCTCTTCCCAGCTGCTGTTATCGCGGGCAGATGTCTTTATCAGGCCTCCGAGGCCCTCTCCCGCTGACGGAAGGTCTTCAGCAGCCTCTGCGGAAATGCTCATCGCGGCATACTTCAGCAGACTTACCCAGTCGTCATTAAAAGTCTTTGTCCCATCGCAAAGCGCTTTATACGCTGTCTCAGGCATATACTGTTTCACAGTCTCACTGAAAGATCCGTCCCTGACAGCTTCCCTTATTGCGCTGGCACTCTGGAACTGCATGCTTTCATCAAACCCTTCGCTGTAACCAGCGCCCTGCCTTTTTACGCAGACAGGCTCAGCCGACTTCATGTTCTTTATGTATTCCAATGCCAGTATATCGTTCGGACTTGAGAGGATATCCGCTTCTCCCGGAAGCATGGCCGATCCGCTCAGATCCTGAGCGAGCCAGTACGCCTGGGCCCTTGCAGCCGGGTAGCTGATACCATCCTTTATGAGCTCGGATATGCGGGCATCTATCGCTTCTTTTTCTTCAACCAGAAAGTGTGCCGTATTTTTAAGAAGTTCAACATCACCGCTCTCGCTTCCGAAAGCGATTTGACTGCACCCCAGTGCTTCAAGCAGGCTGACTGAAGCTGAAGCATACTGAGCCGCATTTCCGAGGCAGAACTGGACCGGTATCTCCACGACAAGATCGGCTCCCGCATCGAGAGCCATTCTGCACCTTGTCCATTTATCGAGCATTGCAGGCTCACCTCTCTGAACGTAATCGCCGCTCATCGCAACTGCTATCGCGTCACACTGAGTCAGGGCCCGTGCCTGCTCGATCAGATAGACATGCCCATTATGAAGAGGGTCATATTCAGCTGTTATCCCTGTCGTTTTGATCATTGTCAGAAAACAGGGACCCGCCCAAAGAGGCAGGTCCCGTCGATATCTCATTCAGAATCGTTTATTATTCTTCGGTCTCAGCTGCAGGAGCTTCTGCTGCAGGCTGATCGCCAAGGCGTACTCTCTCTGCGAGAGTCTTCATCTCCTGACGGTTCTGGTTGACCTTTGCATTGATGTTGGAGAACATCTGGTTGAAGTACTCAGTCATAGGCTGGATATATGATCCGCTGACGCTTGCGATGTCCGTCTGCATATCATAGAGCAGCTGATCGATGTACTCATACGATCTGTACTTCATGTAATTAGCGTGGTTCTCAGCTTCCTTAAGAATCGCATCAGCTCTTCTCTGCGCGTCCTTGTAAATATTATTGTTGTTTACAAGATACTCAACCTGGTCTTTAGCCTCGTTGATCATCCTGTTGTATTCTTTCTTGGCATCGCTGATAATGCGGTCTCTCTCCTGATCGAGCCATCTGGCCTGCTGGATGTCACGAGGGAGATTTGCGCGGATATCCTCGATGATCTTCTGAGCTACATCAAGATCGATAATTCCTTTTTCTGAGAAAGGCATCTTGCTAGAAGACGAAATGAGATCTTCAAGTTCTTCGAGAAGAGACATTAATTTGATGCTGTCGTCGTTCATTTTTGTTCCTCCATTTTATCTGATAATGCCCGGCCTAGCCGTTCCATATTATTTACTTAGTTTTTCTTTGATCCTCTCAGAAGTATACGGAGCTATGAGGCCCTCGACACTTCCGCCCAGCGAAGCAACTTCTTTTATAAGGCTGGAACTGATAAAGGAATACTGAGGATCGGTCATGAGGAAGATTGTTTCGGTCTCTCCGGTAAAGAGTCTGGCGTTCATCTGCGCCATCTGAAGTTCGTTTTCAAAGTCGGTAGTAGCTCTGAGGCCTCTTACATATGCAATGAAACCGTTCTCGTTCACATAATCCGCGAGAAGACCTTCAAAAGTGTCGACTTTAACATTCGGAATGTGTTTCGTGACTTCTTTTGCGATCTGAACTCTTTCTTCAACAGTAAAAAAGCCCGTCTTATGCGGATTTATGGCAATGGCTACGGTGAGCGAGTCATACATTTTGGCCGCCCGTTCGATAATATTGAGATGTCCGTTGGTCAGCGGATCAAATGAACCCGCGTACAGCGCTTTTCTTTCCATTGATAATACCCTCACTTATTTTAGAATATTAGCAAAATGGTTCACTATTATCAACAGAAAACAGGTCAACGCCTATCGTTCCATACTTCTTTTCTCTGAATTTTACAAGCTTTCCGTAAGTGTCGGATAATTTGTTATCGTACAAGTGCTCGCAAACCACTACACTGCCTTCATCAATAAGCCCATATTCCTGTAGTTTTGACATGGCGCTTACATAATACTCAGTCCTTTCGTACGGCGGGTCGATTATGACTATATCAAATACGGTCTTTTCTCTCCTTCCGGCCAGATCAGCCAGAGCTGCCTCGAAGTCTTTTGCAGCTATCGAAGATATTTCGCCGGCTCCGCAGTTGCCGATATTCGCAGCAAGTACTTTCTGGTTCTGCCGGTTTGACTCAACAAAAGTGCACCTCGCGGCACCTCTTGACAGAGCTTCAAGCCCCATGGCTCCGCTCCCCGCAAAAAGATCGAGCACCTCCGCGTCGGGCAGCCACTGCATTATCATACTGAATACGGCCTCCCTGACCTTCTCGGTTGTAGGTCTGATACCTCTCGGAACCTCTATGTTTCTGTATTTATATATTCCTGATGTGATTTTCATACTTTTCTAAATAATATTTGAATTGTCTGACGCGCCTGCACGCATCATCATCTCATAAGCGTAAGCCGTGTCGGTAAGGCATTTACCTGCACTCCGCTCCTCCATTATCGTTTCTGCGTCCTCTATCGCTGCGTCAAGTATATCTGTATATCTCGACAGCATCAATACATCTGATGCTGCGGTACCGGACTGCATCGTTCCCATTACATCGCCGGGACCTCTCATTTCGTAATCGGCCTCGCTTATCTCGAAACCATCACTGATCTCTGCCATCGCTTTTGCCCGTGCTGCAGCCGATTCCGACTTGCTGTAGTTGATCACATAGCAGTAGGACTGCCTTTCGCTTCTGCCGACTCGTCCGCGCAGCTGATGCATCTGGGCCAGGCCGAAGCGTTCGCTGTTTTCGATTATGATAACGCTTGCCTCAGGAACATCGATACCGACTTCTATGACAATCGTAGAAACAAGTATCTGTATGCGCCCTTCCTTGAAGTCATTCATGATCGAGGCCTTCTCATCTGCAGATAGTCTTCCGTGCAGGAGCGCTGTGCCATATCCCGAAAAGCGTTCTTTTATCTCTTCAAAAAGCTTCTGTACGGAGAGCATTTCATCATCGTCAGTATCGATGCTTGGTGCGATCACATAAGCTCGGTTGCCCTTTTCGAGCTCGCTTCTGAGCCCTGTGTAAGCCCGTTCGCGGGTTTCGCGGTCGAGCGCTCTTGTGATGATCTTCTTTCTTCCGGCAGGCATCGATCTTATGATGCTGAAGTCCATGTCTCCGAACACTGTAGCGGCAAGTGTACGCGGTATGGGAGTCGCACTCATTACGCAGACATTGACGCTTCTGCCTTTCTTCATGAGCGTTTTTCTCTGGGCAACACCGAACCGGTGCTGTTCATCTGTTATTACCAGAGCGAGCTCATTGAACATGACATCCTTCTGGATAAGGGCATGAGTGCCGATAAGCACATCTATCCGCCCTGATGCGACATCGTCTATCACACGCCTTCTTTCGGCAGCCTTCATACCGCTTACAAGAAGCCCGCAATTGATCCCGTACGGTGAAAGATCTCTGCTTATGCTCTCGTAATGCTGTTTTGCCAGTATTCCGGTCGGCGCCATCATCGCTGACTGAAGACCGGACTTTGCACAGCGGTAAATAGCTGCTTCGGCGACCACTGTTTTCCCGCAGCCTACGTCGCCCTGAATCAGTCGGTTCATCGGTCTTTTGCTGCTGAGATCACTCATCATATCTCCGATACACTTTGCCTGCCCTTCTGTCAGGCTGAACGGAAGCCCTTTATAGAATTCGTTCATATCCTGTTCCGGAACTGAAGAATCCCCGTACCTTTCATCAAAATCCGCAGCATTTATCCTTACTGCAAGCTGATACATCAGCAGCTTTTCGTATATCAGCCGATAGCGCGCCGCTTTGTAATGCTTCTCACTTTCAGGAAAATGGATATTACGGAACGCGAATCCCGCTCCGCAAAGCTTGCGCTTATCTGTAATGTCACTGCCTATCCAGTCATTTTCAAGATCAGTGCCGTTCAGCGCTTCGATCACCCATTTCCGGAGGTTTATGTCTGTAAGACCCGCAGAATGTCTGTATACCGGAAAGATTCCTCTTATATCTCTTTCGCTTCCGGCCTTGCTGAATTCAGGGTTAGTCCAGACCCGGCTTCCGTTACGGAGTCTCATGCGCCCGAAAAGAACATAATCCTCGCCTGAAGCAAGCGTCTTCCTCAGATACGGCATATTGAAAAAAACAGCATAAAATACACAGCTTTCATCTCTCAGAGTGCATTCGGTCATAGACCTTCCGCCGGAGAGCGGCCTGAGCTGCACCTTTATCAGCCTGCCGCAGACAAGGCTGTCTTTATCCGTATCTGCATCCATTGCACGCACAAGATGACGCCTGTCTTTATATTTAACAGGATAATAAGACAGCAGGTCTCCGATCGTTTCAATACCTGCTGCCGAAAGCTGTTCCTTCTTTTTGGAACCTATGCCTTTTATTGAAGAGATGTCATCAATGAGTGCATATTTGCTCATTTCAGCTGTTGTTCCTGACTATATCTATATTGCGCTTTACGATCTCATCTGTCATGATGCCCGATATGCCTCTGACTTTTACGCTGATAACAGCCGGTTTATCGAGCCTGAGCATGGCAAAATCTTTCTCCACCGCGTCAAATATGCGGTCAGCCGTTTCGGAAATATTGTTTCCGAATTTAACAACGATATATACCTTGACCTTTACCTGATCTTTTTTGTCTGAAACCTCTATGGCATCAAAATAATCAGGGTCGATGAACGGCGTCGGTTTTTCCTTGATAGGTTTGCCTTTTTTATTGGAAAGAACGAGCGCATCGTTCATGCCCAGCATGTCTTCGACTATCATGCGCTCAATTACGCCTTTATTTACGGCTATAGCGCCATAATTGTTTCTGATTATTACTGACATATTCTTATACCGTAGTACTGTTCGCCGGAACTGATCTCAACCATATTATGACATTTTCTGATATAAGAAAAAAGCCTCGAGCTCCAGGAGCTCAAGACCATCCTCTTGAATATGCTTTTATCAGACGGCACGGTTGACCTTGCCCGATCTGAGGCAGCTTGTGCATACGGAAGCTTTTCTTACTCTGCCGTTATCGTTGATCCTTACGGTCTGGATATTAGCATTCCATTTTCTCTTTGTATGGATGTTGGAGTGAGAAACAGTGTTTCCTGATGCCTGACCTTTGCCGCATACTTCACATTTTCTGGACATTTGCCGCACCTCCTTGTAATTTTCTCAGTTAGTCTCGCTTTCGCAAGCCTAGTTATAGTAACACAACCATTATTCCATTGCAAGCACTTTTTTGCCCATTTTTCAATGCCGTTCATAAACCGCCTATCTTCTTCAAATCACGCTTTTTTAAGAGTATAATATTCGCTGAATATATATGTTTTCGGAGTTAGATATGGGCAAATTACTCAGCAATAACAAGTTTCGCATCGCACTGATCCTCGTAGCGGCTCTGGTCGCAGCGCTTATTTCGATCCAGCTATCAAAAAGCACAAAGCTTCTCGATAAAGAAGCCTATTCGGAATTCAAATCTGCTGTCGATGAGATCAGTGAATCTGAAGCAGGCGGCTTTACCGATCAGCAGCAGCTTGTTACTTTTATTGAGCAGTGGGCTGACGGGCATTCGCTAGAATATAAAGAAGATAAATATGGCAACATAATCTTCGACAGTCCGGCCGTCAAGCGTAAGAAAAACGTTACTCCTACCCTGATAGCAGTAAGCCTGAACTATGAGACAGCTGTCGACAATTCGCAGATTCTCGCTTCAGCTGCTGCAATAGCATTATCAGACGTGGAGTCCAGTCGTCGCACAGTTGTTTTCTTTAATGATGAACAAGGTCTTGCAAAAGGATACAGAGGCATAAAGAAAAACTACCTCAGTTCAAAAAGCAAGGTCATCTATCTTGATAAAGGATCTTCCAATTACCTCTCCACAGGGTCATTCCAGCAGAGGATGACCGAGATTTCGATTCCTGCCGATCGCGAAGATAATCCTTGCGATACAGCCGTAAGAATAACTATAAGCGGTATTAAGTCAGGTGTAGTCAGCCCCGGCATCAGCAAGCAGCCCGATCCCGTGTCAGCATTCAGCAGTCTCCTTACACGTCTCAAGAGCAGGTCAGTCGACTGCAGGCTCGCTGATATAAAGGTCGGCAGCAACGGCAATATGTATCCGGTATCTCTGGAAGCCACTATCACACTCAATTCTTATAATCTTTCATCATTCACAGGCTATATTGATAAGCGCATAAAAGCCTGGGAGAAAGCATACTCATCAGATGATGAAGAAATCATCTATACTTATGAAGTCATAGACGACAGTGAAGAACTACCGGGAAGAGTTTACACCGCAGAAACAACGGACAAGCTTACAGGAATCCTTTACACCATTCGTAACGGAGCATACCGATACGCTGAAAGTGATGCCATTCCCGAAGGAAAAAAGGCCGGAGATATTTACGGCATAAATTTCCTTGCAGATATCAAAGGCTCCAAGAAGCAGATCACCATACCTGTAATTATTCAGGGCGTAGACGATTCCTTTACAGAGCGCATTCTAAATGATAACAAAGCTGCAGCCGAGCTTTATGAATGCAATTATGCTCAGACAGCATCAGTAGCAGCTTTCAGGAACGACAGAAATAAGCTTTCACGCACATTCATGTCCACATACGAAAAAGTCAATGACACTTCTGCAGCTGAATCGATTCTTGATGTGACTACAGATAATTTCTTTACACCTTGCTCCTATCTTCAGGCTAAGAACAGCAAGGCCGATATAATACATATCCGCACTAAGGGATCATTCGCTTCAGATATTGCAAACACTATACTTTGCTACATTAAAGCAAAGGGCAATACTTCAATATTTTAGTTAGCTATGCTAAAATAAATTATTGAGTATTTCAATGGATCTAGGAGGATAACGATGAGATCAGACAGAGACAAAAGAACTGATACAGAACGTGAAATAGACGACTTTCTGTCCAGCTTTGAGACCCCTGCTGACGAACTGTCCACTGATATCAGTTCATATCTTGATGAGCAGAGCACGGATAAGACTGCGCCTGCCCAGACTTTTTCCTGGAAAAAAGTTGATTCTCCCGATCTGAAAAAAGCCAACAGCAAAAAAAGACCTGTAATCGCTTCCGTACCACCGCAGTCAGAAGTCAAACCGACGGAAGCCCGGACTATCATAATGTCCCCTGCTCCGTCAGCCTCAGTTGCTCCGGTTGCGGATACCGTCAAGTCTGATTCAAATGACGTCAAAACCGAATTGCCGAAAAAAGAATCAGCACATAATCATAATGAAGACGTAAAAGCAGAAGTTAAGCAAGAAATCAAAGAAGAAAAAAACAATCCGGAACAAAAGCCGGCAGATAAAGAAAGCAAAGACAATACTGCCGACAAAGAAACTGCTAAAACAGATAAGCCTGAAACATCAAAAGAAAATACCGTAAAGCCTGAAAAAAAGAAGACTTCTTCCAAGAAGAAGAAAAAGAAAAAAAAGAAGAAGAAAGCTTCCGGGAACAAAAAATCCGTAATGCAGGTTCTCTTTTATAAGGAGAATAAAGATTACGACCCTACTAAGGGCAAGTCATATGTAAAGGACGGCAAAAGAATACAGAATAAGAAGTACAGATTCAGCTTCCTCAAGCTGATCCGTGATTTTGTTGCCGTGGGAGTCATATGTGTTCTGGCCGGAATGCTTTTCGCTGCAGGCATAATTGCTACTGCTCCTAAATACGACTATAAAGACATATACTCCGCTATCGATACATCTTCGATAGTTTATGATGATCAGGGAAAGCAGATCGATAATGTCTTCTATACAGAGAACCGTAAGATCGTCAAATATGAGGACATGCCTGAAAACCTGATCGACGCTTTTGTTGCTCTCGAAGATAAAACTTTCTGGAAACATCACGGATTCAACTGGACACGTATGATTGGTGCTGTGCTGTCCTCATTGACAGGCAACGGACGTATAAGCGGCACCAGTACCATTACCCAGCAGCTTGCCCGAAATGTTTATCTTGCCGATACCAAGAGTGTCAGAAGCATAAAAAGAAAGCTGCTTGAGATGTATTATGCAAGCAGGATCGAACATTCACTGTCCAAAAAGGAAATCATAGAAGCGTATCTTAACACGATCTATCTCGGTCACGGCTGCTATGGTGTCAATGCTGCAGCCCGCACTTATTTCTCAAAAGGCGTTAAAGACCTCGACCTTGTTGAATGTGCTGCTCTTGCTGCCCTTCCACAATCTCCTGATACCTACGCGCTGCTCAAGCTCGCGAGTGAAGCACAGGATGTTGTCGACTCTGAGGTTGTTGCTACAGAACCTGATACTGTTGTTACAAACGATCTTGCCAGAGACAGGCGCCAGCTCGCTCTCGATCTCATGCTCAACCAGGGGCTTATCACTAAAGATGAGTATGATGATGTGTACGATCTGACACTCAATGAATTCATCAAGCCTAATCTGAAATCAAGCAGCAGCATCTATTCATATTTCCATGAGTATCTCGTCGATACGATCATATCTGATCTTATGGAGGAGTACGGCATGGAATACGAAGATGCCGAACGTACCGTATATACAAAGGGGCTTCAGATCTATTCCACTGTTGACAGCAAAGCTATGGAGGTAATCGCCAAGGAATTCCAGGACGGCAGCAACTTCCCTTATGTTTCAGCTCCAAAGGACGGCAACGGAAACCTCCTGAACAACGACGGACAGATCGCTCTTTATAACTACGCAAATTACTTCAATAAAGACGGCGATTTCAAACTCAGCGGCGCTGACGGAGATGTTAAAGTCAACGGTGACGGAAGCATTACGATCATGAAAGATCATAAGCTCCACATCTACGAGACCGAAGTCGGCGATACGATAGATTACAGCATTGAGTTTAAGAACTACTACTTCTATGACGATGACGATATCCTCTACTCTCTTGCAGGCGGATATGTAAATATACCTGCTGCTTACAAAACAGCTGACGGTAACGGAAATGTCGTGATAGACAAGGCGTTCTTTGAAGATCCGTACTATGAAGGAGCAGTCAGGATTGACGGCAATGATGTTTACCTGACCAGAAAGTCATATACCCTCTCGCCTCGCCAGCGCCAGCCTCAGGCGGCCATGACTATAGTCGGCGTAGGTACCGGTGAGGTCAAGGCGATGGTCGGAGGACGTCAGTTCGGCGGTCAGAAAGTACTCAACAGATCGCTCAACCCTCGTCAGCCAGGTTCATCGATCAAGCCGCTCGCTGTATATGGTGCAGCCCTTCAGAAGAGCTACGAGCTTGCATCAGAAGGAAAGAAATGGCAGTTTACAAACTTCCATATCGACAAACAAGGTACAAAGGGATGGGGAGACTATATTACTACCCACTCTTCCGTAGAAGATGAAAGAACGAAGATCGAAGGCAAATACTGGCCTAACAACTTCAACAATTCTTTCTCGGGCAAGAACAATTTCAAGACTGCGATACAGAAATCCATAAATACATGCGCTGTCAAGATAGTGCTTCAGGTCGGCAGTGATTATTCTATAGAGCAGCTCAAGAAATTCGGTCTTACCACAGTACAGGATGACCTCAGCAACCCTGTAAACGATGCCAACCCAGCAGCACTGGGTCTCGGTGCCATGACACAGGGAGTTGAGCCTCTCGAAATGGCTCTTGCTTATGCGGCCTTCCCTGGCGGCGGTAAGATAAACACCCCGATTTGCTATACTAAGGTGCTTGACCGCAACGGAGATGTACTCCTTGAGGGCAAATCGACACAGTCTGAAGCTATCAATGAAGGTGTCGCCTGGATCATGCAGGAAGTTCTTAAATCAGTCGTACAGTTCAACAGATACATGTCTGTATCCGGAGTTGAGCCGGGCGGCAAAACAGGAACAACAAATGACCAATACGATATCTGGTTCGATGGATTCACCCCTACATATGCGGCTTCGATCTGGATCGGCACTGACGAGAACGTAGAGATGTCATCAATGTCGACTCCTGCTGCAGCTCTCTGGGGCAAGATCATCAACCAGCTACCTAACGCCAAAAACGGCAGCTATCCTCCTATGCCTTCAAATGTAATAAAGAAAGGCGGCGATTACTTCACTAAGGGAACAGAGACAGGTCTCAGTACGTGGAGCAACAAGGAGCAGAAAAAGAAAGAAAAGGAAGCTGCTTACAAGAAATGGCTTCAGGAAAGAGAAAATCACAAAAAGAAAGTTATTGATGTAAAGGCGCACGACGAGCCTATATATGAAAATGTATTGGTAGAAGCAGCGTGGACTGAAACTATACATCACGATGCCATTCCGGAGATATCTCATGAGGAGACTGTCTATGACGATCAGGGAAATCCTATAGGTACACAAAAAGTCATAGATCAGGAAGGAAAAGCTGCATGGGATGAAACTATACAGCACCCTGCTGTATACAAAAAGGTGCAGACCGGCACCAGACACGTCGAAGAAGTCTGGCATTATGAATATGAAAAAGGCTGGCGTGACGGAGATTTTAAATACAAAGGCGACTGATCATGACTAAGCACTGAGGGCGGGTTCTCACCGCCCTCTTTTACTGCTCTATGCTGCGTCACACTGTTTTTGAAACCATTGAAATTTGATAGAAAATTAACATTTGTGAAGATTGTGTGAAGCCCTTTTCAAGTTGACATCACATTGTCCCGAACCTATAATAGATATGTATTGGTAAGCGCGTAAGCGTAATCTTATAAGGAGGTATTGTTATGGAACAACAGAACAAAGGCCAGTTTAATTCCAATTTCGGATTCCTGATGGCCGCACTTGGTTCCGCAGTAGGTCTTGGTAACCTCTGGGGATTCCCGTACAAGATGGGTCTTGGCGGCGGATTTGCATTTCTGCTTCTCTACGTCATCCTGCTTGTAGTTGTAGGTTATCCTCTGATCCTTTCCGAGATCGCTATCGGACGTAAATCGCAGAAGGCTGCTATCGAAGCGTACAAGGAGATCCACCCTGCATTCACATTCAACGGTGTTCTCCAGACCGTAGTACCGTTCTTCCTGATCGCGTTCTACTGCACATTCGGCGGATATGTTATGAAGTACTTCTTCAAGTCCCTCGG
>CADBKM010000004.1 GCA_902795265.1 uncultured Eubacteriales bacterium
AAGAAAGAACACATTCAGAGCCGCCAACCCGGCAGTTATGAGAAGCCTGAGATCGGCATATGTTGGCCGCAAGAACAAGAAGAGAGAGTACAGAAGACTTTGGATCGCTAGAATCAACGCAGCTTCCAGAGCTAACGGACTCAGCTACAGCAAGCTGATGAACGGTCTCAAGAAGGCAGGCATCGAGATCAACCGCAAGATGCTCTCCGAGATGGCTATCTTCGACGCAGCAGGATTTGCAGAACTCTGCGAAACAGCTAAGAAGTTCAACTAATCACAATGGACTATTTTGTCAGCCATTTAGGCGTAATCGTTATAGCGGCATTGTTCGTGGCAGTCTGCGCCGTAGCGTGGTGGTTCCTTACTGAAAGGAACGCCATGCTTATAAGGCAGAGGGCTGAGGCACGCAGAAAAGCTGCTTCCGCTTCGGCAGAAAGAAAAGATGCCGAAACGGATAAAAACGAGTAAATGAAAACTCCGGCCGGATTGCCGGAGTTTTTTATATCGAAACAATCAATATATATACTATCATTTATAAGAACTCTCACTTTGGACCAGGTCTAATAAAATGCTATCCTCTAATCAGATGTTAATTTCAATAAACTGGGAGGTAACATATGAATACTTATTATAATCCTGATGATCTGGCAAAGTTTTCTACAATGGGAGAGGAAGCATCTGCACTTTGGGATGCATTTATGGCATATTATGGACCTGTTATGGCCGACGGAGCACTCACTGCTAGAGAAAAAGCACTTATTGCCCTTGCGATCTCTCATTCTGAAATGTGCCCTTATTGCATAGATTCTTATACTCAGACACTGCTCTCAATGGGTGTTGACGAGGAAGAAATGACTGAGGCTATCCATGTTGCGGCTGCCATGAAGGCTGGAATCACACTCGTACATGGCGTGCAGATGAAGAACGTGGTCGATAAGCTTGAGCAATAGGAGCAGGTAAAACAGAGATGGATATGAGGGAAAAGTTTAGCGAACTGAATAATATTCCCGACTTTGAGTCTAAGATAAAGGATCCGGCCATAGCAATGACTGCCGGTATGAACGTTCTGCAGATAAATGTAGGACGCCTTTGTAACCTGGCATGCAAGCATTGTCATGTTGAGGCCGGCCCTAACAGGACCGAAATCATGAGCAGAGAAGTCATGGAAGCATGTCTTAAGCTGTGCTCAAACTGGGGATTTGAGACTGTGGATATTACAGGCGGAGCTCCTGAGATGAACCCGAATTTCAGGTGGTTTGTAGAAGAGTGCTGTAAGTTGTGCAGTCATGTCATAGTAAGATCGAACATGGTAATAATGCTCGAGGACGGCTACAAAGACATTCCTGAGTTCTATGCTAAAAACAAGGTGGAACTATTTGTTTCACTTCCGCACTATAAGGCGAAGAAAACGAACAGACAGCGCGGAGACATGGTGTTTGAGCGTTCGATAGAAGTTCTGAAGAAACTGAACTCGATCGGATATGGAAAGGACCCTGATCTGGTTCTCAATATGGTGTATAATCCAAGCGGAGCTTTCTTCCCGCCCGATCAGACCACGATGGAGAACGAGTATAAGGAGATCCTCGGACGCGAGTACGGGATCGTATTCAACAATCTTTTCTGTATCACCAACAACCCGATGGGCCGTTTCGGAGCATTCCTGGTGAGCTCGGGCAATCTTGAAGGATACATGAAAAAGCTCTATGATGCGTTCAATCCGGCAACGCTTGAGAACATGATGTGCAGATATCAGGTATCTGTGGCCTGGGATGGAACTCTGTATGACTGCGATTTCAATCAGGCTGCCGATATGAAGATATCGAATGGTGAAACAGTCTTTGATATAGCAGACAAGCCGTACGAGCCAAGAAAGATCTGCTTCGATAAACATTGCTATGCCTGCACTGCAGGTGCCGGCTCAAGCTGCGGCGGAACTACTGAAGCATAGTTATCACTGAAAGGAAAAACAGCCATGGATAAAGAACAGGTAGCAGGCCTCTTTATGAGGGGTCAGGACTGCGGGCAGGTTGTCATAAGCCATTATGCTGACAAACTCGGAATATCGTTTGATGAAGCAAACAGGATCGCATCTGCATTCGGAGGTGGTTCGGGTATCGGAGAGACCTGCGGAGCGGTTATAGGAGCCATGCTGGTGATCGGTATGAAATATGGACACAGTGGGCCTGATGAGATGGAGAACCGTGAAGTGCTCATGTCAGTGCGTGCAGCATTCATGGAGAAATGGAAAGAACGCCATGGTTCATGCATGTGCAGGGACCTGCTTGGAGATGATATATCTGATCCGGAAGGACTTGCCAGAATACTCGAGGCTGGTACGATGCTTGATCTTTGCCCGGAACTGGTACTCGATTCTATCAGTATTCTGGATGATATCCTGGAAAGCTGTTCGGAGAAAGCAGAATAATAAATATAATCGTATTATAGATAATTAATATTCATTAAGGAGCTTGCATAAAATGTAACGATTTTTAGCAGGCTTCTTTAATTGCTAAAATAAGTCGATAGTTATTGTATTTGTAGGAGGATTGATTATGACAAAACGTTCTTCACTGATGAGCAAGGTCATAGTATTCATGCTTGCATTTGCTGTTATATTCACATATTCAGTAATGCCAATGAATCAGGCCTATGCTGCATCGAAAAAGCCTGCTCAGGTTAAGAGCCTGAAGGCTAAGGCTGTTTCATCTTCATCCATAAAACTTACATGGAAGAAGACGAAAAATGCCAAGAAGTATCAGGTCTATATGTCCACAGCAAAGAAGGGTAAGTATAAGAAAGTTGCTACTCTCAAAAAGAGCAAAAAAACTTACACTGTCAGCGGACTGAAGGCCAGCACAAGATACTACTTTAAAGTAAGAGCCTTAAATGGCAAAAAGAAAGGTAAGTACAGCAAGGTAAGTAATGCGGTCACCCTGGCTGCACCGGCACCAACACCAGCACCGGAACCTGTAGATACCCCTGCAACAATCGGCGATGCAAAGACTGTAACTCATACAGTCAGTGTCGATATGTCCAAGTATGAGGTCCAGGAAGGCAAGTCAGTCAAGGTGTGGATACCTGTACCTCAGACAGATGAGATCAATGGATATCAGGTAGTTTCTGAGCCGACTTTCACAGCTGAAAATGCTACCGATGCCAGGATCACAACTGACAAGCAGTATGGAAACAAAATGTTCTATGTTGAATGGAATGATAAGGTAGCTCCTGGCGACAGAAAAGCAACAGTTACTTATACTGCTACCAGATTTGATGTAAAGCGAACAGATCTTAAGGATGACCCTAAGGCGCCGCTTTCCAGCGAGGCAAAGGCTTATGTCAACAAGGAATCAACGTACGTTAATATCTCTGATCCGATCGTTAAAAAGTACGCTGCAGAAGCTGTAAGCAAAGTCTCGAACAAGAACAGCACTCTCGAAAAAACCAGAGCCATCTATGAGTGGGTAATTGCAAATCTTGCAAGACTCGATAATGGTGAATGGGTACCTGACGATTCAGATCCGACCGGCAAGCATACTTACGGCGTTGAAGGATGCGGCTATGGCGATACAAAGAAGATCCTCAGCGAGTTTGACAAGTACGGTATCGCCGGCGGCCACTGCACCGACCTTAACTCCACATTCGTAGCTCTTTGCCGTGCAAACGGTATCGCAGCCAGAGAGATGTTCGGAATCCGTCTTGGTAATGAGGGCGAAGATATTACAGGCTACCAGCATTGCTGGGCTGAGTTCTATCTTCCAGGAACAGGCTGGGTTTTCGCAGACCCTGCTGATGTACTGAAAGCTATCAAGCCAGCAAAGGCTGAAGACAATCAGATCGATATTAATGCCTGGAAAGAAGCAAAAGCATCAGAAAAATGTGCAGAAAGAACAGAGTTCTTCTGGGGTCATGTTGACAACAACAGAGTCGTTCTCAGCAGAGGCCGTGATGTAACATTCGAGCCTGCACAGGCATGGGGACCATGTAACACATTCGGATATCCTGCTGCCGAGGTCAACGGCGAGAGAATGCCTGCAGACTTTACAGATGGTAAAAACTTCCATTATGAGATAGCTCATTCTATCCTGAAGCCTTCCATGATGACTGCAGATGAGCTGTTTGCAGGACTCGGAACAGGCGAGTATAAGATCCTTGATACCCGTGCAGCTGCTGATTATAAGACAGCACATATCCCAGGAGCAGTTTCAGCTGACGTAAGCGGAGCAGCATCAGGTAAGGATTTTGCAAGTGCGGAAAAGAACGTACTCAACGCTATCAAGGGTGATGCTGAAGGCACAAAGTATGCGATCATCTGCTACACAGGAAATAAGTACGCTAATATTACTGCAAGCATCCTGCTCACAAACGGCGTAAAGCCTGAAAACGCCCTCATTCTTGCACAGGATGACAAGACTCAGGGTAAAACCGGCGGAATGGTGGCATGGCAGAAGTACGCAGATGAGGGATTCATAGTATCTGAAGTTACTTCAAATGCCGGAGTAGTCAATAATGGAATCACTGCCGATGATCTTGAAAAGGCACTGAATAAAAATCCTGGTGTATTCACAGTGGTTGATGTCCGCGCTAAGACTGATTATGATACCGGACACATCAAGGACGCCGAACTTGCTACATGCCCTGGCTCAGGAGCTACTGATGCGGCAAGAACTGCTGTAAAGAAGGTAGTAGATGAATATGGCAAAGATGCACTTTATGTAAACTGCTGCTATACCGGACAGAAATGTGCAGATACTGCTGATTCCATCCTGAAGGAGCTGGGTGTTCCGGAAAGCAATATCATCAGACTCATCGGCGGAATGAACAACGGCTGGAAAGATAAACCTATGGTCGATTCAATTCCTGCAGTTTCTGAGAATACAGTTTACGTTACACCTGAATGGGTAAACAGTGCTATTCATGGCAGACAGGCAGGCTATGAAAATGTTGTAGTTTGCGAAGTTAACTATGACACTAAGGGCAATACGACATACGCACAGGGACATATTCCTGGAGCGATCAAGGCCGGAGTAGTTGAGGTCGAAGATGCTACCGGAGATGCAAAGGGAGCTTACAACCTTCTCGCTGCAGAGACTGTCAAGGAGAATCTGCTCAAGAACGGAATAACGAGCGATACAAAGGTTATCCTTTATGACGCCGGTGGAGATCCATGCGAAGTAGGCCGTCAGGCTTATGGATATCTGTGGTGCGGAGTTAAGGATGTAAAGATCCTTAACGGACATCGTAAAGCATGGGAAGATGCAGGCTTCCCGTTAGAGACAAAAGAAAACGCTCCGGTTGCCGCTTCTGACTTTGGCGTTTCTGTACCGGCACATCCTGAATACTGGACGTCAATTACTGACGCTAGGGCTAAAATGGATAAAGAAAACGAAGCTTATGATCAAAATTTCAAACTTGTCAGCATTCGTTCTGAAGGAGAGTGGCTTGGAACAACAAGCGGATACGATTACATACATAAGGCTGGTGAGCCGGATGGTGCAGTTTGGGGCAAAGGTGCAAAGACAGCGTTTGATGTTGCTGATTTCGTAAATAAAGACGGAACTGTAAAAGATCTTGATGGATTCAAGGAAGTCTGGAAAGACTGCAATTTCAAGGTTGATGATTCAGAGCATCTGTCATTCTACTGCGGAACAGGCTGGAGAGCTACTGTCCCATTCCTGGTTCTCTATGAAAACGGATATAAGAATATCTCCGTTTACGATGGAGGCTGGTATGAATGGATAATGCATGAAGATTATCCTGTTCAGTTAGGTGACCCTGCAAGCGGTAACTGCCAGCATGTATTTGTTAAGGATCTGCCTGAAAAAGATTACTGATCTTAGCAATCTCAAATACCACTTGTAATAACAAATACTTATTACTTTTCAAAAGGGTCAGCATTGCTGACCCTTTCGCTTTACAGCTATATAGAAGTTATCGATGCTAATATTGACTGGACTTACTGTAAAATGAGGATGATAATTAATACATGCATGTATAGCTGTTTGCAGAAGTATCAATTAAGCATGGTTGAAGGGAACCATGCCTGAACTCAAACAAATAAATTATTTCAGGTATACTTCAAATGGAAAACCTCGATAAATGCATCCACTGCCATAAGTGCAGGGACAACTGCGATTTTCTATCAAAATACGGGATCGACATCTGTGATACCAGCAGGCTCAGGAAACTGGCATATCACTGCTTTTTGTGCGGCAAGTGCACACAGGTATGTCCGGTAGGAATAGATGGCAGAGAGATAATAATGGGGATGAGGCGGGAGCGCGCTTCATCGGATGAACATGCACAGATTGAAGAAACATATAAAGGACTGATTGGTGAAAAGCGCAATTACAGATTCCGGAACTGGAAATCTGTTACATCGGGAAGCATCTTCTTTCCGGGGTGCAATTTCCCATCCATGTATCCGAAAACAAATAGTGTGCTGTCAAAGCTCTTTGCTGAACATGGCATCGGCACGGTATATGAGTGCTGCGGCAAGCCTATAGCAGAACTGGGACTGGCAGACGATGAAGAGATGATCATAAACGGTATCCGCGAAAGGCTGAAGGCTGCATCCGTAACAGAGATAGTGACCGCGTGCCCTAACTGCAGGGATTTTTTCGGCGACAGACTTGGCGTAAAAGTAATAAGCGTATATGAAAAGCTCACAGAACTCGGCGCCGGTAAAAAGATAAGCGGAGATGTTGAGCTGTATATGCCTTGCCCGGACAGAGAAAAGAAACTCTGGGTAAAAGAAATGAGCCCGTTCATTGAAGGCGAGATCATTATCAATGATTCTGCTCAGTGCTGCGGACTCGGCGGAAGCGCCATGGTGCACGAGAAGGATATAGCTGATGGATTCGTCACGAAACTCAGCAATAGTGCAGAGAATCGCATTTTTACATACTGTGCTTCATGCGCAGGAAGGTTCAGAAGAAAGGGACTCAAAGAAGCCGATCACATACTCCCATTCATTATGGGGACCGATGAGCAGCCGGATACCCTGAAATCTTATCTGAACCGGGTCATGACGAAGATAAAATAATATGATTGGATGATTTAGATGAGCAGAGCCGGTAAGCACTCTATTAAAATGGAATCAGTAGACAGGAAGGGCATCATAGCCGTTATTCCTGCCATGCTCTTTTGTGCTGTCCCGTTGATGATCCTCGTGCTCGACATACTCATGCCGTCAATGAGTGATCTGCAGTATCGGATATATCCCGTAGCCATACGAATCGTATCCCTGATCAGCATCATATGCATGGCAGCATGTCTGAGCATGGATATTGACCGCGGCAGTATCCATATTGACTTTAAGGATATATGCTTCACTCTGTTCACGGTGTGCATAATTATTTCCACTTTTGTCAACGGGTTCAGCCATGATGCTGTTTTCAGCGTTCCATACAGGTATGTAGGAGTATTCGACCTTTTCATTTATATCTATATCTATATGTATTGCTCAGGAAGTATTGGCTCTGAAAGGCTGAAAAAAACATTCTTTTTATGTCTTATGCTGGTTTCAGATCTGATCGCCGCTGCATTCTTCTACGATCATTTCATAGGTAAGATCCCTGCTTTCAATGATAAGCTTGAGCCTTCAGCGATCTTTTTTCACGGCAATCATTACGGCTATTTTCTGGTAATTGTGATCGCTGTTGCTGCAGGATGTTATTGTTTCAGCAGGGGAGTAATGACTGCTGCAGGCGGTCTGTCACTTCTTGCCGGTCTTGCAGCTCTTGCAATGAACCGGAGCATGGGATGCATTCTTGCAGCAGGAGCAACGCTTGTGGTTATATGTATCACATCTGTCATTCATGGCGGATCACATAGAAAAAAAGCTATGGTAATGGCCGCGTGTATTGCTGCAGTATCAGCATGCATGCTGATACTAAGCAGTCAGCTGAGGGCAGATATCGCACAGACCATCGGGGAGTTCACACAGATAATTTCCGGAGACAACAACATTCATGCCGGAAACGGAAGATGGGGCATTTGGCAATATGTGGCAGGCTATATCGCAGACCATCCATGGTGGGGATATGGCTGCGAAGGAATCGCAGAGCTGATGAAAGATTATACTCTGACTACAAATCCTCACAATGAACCATTGACATATGCCGCGTTTTTCGGGATACCTGCAGCTACCTTTTACTGCGCAGGCGTACTTACTTCATTTATAAAGGGAATCAGAACAAAGGGAGGCTGCAGCACATGCCTTATAGCATCTTTTAGTGTAATGGCTTATTTTCTGTCATCATTGTTCGGCGTTGCCATGTTCTATACAGCCCCTTATCTGTTCGTACTTATAGGTATGGCATCTGAAGGACGAACCGGCATTCACCAGGCAGCCCCAGATGTATAGTTTATTTTGATAATCCTCAGATAATAGGCAGTCTTATTGCGAACCACTGTTATAGAATGTAAAATTCTGATAATGAGGAAAATGGAGGAAATCATGAGAGCTGAGATAAAAAAAGTATTATTAAGCGCGCTGTCTCTTATGCTTACAGTCATGATGATTGCAGGTATTGCAGAAGTAGTGGAAATGAGCGGCGGACCGGCTGTATCAGTCAGTGTTTTGGCGTCTGCAGGTGATCCTACGCCGGCACCGAGCGGAGGTGGCGGAGGCGGTGGCAGCTCCAGTTCCAGTTCATCAGGATACACAAAGTCTTCCAAAAAAACTGTGAAGAAAGCCTCTAATAAGAAGCTGAATACAATGAAGGCCTCAGGCAAGACTGTCAGCGTCAGTGCCGTAACGCTTGCATCAAAGTCAAAGACAATATCAAGGAAAAAATTGATATCTGTCAAGAAGCCAAAAGGCAAAGTAACGTATAAAAAGGTAAAGGGCAATAAGAAGATCAAGGTCTACAAGAAAACAGGCAAGATCAAACTCAAAAAAGGTCTCAAGCCGGGTACTTATAAAGTTAAGGTAAGGATTCATGCTTCCGGTACTTCAAAATACAGAGGCAGAAGCCGTACTGTTACGGTTACTATCAAAGTCCTCAAATCGGAGAATCCACTGTCTGCTCAGGGGAACACAGTGGAGATAGATAAAAACAGCCTGGATGAAGGTTATCTTGTAATTAACAGGGAAGATGCACTGGCCTTAGGCGGCTATCAGGGAGCCCTTAGCTACTCCAAAATATCCGGTTCTCGTGCTATAAATGTTGATACATCTACAGGAAATATTACTGTTGGTAAAGGTTTTTCCGAGGGAAGCTATGAAGTTGAGGTTGGTATCACAGCTTCCGGAAACTCGCTTTACAATGCAAAGACAGTGAAGGCAACCGTTACTGTGGTAGTCAAAGCGTTTGAGACTGAGCAGGGTGATAACGGAAATGATACAGGCGCCGGAGATGAAGGCGGCAGTTCCGTAACCGAAGACAGCGGTGCTGCTGAAAGTGCTGAAGGAACGGAAAATTAGAAATACTATTAGTAAATAATGATTCAAAACGGAGCAGCATGTCTGCTCCGTTCTCATATTCTTCTGATGAGTCTATCGTATATTGTTTTAAAGCGTTATGCAGATATAAGCGGAGCGGCAGTCTTAATGGCTGCTTCGCTTCCTTTGTGGGTAACAGCGTCCCTGCTGGTTCGGTTTGAGAGCAGGGGACCGGTCATTTTTACACATGAAAGAGTTGGACTTTCCGGAAAGAGCTTTAACATTTATAAATTCAGGAGCATGCGCGTAGGTTCCGAAGATCTGGAAGCATCACTGAATGACGAAGAGCTAGAGCAATACTACCGCGAATTCAGGCTTGATAATGACCCACGTGTTACAAGAACAGGCCGCTTTATGCGGAAAAGATACATAGATGAACTGCCTCAACTGCTCAACGTTCTGATGGGTAAAATGAGCCTGGTCGGGCCAAGACCGGTAACGCTGGAAGAACTTGATTATTACACAGACAGCGAGAAGAAAGAGCTTCTCGCCGTAAAACCCGGTTTGACAGGTTACTGGCAGGTATTCGGCAAAGGAAATGCAACATATCAGAACGGAAAAAGGCAGCAGATGGAGCTGTATTACGCGAGGAATGCGTCGCTTCGACTTGACCTTATTATATTGATCAAAACACCGGCTGTGGTACTGCGTGGGAGCGTATAGACCATCAACATGAAAACACTGATACTGGCAACATCGCATAATGAAAAACGGGTCAAAGACGGGACATACTGTCAGCCTATAATGGCTGGATCGGCATTGATGTGCGGAGAAATTCCGCCCGGTTATCTGCGCGATGATACCGGTGATAATATCTCATGGAAGAATCCTCATTATTGTGAGCTTACTGCCATGTACTGGGCCTGGAAGAATTTAGATGCGGATATCATAGGCCTGTGTCATTACAGAAGATATTTTGCATCTCCTTCAAACAGAAAAAGCTATCTTGACCCGGCAGAAGCAGAGCACATCCTGCATCTATGTGATGTTATCCTGCCATCAGCCAGGAATTATGTTATAGAGACAAACCGCTCTCATTACGCAAATGCACATCATGAAAAGGATCTCAAAGAAGCAGAAAAGATAATCACAGAGATGCAGCCTGAGTATCTGGATGCATTTGAAAAACGCATGGCCATGACTGAAGGTCACCGGTTCAATATGATGCTGATGAGAAAGGGTCTTTTTGATGAGTATTGCAGCTGGCTGTTTGAGATACTGTTTAAACTGGAAGAAAGGCTTGACCTGTCAGATCACAACAGAAATGACCAGAGGGTGTTCGGCCATATAGCGGAAAGGCTTCTGGATGTATGGATAGATGCCCGTGGTCTCAGAACTGCGGAGCTAAATTATATTTTTACAGGTAATGAGCATTTGCTTCGAAAAGCCGTACTGATGGCTGTCCGTAAATTTCAGGGCAACATCGCGAGGAAAATTTCCAATGAATAAAACAGCCGCAATAATACTTACATATAACCGCAAGGAAATACTGAAGAACTGTGTGGATGCGGTTCTCGGACAGAAAACATCCGTGAAGCCAGATGTCATTGTAGTTGATAACGGCAGTACGGACGGAACAAAGCTGATGTTTGAAGGCCACGAAGCCTTTTATACCCATGATAAGGTCCGTTATTACAACACAGGTGCCAATACAGGCTGCGCCGGGGGCTTCAGCTTCGGAATGCGAAAGGCTGCCGAACTTGGCTATGATTACGTATGGATCATGGATGATGACTGCATTCCGTCTGAAACAGCATTTGCGGCACTTTATGATTATGCCGCTGCAAACGCAGGAGGGTTTGGATTTCTCTGCAGCAAGGTGCTTTGGAAGGATGGCAGTATCAGCATCATTAACGTTCCGAGGGAAACTCTGATCCGTAATGTTAAGGACATGAACAGAAGTGTTATTCCCGTTACGATGGCTTCTTTTGCATCTCTCTTTATACCAATCAGTGTTATAAAGGATGTTGGTCTCCCATACAGGGAGTTTTTCATATGGACTGATGACTGGGAATACACCAGACGTATTTCAGCAAAATATCCTTGCTTTTTTATAACGGACAGTATCGTTACGCATTACATAAAAGTCAATTCAAAGGCAGATATCTCGAGCGCAGCTGAAGACAGGCTGCACAGGTTCAGATATCTGTACCGCAACGACGTAGTGCTATACAGAAGAGAAGGACTGAAAGGTTTCGCATACGAGGCGGCCAGACTGCCGTATCATCTGATCAGGATAGCATTGAGCAGACATAGCCTGAAGGAGAAGAAACGGCGTGCGGGGATTTTGATAAATGGAACGATTGAAGGCCTTGGGTTCTATCCGACACCGGAAAGACTGCCGGAAAAATAGAATTGTATGGAGAATAAATATAAAAGCCTGACAGGAACGGCAGCACTGTTTACCGGTGCAAACATCCTCAGCAAGTTGATAAAAATACTGATAGTGCCGTTCTATACATATTATATGACGACAGCAGAATTCGGTACTGCCGAAACACTGCAGGTCACGGTCAGTCTGCTGGGGCCGGTTTTTCTGTTGGGAGCAAATGAGGCTGCTATCCGCTTCACGATGAAAGATGAATATATACCTGCCGAAATTCTGTCCAATTGTGTGGCGCTGCTTACAATAACCTGCCTGCCGGGAATCATATTATGCTTTCCGATGATCCGATTTGCGGTATTCCGTGACAACTGGTGGATGCTGATACTTCTGGTAATTCTCAGTGCAGCAGAATCTCTGCTTGTGTCTTTCACAAAAGGGATAGGACGGAAAAAAGTGTTTGCTGTTTCTGAATTAGTCAGTGCCGCAAGTCTGGTATTATTCAGTTTCATACTGATGGGAGGCTTAAGAGCCGGTTTGAAGGGTTATCTGTTATCACTGGCTTTCGCATCAGTTTCGAGAATGCTTTATATATCTTTGAAGATACACGTGTCTGGTTATATATCGATAAAGAGGGTGGATCGAAAGCTGCTGATCTCAATACTTAAGTTTTCACTTCCGATCATGCCCGGTGTGATACTGTGGTGGGTAATGAACTCATCGGGAAGATATGCAGTTCTCTGGTTTTTGGGACCTTCTTCTGTAGGCATTTATGCTATAGCCTGCAGACTGTCAGCAATTGTGATAAGCCTGTCTGCCGTATTCCATCAGGCGTGGCAGCTTTCGGCAATTAAGCAGTATGAGAAGCAGGGCTTTGAGACGTTTTATGCCGGGGTCTTTGGTGCATACAGAACAGTCACCTTTCTGGCTGCTGCGATTCTCATTGCTTTGTCAAAGCCGGTCATGCTGCTGCTTGATGATTCGTACCGTGATGCATGGAGATATGCTCCGTTCATGCTGCTTTCCGCAGTATTTCTGGGTCTTAGCGGTTTTGTTTATATCAATTACACATTGTGCGAAAAGACCATGGGCGTATTTACGACCTCATTGGCAGGAGCTCTTGTGTGTGTGGGAATGAGCATGGTACTCACTCCGCGCATGGGCATACAGGGAGCAGCTGTTGCTTCGTTTGCCTCTTTCTACTTTCTCTGGCTTATCATGTCGATTCACACAGGCAGACTTCTTGGCATAAGGAATGAGTTTATGTCAGTGCATTCAGATCTGGCACTGGTCCTTGCTGAATCCGTTTTATTGCTTAAAGGATACAGCTATATATTTACGGTATTATGTTTGCTGGTGTTAATATTAATCAACAGAAAAAAGATTTCAGCTCTCATTTCAGGAGCTGCAGCCTTTGCAGGCGGTTTGAGGAAAGAATGATTTATTACACGGAAACCATACACTACGATCACGATTCACTGAAAAACTCACTCAGCAAGGGGAGAGATGACTATTTTGAGGTGCTCCGGAGAATGGGTTTCAAGCGCATTGCTATACCTCCGTTCAGACCGCGCAGATTTCTTTCCCTTAGGGAAAGAGTGCTTTTTGAGTTCCGGCTAACTGATGCATGGAGAAAAAGCCTGAAAGTACTGAAAGCGGGTGATACCCTCATAATACACAGTCCTAACAGCGAGAAATTCATTGCATTCGCATCCATGATCAGAAGACTGCATAAAAAGGGCTGCCGTATCGTGACAATAACATTCGAACTTGAGACCTTTTTCATGATGGATTACAGGCGCTTCGCACGCATAAAACGCAATGCTTCAAAAAGAACAGAAGCAATACTTTTTGATGTTTCCGATGCAGTTGTAGTTCATAATGACGTGATGAAAAACAGACTTATGCAGGCAGGATTCGACGGGAATAAAATGTTCTCAGTCGGCGTGATGGACTATCTTAGAGAAGAACCTCTTCATTTTGCCCCTGCAGATCGTATCGCAAAGGATAAGCCGGTGATATATGCGGGACACCTTACGGCAGAAAAGTCTACTTTCGAATACGATCTGCCTGAAGGCTTCCGCTGCAATCTGTACGGTCAGGACTATACCGGTCCTGTAAATGATTATGTATGCTACAAGGGCGCATATGATCCTATAGAGCTTATGGATATCATGGAGGGATCATTCGGTCTCGTATGGGAAGGCAACTCGTCAGACGGTTGCTATGGAGCGTATGGGGACTATCTTACATTCAATAATCCGCATAAAATCGCACTTTATCTGGCATCAGGCATTCCTGTAATAGTATGGAAGGGAGCAGCCATGGCAGACTTTGTGCGTAAGGAGAAGTGCGGCCTGATAGTAGATAACCTTAGAGAGGTGCCGGAACTGATCGAAGGACTTACAGATGATGAATACGAAACAATGAAAGAAAGAGCCTGCATAGTGGGAAACGAGATGAGAAAAGGTGTCCATATACGCAATGCAGTAGAAAAAGCGCTGGGGTATCTCGGCAGAAATATATGAAAAGTACTAACTATATGAAGAATAAGAAAAATGCATATGTGATCTTCACCAGAGAACCTGTGCCGGGATCTACAAAAACCAGACTGATGCCTTATTATTCAGCTGATCAGTGTGCAGAACTGCATCGCTGCTTTTTGCGTGATCTTGCGGCAGAGATGAAGAACCGGGCTTTCGATATCGTCGTTGCATATACGGGAGGATCCCCGGAGTTTCTGAAAAGGACATTTGGCAGAAAGGCGAAGTATATCGAACAAAGAGGCGATGGGCTTGGACAGAAGATGGAGAATGCGGTATACGATGTGCTGCAGATGGGGTATGAAAAAGTGGTTCTGACAGGGTCTGACATACCCGAACTCGAGGCCGATACCATAAATACAGCTTTTGCAATGCTCAGCTGCAGCGATGTGGTGATTGGCCCGACAGAGGATGGAGGGTACTATCTGATAGGCATGTCGGTCCTGCATCATGAAGCTTTTGATGCAAAAGTATACGGTGTATCCTCTGTTCTTGAAGAAACTGTAAGCTCCATAAGAGAAAATGGATTAACCGTTGAACTGGTTGACAAATATTGTGATATCGACACTAAGGCAGACATAGCGGATTTTCGAAGACGCATAGCGGATGATCCTGCCCTGAGACGCACATATTCAGGCCGGTTTGTTATAGACAACCTCAAAGTATCCGTAATAATACCGGTCTACAATGAAGAGGCTGCTGCAGGTGTCCTGAAAAAGCAGTTAAATGACTGCATCAGCAGCAGAAACGATACAGAAATTATCTTTGTAGATGGCGGAAGTACGGACAACACTCTTTCCGTCATCGGCAAAGACTTCAAAGTTCTCATCAGCAAAAAAGGAAGAGGTGTCCAGATGAATACAGGTGCAATGAACAGCTGCGGAGACATACTCTTCTTTCTGCACTGTGACAGCGTGCTTCCATGTGATTTCATCGATGAGATTAAACACTGCATGGCACGTCATGATTTCGGATGCTTCGGGATAAGATTTTCGTCACGGAATGTTTTCATGGCCACAAACCGTCTGATTTCCAATCACAGAGCTCTGATAAGAGGTCTGCCTTTCGGAGATCAGGGAATATTCATGGAAAGAGACCTTTTCTTTGAAGCAGGGATGTTCCCGGAAATACCGCTAATGGAAGACTATGAATTCTCGATGAGATTAAAAAGATATGGTATAAGACCGGGAATGACAGGAAGGCGCATCCTGACTTCATCACGCAGATATGGAAAGAGTACAATGACGATTCTGAGGACAGAATTCAGGATGTGGAATCTAAGAAGACTGTACAGAAAAGGAAATGATGTTGATGAACTGGCACTTATGTACAGAGATATAAGATAAGATTTTGTCATTCTTTTGATTTATCAGATGAATTGTGCTTATTGATGGTATCTATTTGTTAGACAAAAGGATAGCGGTTAAGATTAACAATGGTATTGAATAATCTTATTGGATCAATGTATTGAGAGGAGTTTGAAATGAAAAAGAAATCATTACTGGCCCTGCTTATGATGCTTCTGATGGTATTCAGCCTTGCTGCCTGCGGAGGGTCATCCGAACCTGCAGAGGAGCCTGCTTCAGAGCCTGCAGAAGAGGCCGCTGAGGAAGCAGCAGCGCCGGAGGATGTTGTAGTAGATGCTGAAAATAAAAGCGTCACTATCACAGCTCAGCTTAATGGTACATTCTTTGACCAGTCTACGATGCATTACTGTGTCTGGAAAGACGGAGGAATGGGCGACAAGTGCATGCTGGCAGCATATTGCAGCGCTGAGGACTTTTATAACGGTATGATCGAGGCAGGCGGAGAGCCGTGGAATACCACGACAGATAAGATCGCTGACGGTGAGTGTACCGATGGCCAGAAGGTAGAGGTCACGCTTACATGGGATGGACAGGATACTCCTGTGGCTCTGGCTGATTCGATAAAGACAGCTGACGGAAAGCTCGATGTAGATATGAGATTCTCCGGTAACCTCCAGAACAACCTTGATTGCGGCTCCGGATGCATTGCATGTCTCAACAGCTGCTGGGCAGGCGTGACATCAAATGCTTCCTATGGGTTTAATGCTATTGATTCCGGAGAAGTGTCAGCTTTCCTCGATGACAGCGTGATGCCTGCAGACGGAACTGATGTGCATCTGACATTTACACTTAAATAACGGCGGGTTCATAAATGAGCGAAAACAGAGAAAACAACATAGAACAAAAGGATAAACATGCTGCTGTAAAGGGTGATACAGCCCGTCACCTTGCGGCAGAGCCTGCGGAAGAAAAGAAAAAGGGAAACTGGGCAGGACGTATCGTAATACTCGTCCTGTTCCTGGCTGCACTCGGAGTGTATTTCGCTGTTCCACAGGTACATGAATGGGTAAACAAAGTAATCGTCATGTTCCAGACGGGGAATTTCGATGATATGCATGCGTTCATAGCCCAATATGGTAAGTGGGCTATGGCCATATCATTCTTCCTGATGGTATTTCAGTCCATTGCAGCCCCTCTGCCTGCATTCTTCATAACATTGACGAATGCCAATCTTTTCGGTTGGTGGCAGGGATGTATCCTGTCGTGGGTGTCTTCAATGGCAGGAGCAGCATTATGCTTCTGGATCGCAAGGATCCTCGGTAGAGATGTAGTAGAAAGAATATGCACCAGAGGCGCACTTCTTTCAATTGAAGAATTCTTTGCCAAGTACGGTAAACGCTGTATCCTGGTCGCCAGACTTCTGCCGTTTATATCGTTCGACATAGTTTCATATGCTGCCGGACTGACATCAATGGATTTCTGGGGCTTTTTCATTGCTACCGGTATAGGACAGCTGCCTGCCTGCATAGTTTACTCATACGTTGGAGGCATGCTCACCGGCGGAGCAAAGAAGATGTTCATCGGACTTATGTGCCTCTTTGCTCTCGCTATCGTTGTGATACTGGTAAAGCAGGTATATAACGCCAGTCAGAAAAAGAAAGCTGATGCGGCAGAAGCTGCAGGCGATATTTATGTTAAGGAGCCGTCCAATCCTGCAAGGCTGTTCAGCAAGCTTTACAATTCAGCACTCTGGGCCATGGCTGTTTCCCTGTATTGCTCCGGCATACCGGCAATAGCTAAAATCAATATTGGCTGGATCTTTTTCGGCCTTTGGCTCGGATTATTTGCAGTTGCTCTTATTTTCAGGAGATTCAGCTGCGGAGTGGTTTTCACTGTCATAAGCACTATCGCTTCACTCACCGTAACAGTGTGGCTTTGCGGATCATCCGGAGCGCTTGGAAGAAAGCCTGCCGGAATAGTAAGAATGGGACTAGGTCTCAGGACCGTACCGTTCCGGACTTTCAATATCATCTTTGTAGCATTCCTTATAATAGGATTTATTGTCATCGTGCTGCTGTGGAAGAGGCAAAAGGGTGTAGATCTGGCAGCAAGTGAAGAGTATGAGAGGCTGAAAGCCGAAAAGGAAGCATCAGCTTCCAAAAGACAGCTGACAGATACTGACACCAACATGTAATGAAATGGAGTGGATCAGAAAGAATCTTAAATTAATAGTGTTTGGTCTGATCGTTATTATCGTATTTGTTCTTAACCAGATGTTCGGCTGGTCGGACTATCTGGGAAATACGGATAATCTCAGATTCCTTTCTGAGCTGATCAATGAACACTTTGCTCTCGCAGCACTTATCTACACAGGTCTCACTGTCGTGGCCTGTGTAGTACTTGCTTTGCCCGGTGTCACGTTCGCAATACTTGCCGCACTTCTGTTCGGTCCATGGTGGGGAACTCTGTTCTGTCTGATAGCTACTACCATAGGGGCTATCCTAGCATTTATTGCAGGCAGGTTCTTTCTTAAGGACTCCATTAAACCTATGGTCGAAAAGAGCGCAATGCTGAAGAAGCTGCTTTTCGATGATGCGGACAGGAGCGATATTGTCCTGCTTGCCATAACAAGACTTGTGCCGCTGTTTCCGTATAATATACAGAACTTTGCCTATGGCATAACAGATATCTCACTGGCTCATTATTCGCTTTATACATTCATTTTCATGATCCCCGGTGTTGCCCTTTATACGATAGGAACTGCCGGATTTACCTCCGGAGGGAACCGCTGGTTATATTTCGGACTTGCAGCAGTACTGCTTATCCTTGTGATGTTCCTCGGATGGTTCATAAAGAAAAAATATCTTGGAAGCAGTATGGATAAAGCAGCGGATGAGACGGCAGAGGAAAAAGGGGAGTGCGATAATGATTTTTGATGATCTCGTAAGAAGCCTGGAATACAGAAGAGCTCTGTCATTACCGGCTGATGTGAGCGAAGAATATGAGCTGCTCGCTCAGGGAGAATACAATGTAAACTACGCATTTGTGCATCCCCTTACGGAGAGGAGATTGGTGCTCCGCATCAACTTCGGAAGTCAGATGCATCTGGACAGCCAGATAGAATACGAGGCAGAAGCAATGCGTACGATCGCCGGATCAGGCAGAGTACCGCTTGTTTATTACACAGACAATACGCACAGGTATATCGATCATGGCATACTTGTCATGGAGTATCTGCCCGGACGCTATCCTGATTATTGCAGCGACAGCGACATGAGCGGCGTAATGAAATGCCTTGCCGATATACATTCAGTTGATATACCGGCTCATAAAGTAATATGGGGTGAGCCGTTTGAAGTCAGCAGAAACACTGTCAGGCTGATAGCTCCGCACAGCTCACTGGGGGCTATTATCGATGAGTGTGAGCTGATGGCTGACAAATATATGAAATCGGAGTCAGGCGACGACAGCATAAAAAGAAGGCTTCGCGAACTCCTGAACAAAGGCCGCATCATTGCCTCTAGGGAAGATGAAG
Source organism: uncultured Eubacteriales bacterium (assembly GCA_902795265.1). Taxonomy (GTDB): domain Bacteria; phylum Bacillota; class Clostridia; order Peptostreptococcales; family Anaerovoracaceae; genus Crickella. The sequence continues at coordinate 19,154 of CADBKM010000004.1, forward strand.
ACAAAAGCCTGAGACGATGCTGCATCAACACGGAACTCAATTCAACTAATTTCCTTGTTGACGATACAGGCTTTGTAAGGTTGGTTGACTGGGAGAAGCCGCTGTATGGCGACCCGGCTCAGGACCTTGGGCATCTGCTTGCTCCGACCACTACCTTCTGGAAGACTGATACCATTTTCAGTTATTCACGTACCGAAGAACTGATAGACAGGTACATAGAGGCTGTCGATGGCCGCTTTAACACTGAGGGGGTGCGGCAGAGAACGCATGATTTCATAACTGTAACCTGTCTGAGAGGGCTCACATGGTGTGCCATGGCCTGGGTCGAATATAAGGATCCCGGTAAGGACATTGTAAATGAGAGTACGAGAAAGAAACTGGATGATTATTTAAGTGACAGTTTCCTTTCTGACATAGAAAAGAGATTTTGATGCCTCTATTATATATTATCGTGCCGGTTGTTGATTTCTGAGATCCCGCAGACTATATTGCCGATATGTTCATGATACTTTCTTAGAGAATCTTCCCAGTTGAGCAGGGTGATCCTTCCGAAATCAGTGATATGGAAGATTCGCTTTGCCTTTTCACCTTGTAATGCTGGTTCTGATCTCAGATATCCGTCACGCTCCATCCGTTTGAGATTTCTGTAGAAACCGGACGGGTCAAGTTTTTCATCAGCATATCCGTGCATTATCAACCGCTGCAGAAGCTGAAAGCCGTATGCCGGCTCTTTTGAAAGTTCAATAAGTACGCAAGGCTGGATCAGTCTGTCGAGATAAAGACCGAAACAGGCATAATCAGCATTTTTAGTATCGATGTCCAGGTTTATCCAGCCTTTATAAAACAGCTGCTGTATCTGTTGCTTATCTATTGCCGAAGGTATGTTCAGCCTGTTTGTCGATAGTTCTTCGGGCGATGGAGCCAGATAGCCGGAATCGGAGATATCTGACTCATTAATATTGCAATATACTTCGTTGTCTGCGAATAATTCGGGGTGAAGCACGTAAACTGCAGCTATACCATCCCAGCAGTATGATACATCTGCTCCGTATACCAGCCGCTTATCTCTGAATCTGTAGCCGCATTTCTGGGCAACATACATTCCGGACGGATTCTCATTTCTGCATAGATTCTCCAGGAATTCATCCTTTGGAATATCAGCTACAGGAAGGCAGTTGTTACCTGTGATAACGGTTATGTTATGAAAACGATTCAGCACGTATGTGCTGGCCTTCGGATTGACTGAGAAGTTGAGTTCATGAAGCGACTTTCCATGGATGAACAGAGGCTCCGTGATACCTCCCATAAGTACAAGCTGTGGAATCTTTTCAGGCAGGCTGCCGTCGATCATGCATGCTTCATACAGATTGCCAAGTGATCCTATGCTGAGATAGATGATCTCTCCCGGGTAATCATTATAAATGCTGACGATAAATTCAGCAGCAGGTGACATAATTCCTGCCATACCAGGTTCATTGCCTTTAAGGACAGGAATATCCTGCCTGCCGGTTTCTTCTAAAAGCTGGCGTGTGCATTCGTAGGCCTCAGCTGAACTGCAGTTTCCAAAATTGCATCCTATACCAACTATTTCGGCCTCATCAGAACATCCCATCAGAAAGAGAAGGGCAAGGGCATCATCCATAGGTTTTCCCTCGATACCTATGGAATTATCACAGTCGATGAATATCTTCTTTTTTTTAGGATTTCTGTTCAGCATCAATTCAATCCTCCTGAAGCTAAGAATCGTAAGAATTAATTTGATTATACCCTAAAAATGAAAACTCCGGCCGGATTGCCGGAGTTTTCTGTTGCGAAAATATCTAACTAAGAAAGAACAATCAAAAGAAAAAGGTAATCGTCGATACTTATCGACAATTGTAGTTTAGCATCTCTTTGTGATGAACATGTTGCGCATTTGTGAAGGTTTTGTTCACATATTAATACAATTAAGGAATGTTAACTCAAATTCTGTTAAGAAGAGTTCATAACCACTATATATTGTGATAATATCGGTTTGCAAAATGAAAAATGTGCTGCTGCTTTGCGGCAATTATGGAGGGAAGCTGACATGAAATGTCCATACTGTAACTACGAGGACACAAAAGTAGTAGATTCAAGACCGGTCGAAGACGGACTTGCTACAAGAAGAAGACGTGAGTGCACAAAATGCCACAAGAGATTTACTACCTTCGAAAAGATAGAGAACTCACTTCTTGTAGTAGTTAAAAAGGACGGGACTCGTGAGAGCTTCGATAAGAACAAGATCATCAACGGAATCATGAAGGCCTGCCAGAAGACCAAGGTCACATATGAAGACGTTCAGAGGATCGCAGATAATATCGAGCGCGGACTCTCGAATACGATGGAGAAAGAGATCCAGTCCACAAGCATCGGTCTGCTGATCATGGAAGAGCTCAAAGCGATAGACCAGGTCGCTTACGTAAGATTTGCCTCGGTCTACAGAGAATTCCAGACCATCGATACATTTATCGACGAGATCAACAAACTCAACAAAACAAAAAAGAACTGATCAGAACGGAGAACATATATGCTCAGAGTAGCGATAGACGGCCCGGGAGGAACAGGCAAGAGCACCATAGCAAAGGCTGTTGCCGAGCGCTTCGGGCTTGAATACATTGATACAGGCGCCATGTACAGGGCGCTCGGACTTAAAGCTCTCAGAAACGGCGTTGACGCCGCAGATGAGGAAGCAGTAAGAGGGATGCTGGCAGAGACTTCGATAGATTTTGTCGGCGGACAGACACATCTCGATGGCGAGGATGTCAGCGGACTCATAAGGACCAACGAGATATCGATGGCTGCTTCAAATATTTCAAAGCTGGCCATAGTCAGAGCCAAGGTAGATGAGGTCAGCCGCCATCTTGCTTCCACAAAAGATGTAGTCATGGAGGGAAGAGACATAGGCACCACTGTTATTCCGGATGCTGAAGTGAAAATATTTATGACAGCTTCGCCGGAAATAAGAGCAAAAAGGCGCTACGATCAGCTTCTGGCTGCAGGCAAGGAAGCAGATTACGAAAAGATCTTCAAGGAGACTCAGCAGAGAGATTATCAGGACTCACACAGAGAAGTGAGCCCGCTCAGACAGGCTGAAGATGCGGTCCTGCTCGATACCTCTGACATGACATTAGAAGAAAATATTGACGCTGTTGCAGACCTGATCAGCAGCATCACAGGACGCAGCGCGTAAGCTTTTAATAGCGGTTTGTTAAAGTGCCACGCCCTTGCGGGCGTGGCTTTTATGGTAGTATTATATGCATGTGTGCTCCGGAAAGGGGTAAGTATGCAAATAAAGAAAATGCCTGAGACCGAAAGGCCGCAGGAAAAACTGCTCTATGGAGGAGCCGGGTCACTGAGCAACTCCGAGCTTCTGGCGCTGATCATCAGGACCGGCACGGAAGACAAGTCAGCCGTAAGGCTGGCTGACGAGGTCATATCTTATGCAGATGAAAATACCGGAGGGCTCGGTTCGGCAGAAGTCAGAGAGCTTACTGAGATCGATGGCATAGGTGAGGCCAAAGCCTGCTCGATCGTAGCTGCGATGGAACTCTCGAAAAGGATGGTATCGGGCCACAGAAATGCGGTCAGGGTAAGGATACGCGACAGCAGACAGGTGGCCGGGATATTGATGGACGAGCTGATGTATGAAAAACGCGAGTTTTTCATGACACTCAATCTCAACTCAAAGATGCAGGTGGAATCGAAGTCGGTGATATCGATCGGAAATCTCGACAGCGCTCCCGTGCATCCTAGAGAGGTCTTCGGACCTGCAGTAAGAAGGGGAGCCGCGGCCGTAATAGTCGCGCACAATCACCCGAGCGGCGATCCGTCGCCAAGTCCGCAGGATATTGAGGTCACAAAAAGGCTCATAAAGGCTTCGGAAGTACTGGGCATTAGGCTTATCGACCACGTCATCGTCGGAAACGGCTGCTTTACGAGCATGAAATCAGAAGGATTCTTCGGAGATTAACGGAAACATTAGTATGGAAAGAAAAGTAACGATTCAGGATTTTATAGATGCACTTGGTATGGAAGGGCTGCTCACCTCGATAGGCGGTGAAACCAGCTGCAGCGCCATCATGGCTCTGTACACCGTACCCGAAATGAAGGAGCTCGGAGCCCGCGAAGTAAGCGGTGTCACCTATAACTCCAGGGAAGTATCGGACGGCATGCTTTTTGTCGTAAAAGGAGCTCATTTCAAAGACCAGTATCTTGAAGATGCGATAAAGAAGGGCGCAGTGTGCTATGTAAGGGAAGATCCCAATGCCTCAGAGGCCGCATCCTGCAGCATAGTCAGCGATGAGGAAGCGTCTGCTGCCGGTAAGCGCATAGTACAGAGAGCTTCGGAGTCATGCCTCGACATATGGGTAAAGGATATCCGCAAGGCCATGCCTGTCATAGCAGAGACTTTCTACGGAAAGCTGTCTGACGAGCTCTGCATGGTCGGCATAACGGGCACCAAGGGCAAGTCCACTACGGCATATTTCATGAGATACATACTCGATGATTATATGGCTGCAACGGGGGGCTGCAGGAGTGCCATCTGCTCGGGCATCGACAATTACGACGGAGTGATCGAAGAGGAGTCTCATCTCACTACGCCTGAAATCATGGAGCTCTATCAGCACATGGACAACGCTCTTAAAAGCGGCATCTCTTATATGACGATGGAAGTATCGAGTCAGGCTCTCAAATACGACAGAGTAACGGGCGTTACATTTGAAGCGGGAGCTTTTCTCAATATCGGAAGCGATCATATCAGCGCTATCGAGCATCCTGATTTCAACGATTATCTAGAGTCGAAACTCCGCCTGTTCGGACACTGCCGCAAGGCCTGTATCAACCTCGACTGCGAAGAACAGGACCGCTTAAGAGCGGCTTCGGCCGATTGCCCGTATGTCATCACGTTCAGCCAGAATGATGAAAGCGCTGATGTATACGGATACGATGTGAAGTCAAGTGAGGGAAAAGTCACATTCAGAGTCAGAGGAAAGTCGATAGACGGTTACGCTGACTTCGATGAAGAGATCACACTCGGCACATTTGGCACGATCAACGTCGAGAACGCTCTTGCGGCAGTATCGCTGTCCTCGCTGCTGGGAGTCCCTATGGAATACATAAAAAGCGGTCTTGCCAAAGCGAATTCGCCAGGCCGCATGGAAGTGTTCCACAGTGAAGACGGAAAGCGTATTGCGATCGTCGACTATGCTCATAATAAGCTCAGCTATGAGAAGTTCTTCGAAACGATCAGAGATGAGTTCCCGGGAAAGAAAATGATGATCGTATTCGGCTGCCCGGGCGGCAAGGCCTTCGCAAGGCGTGAAGAGCTCGGTACGATAGCCGGTCAGAACTGCTCATACTCTATAATCACCGAAGAAGACTACGGCGAAGAGGATGTGAATAAGATCTGCAGCGAGATCGCCGGCTTCGTTGAAGCTGCCGGAGGCAGATGTGAGATCATAACGGACAGGGTGGAAGCTATAAAGAAAGCCATAACACTTATGGACGATGATACGATTCTTTTCTTACCGGGAAAGGGACGCGAGACGCGTGAGAAGCGCGGTATCAGATATATCGATACGCCATCGGATGCCGATGTGGTCATCGAATATATGAAATAAAAAAATGGTGCAAATCTGAAGAAAAACTAACAACCCCGGTCATTGACCGGGGTTATCGCTTTTATATTGACTGGATTTAGTGGTATATGTATAATATTTAGGTAAATTTATGTCATCTAGCCGCATATATTGTGTCAGGGATACGGATACAACCCTACATAGAGTATAGCGTAGATAATGTATATATTACAAAAATCTAATAATTGATAAGGAGGTGCTTATGTCACCAGTTGCAGCTGTTGTGATCAGCATTGTAGTCCTTATCGTCGGTATAGCAATAGGTTATGTGCTGCGCAAAAATATCGGTGAAAAAGCCATTGGAAGCGCGGAACAGCAGGCCAGAAACATGATTCTGGATGCGCAGAATACTGTCGAGAACCTCAAGAAAGAAAAGGTGCTTGAGGCAAAAGAGGAAATACATAAGCTGAGAGATGAGTACGAAGGAGAGCTCAAGGCCAGAAGAAACGAAGTAAGCAAGGCAGAGAGACGTATCCTTCAGAAAGAAGAGAACATCGACCGCAAGCTCGAAAACATCGAAAAGCGTGAGAACGGTCTAACCAAGAGAGAGCAGTCGATGAACGAAAAGCACAAAGAAATCGACGCTTACCTTCAGAAACAGGTCGAAGAGCTTGAGAGAATCTCAGGCTACACCAGAGAAGAAGCAAAGCATCTGCTCCTGCAGGAGCTTGAAACGGATATCCGTAAAGAGGCTTCCGAGATGATAGTAAACATCGAGAACGAAGCCAAAGAAGAAGGAGACAAAAGGGCAAGGGAAATCATCACGACTGCTATCCAGAGATACGCATCGGATCAGGTCACTGAGACCACAGTATCGGTCGTAAGCCTGCCTAACGACGACATGAAGGGCCGCATCATCGGAAGAGAAGGCCGCAATATCAGAGCCATCGAGACTCTGACAGGAGTAGACCTCATCATCGACGACACTCCTGAGGCAGTCATCCTTTCGGGATTCGATCCTGTCAGAAGAGAGATCGCAAGGATCGCTCTTGAAAAGCTGATCGTTGACGGACGTATCCATCCGGCAAGGATCGAAGAAATGGTGCAGAAGGCTACCAAAGAAGTCAACACGATCATCAAGGAAGAGGGCGAAAGAGCATGCTTCGAGACAGGCGTGCACAACCTCAATCCTGAGATGGTAAGGCTCATCGGAAGACTCAAGTACAGAACATCATACGGTCAGAACGTGCTCCAGCACTCCATCGAGGTCGCTACACTTGCGGGTATGATGGCTGAAGAGCTCGGACTTGATCCTAAACTTGCCAGAAGAGGAGGACTCCTTCACGATATCGGCAAGGCCATCGACCACGAGGTAGAAGGAACTCATGTCGAGATCGGCGTGAACATCTGCAAGAAGTACAAAGAGTCCTGGAAGGTGATCAACGCTGTAGAGGCGCACCACGGAGACGTAGAGCCGACAACACTTGAGGCAATGCTCGTTGCTGCAGCTGACGCTCTGTCGGCAGCCAGACCGGGAGCCAGAAGAGAAACTCTCGAATCGTATATCAAGAGACTCGAAAATCTCGAAAATATCGCGAATACAACAAAGGGTGTTGAGAAGTCATACGCTATCCAGGCCGGCCGCGAAATCAGAGTAGCTGTCAAGCCTAACCAGGTTAAGGACGATGAAGTTCCGATGCTGGCAAGAGAGATCGCCAAGAAGATCGAGGCTGAACTCGAGTATCCGGGACAGATCAAGGTCAATGTAATCAGAGAAACGAGGGCTACAGACTTTGCCAAGTAAGACGATGGTATATCTTGATAACAGTGCCACTACAAGGCAATATGATGAAGTTACGGAATTGATGTACAGGGCTGCCAAAGAAAACTTTGGCAACCCTTCGTCTTTGCATGCGCTGGGATTCGAAGCGGGCAACCTGCTTTACGATGCGCGCAGGCAGATCGAAGATCTGCTGCCGCCTGCAGGAAACGTCATCTTCACATCAGGCGGCACCGAGAGCGACAACATGGCTCTGCTCTCGTCTGCGCGCAAGCTCAGACGCCGCGGCAATAAGATCATCACTACGAAGGTCGAGCACCCGGCCGTACTGGAAACCTGCAAAAGGCTGAAAGAAGACGGCTTCGAAGTCGTTTATCTCGACGTTGATGTGGACGGATACGTCGAAGAACAGGCTGTCAAAGCTGCTCTTGACGAGAACACTATTATCGTCTCCATCATGGCTGTAAACAACGAGACAGGCACGATAGAGCCTGTTGTTCCCGTAGGCCGCACTGTCAGAGAGTTCAACAGACAGCACGGAACTGACATCATATTCCACACTGATGCGGTGCAGGCATTCGGCAAGCTTCCGCTCGATGATATCGACGCTGATCTCATATCGGCGAGCGCTCATAAATTCCATGGTCCGAAGGGCATGGGCATACTGTATATGAAAAAGCGCCACAGCCTGCCGGCTTACATTATCGGCGGAGGCCAGGAGGGCGGCTTCAGGTCATCTACAGAGAACACGCCGGGCATCGCCGGCACAGGCCTTGCCGCACAGATGGCATGCTCCGATCTGATGATGAAAACAAGCCGCATGGGTGTCGTCAACAATTATCTTCTCAGTGGACTTAAAGCCGAGATAAGCGACATCATAATCAACGGTCCTGAAGAGCTCGGTTACACCATGCTCGAACACGGAAAGCGATGCCCGGGCGTCCTTAATGTAACTTTTGAAGGAACGCGCGGTGAGGTGCTCCTGCACACACTCGAGCAGGACGGGATATATGTTTCGACCGGTTCGGCATGCTCTTCAAACAAGACCGGGGACAGCCACGTACTCAAGGCGATGTCGATGACTCATAAGGAAATAGAGGGAGCGATACGCTTCAGCTTCTCCGAGTTCAATACCGTCGAGGAAATGGACTTCGTAATCGAACGCACGAAAGCGGCCGTTGAGCGTTTCCGCCGACTCGGCAGCTTCAGATAGACAAGGTGAAATCAATAATGGAAAAGAATCTTTATATAGTAAGGTGCGGCGAAGTCGCACTCAAAGGCATGAATAAGCCGTACTTCGAGCGAGTGCTCCTCGAAAGAGTGAAGAATGCACTCAGCTGCTATGAAGGTGCGGAGGCGAAGTGGATCGACGGGCTCATGTTCGTAAGAGTCCCTGCAGCCATTGCTGAGGACGAAGTCATTTCGAGGTGCGTCAGAGTCTTCGGCGTAGCATCGGTCAGCCCTGCAGTGGAAGCTCCGAAAGACATCAACGAGATCGGACGCCTGGCCGGTGAATTCATGATGCGCGTGATAGAGCAGGACGGAATAAAGACTTTCAAGGTAAAGGGAAAAAGAGCCGATAAGTCTTTCGCGATAGAATCGCCTGAAATAGCAAAGCAGGTAGGCGGTATGGTCCTCAAGGCATGCAAGGTACTCAGCGTAGACGTCCACAGGCCTGACTGCGTGCTTACAGTCGATGTAAGGCGCGAAGCCGCATATATATTCCGCGACAAGGTTAAGGGCTTCGGCGGACTTCCGCTGGGCACAAACGGAAAGGGCCTCATTCTCATGAGCGGCGGCATCGACAGCCCGGTTGCGGCATTCATGATGGCGAAGCGCGGCATGAGCATAGAAGCAGTACACTTCCATTCGTATCCGTATACAAGCCAGAGGGCTCAGCGCAAAGTCGAGGAGCTTGTTAAAGTTCTGGCCGGCTATATGGGTACTGTAAAGATGCACGTGATCAACCTGCTGCCTATACAGGAAGAGATAGTCAAAAACTGCCCTGAAGATGAGACAACGCTGCTCGTAAGGCGCTTCATGATGAGGATAGCCGAGCAGATCGCGGTCAAAAACGGCGATATGATGCTCATCACAGGTGAAGATCTCGGACAGGTCGCAAGCCAGACTGCGGAAGCGCTCGTTGTTACTGACAGTGTTGTCAGCATGCCTGTAATGAGACCGCTCATCGCCATGGACAAGGTCGACATCATGGACAAAGCGCGCGAAATAGGCACATATGACATCTCAATCCAGCCGTATGAGGACTGCTGCACGGTGTTCCTGCCTAAGCATCCGGTCACCAAGCCTAAGCTTGCGCGAATTGAAAAATCCGAATCCGCGCTCGATGTCGAGACTCTTGTAAAGAATGCCGTAGAGTCTGAAGAAATAGTTGAAATAAGGCCTTAAAAATTGTATTATAGGCGAGTAAAACGTTGACGAGGACAGTAAGTTCACCAGGGGGCTTGCCAGAGAGGGATGGCAGCTGGAATCATCCTAAGTCCCGGTGTTCCGAAAACCACCTCTGAGTGGCACCAATCATGCCCGCCCGGACAGCGTCAAAAGTCCGAATGAGTGCCGGCAAAAGAATTTGCCGGAAGATGGGTGGAACCACGGATACTCATACATACCCGAGTATGCGTCCCTTCTGACATTACAGTCGGAGGGGACTATTTTTTGTCCCCGACGAAGACAAAAATATAATCTGACTGACCTCCGCTCCCGTATGGCGGAGGCAAGAGAATGAAGGAGGAAAACAAATTGATCATCACACTGAAAGACGGAAGCAAGAAGGAATATGCTGAGCCGATGTCCGCTTATGACATCGCCAGAGACCTCAGTGAAGGCCTGGCCAGAGTCGCATGCATCGCCGAGATCGACGGAAAAGCTGTTGACCTCAGAACTATAGTTGACAAGGACTGCACTCTCAACATCCTCACTTTCGATTCAGATGAAGGAAAGCGCGCTTACAGACATACATGCTCGCACGTTCTGGCCGAGGCTGTAAAGCACCTTTATCCTGAAGCAAAGCTTGCGATCGGACCATCGATCGACAACGGGTTTTACTATGACTTCGACATGCCGCCTCTGACAAGAGAGGATCTCGACAAGATCGAAGCCGAGATGAAGAAGATCATCAAGAAGGGCGACAGGCTCGAGTATTTTGAAATGCCAAGAGAAGAGGCTATCCGGATGTACAAGGAGAAGGATGAGCCTTACAAGGTGCAGCTGATCGAAGACCTTCCTGAAGATGAAGCTATATCGTTCTACAAGCAGGGAGATTTCGTGGAGCTCTGCGCGGGCCCTCATATCATGAGCACAAGACCTATCAAGGCATTTGCGCTCACATCAAGCTCCGGCGCTTACTGGAGAGGCGATGAGCACAATAAGATGCTCACACGTATCTACGGAACAGCATTTACAAAGAAAGAAGACCTCGAGGAGTATCTTGCTTACCTTGCAGATATAAAGAACCGTGATCACAACAGACTCGGCCGCGAGATGGATCTCTTCACAACTGTTGACGTTATCGGTCAGGGACTTCCGCTCTTCATGCCTAAGGGCGCAAAGGTCATCCAGAAGATGCAGAGATGGATCGAAGACCTCGAAGAGTATGAATGGGGTTATGTCCGCACAAGAACTCCGCTGATGGCTAAGTCCACACTTTATAAGATCTCCGATCACTGGTATCACTATAAAGACGGAATGTTCCTGCTCGGATATGACAATATCGATGATCTCATGGCAGCGGAAGACCGCTCAGAGGAGATACACGGAGTAGAGGACCTCAATCTCATTGAGAACGATGCTGACAGCGATGTAATGGCACTGCGTCCGATGACATGCCCGTTCCAGTACTATGTATATAAGGCAAGGCAGAAGAGCTACCGCGATCTGCCGTACAGAATGGGCGAGACTTCCACGCTCTTCAGAAACGAGCAGGCAGGCGAGATGCACGGACTTACAAGAGTACGTCAGTTCACTATCTCTGAAGGACATCTGGTAGTGGCTCAGGATCAGCTTGCAGATGAGTTCAAGGGCTGTGTAGAGCTTGCCAAATACTGCCTCACTACACTCGGACTTGAAGGCGATGTAACTTACCGCCTGTCAAGATGGGATCCTGCTCACGCCGAGGACTATCTCGGAACAGCAGAGGACTGGGACGATGTAGAAGATTTCATGAGGGATATCCTCAACGAGATCGGCATCGAGTTTACGGAAGAGATAGGCGAAGCTGCGTTCTATGGACCAAAGCTCGACATCCAGGCAAAGAACGTATACGGCAAGGAAGACACGATGATCACAATACAGGTCGACAAATTCCTTGCTGACCGTTATGACATGTACTATATCGACAGAGATGGACAGAAGAAGCGCCCGTATATAATCCACCGCACATCGATCGGATGCTATGAGCGTACGCTCGCATGGCTCATCGAGCACTACGCAGGCAATCTGCCTACATGGCTCTGCCCTGAGCAGGTAAGGATACTTCCTATCTCCGATAAGATCGCTGATTACGCTGAAGAAGTCCGCAAGGAGCTCCGCAGGCACGGTGTAGATGTAACTGTCGATAACAGCAGCGAGCGTATCGGATACAAGGTGCGCAAGGCTCAGATGGAGAAAGTGCCGTACATGCTCGTTCTCGGCGCCAAAGAGGCTGAAGAGGGCAATGTATCAGTCAGATCGAGATATGCGGGTGATGAAGGCGTTAAGGCTCTTGCAGACTTCGTAAGAGACCTCTGCGAAGAGATCGAAACCAAGGCTATCCGCAAGATCGAAAAGAAAGATGCGTAGAGATAAGTTCCTAAATTTGGTATACTTATTCTGTTGGAGGAACTTATTATGGCAATAAAGTATAAAAGAGTCCTTATTAAGGTGAGCGGAGAGGCGCTTGCAGGTGAAGACCGCTTCGGTGTAAATGATGCCGAGCTCGGCAAGGTAGCTGCTCAGATCAAAGAGATACGCGATGCCGGAGTAGAGGTCGCTATAGTCGTCGGCGGAGGCAATTTCTTCCGCGGGCGCACCGGAGGCAACATCGACAAGCCGACAGCGGACTACATGGGAATGCTGGCTACAGTTATGAACGGTCTTGCCGTACAGGATGCTCTCCTGGCTGCCGGATGCCCGGCAAAGCTGATGACAGCCATCGAGATCAGAGACATGGCAGAAGGCTATGCCAGACGCAAAGCTCTCGACTACCTCGAAGAAGGCAAGGTCGTTGTGTTCGGAGGAGGCACCGGAAGCCCGTTCTTCACAACTGATACCACGGCTGCTCTCAGAGCTGCAGAGATAGGCGCAGACGTACTGCTCCTGGCAAAGAATATCGATGCGGTGTATTCGGCCGATCCTAAGACCGACCCTGACGCTGAGCGCTACACCGAGCTTACGTATATGGACATCATCGATAAAGATCTTAAGGTCATGGATCTTACGGCAGCAACGCTCTGCAAAGATACACAGACCAAGATATATGTGTTTGCTCTCAAGGAAGAGGGTAATCTCATGAAGGTAATCAATGGCGAAAATGTCGGTACACTGATACAGTAGGGAGGCACATCATGGCAAAGAAATCACTTGAAGAGAGAATCGAAGGCGCTAAGAGCTTTCTGAAAGAAAACCTCAATACCGTAAGAGCGGGCAGAGCCAATCCTGCGCTCCTCGACAAGGTGCAGGTAAACTATTACGGATCGCCTACACCGCTGAAGGCACTGGCAAACATATCGGTGCCTGATCCGAGAACGCTGATGATTTCTCCGTTCGACCCTAAGTCGGTATCGGATATCGAGAGAGCTATCCTCGAGGCCAATATCGGCATCAACCCGTCAAATGACGGCAAGGTCATTAGACTTGCGATCCCTCAGCTCACAGAGGAGAGACGTAAAGAGCTCACAAAGGTTGTCAAGAATTACGGCGAGGAAGCAAAGGTTGCCGTAAGAAACCTCAGACGCGATGTCAACGATGAGCTCAAGAAAGCCGAAAAAGCAGGAGAGCTTACAGAGGACGATCTCAAGGATGAGCTCGAAGAGACCCAGAAGACAGTCGAGAAAGCAATCAAAGATATCGACGCTATCATCGCAGACAAAGAAAAAGAGCTCATGGAGGTCTAAAACTAACGCATCACATATTCAGTAAAGCGTGGCTCCTTGCCACGCTTGCTGTTTGTAACATAACAAAATGGAAAAGAGACCGATACCAAAACACATAGGAATAATAATGGACGGCAACGGCAGATGGGCCAAGGCTCATGGTGTTCCCCGCGTTATGGGGCACAATGCCGGCATGCAGGCGATGAAGAAAATAGTAATAGCTTCATCAAATCTCGGTGTCAAATACCTCACGGTATACGCGTTTTCGACCGAAAACTGGAAACGCAGCACCGAAGAGGTGAGTGGCATTTTCAATCTTATCGTAAAGTACGTCAACTCAGAGCTCGAAGAACTTGATGAAAACAACGTTCACATCAATATCTTCGGCCAGTATGACATGCTTCCGAAAGCTTCGGTCGACGCTATCAACAAGATGGTAGGCCGTCTGGCTGACAACGATGGACTTATCTTTAATATTGCTCTGAATTACGGGGGAAGGGACGAAGTCGTCAGAAGTGTCAGAGAGCTTCTTTCTGAATGCATCGATGAGGGCAAAGACCCTGCTGACATCACTGAAGACGATATTTCAAGGCATCTTTATTCGGGCAGCGCTCATTTCGATGTTCCCGATCCTGACCTTATCATAAGGACAAGCGGCGAGGAGCGCATGTCGAACTTCCTGACATGGCAGGCTGCATACAGTGAGCTTATGTTTACTGACACTCTGTGGCCTGATTTTACGCCTGAAGAATATGCTGAAATGATAGACGCGTACGCGAACCGTGACAGACGTTTCGGCGGACGCAAGGAGAATGACAAATGAAAACAAGGATAATTTCCGGATGCATTATGGCTCCGCTGCTGATAGTTCTGTATCTCGGCGGATGGTGGTTATGGGCCGCAGCTCTTATTATCGCAGTAATGGGAATACACGAATTCTGCAACGGATGGGAAAGCCTTGGTGTACATCCGTCAAAGCCTATCTGTTATGTGATGAGCGGCCTGCTGTTTGCAGGAGCGTTCATTACCGGCGGTTTCTCCGGAAACGCTGCGTCGATCAGCAGCGTGCCGCAGTATTTCAACAACATGATGCTGAACTCGATATGGCTGTTCATCGCCGTTGCGGCAGGCCTTATCTACGGCTGGAAGATCAACGAGAGAGGTCCGTACGACGCTCTCGCGACTGTCACTGCAATGGTATACATACCATTTTTCACATACCATATGGTCCTGATCGACATGACTGAATACAGCCTCTTCATCTGGATCGTAGTGATAGCTGCTTTCGGCTCGGATATATTTGCATATTTCACCGGGTATTTCCTCGGAAAGCATAAGATGGCACCTAACCTCAGCCCTAAAAAGACCATAGAAGGAGCTGTAGGAGGCCTCGCGGGCAGCTCTTTGCTGTCATGGCTTTTCGGATACATATTCATGAGAGACATGGCTCTGGTATGCCTGGTTCTCGGCCTTGTGGGCGGAGCTGCAGGCATGGCGGGCGATCTTACAGCATCGATGTTCAAGCGCAAGATGGGCATCAAGGACTACGGCACTCTGATACCTGGACACGGCGGCATCATGGACAGATTCGACAGTGTCATATTCGTTGCACCTGTCGTATATTACGCCATCTGCGCTTTGACGGGGATACTCAATATCTGATCAGGGACAGGAGATAAACTAATTGAAAACAGCAATATTATTCGTACTTATGATGCTGGTGCTCATCATACCTCACGAGTGGGGTCACATGGTGGTTGCCAGACTGTGCGGCGTAAAAATAAATGAATTTTCCGTGGGTATGGGCCCGCTTCTGTTCAAGAAAAAGAAGGGCGACACCCAGTACTCGGTGAGGCTTCTGCCTCTCGGCGGTTACTGTGCCATGGAGGGAGAAGAGGAGAGCGTAGACAGCCCGACCTCATACTCGAATAAGACTTATCCGCAGAAGATAGCGATACTTCTCGCCGGCGTCACAATGAACATAATCATTGCCATACTGGCGGTGACTATTTCGCTGTGCATCACAGGCGTGGTTACCAATACGCTCGGGTCTGTAGTACCGGGATCCCCGGCAGAAAGAGCAGGCCTCATGGCAGGCGATACTATCACGTCGATAAACGGACAGACTACAGATTCGTGGGACGCTGTCGTTGCCGGTGTAGATTCGTGGAAAGAAGGAGAGACTCTCAAGGTCACATATGAGCGCAAAGGCACTGAAGGAAGCGTAGAGGTCGTCCCGGAATATAACGAAGAAAGCAAAAGCTACATGATCGGCATAGGCGCAGGGACTACGAGGAACCTGTGGGTGTGCATCAAAAACGGGCCTGCCGCGACATGGGAGCTCAGCAAGTCGCTTATCCAGAGCTTTAAAATGCTCCTTACGGGAGGCGTAAGCAAAGATGATATCGCCGGGCCTGTAGGGCTCGTAAAAGTGGTCGACATGGCAGCCGATTACGGCATAGCTCCTTATCTGATGCTGCTGGCCCTTGTAAGCCTCAACCTGGCCCTGTTCAATCTGCTGCCTATTCCGGGACTTGACGGCGGCAAGATCTTCTTTATCCTTCTTAAGATAATCTCAGGCGGAAGGATAAACGATGACATGGAGTACAAAGCAACAGTAGCAGGAATGATCCTTCTCCTGACATTCTTTGTGCTTGTAACTGTAAACGATGTTATGAATCTGTTTGGATAAAGGAGAAATAATGTCAAGAATGGTTTATTGCGGCGACGTCGCCATCGGAGGCGGCGCGCCGGTATCTATACAGTCGATGACCAATGTCGATACAAGAGACACGGAAGCTCTTGTAAGGCAGATAAACGAGCTTGCTGACGCGGGATGCCAGATAGTAAGATGCGCGATCCCCGACATGGAGGCAGCTGAGTCATTTGGCAGAGCAAAAAAACTCGTCCGTGTACCGCTGGTTGCGGACATACATTTTGATTACAGACTTGCGATCGCTTCTATCGAAGCGGGTGCTGACAAGATCAGGATCAACCCTGGCAACATAGGCAGCGTCGAAAAGGTCAAAGCTGTTGTGGAAAAAGCCCGGGAACACGACATACCTATCCGTGTCGGAGTAAATTCCGGATCGCTTCAGAAGGACCTTATCAAAAAGTACGGCGGAGTAACAGCTGATGCTCTGGCTGAAAGCGGAGCGGCAATGCTCAGATATATCGAGGACCTCGGCTATGATAAGCTTGTCGTATCGATCAAGTCATCTAACGTGCGCATGAACTACGATGCGCATCTGAAGCTGAGAGAGATGACCGATGCCCCTATACATGTTGGCATCACTGAGTCGGGAACACCGAGAAACGGCGAGATAAAATCCGCCATCGGCATAGGAGCACTCCTCCTTGCAGGCATCGGAGATACGATGAGAGTGTCTCTGACCGACGATCCTGTAAAAGAGGTTCTTTTCGCAAGGCGCATCCTCGAGACTATCGGGATGAGAGAGAAAGCCATCGATGTCGTTTCGTGCCCGACATGCGGCAGAACAGAGATCGATCTTATCAGCCTCGCAAACGAAGCAGAGGAAAGGCTGATGCCAATTGCTCAGAAACGCGCTGAAGCAGGCCTCAGGCCGCTTAAAGTGGCGGTAATGGGCTGCGCAGTCAACGGTCCGGGAGAGAGCAGAGAAGCAGATTATGGCATCGCAGGCGGCAGAGGCGAAGGCCTCGTATTCAGCCACGGCGAAATAATAAAGAAAGTCCCGGAAGAAGAACTCATAAACAGTCTTGTAGAATTGATTGAAGCGGAATGATTAAAATCTCTGAAGACATTCTTACTGTCGATGAGCTCAAAGAAGCCAGCGGCAGGGACACAAAGGATATAGACATCGAGATCACCAATGTAGCTGTATCCAAAGTGAACGGAGGCACGAGCGTGGCGCTGATTATCGACGCCAAGCTCAATTTTGTGATGCCTAAAAAAACAGAGAACCTCATGAAAAAGAGGATCACTGCCAGAATAGCTTCAGCAGACAGAGTCAGATTCAATTACACATATACAGGAGTAATGGCTCCCAAGCACTCTGATTATGAAGACGTACAGTCTTCTGCTCCTTCAGGCGGCGGTTATAACGGCGGAGGAGGATACAGGAAGAGCAAGAAGGACCGCCCGGCATTTACAAACGCAGCCGGTGAGCTTGTGCTGCTCGGTGATGACTTTGCCGGAAATCCGGTGTCTTACTCCGAACTCGACGGTTTTGTAGGCAGCAAGGAGAAACCGGTCATCGAGGGCGAGGTATTCAGCATTGAATCGATGCCTATCAAGAGCGGACGAATGCTCATTACAATCCTCATCGCATCAGGTGTAAGGACTTTCGGCCTAAAGTCTTTTATTTCCGAAGAAAAGCTCGGTGAGATACAGGAGAACCTCTCTTCAGGTGACATGATAAGAGCGCGCGGCAGCGTCGAATTCGATACTTACGAACATCAGAACATGATGATGGTCAATTCCATCAGAAAGATCGAAAAGAAGCTAAAAGAGGACAAATACCCGAACGGACGAAGGGTAGAGCTCCACTGCCACACCAAGATGAGCGACAACGACGGCTTCAACGAGGTAAAGGACATAGTCAGAAAGGCAGCCTTCTGGGGGCAGCCGGCTGTGGCTATTACCGACCATGGTGTCGTGCAGGCATTCCCTGATGCTGCAAAAGAGGCTGCAAATCAGGCGAAGAACGGAAGAGAGATAAAGATAATATACGGTGTCGAGGGCTATCTGTATCCCGATGAGGATGCGACCGCTCCTGACGGCACCATCGATATCAAGAAAAACCGCACCTATCACATAATAATCCTGGCGAAAAACCAGACAGGTCTCAAAAACATCTACAAGCTGGTCAGCCTTTCGCATATCGATTACTTCTATAAGCGTCCGAGGATCCCGCGCTCGGTGCTGCAGGCTCACAGGGAAGGGCTCATAATCGGCTCGGCCTGTGAAGCAGGCGAGCTTTACCAGGCGGTTATCAGAGGGGCAAGCGATGATGAGCTCGATAAGATAGCCTCATTTTATGACTATCTTGAGATACAGCCGCTCGGCAACAACCGCTTCATGATTGAAGACGGAATTGCAAAAGATGAGAACGATCTCATAGCCAACAACATGCGGATCATAGAGACCGGAGACAGGCTCGGCAAGATGACCGTTGCCACGACCGACTCGCATTATCCGACTCAGGAGGCTTCGATCTACCGCAACATCATCATGGCCGGCATAGGATTCCGCGATACACCATCGGATTCGCTTTATCTGAGAACGACCGATGAGATGATGGCGGAGTTTGAGTATCTGGGCGACAGGGCAGAAGAGATAGTAATAACAAATACAAACAAAATAGCCGAGATGGTAGAGCCGGTCAGGCCGGTTCCTGCAGGAAAGTTCCCGCCGAAGATCGAAGGTGCGGAAGACAAGCTCAGGGAGAGCTGCTACAGCAAGGCTAAGTCCATATACGGAGATCCGCTCCCGCCTGAGATCGAGGAGAGACTCGAGACCGAGCTGAGTTCTATCATCGGAAACGGATATGCCGTCATGTACATCGCGGCGCAGATGCTGGTACAGAAGTCCAACAAGGACGGATATCTGGTAGGTTCAAGAGGATCGGTAGGATCATCATTTGCTGCTACCATGGCGGGGATCACGGAAGTAAATCCGCTCGCTCCTCACTATATCTGCCCTGAATGCAAGCACTTCGAGTGGTCTGATGAACCCGGCAAATATGACGTCGGCTACGACATGCCTGAGAAGGCATGCCCGGAATGCGGCGCCCGCATGAGAAAAGAAGGACTCAACATACCGTTTGCGACGTTCCTCGGATTCAAGGGAGATAAGGAGCCTGATATAGACCTTAACTTCGCCGGAGAATATCAGCCGGTAGCTCACAGATACGTAGGTGAGATATTCGGTGAAAAGAACGTATATAAGGCAGGTACCGTAGCGACCATCGCCGATAAGACAGCGTACGGATACGTAAAGCACTACGTTGAAGATAATCACATAAACGCAAGCAAATACGACATCGATTACCTCGTTAAGGGCTGCACGGGTGTAAAGCGTACGACCGGACAGCATCCGGGCGGCATTATCGTAGTTCCTGATGATCACGAGATCTACGAGTTCTGCCCGATACAGAAACCTGCCAACAAGCGTGATACAGATGTCATAACTACTCATTTCGATTACCACAAGATAGATGAGAACCTGCTCAAGCTCGACATACTCGGTCACGATGTGCCGCAGCTCATAAGGCATCTGCAGGTAATGACAGGCGTCGACCCGATGAACATACCTCTTGACGATCGGGAGACACTTAGCATCTTCACTTCGCTCGACGCGCTGAAGATCAAAAATGAAAACTACAGGTTCACTCACGGAACCTATGCGATCCCTGAGTTCGGTACCAACTTCACACGGGGCATGCTCGATGACATACATCCGACTACAGTCTCGGCACTGATCAAGATGTCGGGATTCTCTCACGGAACCGATGTATGGACCAACAATGCGCAGGAACTCCTCAGGAACGGCACCGCAACCATCGATGAGGTAATATCGTGCCGTGACGATATCATGAACTTCCTCATCAAAAAGGGCCTTCCTAACGGCGACGCGTTCAAGATCATGGAGATCGTAAGAAAGAACCGCGTGCTGAGTGAAGACCAGCTCAACATGATGAAGGACCACGGCGTACCTGACTGGTACATCTGGTCGTGCGAGACTCTGAAGTACATGTTCCC
The DNA here is from genome assembly GCA_902795265.1 of uncultured Eubacteriales bacterium. Lineage (GTDB taxonomy): Bacteria > Bacillota > Clostridia > Peptostreptococcales > Anaerovoracaceae > Crickella. Next base: position 39,364 of record CADBKM010000004.1, read on the forward strand.
GCGTGCCCACGCCGCTGCTTACGTCATGATGTCGATACGTATGGCGTGGTTCAAGGTGAATTACCCTGAGGCTTTCTATGCGGCATGGTTCAGTTCGAAGGTAGACAACTTCGATGCTGACATTATAGGCATGGGAATACCGGGGGTAGAAAAGAAGATGGACGAGATCGAGAAGCTCGGCAATACCGCTACTGCAAAGCAGAAGGAACAGCTGACGGTATATGAAGTCATGTACGAGGCTTTCTCGAGAGGATTCTCGTTTGCCGAGCCTGTGCTCGGAGTAGCTGAACCTTGCAGGTTCTCTGTAGTTGATGGAAAGATAATGCTTCCGTTCAACGCGGTCAGCGGGATAGGAGATACAGCTGCGGAGTCACTGGCCGCGGCATATGCCGAAAAGCCGTTCAGCACTCTCGACGACGTTCGTTCGAGGACAAGACTCACGGGCACCAATATAGATGATCTGAAGAAACACGGACTGTTTCAGGGTCTGCCTGAGTCGGCACAGATAAGCATATTTGACCTGTAGGGAGATCAGGCGCTGCGCTCGATCTCCCAGCGGCATTCTTTATAGAAATAGAGAAGCCTGAAGCTGATGCGTCGGCCGTCGCTGACCGTACAGCAATCATAGACGATGCGTGAAACACCGCCTGCGCCGAGCCACTCTATATTCTTAATGTCTGTCACCCTGACCGTTTTCTTGATGCCGAGCTCCACCACCTTGAATCTGATGGGGCGGGGCGAAATCGCACCCACATCGAAAACGGCCAGTACATCAACTGCCTGTCTCATAATAACTCCAATTGTGTCCCGGCAGTTTAATATTAACGAACATGTGTTCGCATTTCAATAAGGTATGATGTTTTCCGTTGTATAAAAAAAGGGACGCCATGAGTTACAGGATCTTTGTCATCAATCCGGGGTCGACCTCGACAAAACTCGCTTATTTCGAAGATGAAAAAAAGCTTTATGAAGCAAATGTATTTCACGATGCGCCTGAGCTTGCAAGGCTGGGCAGCGTGGATAACCAGCTCGGATTCAGAAAGCGCATGATACTTGAATTCCTCGAAAACAACGGGATCGATCTTCACGGCGTAGATGCCATAGTCGGACGCGGAGGAAGTACTGCTACGATACACAGCGGTGTATACGAGATCAACGAAAAGCTTCTTGAGGACACCAGAAACAAGGTGACCGGCGTGGATCATCCTGCCAACCTCGGAGCTCCTCTGGCATGCGAACTTGCCGCGGAGTACGGCGGAAGGGTGTTCATGGTCGACGGGCCTAAGGTCGATGAATTCACCGATGAGGCGAGAATAACGGGGATGGCCGGCCTCTACAGAGGATCGAGCCTTCATGTGCTCAACCTCAAAGGGACCGCGCGCCTTCACTGCGAAAAGCACGGCATGAAATATGAGGAATCAGATCTGATCGTCTGCCACATAGACGGAGGCATGTCCATATCGGCTCATCACCACGGACGAATGATAGACGGTACGAACAACGCCCTTGGCGAGGGACCGTTCACGCCTACGCGCACAGGCGCTCTTCCGGTGCAGACCGCTGTAGAGTACTTTGAGAATGCCGGCAGGGACGGAGTACCGGCCGTAGGCGCAGCATGCACGAGAGCCGGGGGCTTTGTGAGCCACTTCGGTACATCGGACTCAGATAAGGTGCATGGAATGGTCGAAGCCGGAGACCCTAAGGCGGTACGCGTCTGGAACGCGATGCTCTACAACATCTGCAAGGGCATAGGAGAGATGGCGGTAGTTCTGTCGGGCAGTGTCGATGCGATAGTCCTCGGAGGAGGTCTTCTCAGATTCGATGACGTAACTGAGTATATAAATAAACGCTGCGGCTGGATCGCTCCCGTATTCTCATACCCGGGAGAGGTGGAGCACGAGGCAATGGCAGCGGGAGCTCTCAGAGTGCTGAGAGGAGAAGAAAAACCGCAGATCTACACAGGAGTACCTGTATGGAACGGTTTTGAGGACTGAATTGTGCATAATGCCAAAAACACAAGCTGAATTTGTTGACAAATTGTACTAATGATATTAAAATCACGGCATTGAGATAGAGGATGCACCTAGTCAGGAGTATCTGTTCCGTAAGATGTGCAGATCGGGAACAGCGAAAGGGGCGGGTGCCGAAGCGATGACCGGCCTGCATGCCGTCTGAACTGGGAGTATGGATAATATCCATGCGACTGTCGCGAAGGAACGCGGAGAGCTATCCATGATGGGAATCTTTTTTTGATGGAGTCATGAGCAGCTGAACCCGTGTCAGCTGCTTTTTTATCTGACTTCAGTTTCTTATCGATAGCCTCGTCTCTGAGAATAAGATAATATATAGTTTCAGAAACCGAGGAGGTAATCTAATGGCAAGAACAAACACTATTTTCGAAGGAGTCGCGACCGCTCTCATTACTCCTATGACAGAGAACGGAGTCAACTATGAGCAGTTCGGCAGACTGATCGACTGGCAGATCGAGCAGGGTATCGACGCTCTGGTCATCGCAGGCACTACTGGAGAGGGCTCGACGCTGTCGGACGCTGAGCACAAGGAGTGCATCACGTTCGCTGTAGAGCGCGCGGCTCACAGGGTACCTATCATCGCAGGTACCGGAAGTAATGATACGGCATACGGCAAGCAGCTCACGAAGTTCGCAAGCGACGCCGGCGCAGACGCATGCCTCATAGTCACTTCGTACTACAACAAGGCTACACAGAAGGGCCTGGTAAAGCTCTTCAATGAGTATGCGAGTGTCAGCGATGTTCCGATCATTGCATATAACGTTCCTTCGAGAACCGGACTCAATATAGAACCATCCACTTATGTGGAACTCGCAAAGATAGACAAGGTGGCTGCCATAAAGGAAGCTAACGGAAATATCTCGAAGATCGTCGAGACCTTTGCCAAGGTAGGAGATCAGCTCGATATCTATTCGGGAAATGACGATCAGATCGTGCCTTTCCTCTCGATGGGAAGCAAGGGAGTCATCTCGGTACTTTCCAACGTCATGCCGGCTGAGACACGTGAGATGTGCACTAAGTTCTGGAATGGAGACACTGCAGGTGCAGCAGCTCTTCAGTGCAAGTACAGCGAGCTGATATCTGCGCTGTTCTGCGAGGTCAATCCTATTCCTGTCAAGGAAGCGCTGGCAATGATGGGATACTGCGATCCGATCATCCGCTCGCCGCTCTACCGCATGGAGCCTGCTAATCTCGAAAGACTTGAAAGAGCAATGAAGGAGCTCGGCATCATCTAAGACTGCACGTATGCCGCAGAGGAAGGAATCAAAATGAAAGTAATTATAAATGGCATCGACGGAGCAATGGGAACCATCCTCGCAGGGATGATCTCAAAAGCGGCAGACATGGAAGTCATTGCCGGTGTAACACCTACCGGGGCAGAAGGCGCTTATCTGACACTTGATGCTTATCAGGGTCCGGCAGACATGGTGATCGATTTTTCGCATCACAGCTGCACTGCTGATCTTATGGCTTACTGCACGGCAAGAAAGCTTCCTGTCGTTGTCTGCACTACGGGTCAGGATGAAGAGGAGATGGCTTGCATTGCCGAAGCTGCGAAATCCATACCTGTATTCAAATCGGCCAACATGTCGGTCGGCGTTGCGATCACGGCAAAAGTGATAAAGGAGATCGCGGCAAAGTTCAGTGACTATGACGTTGAGATAGTTGAGACACATCACAACAGAAAAGTCGATGCGCCTAGCGGAACGGCTATAATGCTGGCTGATGCCATACGCGAAGTCAGACCCGATCTGCATTACAATCTGGGGAGATCGGGCATGGCAAAGCGCGAGCCTGATGAAATAGGAATAAATGCAGTCAGAATGGGCAACATAGTAGGTACGCATGAGGTCATGTTCGGGACAAACAACCAGACTATAACAGTCACGCATCAGGCGCACGACAGGGCATTGTTTGCCGATGGGGCTGTCGCTGCAGCGAGATTTCTCGTGAACAAGCCTGCGGGACTGTATAACATGGATGACCTGCTTGCTGATTAAGCTGATATGAAAAAGGAGTATTGAAATGATAAGAATCGGAATCGCCGGATACGGAAATATAGGCAGAGGCGTTGAATCTGCCGTTACGAATGCCCCTGACATGGAGCTCGTAGCTGTATTTACAAGAAGAGACCCTGCTTCGGTCTGCACTGTTACAGGCGCTCCTGTAATGGCATATGACCAGATAGGAAGCATGAAGGATGAACTAGATGTCGTTGTTATCTGCGGCGGAAGCGCTACAGACCTGCCATGGATGACACCTGAACTGGCTGCACAGTTCAATGTTATCGACAGCTTTGATAACCATGCCAACATTCCTGAGCATTTTGCCAATGTCGACGCTGCAGCAAAGGCTGCCGGCAAAGTAGGCATCATATCGTGCGGATGGGATCCGGGCTACTTCTCACTGGCAAGAGTATTCGCTGACGCAGCGCTGCCTGACGGTGACAACTATACCTTCTGGGGCCGCGGCGTGAGCCAGGGCCATTCCGATGCGATCAGACGCATAGAGGGAGTAGCGGACGCCAGACAGTATACAGTTCCTATCCCTGCTGCTGTAGATGCAGTAAGGGCAGGAGAGCACCCTGTATTCACCGCAAGAGACATGCATCTTCGTGAGTGTTATGTTGTTGCGGAAGAGGGCGCTGACAAGGCGGCGATAGAAGAGGCGATCAAGACCATGCCTAACTATTTTGAGCCTTATGACACCACCGTTGAGTTCATTTCGCAGGAAGAACTGAATGAGAAGCACAGCGGTCTGCCTCACGGCGGAAGCGTTCTCAGAAGCGGAACTACAGGTTTCAACGCGGAGTTCAACAATACTGTCGAATTCACACTCGACCTTGACTCGAATCCGTTCTTCACGGGCAGCATCCTTGCCGCTGCTGCAAGAGCTGCTTTCAGAATGAACAGCGAAGGCCAGTGCGGAGCAAAGACTCTGCTCGATGTACCGCCTGTATACCTTTCGCACCAGTCCAGAGAAGAACTGATAGCACATCTGCTGTAAGGAGAAATGATGTTATACGACAACCTCTCAGTCAACGATAAGGGCCACCTCACAATTGGCGGGATCGACTCGGTCAGCCTTGCGGCTGAATACGGCACGCCTCTGTACGTCCTCGACGAGGATGTTATCAGATCAAAGTGCCGCACATATGTTGACGCCATGCATAAATACTTCGGACCGGAAGCAGCGCCTCTTTACGCGAGCAAAGCTCTTTGCTTCAAAGGAATATACCCGGTAGTCGCTTCGGAAGGAATGTGCGTGGATGTGGTATCTCCGGGTGAGATATACACAGCCGCTGCAGCCGGCTTCCCGGTGGAGAAGATGTTCTTTCACGGCACGAACAAGACGGACAGCGACATTCGCTTCGCACTTGAAAAAGGAGTCGGATACTTTGTCGTAGATAATTTCAATGAGCTCGCTTCGCTCGACAGGATCGCCGGTGAACTCGGAATGAAACAGAAGGTGCTGCTGAGGCTCACTCTCGGTCTCGATCCGCACACTCTCGAGGCTATCAACACAGGCAGAGTCGACTCGCAGTTCGGAGTTCCCGTAGACACAGGGCAGGCTGATGAATTTGTCAGAGAGGCCCTTGATTGTGCAAATATATCAGTGGAGGGCTACCACAGCCATGTGGGGTCGCAGATATTCGAGAGCGACTCTTTCATGAGACAGGTCGAGATACTTGCGGAGTATTCTGCTAAAGTAGCGAAAGAGACCGGATTTGCCGCGAAGATATTCAATATAGGCGGAGGTTTCGGTGTAAGGTATACGGATAAAGACCCTGAGCAGAATATCCCTGAACGCATCAGAGAGGTGTCCGAACACCTGAAGGACGCCTGCAGCAGATGCGGCATCGGCATACCTGTCATATATATGGAACCCGGGCGCAGCATTGTCGCTGACGCAGGTGTGACTCTGTATGAGACAGGCGGCGTCAAAGAAGTAAAAGGCTACCGCAACTATGTAACTGTCGACGGAGGCATGACCGATAATCCGAGATACGCTCTCTACAAGTCTGAGTACACCGTGCTCAACGCGAGCAGGGCAGATGAAAATGCGGATTACGAATGCACCATAGCCGGCAGATGCTGTGAGAGCGGAGACAGGATAGCCGAATATATCAACATAGCGAAGCCTGAAAGAGGAGACATAATAGCTGTTCTCACGACCGGAGCGTATAACTACGCAATGGCATCCAACTACAACAGGGTGCCGAGACCTGCGCTGGTCATGGTGAAGAGCGGTGAAGCAAGACTCGCCGTAAGGCGCGAGAGCTTCGAAGACATGATGAAGAATGAGCTGTAAAAGCAGTTAGGATTCTTTTTAAAAAACACTTGATTTATAATGAACATATGCTAATATATTCATATGAATGTATCTACATATGTTTTTTATTGTGAAAGGGACAGAACATGATAGAAAACGATTACATGATCAAAGACCTGAGCGAAGAGGAACTGCTCGAACTCGCTGATCTCTTCAAGATGTTCGCAGATTCTACACGGATCAAGATACTGTATGATCTTTTTGACGGAGAAAAGAACGTCAGCGAGATATGCGAAGACATCGAGATGAACCAGTCCGCTGTTTCGCATCAGCTCAGAGCCCTTAAAACGGGCAAACTCATCAAGAGCCGCCGCGAGGGCAAGGCAATATATTATTCCCTCGACGACGATCACGTAAAGACCATCATCGAGATGGGCAAAGAACATATCGAAGAATAATTACAAGGAGAACAGAACGATGAAAAAGAAATTCAAACTTATCGATCTCGACTGCGCAAACTGTGCTGCAAAGATGGAAGAAGCCATCAAGAAAATCGACGGAGTAAACGATGCTTCGGTAAGCTTCATGACCCAGAAAATGATGATCGATGCTGAAGACGATAAATTCGAACAGGTACTCGCAGAAGCAGTAAAGTGCATCTCGAAGGTAGAACCTGACTGCCAGGTTGTCCTGTAATTACTGCAGCAAACCAGTGAATTAAAGATGGAAAGATTTACTAAGAAACAGAAAAGAGAACTTAAGCAGATTCTCATAGCGTTCGTGCTTTTTGTGGTTCTGCTGGCCGTTGAGCATTCCGGCATTATTCCTGAAGATGGGGCAGGCAGGTGGATCCTTCTTGCGCTGTACCTTGTGCCTTACTTTATCGTAGGCCGTGATGTCGTCAGGAAGTGCTTTATAGGCATCAAAAACCGTCAGCTGTTCGATGAGAGTTTTCTCATGACTCTGGCTACTGCCGGTGCATTCGGCTGCGGCGAGTTCGGAGAGGCTGTAGCTGTAATGCTTTTCTATCAGGTCGGCGAGTTTTTCCAGAGCTATGCCGTCGGCAAATCGCGCGGATCGATAGCTGATCTGATGAGCATGGCGGCAGACTTTGCGAACCGCGAGACCGAAGACGGCAGTGTTGAAGTGATAGATCCGGATGACATTGAAGTAGGTGACATTCTCGTCATTAAACCGGGTGAAAAGGTGCCTACTGATGCAACAGTCATTGAAGGAAGCGGCCTGGTAAACACATCGGCTCTTACAGGCGAATCGCTCCCGAGACTTGTGAGCGAGGGCGGACAGGTCATTTCAGGATGCATCAACGGAGAGACCCTGCTCAGAGTAAGGGCAGACAAAGAGTTCGACGACTGCACTGTTTCACAGATACTTGAGCTTGTAGAAGAAGCTTCATCGCGCAAGTCGGTGACCGAGAACTTTATCACGAGATTTGCTCATTACTACACTCCTGCTGTTGTCATAGCCGCCCTGGTGCTGGCTTTTCTGCCGCCTCTCGTTTCAGGCCATTTTGCCGCCGAGTTCGGCAAGTGGGTGCTCAGGGCCTGCACTTTCCTGGTGATCTCGTGCCCGTGCGCGCTTGTCATCTCTGTGCCACTGGCATTCTTCGGAGGTATAGGAGCGGCATCATCAAAAGGCGTGCTTGTAAAAGGCTCCAATTATCTTGAACTTCTGGCTGATGTCGATACGGCAGTATCCGACAAGACAGGAACACTGACAGAGGGCAAGTTCAGAGTTTCGATGGTAGAAGCTGCTGATGGCTTCGATACAGACGAAGTGATCAGATATGCCGCAGCAGCGGAAGCCGGATCGACTCATCCTATAGCGGCAGCCATAGTTGCAGCCTGCGATAAGCCTTTTGCTCAGTCAAAGATCAAGGATGTACGGAATTACGCAGGCAAGGGCATAAGTGCTGTTGTCGGACGCGATACTGTTGCAGTCGGCAATAAAGGGTTTTTCGAGGATACGGGGATCGAGGTTCTGGAAACGTCTGCTGATGTGAGCGGCACCAACTGCTATGTAGCGAAAAACGGCAGATATATAGGAACCATAGTCGTAACAGACATGCCTAAAAAAGGCGCTGCAGAAGCGATCAGGAACATGCTTAAGGCAGGCGTCAGATCGGTTGTAATGCTTACGGGTGATTCAGAAAAAGCAGCTGCGTCTGTTGCTGAGCAGCTTGGGATCACTGATTACAGAGCCGGGCTGCTGCCTCAGGACAAAGTACATGTTGTGGAAAGCCTTATAAAGGCTCTGGAAGAAAGAGGCGGAAAAAAGCGCGGCAGGCTCGCTTTCATAGGCGATGGTATCAACGATGCGCCGGTGCTATCGGTTTCCGATATCGGAATAGCGATGGGTTCGCTTGGTTCTGACGCGGCGATAGAAGCTGCTGATGTAGTCATTATGGATGATGATCTCGGAAAGATCCCTGTCGTGATGGGAATCGCCAGAAAGACACTGAGCATATCAAAACAGAACATCGCGTTTGCTCTCTTTGTAAAATTCAGCTGCCTCGTTCTGGGCGCCGTCGGAATCGCCAATATGTGGATCGCAGTATTTGCAGATGTGGGCGTGGCAGTGATATGCATACTCAATTCCATGAGAATGCTCAGCAAGTGACCTGATGCAGGGTGTAAGACTAACCTTAATACATCTTAATCTAAATATAGAGTTAAAAATGCTTATAATGCCAACATTTTGTGGTAGAATTGTGCGGAACCAAAAGGTCCGCACTTTTTGCGTACACGGTGAAAAAATAACGAATTCTGAGGAAAAACATGTCAACAGATAAGTTCGACAATAACAACGATAATATCAGGCAGATCACAAAAGACAGCCGGAACGCTTCCGCCAATAAGGGCAAGCGGAAAGACCCGGCAAGTCTTTCGTTTGAATTCGAAAACAGACCGGAAGAACCCGGGCTGTCGTTTGATTTCGAAAACAAGCCTGCTGATCCAGTAAAGAAAGATCCGGTAAAGCCTGAAAAACCTGCTGAAAAACCTGCAGAGCCGGTAAAGGCTGCAGATCCGGAACCTGAAGTCAAGCCGGCTGAAAAGACAGTTGTCACTGATGCTGTCTCCGAACCTGAAGCTGCACCAAAGGTTGAAAAGCATTACGGGCTGCCTGCTGATTACAGCAAAAGTCTTGAGCCTGCAAATACTGAGGTGAAGGCTAAGCCTGAAAAAACACAGTCCGACTTTTCGAAAAAGCTTGTTGCCGCAAAAACGGCGATGAAGAAAAAAGTCGCAAACATTCAGGAATCGCGCAGGGCTGCCCAGGCTGCAGAAGCTGAGAGGAAGAGGATCCTTGCAAGAGAGGAAGAAGCCCGTAAAGCCGAAGCGGCCAGAAGAGCCGAAGAGGCGGCAAAGAAGGCTGAGCACGATGCAAAGCTCGAAGCTGCCGTCGTGGCACAGATGGAAGCCGCTTCCGGTAAAAAAGCGGTCAAGCCGAAAAAAGCTGTCAAGCAGGTAAACGAAAAGACAGAGAAATCCGGAAAGACCCTCAAAGAGAAGAAAGCTGTAGCAAACAAGGCAGCAGCAAAGAAAGCCGCAGAAAAGAAGGCAGCTGAAGCTAAGGCTGCTGCACCGGCAGGCAAAGGCACATCCAAGAAACTGCCGGCAATCAAAAAACCTGCATCCGGCAATAAGGGCGATAAGAACAAAAAGAAAAAAGTAAAGAAAAAGAGCAAACTCGGATGGCTGTGGGCGACTCTGAAGATCATAATAGCCCTCGGCATCGTCGGCGGAATAGCCGGAGGTGCGTATGCTGCGGTAACCATCGCACATGCAGACACCATACACCCTGAGCAGATCTACAATACACTCGAGGTCAGCACACATATCTATGACGATAAAGGAAGGCTGACAGACGACATATACCTATCCGAAAACCGTGAGATAGCAAAATATGAAGAGCTTCCTGACAATCTCAAGAACGCATTCATCGCTATCGAAGACAAGACGTTCTGGACTCACAAGGGATTCAATATAAAGAGAATCTTTGGTGCCATCTGGAATTCGGTATCAGGCGGAGGTGAGATCAGCGGAACGAGTACGATCACTCAGCAGCTGGCGCGAAACGTATTCCTTCCTGAAGAAAAGAGCATAAGATCGATCAAGCGTAAGATCATCGAGATGTACTACGCTCACGAGATCGAAGAAGTGCTGAGCAAGGAAGAGATACTTACGGCATACCTCAACACCATATACCTGGGATACGGATGCTACGGTGTTGATACAGCCGCCAAGAAGTACTTTGACACATCCATAGAAGACCTGACTCTTGAACAGTGCGCAGCACTCGCCGCACTGCCTCAGGCACCTGGTGTATACGAACTGCTCATGACTGAGGACGATGAGGCGGAAACGACCACTAAAGTCGAAAAGGGCCTTTATGCGAACGATATTTCGCGCAACAGGCGCTATCTGGTCCTCGATCTTATGGCCGAGCAGGGATTCATCTCGCAGGAAGAAGCCGATGCAGCCAAGAAACCTCTTGAGGAATTCATCAAACCGGGCGGAGCAAGTTCGAGCACGAGCTCGGCGTTCAAGGATTATCTGCTCGATACCGTAAAGAATGATCTGATGGTCAAGTACAACCTCAATGAGGAGCAGGCAGAAAAGCTGATTTATACAAAAGGTCTCGAGATCTATTCGACTCTTGACTCACAGGCCCAGAAAGCCATAAAGAAGCAGTTCAAGAACAAGGATAATTTCCCGAGTGCAGTAAGCGATGATGCAAAGGTGGAAGCCGCTATGGTCATCGTAGAGGTCGGAACAGGCCAGATCAAAGCCATGGCGGGAACAAGAAGCGCTAAAGGTGAAAAGCTCTTCAACAGAGCGGTAAGCCCTCGCCAGCCTGGATCGTCGATCAAGCCTCTTGCAGTTTATGCGCCTGCACTGCAGAAGAGCTATGAGTATCAGAAAGAAGGAAAACTCTTCAAGTATAAAGATACCGGATACGACAAACAGGGCACTAAATACTGGGGCAACTACATCACTGTAAGTTCAGGCGTCAATGATGAGAAGATGACTGTCAACGGCAAGACCTGGCCGCAGAACTTCAGCAGATCGTACAGCGGATACAAGACATTCAGACAGGCGATACAGCTTTCGATCAATACGTGTGCTGTAAAGATCCTCTCGCAGGTCGGCACTGACTATTCGATGGAAATGGTCAAGAAGTTCGGCATCTCGACAGCGGTAGACGATACGAGCCTGCCTGTCAACGATGTCAATCTGGCTGCGCTTGGTCTCGGAGCGATGACTGAGGGAGCTACTCCTCTCGACATGGCACTGGCATATGCGGTATTCCCTAACGGCGGAGTCCATAACTCCGGCATATGTTATACAAAGGTCACAGACAGCGATGGCAAGGTCCTTCTCGAGGGCAAGTCAGAAAGGACAAGAGTTCTCGACAAGGGTGTAGCCTATATCATGACTGACGTTCTTCAGACAGTCGTATCCGATGGCATAGCGGGAGATGCTGCCATAAGCGGTGAAAAAGTCGGCGGCAAGACCGGAACTACAGATGAGACCTGGGATATCTGGTTCGACGGATTCACACCTAAGTATGCAGCTGCACTCTGGATCGGAACCGACAATAACGTAGAGCTCAACACTACTTCAGCAACAGCTGCAAGGCTCTGGAGCAAGGTCATGAGCAACGTTAAGAGAGCAAAGGGCGGAGAATACAAGTCCAGACCTGATAACGTTATTGTCAAGAACGGTGAGTACTATACAAAAGGTACACAGCCGCCTGATCCGCCACCGGAAGAAAAGAAGGACAAGGATAAAGATAAGGATAAAGACAAAGCAGACCACAGCAGCACCCAGGAACCTGATCCTAATGCAAAGGATGATTCCGGCAAGAAGGACTAGCCGAAATCATACAGAAAGTAAAAAAGCTTGCAATTACAGAACTTTGGTGGTATAAATGCTAAGTAAGCTAAAGTTTCGAAAGAGTGGGGACTCCCACTCTTTCGCTTATGTTTGAGAAAAATTGCGGAGACGACATGGCAAAAGAGGATATCAGCGCAAAGGTTACAAAGATGCTGATGCCGTTTCTCGAAGAGAACGGTCTCGACATCTATAAGGTCGAATACAGGAAGGAAGGCCCGTCGTGGGTGCTCAGAGTGTGCCTTGATAAGCCTGCTGACGCAGAGTCTGAATATGTGAGCATAGATGACTGCGAAAAGGTGAACGGATGGCTCAGCGATGCACTCGATGAGCATGACATCATCGACCGAAGCTATAATCTCGAAGTCAGTTCGGCAGGACTCGACAGAGAACTTATCAAGGATTCAGACTATATCCGCTTTGCGGGAAGAGCCGTGGAAGTCAAAACCTACGAACAGATAAACGGCAGCAAGTCACATGAAGGCGTTCTGATAGGCAAGGAGAACGGCATCGTGACGATCGATACGGGAGCCGGAGAGCTCGCGATACCTGCCGATAAAATTTCGAAAATCAATTTAGCAATTGTTTTCTAAGAATCAGGAGGAGAAAATGAGCAAGGAATTTCTAGATGCATTTGCAGATCTCAGAAAAGAGAAGAATCTCACTGAAGAAGAGATCATCGGAGCTATCAAGGACTCTATCGAGAATGCATACAGGAAAAATTACGGAGCGTCCAACGTAAGAGTAGATGTTGACATGAGCGAGGGCAACGTAACTGTCTATATGGGCATGGAAGTTGTCGAAGAGGTCGAAGACGACATGACTCAGATATCGCTCGAGGACGCTAAAGAGATATATGACGGTTATGAGATCGGCGATGTAGTCGAGTATGAGATCGATCCTAAGGATTTCAACAGGATCGCTGCTCAGGGCGCGAAGCAGGTATTCGTACAGAAGAACAGAGAAGCTGAGCGCACTAATTCCTACAACGAGTTCATCGAAAAGAAGGGAACTATCGTTACAGGTAAGGTCGAAAGGATCTCAAACGGAACCATGCTCATCTCACTGGGACGCACTGAAGGACGCGTTCCTGCTTCTGAGCAGGTCAGAACAGAGAACTTCAAGCCTGGCGACCGCATCAAGGTATACGTCATGGATGTAAAGAAAGAGAACAAGGGACCGCAGGTCCTTCTGTCGAGATCGCATCCGGGACTCGTAAGAGGTCTGTTTGAACTCGAGATCCCTGAGATCGCAGACGGCACTGTCGAGATCAAGGGCACAGCCCGCGAGGCAGGTTCCCGTACAAAGATCGCAGTCTACTCACATGACCCTAACGTCGATCCTGTAGGAGCATGTGTAGGAAACAGAGGCGCCAGAGTCCAGAACATAGCCGATGAACTCTTCGGAGAGAAGATCGATATCATCGTATGGGATGAAGATCCGGCTGTTCTCATCAGCAACGTTCTCAGACCTGCCATCGTTGAAGGTGTTTATATAAATGAGGATGAGAAAGCTGCTACTGCAGTTGTTCCTGAACAGCAGCTCTCACTTGCTATCGGACGCGAGGGTCAGAATGTAAGACTCGCAGCAAGAGTAAGCGGATGGAAGATCGATATCAAGAGCAACAACCAGCTCAAGGAGATGGGCTTCGCATTCGATGAGTATGAAGATTCCGAAGTAGCACAAGAAACCGGAGAGGTCACTGAAATTGAGGAGACACAAGACGGCGAAGCCGATGCGTAGATGCATTGCATGCAGAGAGTCAAAGCCGCAGGATGAACTGATCAGATTTGTCCTTAGAGATGACGGCCCGGCTGTCGATACAGACGGAAGAGCTGACGGAAGAGGCTTTTATCTCTGCAGAAGCGAGGAATGCGCAACTACCGCAATAAAGCGTAAAGCATTCAACCGCGCATGCAGACGTAATGTTGAGGAAGATAAAGTAAGGAGACTTATTGAGCAGGTGCTCGATAACGACCGAGGAGGAATTAATGCCAAAGAAAGTTAGCGAACTTACAAAAGAACTTGACATAAGTATACAGGAATTAAAAGGCTACGCAGAAAAAATGGGTATCGCCATAAGCTCCGCCAGATCCTCAGTTGAAGATCAGGACGCAGAGAGACTGGCAAGGTCGATCAACATGATGAGAGGCACGTTCTCTGGCTCACAGAGCGGCGGAAACAAGCCTAAAATCAAGGCCGTTCCGGTCGTGCATAAAGAAGGCGCGAAGGGAAAACCTCCTGTCGGAAAGCCGGTGATTCCTAAAAAGCCTGTTGCTCCTGTCAAGGAAGAGCCGGCAGAAGAGATCCCGGCCAAGGAAGAAGGGGCAGCAGCCGCTGAGCCTGCACCAGAAGAGGTAAAGGCAGCAGCCGCTGAAGTTCATGCTGCAAAAGAACCGGAAGCACCGGTCGCAGCAGAGCCTGAAACAACTGAGAAAAAGGCAGAGCCTGAAGTCGCTGCTGCGCCTGAAGAAAAGGCAGCTCCTGAACCGGCAGCTGCAGCAGAGCCTGAAGTCAGTGAACCTGCCAAGGATGAGGCTGCTCCTGCTAAAGAGGAGCCGGCAAAGGCTGAAAAGGCTGAGAAGCCGGAAGAAGAGGAGTATGTAAATGCTCCAGGCAAGCCTATGCGCTTCAAGAAGATCTCTGATGCTGCTACCGAGAAGAAGAAGGCAGAAGAGCAGAAGAGACAGATGCGTGAGAAAAGGGCTCAGAGCAAGGCTTCCGAATCTGATAAAAAGAAGCCTGCAAAGAACAAAGGCGAGGGCGGAAAGGACCGTCAGGAAAAACGCCAGGATCGCTCCAGAAAGCCGCAGAGCGGCGGAGCAGCACCTGCACCTGCAGCCGGCGGCGGCAAGTCTTCGAAGGGCAAGAGCAAGAAGTTCTTCGATAACCGCGACAGAGACAAGCAGTCGAGGTTCGACAGACGCGAAGACGGCCCGGGCGGACGCAGAGGCAATAATAACAATATCTATGACGAAGCTGCACTCGAAAAGCAGGAGCGTCATAAGAGAAAATACAAGACAAAGACGATCGAAGAGCCTACAGTGGAAGAACTCCTTCCTGAGGGCACAATCGCTGTTACAGTTCCGATCACTGTTGCGGGACTTTCAGAGCAGGCTGAGATCAGCGTAAGTAAGATCATCATGGCAATGATGCAGATGGGCGTCATGGCTACTATCAACCAGACTCTCGACAAGGACGCTGTAGAAATGCTGGCCGAAGATCTCGGACTGCAGATTGCAGTAACAGAAGAAGAGCCTGAAATCGAAGAACCGGGAATCGACATGCATGAAGACGCGGAGAGCGAGCTCAAACCTCGTCCGCCTATCATCACTGTAATGGGACACGTCGACCACGGTAAGACTTCGCTGCTCGATGCGATCAGAAATACCAACGTTACTGCAGGCGAGTCCGGCGGCATCACACAGCATATCGGTGCTTCCGAAGTAGTCATCAACGGCAAGAGGATCGTCTTCCTCGATACACCGGGACACGAAGCGTTCACCACGATGCGTGCCAGAGGTGCGCAGGTAACAGATATCGCTGTTCTCGTAGTCGCAGCTGATGACGGCGTAATGCCTCAGACGATCGAGTCGATAAGCCACGCAAAGGCAGCTAATGTTCCTATTATCGTTGCTATCAACAAGATGGATAAGCCGGGAGCAAATCCTGACAGAGTAAAGCAGGAACTCATGGAGCACGGAGTGCTCGTTGAGGACTGGGGCGGCGACGTCATTTCAGTTCCTGTCTCGGCAAAGAAGGGCGAAGGAATCACAGATCTGCTCGAGATGATCCTGCTGCAGGCAGACATGCTCGAACTCAGAGCTAACCCTGACAGACTGGCTCTCGGAACCGTTATCGAAGCGAGACTCGACAAGGCCAAAGGCCCTGTTGCTACACTTCTTGTTTCAAACGGTACTCTCAAGACAGGCCAGAGTGTTGTAGCCGGAACTACATCCGGAAAGATCCGTGTCATGACAGACGACAAGGGTAAGACAATCCGCAAGGCCGGTCCTGCAACTGCTGTTGAGATCCTCGGACTTTCAGACGTTCCTGCTGCAGGTGACGCATTCAACGCGGTAAGAGACGACAAGACAGCACGTGAGATCGCTCAGAACCGTAAGGAGAAGATGAGAGAAGAAGTACTGGCCAAGAACGCCAGCATGACACTCGATAAGCTCTTCAGCCAGATCCAGCAGGGAGAGGCCAAAGAACTCAACCTCATCGTCAAGGCTGACGTACAGGGTTCTGTCGGAGCCATCATCACATCACTCGAGAAACTGGAGACACCTGAAGTCAGGATCAACGTCATCCACAGCGGCGTAGGTACAATCAACGAGTCCGACGTAATGCTGGCAGAGACTTCGAACGCCATCATCATCGGATTCAACGTCAGACCTACAACAGCTGTTACAAACCAGGCTCAGGCAGCTGACGTCGAGATCAGACTTTACAGAGTCATCTACGATATCATCGACGAGATCCAGGATGCCATGAAGGGCATGCTCGATCCTGAGTATAAGGAAGAAGTCCTCGGCAAGGCAGTTGTCAGAGATACCTTCAAGGTGCCTGGCATCGGTATCATCGCTGGCTGCTATGTCAACGAGGGAATCGTAAAGAGAAACGCTCAGATCAGACTCGTCAGAGACGGTATCGTAATCCATGAGGGAGTTATAAGCTCGCTCAGAAGGTTCAAGGACGACGTCAGAGAAGTCGCTTCCGGATACGAGTGCGGACTCGGTATCGAGAAGTACAACGACATCAAGCCTGATGACGTTATCGAATGCTTCCAGATGAAGGAAATCGAACGTTAATTAATGATGCCGCTTGCGGCAGAACAAAGGATACAGATAAATGGCAAAATACAGGCAGGGAAGGCTCGGTGAAGAGATAAAGAAGAGCGTAAGCGGATTCCTTATCAACGGAGCCAAAGATCCGGCTCTTACATCCAGAATAATAAGCATCACAGGCGTAGAAGTGACACGTGACGGCAGCTATGCTACCGTCTACGTTTCGCCTGTCTGCCTTTCCGATGAAGACAAGGAAATGGTATATTCGAGCGTTCTGGCAGGCTTTGAGCGTGCAAAGGGCGCAATAAGAGGACAGGTATCGAGAGACATCATGCTCAGACACACTCCTGAGCTGATATTCAAGCTCGACTCGTCACAGGACTACGGCAGACACATCGATTCGATAATCGACACACTTACATACAATAACGAGGAATGAACGATACAATCAAAAGCATTGCGACAATAATGAAGGATCTTGACGGGATCCTGCTCTTTCCGCATACCAACATGGACGGAGACGCGCTGGGCTCATGCACGGCGCTTTGTCTTGCGCTAAGAAGTCTCGGAAAGAAGGCTTATGTCATGGTCAATGAGCCGGTGCCGAAAAATCTTGATTTCCTCGAATGCGGGTGCACTACCGAAGATGACAGTCTGCTTGATGATGTACAGCTTTCTCTGATGATCGACTGCAACGGACTCAACCGCATAACAGGCAGGGAGAAGGCATGGGAAAGAGGTCGCCTTAAGGGTTGCATAGACCATCATGCCACTAAGGCCAAAGAGATCAGATACGACTTTTCCCGTATAGAGCCTAAATCGGCAGCAACTGGAGAGATCATCTACAACATCATCAAAGCGATGGGTGTCGAGATAAGTCTCGATATCGCTAACTGCATATTCGCTGCAATAACTACAGATACAGGCAATTTCCAGCACAGCAACACTACCAGCCGTTCACATGAAATTGCAGGTCATCTATATAAGATAGAGGGCTTCAATTCAAAAGTGATCTCTGCTCTGATCTATGACCGCAGATCCAAAAACGCTCTCAGAATGGAAAGTGACGTGATATCGGGTCTTGATTTCTACGCAAACGGAAAGCTTGCTGTCGGAAAGGTCACCAGAGATCTTCTCAAAAAGAACGGCTGCACTCTTGATGAAGCCGACGGGATCATACAGAAGATGATGAGCATAGACGGCGTTGAAGGCGCATGTCTGTTCAAGGAAACGGAGACCAATGTTAGAGCAAGCCTCAGAGGCAGGACTTACGCAAACATGGCGGCAGCTGCGGCCAGATTCGGCGGGGGCGGACACATACTCGCGGCCGGATGCACATTCTTCATGTCTCTCGAAGAGGCTGAGAAACTTCTTATTCCGGTCCTCATCGACACGGTAAACGCTCAGTAACGATATGACAGACGGAATCTTAAACGTAAATAAGCCTGCAGGGTGGACATCGCAGGATGTATGCTCAAAACTGCGGCATGTGCTTAAAATCAAAAAGATAGGACACACCGGAACGCTCGACCCGATGGCTACGGGCGTTCTGCCTGTTTGTATAGGAAAAGCGACTCGCATAATCGAGTATTATGACAAGGACACCAAGTCATATCATGCATCGATGAAGCTCGGACTTACGTCCGATACTCTCGATATTACGGGTGAAGTTACTGAAACGTCCGGATACCCGGAAATCACTGAAAAGGCTGTCAGAGAGGCATTCAGAGCCTATACCGGGCATATAATGCAGATACCTCCGAAGTATTCCGCTCTGAAAATCAACGGGAAGCGCGCATACGATCTCGCCCGCGAAGGAAAAGACTTTGAAATAAAACCGAGAGAGATCATTATCTACAGCAATTCAGTCACTGACATCGACCTGGAGGCAGGGGAAGTAAGCTTTGATGTCACCTGCTCAAAAGGCACGTATATCCGCACCATATGCGATGATATAGGCCGTACGATGGGATGCGGCGCGGTCATGACAGAGCTTACGCGTACGGCTTCAGGATTTTTCAGGATAGAAGACTCGCATACTATCGAAGAACTCGCTGAATCAGCGGAAAAATGGCTGATTCCGGCCGACATCACACTCGAAAAACTGGGAAAAATACTACTTAACGATAACAGAGTTACTGCCTTTTTGAATGGAAACAGCTCGTGGCGCAGCGGATACACCATAACCGAAGCTTCGGAGTTTGACGGACTGTACCGCGTATACCCGAAAGGCGCAGATGCGGACGGCGGCAGGCCGTTTCTCGGCGTCGCATCCATTGAAAACGGTTCACTGATACCTGAAAAGGTGTTCAGATGACCCGGAGGCATATCCAATAAAACAAAAAATGCAGGTTATAACATCACTTGAAAATTTAAAAATAACGTCAAAAACTTCTGTAGCGCTCGGAAACTTCGACGGCATACATATCGGGCACCGAGAGATAATGAGCAATGCTCTTGAGACTGCTGCAGCTGAGGGGTACAAATCACTTTGCTTCACATTCTCGAACCATCCGTTCAACTTTATTCTCAGACGTGAAGAAAGCGATCCTGACGCCGTCAAGCTCATATGCACCGAAGAGGAGAAGGTAGAGCTGATCGAAGCGATGGGCTTTGATATTCTCGTAAACGTGCCGTTTGATGAACATATCATGAAGATGAGAGCGCGGAAGTTTTTCGATGACATCATCGTCGGATCATTAAACGCAGCACATGTTTCAGTCGGGTTCAACTACACCTACGGAGCAAGAGCGGAAGGCAAGCCTGATCTGCTCATTAAGCAGTGCGGAGAAGCCGGCATAAGCGTGAGCATACGCGACGCCGTAATGCTTGACGGCAACGTCGTGAGTTCGACGCTTATACGTGAGATGATCAGCACGGGCAATATGGAAATGACAGCCAGACTTCTGGGAAGACCGTATTCGTTTGCGGGTACTGTAAGCCACGGTAAGAAGCTCGGAAGCAGAATGGGAATACCGACGATCAATATTCCTGCGCCTGACAGACAGATGCTCCCTCCGAACGGAGTATACTTCAGCCGCATCGATATAGGCGGAAGGCAGTTCAGCAGCGTGTCGAATATAGGGATCAACCCTACGGTAAACGATGATCCCGGCAGGAAGACAATAGAGACCAACATCTTCGATTATGATGACGATGCATACGGCTCTGATGTCACTGTTTACTTCGATCACTTCTCAAGAGGAGAGAGAAAATTCAGAGACAAAGAGGAGCTGTTCGCTCAGATCGCCCGGGACTGTGAAAATGCCCGGAATTATCGAAAAAAGTGATAGACAACGCGACCCGTTCGTGTTAATATACCAACGTTGTAATGCAATTCAATATACCCGCGCCGCAGTGGTTCGTATCTCCGACGGCTACGCAGAGCGGGCGAATCTAAAGAAAAGGAGTCTATTTTTATGCTTACAAAAGAGAAAAAACAGGAAATCATCAAAGAGTATGCAACTAAAGAAGGCGACACAGGTTCCCCTGAGGTTCAGGTAGCTATCCTCACTTACAGGATCAACGACCTCAACGAGCATCTTAAGGAGCATCACAAGGATCACCACTCCAGAAGAGGTCTTCTGAAGATGGTAGGTCAGAGAAGAAACCTTCTCAAGTATCTCAGAGAGACAGATATCGAAAGATACAGAAGCCTCATCGCACGTCTCGGACTGAGAAAATAATTAACAGTATACATCGAAGCGGGAGCACGGCCTCCCGCTTTGCTTGTACATCAGGAGCGGAAAGTTCCGCATCCACCCATAGGAGAGAGTAATTAACAGGAAGGAGTTGTTAATAATAATGGGTAGATTTGAAGATTTCAGAACATTCAGAACAGCGCTTGGCGGAAGGCTTCTCGAAGTCGAGATCGGCAAGCTCGCAGAGCAGGCAAACGGACAGGCTACGGTCAGATACGGAGATACGGTCGTAAGCTGCACAGTCTGCGCAAGCAAGGAGCCTAAGCAGGACGTTGATTTCTTCCCGCTTACTTGCAATTTTGAAGAAAAACTTTACGCAGTCGGAAAGATCCCTGGCGGATACATCAAGAGAGAAGGACGTCCGAGCGACAAGGCGACTCTCACATCGAGACTGATCGACAGACCGCTCAGACCGCTCTTCCCGAAGGGCTACAGAAACGATGTAGTTGTTACGGCTACAGCTCTTTCGGTAGATCATGACTGCTCACCAGAGGTAGCTTCGCTTATCGGTACTTCGACAGCTATCGCTATCTCTGACATTCCGTGGGACGGCCCTACTGCAGGTGTAGTAGTCGGCAGAGTTGACGGAGATTTCGTTATCAATCCTACATTCGAGCAGAGACAGGTTTCTGACCTCAACCTCACAGTATGCGGTACTGAAGAGGCTATCATGATGGTTGAAGCCGGCGCTCAGGAGCTTCCTGAAGATCAGATGCTCGAAGCCATCCTCACAGGTCATGAGGAAATCAAGAACATCTGCAGATTCATCAAGGAGATCGTTGCAGAAGTTGGTAAGGAAAAGCAGGATTACGTAGTATTCAAGGCAGGTGAAGACGTAGACGCAGCTGTCAGAGAATATGCTACACAGAAGATGGTAGATGCCATCTATACAGTTGACAAGCAGGAGAGACTGGCCAACATGGACGCTGTCGCTGCCGACACAAAGGAACACTTCGCAGAAGAGTTCGAAGACAGAATGGCAGAGGTCGACGAGGTTCTCTACAATGTCAAGAAAGAAGAAGTAAGACGCCGCATCCTCGAAGAGGGCGTACGTCCTGACAACAGAAGACCTGACGAGATCAGACCGCTCTGGAGCGAGACCGGATATCTTCCGAGAACACACGGATCCGGACTCTTCAAGAGAGGACAGACTCAGGTTCTTTCAGTCGCCACACTCGCACCGCTTTCAGAGGCTCAGTACCTCGACGGTATCGATGACGACGTAACACGCAAGAGATACATGCATCAGTACAACTTCCCTGGTTACTGCACAGGCGAGGCTAAGCCTAGCAGATCACCTGGAAGAAGAGAAATCGGCCACGGTGCCCTCGCTGAAAGAGCACTTCTGCCTGTTCTCCCTAGCGAAGAGGAATTCCCATATGCTATCAGAGTCGTCTCCGAAGTTATGTCTTCGAACGGTTCTTCCTCGATGGCTTCGACATGCGGATCCACACTCGCTCTGATGGATGCCGGTGTTCCTATCAAGAAGCCTGTATCGGGTATCGCTATGGGTCTCATCGAGGGATTCAACGAAGACGGATCAAGCAAGTTCGCTATCCTCTCTGATATTCAGGGAATGGAAGACTTCCTCGGCGACATGGACTTCAAGGTCACAGGTACTCCTGACGGCGTTACTGCTCTGCAGATGGATATCAAGGTCCACGGCCTTAACAGAGAGATCCTCAAGCAGGCTCTCGATCAGGCAAAGATCGGAAGAGCGCACATCCTCGAGAACATGCTCGAAGAGATTCCTGAGCCACGCAAAGAGCTCAGCAAGTACGCTCCTAGATTCATCAGCATGAGAGTCGATCCTGATAAGATCAGACTGGTCATCGGACCTGGCGGAAAGACTGTCAACAGAATCGTTGATGAGACAGGCGCCAAGATCGATATCTCTGATGATGATGTCGGATTCATCGCTATCTATGCAGCTGATCAGGAAAGCGCTGAGGCTGCACGCAGAGAGATCGAGCTCATCACAAAGGACGTCGAAGTCGGCGAAACTTATGAGGGCAAGGTCACCAGAATCATGAACTTCGGAGCATTCCTCGAGATCCTGCCTGGCAAGGAAGGACTGCTGCACATCTCGAAGATGGCAGATCACAGAGTTGCCAAGGTAGAAGATGTGATGAACATCGGTGATACTGTCACTGTAAAGGTTACAGAGATCGACAGCCAGAACCGCATCAACCTCGAGCGCCCTGATGTAAAGCGCTCTGACGCTAAGAGAAGATAAATGCTATACGAAGAAGGCTTCACGCAAAACAGAGAGATCTCATGGCTGAGATACAACGAGCGTGTGCTCGAAGAGGCACTGGATGAAACAGTGCCTCTTTTTGAACGCCTTCGTTTTATTGCGATCTTTGTGTCCAACCTTGAAGAGTTTTTCAAGGTCAGAGTAGGCAGTCTTCTTGGTGAGGATGACGAAGGGGATGAAATCGTTGATGAAAAATCCGGCATGACCGCTGCTGATCAGCTCAGACGGATATACGATCTTGTTCCCGGACTTCTGATGAAGAAAGACATGGCATATGCTCTTGTCGAACGAAAGCTCTCGGATGCCGGTGTCGAAAGGCTAGAACCGTGGCAGCTCGATGAAGAAGACATGGGGCGATGCTTTGATTTCTTCAGAGATGAGATCAAAGACCACCTTACTGTAAGGGTCCTTGATTCACATGAACCGCTGCCTCAGATCGACGAAGAAAAACCGTATATGATAGCCGTTCTCGACGCAGAGCTCGAAGATAAATTCGGATTCATCGACATACCGCGTTCACTGCCTCTTATTAAAGTGCTTCCGGGTGAAGGATTCCGTTACGTACTGACTGAAGACGTAATAAAGATGTTCTCAGATACGCTTTTTGTGCCGTTTGTGCCGCTTGAAGTCCATGTAATAGACATCGCCAGAAATGCGGAAGCGGCGGGCGGAACAGACCGCGCTAATACCGCAGGCGAGATGCAGAAGGCTCTGAGGCGTAGAAAGAACGGACCGGCTGACAAGCTCATCTCTGACGGACTGCCTGGGAGCGGCCTTAGGGCTTATTTCGCTGAGAAGCTCGATATCGATGAGCGCCAGATGTTCACGACAACGAGAATAGACTTCCGCTATGTCGAAGAACTGGCAGCTCTGATACCTGCATCTGTCTTTGCGCGCCTTTCATATGCGCCTGACAGTCATCGTGATCAGACACAGATGCTTCCTGCCGATATAATTCCGTCTGTCAGGAAGCACGATATGCTGTCTGCTTATCCCGAAGATTCCATGGATCTGTTCATCGGACTGCTGCGTGAGGCGGCGATCTCGCCCGATGTAAGGGGAATACGTATCACTGTTTACCGTCTGGCATCCAACCCGAAGATCGTTGATCATCTGATACATGCCGCAAGAGCCGGCAAGAAGGTAAGTGTTGTGCTCGAGCTCCGTGCCAGGTTCGATGAAGAAAAGAATCTTGAGTGGGCACGGAGGCTTTCCGCTGCAGGGTGCAAGGTATATTACGGTACTGATAAATATAAGGTGCATTCGAAGATGTGCCAGATAGTTCTCTCTGAAACTGCGGATGACGGGAGCCGCAGACGCTCTTATATCACTCAGATATCAACAGGCAATTTCAACGAAAAGACAGCAAAGCTGTATACCGATCTGTCACTCATCACATACGATCAGAAGATCGGAAAAGCAGTGTCGCGCCTTTTCAGAGATATCTGCAAGGACCATGTAAGCACTGAAGAAGGCAGTTACGCACCTCTGGCTGTTTCGCCGTCCGATATGCGAAGCGTGCTGCTTCGACTTATCCGCCGGGAGACAAAAAAGGGGCAGTCCGGACAGATAGTTCTTAAAGTCAATTCTCTGACTGACAGCGAGATGATAGAAGCTCTTATGGAGGCATCATGCGCGGGCTGCAGGGTGAGAATGATAGTGCGAGGCATCTGCTGCCTGCTTCCGGGCGTAGAGAACTGCACCGAAAACATCTGCATAGTGAATAAAGTCGGAAGATATCTTGAACATTCGAGAGTATATGTTTTCGGCGAAGGTGATGATGAGGTCATGTATATCTCATCAGCCGACCTTATGAAACGCAATCTTGATAAAAGAGTGGAAGCGGCCTGCCCGGTAAATGACAGCAAAATAAAAGACCGCATTAAAGCGATCATTCAGGATGTTTACTGCGATACCGAAAAGGGGCGTGTGATGCTGCCTGACGGAACATTCGCAGCCAAACCGGAATAAAAAACGCAGACCTTAGGTGAACTAGTAAGATGAAAGTAGACATGTTAAAAAAGCATGTCTACTTTTCTTATGCTAGGATTTATGCAAGGAGGTGGTTTTATGGGCAGACCAAAA
>CADBKM010000005.1 GCA_902795265.1 uncultured Eubacteriales bacterium
CCTCACGGAAATCACAGCCGTCAGGCAATACACCTTCACTTTCCGGCACTCCTTTTGTATTGCCTCACGGGAATCACAACCGTCAGGCAATACACCTTCACATTCCAACATCCATTTTGTATTGCCTCACGGGAATCACAACCGTCAGGCAATACACCTTCACTTTCCGGCACTCCTTTTGTATTGCCTCACGGGAATTACAGCCGTCAGGCAATACACCTTCACATTCCAACATCCATTTTGTATTGCCTCACGGGAATCACAGCCGTCAGGCAATACACCTTCACTTTCCGGCGCTCCTTTTGTATTGCCTCACGGGAATTACAGCCGTCAGGCAATACACCTTCACTCTCCGGCGCTCCTTTTGTATTGCCTCACGGGAATTACAGCCGTCAGGCAATACATTGTCCATAAAAAAGATAATACGCATAGTTGTACAGCAGAATACCGAATTATCGGTATGGTCCGATCTATACATCGGTCAATTATATTTTCCAAAAAAAGAATTCTCCGGGCATTTTAGCCCGGAGATATGAAGATGATGCATTCATATTATCCGAATGAGAATTTTTCACATACAGGATGCTGCAGTCTGCTTCCCCCTGCTTTTTCCTGGAGCACGGGGAACTTCTAATGATAATTGCTAAAGTGTCAGGTCGCCGTCCTTTACCCAACCGAGCTTGCGGCAGCCCATGTTGATCAGCGGTGCCAGTATTGCAGGGAGCACGAAGCTGATAAGAATGAGTCCTGCCCAGTCCATTCCGGTAATAGCCGCTTTAGCTCCGGATGCCACGTCGTTGACCCAGCCTGAATATACGCCGATCTGTCCGACGAGTCCGCATGTACCCATGCCGCTCGATACAGGCGCTCCGTTCATCTGGAGCTTGAACAGGCATGTAGCGATCGGGCCTGTGATAGCCGAAGTGAGTGTAGGAGCGATCCAGATACGCGGGTTCTTAACGATATTGCCCATCTGGAGCATCGATGTTCCGATTCCCTGGCTGATGAGGCCGCCCCACTTGTTTTCAGGGAACGACATGACCGCAAAACCGACCATCTGAGCACAGCAGCCTGCAACAGCAGCTCCGCCTGCAAGGCCTACGAGTCCGAATGCAGCGCAGATAGCAGCTGATGAGATCGGCAGTGTAAGTGCCATTCCGACTACGACTGATACGATGATTCCCATCAGGAACGGTCTGAGCTCAGTTGCCCACATTATGAGGTTTCCGACCTTCATCGCAGCGGCTCCGAGTCCCGGTGCCCACCAGGCTGAGAGCGCAACGCCCACGCCTATGGTCACGAGAGGTACCACGAGTATGTCGACTTTAGTCTCACCGGCAACTGCCTTGCCGCATTCAGCAGCTATGATTGCAACGATCAGGACTGCGAGCGGTCCGCCGGCTCCTCCGAGGCCGTTAGCTGCGAAGCCTACCGTAGCCAGAGAGAACAGTACCAGGTTAGGACTCTTCAGCGCATAGCCTATCGCTATCGCCATAGCCGGTCCTGTCATCGCGACAGCCAGTCCTCCGACTGTGTAATCGGCCCCGCCTATTGTGCAGACCGGGTTTGTCAGAAATCCGATGCCGAACTGTGTTCCTATTGTATTTATGATAGTGCCGATCAGCAGCGAGCAGAACAGGCCCTGTGCCATTGCCGAAAGAGCATCTATGCCATAACGTTTTGCGCTTATCTCTATGTTTTTGCGTTCGAGGAACGCTTTTACAGAACCCTTTGTCATTTTGTCTCCTATCCCTTATAATGAATTGAGTATGCAGGCGTGATTCCTGCGGAAAGCATTATACCATAACTTCACTTAATTATCACAAAAAAATGGAAGGGGTTCTGTTAATGAGTCGTGTAGAACGCGCAGAGGCCAGAGAGGCAAAAGATACAAGACCGGCCGGGCAGGCACAGCCTGCACAGCCACGCAAAAGAAAAAAGAAAAACAAAGGCTGCAGAGGCTTATTCATTCTCATACTCGTGCTGGCCATTCTGGTAGCCGGAGGCGGTTACTACACACTTGGTCTCAGACCTGTCGACCCGACAAATCAGGAGACGGTCGCCGTAGAGATACCGAGCGGCAGCGGAGCATCGGCGATCGTAGAAATACTCGATGGCGCCGGCCTTGTAAGGAACAAACTCTGTGCCAAGATAAACAGCCGCATCGGCGGGTACAATTCCCTGAAGGCAAATACATATCTCTTCAGCCCGTCAATGTCATTCCAGGAAATGATGACCGCGATAAACACCGAAGACTTTGATTATATCTCAAAGGAATCGATCGAGGTTAAGGACGGAGCAAGGCTCCAGCAGGTTGCCGAGGCGATGGCAGAACAGCTACCGTATTCGGCAGATGAGATCCTCGCCAAATGGTCTGACAAAAGCTATCTGAATACGCTTATCGACAAGTACTGGTTCCTGACAGACGACATTCTCGATAAAGATGTCATGTACCCTCTCGAAGGATACCTGTACGCAGATACATATTATGTTACAGGCGATGGGCTCGATATAGAGGGCTTCACCGAAATGTGCCTCGACAGAATGGACGAAGTTCTTACAGAGCGCAAAGATGCCATCGAGGCATCGGGATTCTCAGTCCACGAGCTCCTTACCCTTACGTCGATAGTCACCAAGGAAGCAACAGCGCCTGACCAGGCCGGTGTTGCGGGCGTATTCATGAACAGACTCGATCAGGGAATGTCACTTGGATCCGACGTAACTGTCTGCTACATCTTCCAGGAAGACAGAGTCGATCTGAAAGTCAGCCAGCTCGAGAGTACAAATCCGTACAACACCCGTAAGTTTGCAGGACTCCCTCCGGGGCCTATCTGCCAGGTAGTCGACAGCGCGATCGACGCGACACTCAACTACGAGAAGCACGACTACATCTTCTTCATCGCTGATGAGCAGGGCATCGTCCGCTACAGCACCGACGAGGCCGGCCACGAGAGCAACATCGAGGAGCACGGTCTTGTAAAGGATGAAGATTCTGAGGGCTAATAATCAATAATTCAAAGCGGCTATAAAAGTCGTGCTCTGCGCATGACTTTTATAGCCGCTATTTTATTGCTTGAGAATTGTGCAGCTTTCTCCCTGGTACTGCAGGCGCATGCTGATCTCGTCTGCTCCGCCGAGGAGTTCTTTCAGGAAGGCCCTGTCTCCCTGCCACATAGGCAGGCTCATGAGTTCTTCGCGGGCCACCCATGCCAGCTCTCCCTCGCTGCAAGCAGGAGGCTCATACTCTCCGGTTTCCGCAAAGACGCGCGCGGCCGCTTCACCGGCAGGCTCGAAATCCGAAGATGAGTAAAGATACATATCCTCATCTTCGTACTCATCAGAGCGGAACTCGATCACTCCGTGAAAGTGCGCATTCCTTATGATCAACCCTGTTTCTTCGAGCACCTCGCGCCGGTTGCACTCATCAGCAGTCTCTCCCGGCTCAAGCTTGCCTCCTATCCCGAGCCACTTGCCTTCGTTAGGGTCATCGGGCTTGCGGTTCCGGTAGAGCATCAGGTAGCATCCCTTGTTTTCAATATAGCAAAGAGTCGTCTTTTTCATAAAAGTATGAGCCGCTTAGAGAAGCGGCCCCCGTATGTATTTCCTTATGTTTTCTTTTGAATAGATCAGGACCTTATCGCCCTCTTCAAGCACGAGGCTGCCTTCAGGTTTGATCGTTTTCCCGTCTCTGTCGACGAGCACGATGAAGGTCTGCCGCGATATATCGAGGTCCCTGATCTTCTGGCCTGTCCAAGGGTGGCTTTTTCGAAGTACTATTTCTTTGACATCTTCGAGCATGCCTTCAGTCGCGGACTCGGCGCATATGATCAGCTTGTCGCCCAAAAGAATCTGTACATCGCCCTTCGGCACTATCGTATCTCCGTCACGCAGCACAAGCGCGATTATAGACCCGCTCGGCATTGCTATCTCGCTTATGGTTTTACCGATCCACGCATCGCCCGGATCTATCGAAGCCTTGATGAAGTGTATATCTCTTTCCTGCTCTATGTCGGCAAGCCTGGTCGCCATCTGATACTCCTCAACGAATCCGGCCGATATGATACCGGTAGGGATGGCGACCAGACCGACTCCGAGGAATGTTATTATAATGCCGAGCAGCTGCCCCATGACTGTTATAGGATAGATATCTCCGTAGCCGACAGTCAGAAGAGTGGATGTTGCCCACCAGATCGCAGAGAAAGCATTCTGGAAGACATCAGGCTGTGCATCGTGCTCAACGCTGTACATGCACAGGCTTGACGCGAGTATGAGCAGTATTATTACAAATACCGATGCCAGGAGCTGTGTCCTCTTCTTTGCGATAACGTTACCGATCACTGACAGTGAGTCATAATAAGCGTTTATGCGGAAGAGCCTGAAAATCCTGACCACTCTGAACATACGGAATACCGTTGCTCCTGCAGGGAAAAACATCGGAAGATAGTGCGGCAGGA
Organism: uncultured Eubacteriales bacterium; assembly: GCA_902795265.1. Lineage (GTDB taxonomy): Bacteria > Bacillota > Clostridia > Peptostreptococcales > Anaerovoracaceae > Crickella. Next base: position 4,455 of record CADBKM010000005.1, read on the forward strand.
ACGACAGCAGATCGATTATGCCGTACCCCGAGACAACATATCTGGCCATCGCTTTTGCAGGCGGAAGCCCCTTATAGTGCTGCGAGGCGGTGATAATTCTCAGAACATAATCGACAGCGAAAAATGCCACTGTTATCTCATCTATAAAGTTAAGCAATGGTCCGTGTGCAGCCCTGACATTATCAAAGGTGACCGCAAAAGCGCACACAAGGTTAGCCACCAGAGCCACCGTGCTGAGTATGTCATAGAACTGATTCAGCGGGTTGTCAGTGACTCCGATGGATACCATCGAATACAGCTTTTTTTGCGTACTTTCCCAGTTGCTTGATTTATCCATTTACCCCTCTACACGGATGCATTTGATCGTCTGCGGCAGAAGCGGCTTATCTCTCATGTCGCGTCTAGCGTTAACGATCTTGTCTGCTTCTTCCATACCCTCTGTGACCTTGCCGAATGCGGCATACTGTCCGTCAAGATGCGGCGAAGTAGTCGTCATGATGAAGAACTGCGAACCTGCTGAGTTAGGGTCCATAGCCCTTGCCATGGAGAGAACACCTCTCTCATGCCTGAGATCGTTTTTGAATCCGTTTGCTGTGAATTCTCCCTTGATGGTGTATCCCGGGCCACCCATGCCGTTTCCGTTCGGGCAGCCACCCTGGATCATGAATCCCGGAATGACTCTGTGGAAGATGAGGCCGTCGTAGAACCCTTCATTGGCAAGCTTCTCAAAATTTGCGACAGTTGCAGGAGCTATGTCTTCGTAGAGCTCGCCCTTCATGATGCCGCCGTTTTCCATCTCGATCGTAAATGTCTTCATATATGTTTCCTCCAGATCATATTCTTTTCTGATTATATATTTTAAGCATTTTTCAGTCCATTACAACTATTCTACGGATTTCAGGGATTCTGTCATTGATACATTACGGAGCCGCCTCTGCATCGCAAGGTTGACCAGGAATGCGAATACGAAGGTCAGCGCTACGGCTATCGGTATGTCGTAAGGGCCGTGACGCGGCGCGAAGTAGATCATGCTGACAACGATATTATCTATGACGAACTTCAGCAGCCATTTTCCCATCGGTATTCCGACCAGAGCTGCAACGGCAGTAAGGAAAAGATTCTCCCTGAAGACGTATTGCGACACCTCGATCTGATAGAATCCGAGCACCTTTATAGTTGCTATTTCCCTGATCCTCTCCGTTATGTTTATGTTAGTCAGATTATAAAGCACTATGAATGCCAGCAGAGCCGCAGACAGTATGACTACATAGACCACGTAGTCAAGGCTCTTCATCATCTTCGCGACATTTTCACGGACATCTATGTTGGTCTGCACCGCCGCCGTATTCTCATAGCCCGCTGCGGCTGCAGCCACGCTCCTTACAGCGTCTTCATCTGTTCCCTCTTTAAGATTTATGTACGCCGCCTTGATGTCAGGTTCCTTTCCGAAGCCCTCACGGTATGTCTCAGGGCTCATGAACAGGCTGTCATAAACATAGTTGTCTGCAACGCCTGTTATCTTCACATTCATCTCGCGGTATCCTTCGCGAAGGGTCACCTCATCGCCCGCCTTAAGCCCGAAATCGTGTGCTGTCTTCTGTACTATCACTATCTCGCCCTGCCCCGGGAACGGTATAGGCTCATCGCCTGTATGAAGATCCATGAACTCGCCGAAGCCCTCGCCATCGGTCGCGATGCAACTGACATCGACAGTCTTGTCGCCAATAACCATGGTTACCTCGCCGCGGTGGAGGAATCTCACCTCTTCATCGCTTATGTCAGCTGAGTCTCTTATCTCCTCCATGAAATCAGCCTGTCTGTCGGCATTCATGTTCTTGCTGAACAGCGTCGTAACATCGTAAAGCGATATCTCATCGAACTGGTAGTCAGCCACCTTTGAAATGGTAGCCTTGATACCTATGCCCGCGATCAGCAGAGCCGTGCATCCGCTTACGCCTATGACCATCATCAGGAATCTCTTCTTGTCCCTGAATATGTTGCGGATCGACACCTTATACAGGAAGCTTATGCGGTTCCAGAGCGGAGTGATCCTTTCAAGAAGGATGCGCTTGCCCGCCGGAGGTGTCTTTGGTCTGATAAGATCAGCAGGCGCCACTTTGAAGTCCGCCGCTATCGATACCCAGGTCGAACCCATAGAGCACAGAAGAGCTGCAGCCAGAGATATAAGACCGAGTCTGTAGTCTATTACATACTCAACAGAGCTGCTGAAGTCGTACATCATCGTATAAGCGGTCCATATAGCCGCCGGGAACACCTTGCAGCCGACGAAGAAGCCCGTTACGGCTCCCATGAAAGCGGCGCTTCCCGAGTAGAACATGTACTTGCCTACGATCTGAGCATTGCTGTAACCGAGCGCCTTGAGTATTCCGATCTGCGTGCGCTGTTCGTCCACCATTCTCGTCATAGTCGTCATGCACACCAGCGCGGCGATGAGGAAGAAGAACACCGGGAATATCTTGGCTATGTTGCTTACTATGCTCGAGTTGCTGTCAAATGATGAATAGCCGGCATTTTCCTTGCGCGAAAGAGCATAGGAGTTGCCGATATCCATGTCGTCTATTTTTTCCTGAGCCTCGTCGAGTTTGTCCTTTGCGTCATCGAGCTCCTTCCTGGCCTTGGCGAACTCGCTTTCTGCCTTGTTCTCCTCATCTCTGAGCTTCTGCTTATTGCTTTCAAGCTCCTTTTCACTTTTATTTATCTTTTTGAGTCCCGATTCCGCATCGGATATCCCCTGTTTTGCCTTTGCTATTCCGCCTTCAAGCTGCGCCTTGCCTGCTTCTGCCTCAGCCATCTTTGCATCAATGGCCGCAATACCGGCATTGATCTCGCCTATCTGCCCGTCAATGGCTGCGATCTGCTGCTCCACTCCTGCCAGCTGCGCCTGAAGTTCTGTGATCTGAGCTTTATATTGCTCTGCATGAGCAGGGTCTGCCTGTGCCGCCTGCTCAAGCTCTCCTATGGATTTCTCAAGCTTCGCCTTGCCTGCCTCTGCCTGCTCCCTGCCGCTTTTTGCCTGAGCAAGTCCGTCTTCAGCCTTTTTCTTCTCGCTGCTGAGGACCGCAATGCCGCCTTCTACATCCTTAAGCTGTGACTGAAGCTCCTTCAGAGTGGATGACGCCAGGCTCTTGCCTTTTTTCGCCTTTTTGCGGTTTGACTTTATCAGCCTCTCGCCCTTTTCGATCTTATCTTTCGCGTCAGCTATCTGATCTTCAGCATCTTTTTTCTCTTTCTCGTATTTTGCAAGATTGTCCTCGTATTCCTGCTTTTTTTCGTCGAGCTCTTCCTGGGCGTCCTTGCGGGCAGTCTCGCGCCGTCCGTCTGTCACAGCCTCGGCAAGCGCTTCCATATTATCTTCTTCAGCCTTGAGCCTGTCTTCGCTCTCTTCGGTCAGCGACTCTTCATCGCCGTCGAGAGTTATGTACAGGTTGGTGTAGTAATCAACATCAAAGGCATCTCTGTCTATGAAGAAGAAGGTATCCAGGGCTCCGTTTCCTATATCTGTGGATCCTCTCTGGTAGTCGAGGTAAATAGGCGTATTGACCGTCCCGACTATCTCGAACTCCCTCGAATTGAAGTTGCCGAGCTTGTCCTTATCATTCTCGTCGGTTATCTCGATGCGGTCCCCTACTTTGTACCCGTCATCAGTGATACTGTAATCATCTATGACGCATTCGTTTATATTCTGCGGGAGCCGTCCCTTTACCACATTAAGAGTGTTTATCTTCTGCGGAAGCGAAATAGCCTTCAGAGCTCTGGAGTCTCCGTCGCCCGAGCGCGCCATCACGTCTATCTGAACGGAGCCTTCCGCTCCGCTTACGTTCTTCCATTTTTCCGCAAGAGCTACGCTGTCATCATCTGCACCGTACGACGACAGTATCTGATGATCATAGAAATTCGTTCTGTCGAGATAATGGCGTGCAGTGCTCACCATCGAAGCCTTGCAGTCCTTCAGTCCACTGAAAAACCCCACTCCAAGAGCGACGATAGCGAATATCGCCAGATATCTCGCGAGTGAGGTCCTTATTTCTCTGAAGGTCGACTTTCTGAGCATGCTACCACTCTATCTCCGCAACTGGTACAGGTGAAGGGTTTATCTTTACATCCTGCACTCTTCCGCTCCTTACACTGATGACGCGGTCGCCCATAGGAGTGATCGCCTTGTTGTGGGTAATAATTATGACCGTAGCGCCCGAATTGTGGGCCTGGTCCTGCAGGAGCTGCAGGATCTGCTTACCGGTGTTGTAGTCGAGAGCTCCTGTAGGCTCGTCGCAGAGCAGAAGCTTAGGGTTTTTTGCCAGTGCTCTGGCTATGGCGACTCTCTGCTGCTCACCGCCCGAAAGCTGCCCCGGGAAGTTATACATTCTGTCTCCGAGTCCGACAGCTTTGAGAGTTTCCGCCGGATCGAGCGGATCCTTACATATCTGCGTTGCAAGCGAAACGTTTTCGAGCGCGGTAAGATTCTGCACCAGATTGTAGAACTGGAAGACGAACCCGATATCATACCTGCGGTACTTTGTGAGTTCTCTGGCGCTCATGCCGCTTATCTCCTTGCCGTCGAGGAGCACCTTTCCGCTTGTAAGAGTATCCATTCCGCCCAGTATGTTAAGCAAGGTCGTCTTGCCTGCGCCGGATTCTCCTACTACAATGGCGAGCTCTCCCTTTGCTACGCTGAATGTAGCGTCAGCAAGAGCTTCTATGTCGACTTCACCTACGTGATAAACTTTTCTGACATGGTCAAATACCACGTAATCTTCGTTCATGGCCGTTCTCCGTCAAATGAAAATGTTTATGCTTCCTATAACGAGTCCTATAAGCGCGCCGAGGTCGACTATCAGCTTGAGCTCGGTCTTCATGACAGTCAGTACTCCCTTTTCAAGTTCTTCGACCGCCATTGAGTTGATCTTGTCTTCAACCACCTTTGCGACATCTATTCTTCGAAGCGCCGAGTTGACAGCATTTACCACTGATTCCCTGTACGCTTCGGTTATTTTTCTCCTGACATAATCCGGATCATAACCTGCCTGTTCGAGCACATGCAGAGGTGTCCTCTCACCGAGGTCGTGTATCCTCGATGCCGTTATCTCGCTTATCATTTCAGGACCGCGGCTGTCGATGAAATCCTCCATCTTCTCACTGACCGCAGTCATTATCCTGTCGGCAAGCTTATCCGTGATGACCATCGATAAAAGGAGTGAGCCCGCAGCATGGTCGAGGATCATGCTTTTGCCTTCCTCTTTAAGAGTCCCCGGAATGTCCATTCTTTTTATCGCATCGGTTATCTTGAACGAAAGCAGCTCTGTAAAGCTTTTTTCGAGCCTGTCATATTTTTCCGGGCTGCCGGTCATTACAGCGCCGGTCTCCTTTATATTTGTGTCGAGTATGCCCATCACCTTATCGATGAGAGGCTTCTCGACTTCTTCAGTCAGGAGCCTTCCCGAGATATCTTCGCGCGTAAACAGCTCGTTCTGAACTATCTTTCCAGCGGACTTTGCCAGCCTTGCCTTTCCCTTAGGTATGGCGCCCGGAGTCAGCGGCAGCTGGTGTCCGAACAGATATACCGGCTTGCGCGGGTAAAACAGCATCTTTACGGCTATAAGATTAGTAAAATAGCCTATCACTGCTCCGATCAGCGGAGGAAGTATGTAATTGGTAATTATTTCGAGATTCATTTGTTTTCACCAGTCCCTTCACCCTGCACGCTCAATGAATCAGCTGAATGCGATCCTGCCTTTCCTACAGAGTGGGCAGCTATGCGGCTTAAATTTGAGCTCGTGCCGATGATCCAGAGTATGTCTCCCTTCTCGATCAGCATATTGGAGTCAGGCATAGTCGTGGCATACCCGTCGCGCTCAAGGCCGAGGATCATGCAGTTGCTCCGGATGTTGATGCGGCTCTTCCTTATCGGCTTGCCGACATAAGGCTCCGTGCCTCTCACCTGTATGGCCGCGCAAGAAAGCGCGTTTCCGCCGGTATAGTCCTCATCAAGAAATTCCTTGAGGGTGCGCATATGCACCTGCTGATCTATTCCGAGAGTCTTGTAGAAAGTTTCAAGCGACAGCCTGTCCCCTATGACATGCACGTGATCTCCCGCATGCAATACTGTTCTCGCCGGAGGCATAGGCATTTTCCTGTCGCCGTGCCTTACCTTCACCACATAAACAGCGTCCTTTCTGCCCCAGTCGAGTTCCTTGATCGACTTTCCTTCATAAGGAGCTCCCGCAGGCACGTCCCAGCTGAATATGCTGTAGTCTTCGTCGAGCCAGTGCTGTCTCTTTCGTGCGCCTCCCCGCTCTTCCATGGTCTTCTGGTTGAGATTTGCGAAAAACCTGGTCTCAAGCTGTAGGTAATATGTAGCAACAAAATCTGATTTTGCCAGCAGGAATACGCTGAGCGGTATCAGAAGTATAAGAAGCGGATTCGGTATGTCGAAGAGCGTCAGCAGCGGGATGAGAGCTATGGCCTCGAGAATAACCACCTTTATGAGGGTCATAACCACGAGAGGCGGTCTGTTGGCCAGTCTGTCCATCCAGAGCTGCGTGAATGCCACGCTCCTGTTGCCCATAAAAGGAACAGCGAATACCGCCAGCATCAGATATATCACTATCGTGACAACAGCCCTTGCTGCCCCGCTTCCGGCAACCGCTTCAAGCGCCGGATAAACGAGTCTGCATCCGGCGAGTGTCAGCACGAGCATTATGCTTCCGTATATCGCCACTTTGGTGAAGAAATCGCGCAGAACAGTCTTCCATTCGGAAGCGTGCTCCTCTTCGCTCTGATCATCTGATGTGTAATCGCGTATCTTATCTCTCAGCTTCGCAGGTATGGCCGATTCTATCATCGACACGATACGGTCCTGCTGCCTTATGAGCACAGGCGTGAAAACTATCGTGAGTATCGACGCGGCAACGATCACCGGATACAGATAAGCATCCATTACTCCGAGCGAGATGCCCAGGCTGGCAATAATGAATGAGAATTCTCCGATAGGCGCAAGCGAAATGCCGCCGCGCAGAGCCGAGCCGAGATCCTGCCCCGAAAGCAGCATTCCTATTGTCGCGAATACCAGCTTGGCAACCACGGCGAGAATGGCGATAGGAACTATCGATGTCCACCTCGAAACTATGATCTGCGGATCCACCATCATGCCTACAGACAGGAAGAATATAGCGCCGAACATATCCTTTATGCCGGCGGTGACTCTCTCAACGTCGTGAACATGGCGTGTGCCCGCGAAGAGCGATCCGGCAATAAACGCGCCGAGCTCCATAGAAAACCCGAGAATATGTGCCAGAAGGCCCATCAGAAAACAGAATCCGAGGCTGAGCAGAGTCAGCGTTTCATCGCTCATCAGGCTCATCACCCTGTCGAGGAAGGTAGGCAGAAAGTATATTCCGAGAACAAGCCAGAGCACCAGATATGTCACCATCAGGAACATATGCATGGCCATGCTTGCTCCGCCTGAATTCTGGCTCGCCGATATTGTCGTAAGGACTACCATCATAAAGACCGCTATAACATCTTCCATGACAAGCGATCCCATTACAAGGCCGGTATAACGCTCTCCCTCAAGCCCCATCTCGCTGAAGCATTTCTGTATTACAACAGTCGAACTGATAGACAGCATGGCGCCCAGGAAAACCGCATTCATCGTGTTCATACCCGCCAATATGCCGAAAGCGTATCCGACAAGCATGACTCCGCCCATTTTAACCGCAGCCGATACGATGGCCGTGCTTCCGATCTCGCTGAGCTTGTGGAAATCGAACTCGAGTCCTATGTGAAACAGTATTATGACCACGCCTATCTCACTCCAGGTCTCGACCGAAGCCGTGCTCTCTATATTCATGAACAGCGGAAAATGAGGACCAATAAGAAAGCCCGCAACAATATAACCCAGAATCGTAGGGAGTCTGAGTTTTCTGAAAACTATCGTGACCACAGCAGCAGTGGTCAGCATTATAGCAAGATCAATTATGAGCTGAGGTGCTTCCATTTCCACTTAAATCCCATACTTGTAACAGCAATCAGCTAATGAAGCCGCCGGGCCCGCTCTCGCTAACGTTCGCCCGCCCGGCTTATTAGCTGATTGCTGTTGCTTAGCCATAATTCAGTATTTTCCTTATATTCTTCCAGCCGGGCATATATCTGTCCATCATTGCGTAAAAGCGTGGGCCGTGATCCGGTACTACGGTGTGGACCAGTTCGTGGAGTATCACGTAGTCGAGTTCTGCGTCGCTTCTGGTTGCCAGCATCAGGCTGAGATTTATGTGGTGTGTCCGTGTATTGCAGCTTCCCCAGCGGGTATGCATGTCGCGTACAGTCCAGCCATTGCAATAAAGCCCTGTTGCTTCCTCAATGATAGGCAGTCTCTCGCTGATACGCCTTTTCAGATCTGCCCGCCTTGCTTCTTTTTCGGCTTTGTCTGAAGGTTCCGGATGAGCCCGGGCTTTTGAGATCACCCGTGCCTTTGTATCGATGATCCAGTCCCAGCGGCTCCTGACAAAATCCGCTATAGCTCTGTCGGACGTGAAATAAGGAGCGCTGATGACGATACGTCCGTCAGGTTCCTTGATGCGAAGATTTATTCTCTTTATGCGCTTTCTGGTCAGTTCGGCCTCAAGCCCGTCAATATATATCATTTTAGCCATACATAGTTATTTTATCATAAATGATCAGCAAAAAATCGGTGTCCCCGATCAGGAACACCGATAATCTTTTCTGTCATATCAGGGCAATTATCGCATTGATGACAATAAACCAGATTATTTGTCAGTATATTGACGCTTAACGTATTCCGATGTGAATGCCCTCATGGTCGAGAAGTATCCGAGCTGAAGTCTGACAGTATCTCCGACTTTATAGCTGCGGTCGCTGTCAGTTACATCAAGCATCAGGTGGTCTGAACTCGCGCCCAGCATAATGATGCCCGGATCGCACGTCATTGTTGTCTCTACGTCAAAATCCTGTTTGCCGAGAGCACAGATCGCCTTTATCCTGTGCTCTCCGCGGTCTGTGAATTCAGGCTTTTTACCATACGAATCCACTCCTACCGTCCCCCATGGCATTGACGGTTTTTCCTTGAGCTCGACTATCTCGCACTCAAGTGTGAACACATCAGCGAATGTGTCAGGCAGGAACTGATATTTCGCTCTCTCCTTTCCGAAAAGAACGGACTCGCCGAGTCTGAGGTTGTCTACGCCTTCAGGAATGCCGCCTCTGAGCATGAGGTCGACCGCGGCGGAATTTCCTCCGCTGACTACATCGACAGGGCGCCCTACAGCTTCCTCGACGCGCTTTCTCAGGCCCGCAAGCTGTGTGAGTTTCTCTGTATCGTACTGGATGAACGAGAAGCAGGTCAGGTTGACTCCTATTCCGTAAAGCTCGACTCCTTCAAGCTTCTCTGTCTCGACAGCCGCATCGATGAGCTCGTCGTGATCGACATAACCCTCGCGTATATCGCCAAGGTCTGCCATCAGGATCACCTTGTGCTTTCTGCCCTGTTTAAAACATTCCTCGCTTATGGCCCTCACCACTATCATTTCGGAATTGAGGGAAGCATCTGCATACTTTACCAGATCGGGTACTTCCGAAAGCATAGGCGGCCTGATAAGCCACTTTTCCGCATCGATCTCTTCGAGTCTTTTCAGGTTATCTACTCTGGCATCTCCGAGCTTCGTGATACCTTCTTCCACAAGGACCTTTGCGATATTTGGATCCGCCCTGAACACCTTAGTAACAGCCGTTATAGAAATACCGTGCGCAGCACACAGGCCCCGCACGGTATTAACATTCTGTCTAAGATGCCCCAGATTTACCGTAAGTAATGGATACATCTTATATTCCTTTCTTTAGTCCTGCCAGAAGTCTGTCTTTCCTTCGAGACCGACAGTTGAAGCCTTGAATACAGGCGACTTGCCTTCCTTCTTCTGCTTTGAGTAGTCATCGAGTGCCTTGAGGGCTGTGCCACCGGCGATGCAGATGACAGGCAGGTTGATGATTGCCATGATTCCCATCAGAACGTCTGCGAGATCCCATACAACGCCCATGCTCAGAAGTGCTCCGATGAAGATAACGACGGAAGCACCGATACGGAACCAGAACATGAATTTTGCACTTGGCTCTTTCTTACCGTTGAGGTAGATCAGCAGGTTGTCTACATAGTAGAAGTTTCCGAGCAGTGTTGTGAATGCGAACAGTACCATTGCGACTGTGATGAATACAGGACCGATAGCTCCGAGTGAGCTCTGCAGTGCTGCCTGAACGTAAGGTGCGCCTGCGAGGTCTTCAGTCGGTGCAATGCCTGAGCAGAGGCACATGAATGCTGTGCATGTGCAGAGGAGCAGTGTGTCGATGAATACTGAGAGCATCTGTACGAGGCCCTGCTTTACCGGGTGATGAACGTCGGCAGAAGCAGCAGCGTTAGGTGCAGAACCAACACCGGCTTCGTTCGAGAACAGACCTCTCTTGATTCCGTACATCATGCACGATCCTGTAAATCCGCCGAAGATTGACTGGAAGTCGAACGCGTCTGCGAAGATCTTTCCGATTACTTCAGGGAAGAGCCTGATGTGTGTGAACACGATGATGAGAGCTACGGCTACATAGAGCAGTCCCATGAGCGGAACGAGCTTACTTGTTACGCTGAGGATTCTCTTGCCGCCGCCGAGGAGGCAGTATCCGACGATTACAGCCAGAATAGCTCCGATGACGATCGGTGTGGTCTTCTCATTGTAGAAACTGTATACACTGAATGTCGACTGCAGATTGTATGATGCCAGCATGTTGAATCCGCCTGCATATGTGAGCAGCATGCTTATAGCGAAGATCGCACCCAGAGCAGGGCTCTTGATCGCTGCCTCGATATAGTATGCAGGACCGCCGTAGCATCCGCCTTCGGAATCACGTTTCTTGTAGATCTGTGCCAGTGTGGACTCGATGAATGCCGAAGCTCCGCCCAGAATAGCAATGATCCACATCCAGAAGACAGCGCCGTATCCGCCGAGGCAGATAGCTGTAGCAACACCTACGATGTTACCTGTACCTACACGTGAAGCTGTGGATACCATCAGTGCCTGGAAGGATGATACTCCTCCGTCAAGAGGCTTCTCAGTTACTACTCTGATCGACTCTCCGAAAAATCTGAACTGAACGAATTTGGTCCTGATAGTAAAATAAAGACCAACTGCAATCAGCATGATTACGAGAAGTTTCCCGTACATGAATCCGCTGATATTGCCGATTATAGTTCCAAACATTTTTCTCCCCTTTCTTAACCATACCTTGTTTTACTTATTAGAAATATCGCATGTTAGTGCACCAAAATTCTACCAAATAATTTGGTAATCTGTCCATATTCTGGAACAATTTGTATAAATGTATACAATCCACGCTATGAATTCTGTCCCTTTTCTGCCATCTCCTGGCTAATTCCCGGGTTCCAGACACAGCAGACAGCTGCAGGCTTTATGCCGTCGAGCTCGAATTTCTCGATCCATGGGTATTTCTCATACCGGATCGCTGCGTTTTCTTCGAGCAAAACCCCGTGAAGAGGCACATAAACAGCGCCTATCTGGGATTCCTCGCGCAGATAATCGGAGGCGTACTCCTCCGGGTCTTTGTCGGTAAAACTTACCGATACCTCCGCTTTGGAGGGATCGCATCATGTGCGCGCGGTATCGGTCAGGAGCACGATGTCCTTGAACCCGAGCCGGCCCATGTATTCTATAGCGTTGTCGTTGAGTCTTATCATAGTTTGACGAAGTGGAGTTCGTTGCCGTGTTTTTTGATCAGCTTTACGACATCGCGGGCATTAATGTATACAGTCGCGGTGTTGTCACAAGGATGTATGCCCATGAGCTTGTTCTCAAAGTCTTTGTCCATGAAGACTACTACGTCCTTTTCTTCGTTGGCGAGGATTCCCAGCGGGGTCACCGCTCCGCGGATCAGCCCCATCTTGGCCATCAGGTCTTCTTCGGAAGCAAAGGTGAGCGGACGCGTATCCTGTGCTTTTCTGAATTCTTTCAGATTCACCTTTTTATCTTCAAGGCAGGTGATGAGATAGTATTTGCGCTTTTTGTCATCGCGGATAAACAGGTTTTTAGCGATCTGATCAGGATGCGGAAGGTTGCACTCGAGCATCTCATCTATTGTATAGACCGGCTTGTGCTCTACTATCTCATATTTGATCTTATTATCATCGAGGATCTTTACGATATCTTCTTTTGTAAGTGTCATGAGATTGCCCCCTCTTTACTTTCTGCCTGTAAGTGTTCCGAGCAGGTTGCGGCCAATGGCGGAGCCGATATTGCCGCCGATGGTGCGGCCTTTTTTACCAAGCACGGCTTCACCTATGGTTTTGCCTATCTCTCTTCCAATGGTGCTTCCGGTCGAACGGATCACCTGTTTTGTACCCGATTTTCCGAGATAGTTGTCGGCGATGTCGCTGAGTGTTGAGCCGCCTTCGTCTTCGGCTTTAGCCGCAGGCCTGACTTTAGGCTCGCGGGCCGCAGGCTGCGTGACGGCAGGCTCGAGTTCAACGGTGATGCCGTCGTCGGCCGCGGGCTGAGCCGCAGGCTCAGCGGCAGGTATACCCGAAGTGTTGCCGTATACCTGCCCGTCAGGCGCGGTATACGAGCCGGCGCCCGGCGCCGCGGCCGCTCCTGGTACACGTCCCGTGATCACCTCGTATGCCGATACGTTGTCGACCATCTCGAGATACTTATTATTCAGCGGCGAATAGCTCACCGCATTCCTTCTTTCCTCATCGCTGAGAGCACCCATTCTGCTCTCCGGCGGCAGTATGAACGCGTACTCAGCAACTGAAGGCGCGCCCTTTTCATCGAGCATCGACACAACGGCCTCGCCAGTGCCGAGGCTCTGCATCAGTTCCTTGGTATCGAATTCCGGATTTTCCCTGAACGCCTCTGCTGCAGCATTGAGCGCCTTCTGCTCGGCCGGCGTGTACGCATGCAGTCCGTGCTCGATCTTATTGCCGAGCTGCGACATTACCGATCCCGGTATGTCGCCCGGGCTCTGCGTAACGAAGAATATCGATACGCCCTTCGATCTTATCAGCTTCACCACCTGTTCGATCTTCTCGAGCAGGCTCTTCGACGCGTTCTTGAAAAGCAGATGAGCCTCATCAAAGAAGAACACCATCTTAGGCTTCTCAGGGTCGCCTACCTCAGGCAGCATCTCGAAGAGCTCGGAAAGCAGATAGAGCATGAATGCCGAGTAAAGTCTCGGTTTGATGATCAGCGTCTCCGCGTCAAGTATGTTGATGATGCCTCTTCCGTCAGGAGCAGTCAGGAAGAAATCCCTTATATCTATAGCCGGCTCGCCGAAGAAGGTATCAGCGCCCTCGGATTCGAGCGCCACGATAGCTCTTATGATCGCAGATGCAGACTGCTGAGGTATAAGGCCGTAATCCATCTTGAACTCAGCTGAATGATCGGCGCAGTACTGCAGCGTCGCCTTCATGTCTTTAGTATCTGTGAGTATCAGACCGAGATCGTCAGCGATCTTGAAGATGACCTGCATGAGCTCAGTCTGCGTATCGTTGAGATCGAGCACCTGGCTGAACAGCACCGGTCCCATCTCAGAAACAGTAGTGCGAAGCGGTGTGCCCTTTTCCGCATAAATATCGAATATCGATACAGGGAATCCGCGGTAAGTGAACGTATCTCTGATGCCGAAGCGGTCTATCTTCTTCTGCATGCTTTCGCTGTCGTCACCTGCCACGGCGATGCCCGCCATGTCACCCTTTACATCTGACATGAACACCGGCACGCCCAGTTCCGAAAAGCTTTCAGCAAGCACCTTGAGCGTAACGGATTTGCCCGTGCCCGTGGCACCGCAGATAAAGCCGTGTCTGTTGGCCTTGTCAGGCCTCATGCATATCTTATCGCCGAGAGTTTCGCCATCGCCCTTTCTGGCGAAATAAATCAATCCGTTGTCTGTCATGTCTGCTCTCCCTTTTTTATGCAGCCTGAGGCTGCGCCGTAAAAATCATTTGGATAATTATAGCATACGGCAGCCCCCTCGGTCTTTCATTGTTTACTCCATTGGTATAATATTGTATAGTCGGTCAGATCATGCTGACCGTATCTAAGGAAAGGCAGCGGTATTATGAATGTAAATGACAAAATGCACGGTTTTACCGTCACAAATATACGTGAAATCAAGGAGATCGGCGGAAAGCTTGTCGAAATGACACACGATGTTACAGGAGCGCGCCTGGCATGGGCTGACAACGGAGATGAGAACAAGCTCTTCTCCGTCGGCTTCAGGACTCTGCCTGAGGACAGCACCGGTGTATTTCACATACTCGAGCACTCCGTCCTCTGCGGTTCCGACAAGTTTCCTGTAAAGGAGCCGTTCGTCGAGCTTCTCAAAACCTCGATGAACACCTTCCTCAACGCCATGACATTTCCTGACAAGACCCTCTACCCGGTATCGAGCCGCATAGAGCAGGATTATCTCAATCTGTCTGAAGTCTATCTCGATGCTGTTTTCAGACCTAACATTCTGAATAATCCTAACATCTTCTATCAGGAGGGATGGCACATCGACACTACCGGCGATGACACCGTATTCAAGGGAGTCGTCTTCAACGAGATGAAAGGCGCCATGTCCGATGTCGATCAGGTCGCGGAGCAGGCCATGAGCACTCTCCTCTTCCCTGACAGCTGCTACGGATTCAACTCCGGCGGAGACCCGCGCAACATCCCTGATCTCACATACGAGGAATTCATAGAAAAGTACAAAAGGTTCTATCATCCGTCAAATGCTTATTTCTTCCTTGACGGTGATGTTCCTCTCGATAAGACCCTGTCAATGATCGAGAGCTATCTCGCAGACTTTGGCAGGCTCGAAGATGTACCTCAGCTCGCCCTTCAGACACCTGTCCGTTCAGACAAGCAGATCAGCTATGTCGCGGGCAGTGAAGACGATAAGCCTCTTATCTGCTTCGGAAAGATAATCGGCAGCTGGGAGGACAGAGATAAAATGCTGGCGCTCAGCGTAATACTCGAGCAGATCTCCGATTCCAATGAATCTCCGCTCAAGCGCGCAGTTCTGTCATCGGGACTTGCCGAAGACATGGAGATCTACGTATCTGACGGCATATGCCAGCCTTACATAATGATGCTGTTCAGAGGCATCAGCTGCGAAGACGGCAGCAGGCCTGACGAGGCCGGCCTTGAAGCGATAGCAGGCCGCCTCCTCGGCATAGTCGAAGATACGATAACAAAAATCACATCGGAAGGCTTTGCCCGCAAGGGTCTTGAGGCGTCAATCAACCAGACTGCTTTCAGGTTCAGACAGTACCCTGAGCCTCAGGCTCTGTACAGAGCGATTTCGTCATACTCATCGTGGCTTTACGGCGGAGACCCGGCGTTTTACCTTACTACGGATGAGGCTGTTGCGAACGTGCGCGCGATGATCCCTGCCGGCGAAATGGAAAATCTCGCCAATGAGATATTTGCCGACACATCCGCGTTTTCAAGGATCATATTGGTTCCTGACACAGGACTCGCCGGAAAGAACGCTGCTGAAGAGGCTGCGCGCGTAAAGGCAGCTACGGATGCCATGAGCGATGACGAAAAGGCCTCCCTTGAAGAGCTGAACAGAAAGCTTCTCGAGTGGCAGCAGACAGAAGACAGCGAAGAGGCTCTGGCCACCATACCTCAGCTCGATCTTTCTGACATCGATCCGATGCCTCAGCTCATAGCTACAGAAATTAAAGATGCCGGCAGCGCCAAAATATTGTTCCACCCTGTCGCAACAAATGGCATCGTGCATATCAACGCATACTTCCCGGTAACGCAGCTCAGTCTTGATGAACTGCCTCAAGCGGCGCTGGTCACCGAGTTCTTCAGAGATCTTCCGACTGCCGAATTCAGCGTTCTCGGGCTGCAGGATGAGATCCGCACGTATATCGGATCCCTCTCATTCGGACTCGATATCCTTGCGAAAGATGTCGAGCGTAAGGAATGTACGCCTTGTTTCAGGGTAAGAGCTTCCGTGCTCGAAGAAAACCTTGCACGCGCCGAAGAGATAATTACGGAAATACTGACACGCACACGCTTCGATGACAAAGCGATGATGCGCGAGCTTATCACCCAGATAGATGCGGATTCAAAGCGCACCGCAGTTTCGCAGGGCCACAGGCTTGCACTCTCTGAGGCAAGATCGCACTGGTCGGCCAGAGATGCTGCCGCAGAAGCTGTCAATGGTTACACATTCATACAGTACATGCACAGAATGAGCAGCGCTTCGGATGAAGATCTCGATTCCTTCACTGCATTTGCTGAAGGCACTGTCAAAGCAAGCATCAACCGAAACAACGCGATCATAAGCGTGACAGCAGACAGCTATCCTGACATGGCTGACTTCATAAACATGCTTCCGGACGGAGAGCCGATGCCGGAGAAAGCAGCATATGTATCGTCACTTCCTGTGAAGATGGGAATCGATCTGCCATCTGCCGTATCGTTCGCGGTCACCGCTTATGACATGGCATCGGACGGACGCAGAATGAGCGGGAGCATGCAGGTCGCAGCAAACATCATATCGCTCACTCATCTCTGGAACACCATCAGAGTTCAGGGTGGCTCATACGGCGCGTCGATGTCAGCCGGAAGAACAGGCGGCCTCTTTTGCTACACATACAGAGACCCTAGCCCTGCCCGTTCACTCGACGTATATAAGACCATTCCGGAATTCCTGAGCAGCACAGTGTCTGAAGACACGAGCATAGACGGATACATCATCTCGACGATAGCTTCGACCGAACCTCTCATATCCCCTGCCGCAAAGGGGCGCGCGGCTGACGACTTCTGGCTGTCGGGCTTCAGCGATGAAGACAGGATCCGCATCCGCAGAGAGATACTCGAAACAAAGGCCGCAGACCTTGCAGCACTCTGCGACACACTGAAGGACATGACGGAAAAAAGCTCCGTCTGCGTAGCAGGCCCGAGGACCGCACTTGAAGCCTGCGAAGACATAGAAGTATTTGACCTATAAAAAAATCCCGCCGGTCAGTCCGGCGGGATCATATTTTTTTGTCTACAGGTTATCTGCCTTATATATCTGAGTGTAGCTGCCGTCATCGTTGCAAATGACCATCTGCTCCATCTCATCGTGTGCAGGGTCAAAAAGAGGCTCTTCGGCACTGTACTTTACACAGGTGCCGCAGCTACTGCTCAGACTTCTCGGAACAGGCATCGTGCGCGCCTCAAGCCCCTTCGACTTGCACAGACGCTCAAACCTGATCGATCCAAAATGCATAAAAAAAGTTGCTATGTAAGTATTCATGCGGTTATTATAGCAGATTTAAGAAATAAAATGCGGGTGAGTTTCTCCGGAGAAGAGACTCACCCGCATTGGTATTTAAATCTCTTATCTGGATATCTTGAGCAGGTATTCACCGCCCCGATCTTCCACTTCTACGTTGTAGCCCTGGCTCTTTGCAAAACGTGTCACGTTTTCGAGTGGAGCCTGAGCGTCTACCATTACTTCATAGTAGTCTTCTTTACTCTTCATTGCCTTCTGCGTCATGATCACAGGCATCGGGCATGACAGTCCTCTTGCGTCTACCATGATATACCTCCGTATAAGCTATGCTGCTTCCTTTGCAGGAGCTTTCTCTTTGACGTATGTGTTGACTACACCGATGAGAGCAACAACAACGATTCCGATGATAACAGCGACCTTTCCTGCAGGTGTAGGGCCTTCGCCGCTGGAAGCGAGTCCGAAGTTGTGGCAGAAAGCTGCTCCCACAAGGAGTCCGAGAACTGTTACAGCGCTGTCAGCATTACCTTCACCGGACATGATCAGCTGTCTGAGCGGGCATCCGCCGAGCAGTACGCATGCAAATCCGACGAGGAGCATGCCGAGGCAGTTCCAGAGGCCGTCAGTGTGTGCAACAGGCTGTTCAGCAAATCCGAACTTGAATCCGCCAAGTACGAGATTTGTGATCAGTGCAGCAACGAGGATAGCGATGAATCCCCAGAGGAGTCTTGTCTCTTTGAAGAGAACGAGGTCTCTCATTCCGCCGACCATGCACAGTCTTGTTCTCTGTGCGAGAACGCCGACGACGAGTCCTGCAGCAAGAGAAATGCCTACAGCTGCGTGCATTGCTCCCGGGCCTGCTCCTTCTTCGGAGAAGAGGATGAATGCAGGCTTGATGAGAAGAAGTGCGAAAATAACGACTTCGATGATAGGCATCCAATATCCTTCACCTGCAGTCAGGCTGTATGTTCTCTTGAGCGAATATCCATTCTTGAGGAAGAAGATTCCGCAGAAGATTCCGATCACGAATCCGACGAGTCCGAAAATAGCGTTCATGTCTCCGCCTGCCAGTCTCAGGATCATTCTGAACGGGCAGCCGAGGAACATAAGGCAGCCTACCATTGCGAAGAATCCGAGTACGAATCTTGTCATAGGAGCGCTGCCGCCCTTCGAACTGAATTCTTTCTTTGCGAATGCTGCGCAGAAAGAACCGATAACGATTCCGATGATCTCTGGTCTGATGTACTGTACCGGAGGTGCCTTGTGAAGTCCGAGGCCGCCTGCTGTATCACGGATGAAGCATGCGATGCAGAATCCCATGTTCTTCGGGTTTCCGAGGAAGGCAAGACCGGCTGCGATGACACCTATCACGAGACCCGCGATGATGATCATTAGCTTGTCATTTTTCTTTTCCATTTTTAAACCTCCATATAATTCCATATTGGAAATGCCTCACAAAGACAATATGAGGCGTTTCCGCCTCATATAAGTCTATCGTTATTTTCCTCACAAAGCCAATTGCCAAAAGTGATTCCCAAAACAGTAATTATAGTTTTTCTCTATAATTGTTAACCGATTTTGCATTTGCCATTTATAGATGATCAGTGTTTTGGTTTATATCCGCGGGCAGATTCAGGTTTTGCCCTGCGCCCTGCTGCCTTATTATTGAAATCGAAATCAAGTCCCGGTTCCGTTGCCTTTCTGCCTCCGGCTGATACCACAGCGGAGAAGAGGAACAGAAGCGTAGCGCTGAGCAGAATTCCGCCGATGATATCGGTCAGCCAGTGAACACCGCACCACAGCCTTCCGCCGATGGTAACCAGTGTGATCACGAAGCAGAGTATCCTTACCAGCACGGCGAGGCCGCTGCTGAAGTACTTGTCAGACACGATCATCACCGCCACCATTACCGTCATGATCAGCATGGTGTGTGATGACGGGAACGAAGCCTCCGGAGCAGTTGCTCCCGGCATTATGATCGGCCTGTAGTTGACTATGTACTTCTCGAAAAATACGTAGCATCCGATAACCGCTATGAAGAGTCCGCCGAGCGCCCATATCTCTCTGTCGACTTTCAGCAGGCTTCTCCTCTTTATCATCTGAACAAAGCCGGCCAGCGCGAACAGTCCGCATATAGCTATGGCACCGTATCCTATATAATCGGTGATATCGTACCAGAGCATATTGACTCCGGTGAGGTTGTGGACCATCTCGTTCAGATGCGAGAACCCGACCTCCGTACCGGCAGGTCCGGCCACGGCAACATCATACCTTCCGAGCAATACGATCAGCCCTGCGAACAGAGCTCCGGTTATGACTGCGCATATTACCTTTTTCATCTGTATGTCTGATTCCTTTCCTGAAGTGTGTTTATTTACTTATGCTTACCGGTGCAGACGGTCTGGCAATGCCTGCCTCATTAAGAGCAGCCGGTATGCCCTTCATAAGAGCTCCGTACTCATCCCAGTAATCGGTAGTCTTGACCCATACCCTTACAGTATATGTAAGTCCGCCCGGTACGCCTGCTGTTATAAGCGCCTGAGGAGCAGGCTCCTTGAGTGCCCATTCGGTTTTTCCAATGACATCAAGCATCAGCTTCTCGACAGCATCGGCATCTTCTGAGCCCGCGATGTCGAAGTTCAGGTCAACTCTGCGGAGGGTCTCCACCGTGGCGTTCGATATACTTGAATTCATCAGGCTGCCGTTAGGGACCGACACCCTGCGGTTATCAACAGTAGTCAGCACAGTGTATACAAGGGAAATGCTTCTGACTGTACCCTCTACGGTCCCGGTACTTATATAGTCACCGACACTGAAAGGTCTGAATATGAGAAGCATCAGGCCTCCCGCAATATTTCCGAGAGCTCCCTGCAGGGCCATGCCTATTGCGATGCCCGCCGATGCTATTGCAGCTATGACAGACGACATCGGAACGCCCAGCAGTGCGACTATCGAAACGACCAGCACAACATAAAGAGCGTATTTTACAAATGTAATTATATAGTTCTCTGCCGTAGGATCGATCGACTTAAGCGAACGCAGCTTGCCCATCACCTTGACGAGCTTTCTGATTATGAAGCTTCCCAGGATATATATGACGATCGCAAGCACCAGCTTGAGGCCGATATCCATTGCGCCGTCGCTGATCTTTTCAAGCAGTCTTTCCCAGTGACTTAAATTCATGTCCATAATTTATACTTTCCCTTCGGATTCTCAGAGCCGCAGGCCCTAACCGCTTAATATTACCACGCGTACGTACATCATGTCCATTCGACGTATCCTTCAGAATTGCCATATCGGCGCGTCAATGATACAATACCTTCGTAACAAGGACAGCAAAGAACGGAGTACATATATGAAAAGAGTTATCACATACGGAACATACGACCTTCTGCACTACGGACACATCAACCTTCTCAAAAGAGCAAAGGCACTCGGCGATTATCTTATCGTTGCCATCTCTACAGACGAGTTCAACTGGAATTCAAAGCAGAAAAAATGCTACTTCACATACGAGCAGCGCAAGGCTCTGGTAGAGTCGGTCAGATATGTGGACCTTGTCATTCCGGAAGAAAGCTGGGAGCAGAAGAAGAGCGACATGCACGAGTATCACATCGATACTTTCGTTATAGGCGATGACTGGAAAGGCAAGTTCGACTTCCTGAAAGAAGAAGGCGTCGAAGTCGTATACCTTCCGCGCACGCCTCAGATCAGCACCAGCCAGATCAAGCACGATCTGTACGATGCAAATGCCGTAGACGGTCAGTCAAAGACATCGCACGACGAGATCGATACAAATCCTCAGAAATAAAGCAAAGTAAAACTGCCGGCCCGAATGGCCGGCAGCTTTTTATTGGTCTTAGAATGAGATGATCTCCTGATTGAGGTCATCAACTGTGATATTGACGTTGTGATAACGCTCTCTCTTTTCGGTGACCTTTCCGAAGTTGATCGCTTCTTTCGGGCAATACTGTACGCAGGCGCAGCACGAGATGCACTTGTCGCCGAATACCACAGCCTTGCCGGCATATCTGATGTTGCCCATCGGGCACACCTTAGCGCAGGTGCCGCACATAATGCAGTTATCATTAGCCTTGAGGCTCTGGCCCTTAGCACGAGCTATTGCAGGCCATGCTGCATGCTCTGCCGAGTTCAGATAAGCCTTCGGAACGCCCCTCTTGGTCTTTACATTGTTCTTGATATCATTAGCAAATCTCAGTGCGAAGTGCTCCGATCTTGCCTGAGCCTCTACAGCTCCCATCTTAGGGATCATAAGATCATGAGGGAAAAGCCAGATGCATGTGCACTGGTGGGTTACGGCTGCCCAGTAATCGAGAGGGATCAGCTCGTTGAGCTTTCTGAGGCCTTCGCCTTTGTAGGATGCGCTCTGGTTGATAGCAAATGTATAAGCATCAGGGCTCACCTTGATGTCGTGGAGATATCTCTCCACATGGCCCGGAAGTCCGCCGCCATAGCAAGGGAATATGAAACCTACCCTTTTAGCTTCCCTTACATCTGTAACTGCAGGGTACTTGCGCATCATGATGATATCTGTGTCGCCAAGCGCTTTAGCTATGTTCTTCGCCATATCGAGACAGTTGCCTGTGCCTGAATAGCAGAAAATTACGTTTTCTTTCATATCAAAATCTCCTCAACATCTATACTGCAATTCTATTGAGGAAATTATACACCAAAACACTCCGTCGATGCAGCTGTCGAAACAGAAGCAGTACAGCCTGTATCTGAAAAATCCGGAAAGAATTCATCAAAGAAGAAAAAAGACCTGCAAATGGCTGCCTAATAAGCTCAGTGACCGCATAAAAAAACGCCGCGCCGAACGCGCGGTGGCTTCAGGCGACCTGTTTAAGTAAGATCATCGGAAATCCGTTATCGTCACACCCTGCGCGGCAGCAATGCTGCGCAGTTTTTTCATCTCTTCCTTATCCGGAGTATAAAAGCCATCCTGCCCGAAAGGCAGACCGAGTGCATCGTATTTTACCATTCCCAGTCTGTGATAAGGCAGCAGCTCCATCTTTGCGGACGGCAGCACGTCGTGTACATAAGCTGCCGAAGACGCTATGTTTTCTTCACTGTTGTTGACACCGCCTATAACAGGTATGCGTATGACAACATCCGGTGACTGCGGCAGAGTCCCCAGTTTTGCAATATTCTCCAGTATCAGCCCATTGCTGACTCCGGTGTATTCTTTATGCACATCAGGATCCATATGCTTCAGGTCCATGAAAATAAGATCCATGCGCTCAAGCGAAGGTCTGACGCGCTCAAAGTCAAAGTATCCGCAGCTCTCGATATCGAGGCTGTATCCGGCATCATAGAGCTCACGCGAAAGGCAGTCGAGCAGTTCAGGCTGTGATGTGGCCTCTCCTCCAGAGAAAGTCACTCCCCCTCCGCTGTACGAATAGAACAGCCTGTGCCTGTGGACTTCCCTGATGACATCATCAGCGTCCATGACGGATACCATCTGCCGTCTGGCTTCTTCAGGGCAGACATCTGCGCAGGCTCCGCACGCGATGCAGTTTCCGGAGTCCGAGATCATATCTATGCCTATGCCCTGAGGGCATACAGCAGCGCAGGCTCCGCAGCCTATGCATTGCTTTTTATACCACCCTATCCGCTCCTTCTGCTCGAAGCCCTCAGGGTTTGAGCACCACTTGCAGCGCAGCGGGCAGCCAGCCATGAAAATATTCGTCCTTATTCCATTCCCGTCATTTACCGAGAACGGCTGGATCTGCATTATATAACCTTTTATACTCATGCTTAAAACTATGCCCGGCCATTGAGGCCGGGCTTTTTGTCTGTATCAGAACGCCTCGTGCGCGTTCCTCGCCATTATAGAATCCTGCATCTCTTTTGAGAGATTTGTGAACTGGGCGCTGTAGCCTGCTACCCTTACCAGCAGGCTGCGGTATTTATCCGGATTAGCCTGCGCATCAGCAAGCACCTCGTTCGATATGGTGTTGAACTGTACGTGGAATCCGCCCAGAGCGAAATAGCTCTGCAGCATTGCTCCGAGATTGGCTCTTCCGCGCTTTGTCGCCACAAGGTCGTGGTTGAGGCGCAGATTCAGAAGAGTACCGCCGCTGTGAATGTCGTGATTCATCTTTGCCGCGCTTCTGAGAGCCGCTAGGCATGTGGACTTGTCACTGCCTGTATATGGCGAAACACCTTCGTTGATAGGGTCCTTCGCATGTCTTCCTTCCGGTGTGGCTCCGAGCACCTTGCCTGTAGGCAGATAGTTCGAGATCCCCATGAAGGCTGTTACGAAGTGGTTGCCATAGAGATCATCGTACTTTGTGACCTCTTCATAGAAGAAGTCCGCCAGATCGCGCGCTATGGAATCGACATAGTCATCGTCATTACCATACTTAGGGCAGGCAAGCGCGAGCTCTCTGAGCTGCTCATAGCCTTCCCAGTTATTGTCGATAGCGTCTATGATCTCAGCCATCGTGGTCACGCCGTCCTCAAACACGAGCTTCTTTATCACAGCGAGTGAGTTGGCTGTTACCGAAAGGCCTACTCCGGTAAATACAGGGCCGATATTGTATTTTGCTCCTCCGTCAACGAGGTCGCGGCCGTTCTTCATGCAGTATTCATTGCATGCCGACATGAACGGTCTGTGCCCGATCTCTTTATGTATCTCCTGTGCTGTCACAAGGCTTATAACACCGTGGCGCACCAGATATCTGAACTGCTTCTTCCACGCTTCGATTATCTCTTCCATCGAAGAGAAAGTCTTAGGGTCTTTTTCCTCAAGCGACACCTGTTCTCCGGAAAGACGGCTTCTGCCCTGATTCAGCGCGAACTCGAGTGCTGCCGCGAAGCTGATGCTTGCAGCGGAAGTCCACTCGAAAGTCTTGCGCGAGTGAGGAACCACGCATCCGCAGTTGTTCCAGTCCCTGGCGTCCTCAGGCTTGTAGCCGAGATTCGAGAGCATCTGGTAGCCAGTTCTGTCGCCGTGTATGGCCGGGAATCCGCAGCCCGTCGATACGAGCTCGGTGACCGCCTCCATGAATTCAGGCGGACAGTCCGGATGGATCCTGCAGCTGAGTGTAGGCTGGTGAGTCATGCACTCTTTCGTTGCCTGGATAGCCATATATGAAATCGTATTTGTGGCATCCGATCCGTCTACCTTTGTTCCTCCGATCGTCAGGTTTTCGAAGTTCGTATAGCCTGCGAAGAAGCTTGCTGTGTTCTTCGAAATAGTCCATGCCCATTCGCTGTACTTGAGCCACAGGCACTCGACGAGTTCGAGAGCGGTATCGTAGTCGATATCTCCGGCCTCTTCATCTGCCTTATAATACGGATACATGTATTGGTCAAATCTGCCCGGGTTCCATGCCAGCGGGTTCTCTGCGATTATGCCTCCGAGCTGCACGAACCACACGAACTGAACAGCTTCTCTGAATGACTTCGGAGGCTGCTCAGGTATGCGTGAGCACACATCAGCGATCTCTTCAAGTTCTTTCTTTCTGACCGGATCGGTCTCGGCAGCTGCCATCTCAGCAGCCTTTTCGCTGTAGCGTCTGCCAAGGGTGATCATGCCGTCGGCGATGAGCACCATCGACTTATAAAAGACTATCTTCGCCTTCTGCTCAGGAATGGTCTCATCGAGCACCGCCATATACGCTTCTGCCTCAGCACGTATGCCGCCGTAGCCCTTTGGCAGCAGTACATCGACATAGTCAGCCGATATCTCGCCTATGCCGTTGCGCCACTTTGAGTCAGTATCAAGAAAGCCTGTATCCACTCCGATCTTCTTCGTCGCTTCCGAGGTTCTGGCAAGGAAGGCCTCCTCAACAGATCTGCCCTTCCAGTAAGGGAAGATATTCTCCCTTATGAACTTAGTCTGCTCAGGCGTTACATCGTAAGGGTCCTGTCCCCTTTCAGGGAAGGTATCGATCTCGTCGTTGATCCACAGCCAGCCGAACTCAGGAGTCAGAATGGCGCACTTTCTGTATTCGCCGCTGGTACCGACGATGAGCTCTCCCTCCCAGATGTTTACGGAGAGTTCGCAGCAGGTATCGTAGAAAGCCTGAGCCGTACGGATAAGATGCGGCTGCCCTTCCGTCCTCCGGAAGGATTTGGTCCAGCTCCACGCGCGCTCATACGAGATGTGCGGCTTTGTGTTTACATAATAGTCTTTTATCTTTTCGATTCTTTTTGTGACTGCCATCGTATGTCTCTTTATCTGATATTGATATTACAGTGTCACTACCCAGTCTCCCATTACGTCAGGAGCGATGCCTGTCTGCATTCCGTAGAGTGTATCATAGAGCTTCTGGCTGAGCTCTCCGACCTTCTCGTTGTTGATCGGGAAGTTCTCTCCTCTGTATCTGAGAAGACCGATAGGCGATACTACGCATGCAGTTCCTGTAGCCCAGGCTTCTGTCAGCGATCCGTTTGCAGCGTATTCAAGAAGCTCGCTGATCTCAAGGCGCTTTTCAACTACCTCTACGCCCCACTTTCTCAGCAGGTTGATCGCGCTGTCACGTGTAACGCCCGGCAGGATCGATCCTGTGAGCGATGATGTATACACTTTTCCGTCGATCATGAAGAAAGCGTTGGATGTGCCGACTTCCTCAACGTATTTATGCTCTTTCGCATCGAGCCAGAGTACTTCTTCGCAGCCCTGCTTTTTAGCCTCGGTTGCAGCAATCATTCCGCATGAATAGTTGCCTCCGCACTTGGCGAATCCCGTGCCGCCTACTGCTGCGCGGATGTATTCCTCCTCTACCCAGATGCGGCTTCCGTGGAGCTCCTTGTCGTTACCTTCGTAGTATGCGGCAACAGGACTCAGGATGATTATGAACCAGTACTTCGAAGCCGGGTGAACAGCCATCGAAGGTTCAGGCGAAATAATGAAAGGTCTGATATAAAGGGATGTACCCTGTGCTTCAGGGACCCAGTCTCTGTCGACATCAACGAGAGCCTTGACTGCGTCGATAAACAGATCAACATCGATCCTAGGGATGCAGAGACGGTCGTTACTGTTCTGCATTCTCTTTGCGTTCATGTCAGGTCTGAAGAGGTTGATTCCGCCTTCAGGATTTCTGTACGCTTTCATGCCCTCGAATGTCATCTGGGCGTAGTGGAGCGTGCATGCGGCAGGGTCGATCATAAGAGGTCCGTAAGGAACTATGCGTCCGTCGTGCCAGCCCTGCCCCTCATCGTAGTCCATCATGAACATGTGGTCTGTATAGTATTTGCCGAAGCCGAGAGCACTCTGGTCAGGCTTTTCCTTCGGTGTAGTTGTTCTGCTTACTTTAAACTCATATCCCATTTTTTATATCCTCCTTATATCAGATAAGTTTAAATCCTTTATCGGTGAGCGTCTGGCGGACTTCCGCAAGCTGCTCGAAGTCCCTGGTCTCTATCTCGAGCGTCAGCACGCAGCTGGTTACTGCCGTGTCAGGGTCCGAGTGCCCGTAATGCACTCCCGTTACATTTGCTCCGCAACCGGCTATTATTGTCGCTACGTCTACAAGCTGTCCCGGTTTATCTTCGAGCGCTATCTGAAGAGTAGCGTTGCGCCCGCTCGTTACAAGTCCTCTGGTGATTACTCTCGAGAGGATGTTCACATCTATATTTCCGCCCGACACAAGGCATACTACCTTTTTGCCCTCTACCGGGATCTTTCCGAACATCATTGCCGCAACTGATACGGCACCTGCGCCCTCAGCGATCAGCTTCTGCTTTTCGATGAGTGAGAGTATCGCTGCCGCGATCTCATCTTCTGTGACTGTGACGACCTCATCCACATATTTCTTTATAAGTGAGAATGTGAGATCGCCCGGGTGCTTTACCGCGATTCCGTCGGCGAATGTACTGACCGTATTCAGTGTCACCTGCTCATCGTACTTAAGGCTGTCTGCCATGCTGGCAGCTTCCTTTGCCTGAACACCATATATCTTGATGCTCGGTTTGAGCTTTTTCATTGCGTACGAAATACCTGAGATAAGACCGCCGCCGCCTATAGGAACGACGACTGCGTCCACATCAGGAAGCTGATCGAGTATCTCGAGCCCGATCGTGCCCTGACCGGCTATGACATCCGGATCATCGAACGGATGAATGAACGTAGCCCCTGTTTCATCACGAAGCTTGCACGCGTAGGCGTAGGCATCATCATACGCACCCTTTACCAGACGCACCTCAGCGCCCAGCGCCTTTGTAGCCTCGACCTTGCTGATAGGTGCTCCGTCAGGCATGCAGATAATGCTCTTTGCTCCCCTGTGTGTTGAGGCAAGAGCTACTCCCTGAGCGTGGTTTCCGGCACTGCAGGCGACAATACCCGCAGCCTTCTCTTCTTCGTTCAGTCTGCTTATCTTGAAATAAGCGCCTCTCAGCTTGAAACTTCCGGTCCTCTGCAGGTTCTCGGTTTTAAGATACACCTCGTTGCCTTTGCTTAAGTGCGGCGAATAGATCAGATCAGTTTTACGCGCTACGTCCTTTAGCGTGAACGATGCCTGATATATTTTGTCAAGCGACAGTTTGCTGTTTGAACTCATTTTTCTTCCATTACCCTTCTTAATTATTCTCAGTACCTTCCAGCCATGTGATGAGCTGGTTTGCCGTCCGGCCCGACATGCCTCCGTGACGCAGCTCCCATTTGCGGGCAGCGTCTTCGAGGTCTTTACCGCTCAGTTCTATACCCTGTCTTGCGGCGAGAGTCCTCACTATTTCGAGGTATTCCTTCGGATCCGGTTTCGGATAATAAATATTTATACCGAATCTGCTCGCGAGGGAGAGTTTTTCCTCCATTGTGTCCGAGCGGTGTACATCTTCGTTGTACTCCATGTCGTTCCGGTCTTTCCATGTCTCGCGTATCAGATGACGGCGGTTCGATGTGGCATAGATCAGTACTCTGTCTGATTTTGTCTCAAGCGCTCCTTCTAGCATTGCCTTGAGTTCTTTGTAATCGCTCTCATCCTCTTCGAATGAGAGATCATCAAGGAACAGTATGAATCTGTAATTTCTTTTTTTGATAGCGGAAAGGATCTGCGGGATCTTTCCCCTGTCAGGTTTTGTTACATCGATCAGCCTCAGCCCTCTGCCTGAGTATTCATGCATCAGCGCATGGACACTTGTCGACTTGCCGGTGCCGCTGTCTCCGTAGAGGAGCACATTGTTGGCATAATGACCGCTTACAAACGCTTCGGTATTCTCTCTCAGAGTCTTCTTCTGCGATTCGTATCCGACCAGATCGTCAAGCGTAACATCAGTGCTGTCTGCTACCGGCACAAGTCTCAGATCCGCCTCGTTCGGTGATCCGGAATCGACCCTGAAAGCATTGTAAAGGCCGTAGATACCGGCCCCATATCTGCTGTAGTATCCGGTGAGCACGCGGGTGAATTCGTCCACGCTTTCAGCCGATGCCAGCTGTCCGCTCAGTTCGCAGATGCGCTTGCCGGCAGCTGTTATGCAATCCCCGCCGAATGGCTCCTTGTAATCCAGCATCAGCGGAAGCAGGTTCTCATCTTCGTCAAAATCTTCCCTGCCTGCCCTGAAAAGCTCCATGAAGATCGCAAGATCATGCCCGGCAAGCTTCAGCAGAGTCGCATCAGGCTGCAGCTCACGCCGCTCGCAAGCCAGCGTAAATGCGTTATCATGCATCATAAGCGTGTATGTGAGCCAGTGCTGCCACACATTGCCCGACAGTCCGAATTCTGTCGCGAAAGCCGCCAGCTTTCCTGCAAGCCCGGCAGCGGACCCTGTCACACAGCCGTCCCAGTCCGTATAAAAAAGAAAGTTGTTCTTCTTTGTTTTCATTTAGTTCCTTCCGATTTTTTCAAGCACAGCTTTTTTCATCTCGCTGCCCTTGATAAAGTCTGTCTGTCCCGGGGCCTTTATGTCAGCCGTACGCAGACCGTCTGCGAGCACATCCGCAACTGCCTTTTCGACAGCGTCTGCCTCTTCGGCAAGATTGAACGAATATCTCAGCATCATGGCTGCCGAAAGAATCGCCGCAATCGGGTTGGCTATGTCCTTTCCGGCAATATCAGGAG
Organism: uncultured Eubacteriales bacterium; assembly: GCA_902795265.1. Lineage (GTDB taxonomy): Bacteria > Bacillota > Clostridia > Peptostreptococcales > Anaerovoracaceae > Crickella. The sequence goes on from CADBKM010000005.1 coordinate 33,794, forward strand.
CCGATCCGTGGATAGGCTCATACATGCCCCTCGATGAGCTGCCCAGCGAAGCTGAGGCCAGGAGTCCTATCGATCCCGTCACCTGCGATGCCTCGTCAGACAGTATGTCTCCGAACATATTTGAAGTTACGATCACGTCGAAGAACGACGGATCACGTATTATCTGCATTGCCGCGTTGTCTACATACATGTCGTCGAGTCTGACGTCAGGGTACTCAGTCTCTCCGAGCCTGTGCACACTTTCACGCCAGAGCCTCGATGTTTCAAGCACGTTGGCCTTGTCTACGCTTGTCACGTGGCCTCTGCGCTTTCTGGCTGTCTCAAAAGCTCTCCTTGCTACGCGCTCTATCTCAGCTACACTGTAAGACTCCGTATCATATGCTGCGTCGCCCGCCTCATTTCTGCCGCGGTCGCCGAAGTATATGCCGCCTGTAAGCTCGCGTACTATCATCAGATCGAAGCCCTTTGCGGCAATGTCCGGTCTGAGTACGCATGCATCAGCAAGAGCCGGCTGTATTGACGCCGGTCTGAGGTTCGTGAAAAGGCCGAGTTCCTTTCTGAGCCCCAGCAGAGCCTTCTCAGGACGCATGTGATTAGGCACAGCATCCCACTTCGGGCCTCCGACGGCGCCGAGAAGCACGCTGTCTGAAGCGAGGCAGCCGTCTATTGTCTCCTGCGGCAGAGGCACTCCGTACTTGTCGAGAGCACAGCCGCCTGCAAGGTATTCATTGAATTCGAATTCGCATCCGAATCTTTCCGAGACTGCCTTCAGTACGTCTGAGGCAGCCCCTGTAACTTCCGGGCCGATACCGTCGCCCGGAACAATTGCAATTTTGTAAATCATATCTGTTTATCCTTCAGATAGGCGAGCAGGCCGCCCTTTTCGATGATATTGTCTATAAATTCCGGGAAAGGCTTTGCCTGGAAGCTTTCTCCTGTCGTCTCGTCGGTAATGACTCCTGTCTTTGTATCGACGCTTACGATATCGCCTGCGTTTATCGCAGCGCTTGCTTCAGGGCATTCCAGTATAGGAAAGCCGATGTTGATCGAGTTGCGGTAGAATATGCGCGCGAAGCTCGCAGCTATTACGCACGATACTCCGCTTGCCTGAATGGCTACAGGTGCATGCTCTCTTGAAGAACCGCAGCCGAAATTCCAGCCGCCCACCATTATATCGCCGTTCTGCACTCCGCCTGCGAAGCTCTCGTCGATATCCACCATGCAGTGGCTGGCGAGCGCAGCCGGATCAGGATCGTTCAGGTATCTTGCAGGGATGATGACATCAGTATCGATGTGATCTCCGTATTTCCATACTTTTCCTCTCATGATGTCCCCTCCTTATTCTCCGCAGATACCGCGCGGATCTGCAACGCATCCTGCCAGTGCCGATGCTGCAGCAACAGCAGGGCTTGCGAGAATGACTTCACTCTGTGTGTGTCCCATGCGGCCTATGAAGTTGCGGTTTGTAGTAGCCACAGCCCGCTCTCCTGCTGCCATGACGCCCATGTGGCCGCCGAGGCATGGTCCGCAGGTAGGCGCCGAAACGGCGCAGCCGGCTTCAATAAACACTTTCAGCAGGCCTTCTTCCATGCAGTCGAGATAGATCTGCTGCGTCGCAGGTATGATTATGCAGCGCACGTTGTCAGCGATCTTCTTCCCTTTGAGTATAGCTGCGGCACTGCGCATATCTGACATGCGTCCGTTGGTGCACGATCCTATAACTACCTGGTCTATCGGAAGTCCCTCAACTTCTTTTACAGTCTTTGTATTTGACGGCAGATGCGGCATCGATACCGTAGGCTCAAGTGCGGAGAGATCGATCTTTACTACCCTCTCGTACTCCGCGTCCGGATCAGCCTCGAATACGGCAGGCTCTCTTTTGAACCTGTCCTTTATGTATTCGCGAGTCCTGTCATCAACAGGGAATATGCCGTTTTTGCCACCGGCCTCAATAGCCATGTTCGAAATGGTGAATCTGTCATCCATCGAAAGCTCTGCAACTCCCTCGCCCGTGAATTCGAGCGACTTATACAGAGCTCCGTCCACTCCGATCTCACCTATGAGATGAAGGATAACGTCCTTGCCTGATACGCACGGTCCCGGCTTGCCGCTGAGTTCAACCTTGATTGCCGGCGGCACCTTGAACCAGTTGAGTCCCGATGCCATTCCGGCAGCCATGTCGGTTGAACCGACACCTGTCGAGAAAGCCCCGAGTGCTCCGTAAGTGCATGTATGTGAATCAGCTCCTATGATGCAGTCTCCCGGGCCTACGATGCCCTGCTCAGGAAGCAGCGCATGCTCGATGCCAACAGTACCGACATCATAAAAATGCTTTATGTTGTGCTTTCTTGCGAAGTCACGCGCTGTAACGCAGAGTTCTGCGGACTTGATGTCTTTGCACGGAGTATAGTGATCGAGTGTAATAACTATTTTTTCGTTGTCGAAGACCTCTGTAAAGCCGGCCTTCTCGAAAACTCCGATGGCAACAGGTGTCGTTACGTCATTTCCGAGCACTATGTCGAGCTTTGCTTCGATCAGATCTCCCGCCTGCACCTCAGGAAGTCCCGCGTGAGCAGCGAGAATTTTCTGTGTCATTGTCATGCCCATATTATGCGGTCCCTCCTGTTCTATACTTCAGTAGCTTTTATGCGGCCGGTCTTCTCCGGATGCTTGTTCTCATAGGCAGCCATGCGGTTAAGCGCCTTCAGGTAGGCATTGATGCTGGCCTCCATGATATCTGTCGAAAGTCCTCTGCCGGTAAATGTCCTGTCATATGCGTTTACCTTAACGGTTACATCGCCCAGTGTATCCTTGCCCTCAGATATGGAGTGAATGTTGAAGATGTCAAAGCTGTGTGCTGACGGCTGCATGATAGCGTCTATCGCGTTGTAAGCAGCGTCGATAGGGCCGTCGCCCAGTGCAACATCCTGCTTCTTTTCTCCATCCTTTTCAAGGCTTACAGTGCATGTAGCCGTTGTGAAATTGCTGGTAGACATCTGGAACCAGTCAAGCTTGTAGCCCTCCGGCTCGTCTTCGTAAACAACATTGGTGTTATGTGTAACGATAGCCTCAAGGTCTGCGTCAGTGATGTTCTTCTTCTTATCGCAGACTACCTTGAATTCTTCGAAGCATCTGTCGAGTTCTTCCTTGCTGAGCACGAAGCCGAGCTCTTCGAGTCTCTGGCCGACTGCGTGGCGTCCGGAGTGTTTTCCGAGCACCAGATTATTGACATGGATGCCTACAGACTCAGGAGTCATGATCTCGTAAGTCTTCTTGTTGGCAAGCACGCCGTGCTGATGGATCCCGGATTCATGAGCAAATGCGTTCTTTCCGACGATCGGCTTGTTGAGAGGAGCCGTCTGTCCGATTATGTTGTAGACAGTCTGGCTGGCGCGGTGTATCTGAGTTGTGTCAATACCGGTGGTAAGTCCGGTCACATCCTGCCTTGTGCGGATCGCCATTACGATCTCTTCAAGAGAAGTGTTTCCGGCTCTTTCGCCAAGGCCGTTGATCGTGCACTCGACCTGTCTTGCGCCGCCGAGAACTCCCGCCAGAGCATTAGCTGTAGCCATGCCGAGGTCATTGTGACAGTGCACCGAGAATATCACTTTTTCGGCACCCTTCACGTTGTTCTTTATGTCCTCTATAAGTTCACGCATCTCACCAGGTGTCGTGTAACCTACAGTATCAGGAATATTTACAGTGGTAGCACCGCAGGCTATCGCCCTCTCCACTACCTTTTTAAGGAACTCCGGATCACTTCTCGTGGCGTCTTCCGCCGAGAACTCGATGTTGGAGCAGTACTTCTTTGCGTAAGCGACCATTTCACCGGCCTGCTCCAGAACTTTTTCAGGACTCATGCGAAGCTTGTACTCCATGTGAAGCGGAGAAGTCGCGATGAATACGTGGATACGCGGGTCAGCAGCACCTTTTACTGCCTCCCATGCTGTATCGATGTCCTTTACGGTCGAGCGGGCAAGTGAAGCGATTGTGCACTCCCTTATCGTCTCGGATATGGTCTTAACCGACTCAAAATCTCCCGGAGATGCGATCGCAAAGCCGGCCTCTATAATGTCGACATGCATCTTTTCAAGGCATTTTGCGACCTCTATCTTCTCCCTCAGATTCATGCTGCAGCCCGGCGACTGCTCGCCGTCACGCAGAGTAGTATCGAAAATTCTTACCTGTTCCATTGTTTCTCCAGTCTCACTCAAGTGTTTTATTCGAGGATGGCACCCTTATCTGCCGAGCTGACGAGCTTAGCGTAGCGGGCAAGGTATCCGCTCTTTACCTTTGGCTCAGGGCATACCCATGCCTTGCGGCGCTCTTCGAGCTCCTCATCAGTAACCTTGATTTCTATTGTCTTATTTGTGATGTCTATTGCGATGATATCTCCCTCACGTACAAGACCGATATTGCCGCCCGATGCAGCCTCAGGGCTCACATGGCCGATGGACGCGCCTCGTGTAGCTCCAGAAAATCTTCCGTCTGTTATGAGAGCGACTGTTTCATCGAGTCCCATTCCGGCGATAGCCGATGTAGGATTGAGCATCTCTCTCATGCCCGGACCGCCCTTAGGGCCTTCGTACCTGATAACAACAACGTCTCCGGCCTTGATGCCGCCGTCATAGATGACACGGATCGCGTCCTCTTCGGAATCAAATACCCTTGCCGGTCCTTCGTGCTGCATCATCGATGGCGAAACAGCTGCCTGTTTTACCACACATCCGTCCGGTGCGAGATTGCCCTTAAGAACAGCGATGCCGCCGGTCTTCATGAACGGATCCTCATAAGGTCTGATTATTTCAGTATCGAGATTTACAGAAGCCGCGATGTTCTCTCCCATCGTTTTGCCGGTAACGGTCATGACAGATGTGTCGAGGAGGTCTCCCTTTGTGAGTTCCTTCATTACAGCGTAAACTCCGCCTGCAGCTTCGAGGTCTTCCATGAAGGTGTTTCCTGCAGGAGCCAGGTGACAGAGATTAGGTGTTCTGCTGCTGATCTCGTTTGCCATGTCAAAGCTGATATCGACTCCAGCTTCGTGAGCGATCGCCGGCAGATGCAGCATCGTATTTGTGGAACATCCGAGAGCCATATCTACGGTCTCTGCATTGTGGAAAGCCGCCTCGGTCATGATGTCGCGAGGCCTTATATCCTGCTCGACGAGCTTCATTATCTGCATTCCCGTTGCCTTGGCAAGTCTTATCCTGGCTGAGTAAGGGGCCGGAACTGTGCCGTTGCCCTTAAGAGCCATTCCGATAGCCTCTGTAAGGCAGTTCATGGAGTTGGCTGTGTACATGCCTGAGCACGAACCGCATGACGGGCATGCGTGCTCAACGTATGCCTGAACGCCCTCTTCATCGAGCTTGTCAGCGTGATACGCGCCAACCGCCTCGAACATATGCGAGAGGCATGTGCGCCTTCCGTCAGGAAGACGGCCGGCCAGCATCGGGCCGCCGGCGCAGAATATCGTCGGCACATTGATACGTGCAGCTGCCATCAGAAGGCCCGGCACGTTCTTGTCGCAGTTAGGCACCATGACGAGTCCGTCGAACTGGTGCGCTATTGCCATTGCCTCGGTCGAGTCAGCGATGAGGTCGCGGGTCACGAGCGAATACTTCATTCCGATATGACCCATGGCGATACCGTCGCAGACTGCAATAGCCGGGAAAAGCACCGGTGTGCCGCCTGCGGCGCGCACTCCGGCCTTTACTGCCTCAGCTATCTTGTCAAGATGCATATGGCCCGGAACTATTTCGTTATATGAGCTCACCACTCCTATGATAGGGCGGCTGATCTCCTCTTCTGTGAGGCCAAGCGCGTACATAAGGCTCTTATTCGGCGCGCGGTCCACTCCCTTTTTTACATTGTCGGATTTCATCTTTTTAAGCCTCTTGCGATTAGTTGGATGCTGTATCGAGATCCGTATCGTTCTTCCAGAGCATCTCGTCTCTGAGTTTTCTGCCTACTGTCTCCATCTGGTGCTTACCAAGCTGTGCTCTCTTCGAGTTGAAGAATGTGCGGCCGTTCTTGTTCTCTGCGATCCACTTGCCTGCGAAAGTACCGTCCTGAATGTCAGCGAGCACCTTGCGCATGTTGGCTTTGATCTCATCGTGAGGAAGTACACGCGGGCCGGATACGTATTCACCGAACTCAGCTGTGTCAGAAATGGAGTAGTTCATTGCTGCGATACCGCCCTTGTTGATGAGGTCGATGATCAGCTTCATCTCGTGGATGCATTCGAAGTAAGCGTTCTCAGGCTTGTATCCTGCCTCTACCAGAACCTCGAATCCGCACTGCATCAGATCTACGACGCCGCCGCAGAGAACTGTCTGCTCACCGAAGAGGTCTGTCTCAGTCTCCTCGTCCATTGTTGTCTCGAGGATTCCTGCACGTGCTCCGCCGATACCGGCGATATATGCCAGAGCGATGTCATATGCCTTGCCTGTAGCATCCTGCTCTACAGCGATCAGGCACGGAACTCCCTTGCCGGCAACATATGTGCTGCGGACAGTGTGGCCAGGGCCCTTAGGAGCTGCCATGAATACGTCTACATCTGCAGGCGGAACGATCTGCTTATAGCGGATGTTGAATCCGTGCGCAAATGCGAGGGCATTGCCTGCCTCAAGGTTAGGAGCGATCTCGCTCTTATATACTGCAGCCTGTACTTCATCGTTGATGAGCATCATGACGATGTCTGCCTTCTTTGCTGCCTCTGCTACTGTATAAACTTCGAATCCGTCTTTCTCAGCTACAGGCCATGATTTTCCGCCCTTGCGAAGTCCCACGATAACGTTGAATCCGGATTCCCTGAGGTTAAGCGCATGCGCGTGACCCTGCGAGCCGTAACCGATTATTGCTATTACCTTTCCGTTAAGTGCGTCAAGATTGCAGTCCTTCTCATAATACATTTTTACCATAGTTGAATTCTCCCCTTTCTTTGGATTCATCGTTGATCGTTGCTTTTCCGCGTTCAATGGCTACCACGCCTGTACGCGCTATTTCCAATATCTCGAATTCGCTCAGGATATTTTCTATCGCTTTAAGTTTTTCGGAATCGCCGGTAACTACCAGCGTAAGTGTCTCAAGTGAAACGTCGATGATCTGCGCCCTGAATATGTTGGCGATCTGCATTACGTCGTTTCTCTTTTCAGAGCCCTCAGCCTTTACCTTAATAAGGGTAAGCTCTCTGTATATCGAGTTCTCGGTATTCAGTCTCTTTACCGAGTGTACCGGATACAGTTTGCGGAGCTGGTTGCACAGAAGCTCGGTGTGAGGCTCATCAGCGTAGACATCGATGGTTATACGTGTGCGCCCCGGGTTCTCTGTCGGACCCGCCGAAAAGGCTTCGATATTATAGCCCTTTCGTGAGAACAGTCTGGCTATCTGCGACAGCACGCCCGCTTCGTTATCTACGAGAAGAGCGAGGGTCTGTCTTTTTGCGTCGTTCATTTTATCCATTCCCTGCACCTCCCTACAGTTTCATAAAGTCTGTGATGTGGCTCCCGCCGCCGACCATAGGTCTGACCATTTCATCTATGTCAATCATGCAGTCGATCACATATCCCTCGCCGCACGACATTGCCTCTTCGATTGCCTCAGCAAGCTCTTTCTGGTTAGTTACCCTGCGTCCACGGAGCCCGTAAGCGTCGGCCAGTTTCACAAAGTCAGGGCCTCTGTCCATGTTGGTCTCGGAGAAATTCTTCTTATATATAAGATTCTGCCACTGCCTCACCATTCCGAGGGTCTGATTGTCGAATACGAATGTTATGATCGGAAGTCCGTAGTGCTGCACTGTCGCTAGCTCGTTGCAGTTCATGCGGAAGCTTCCGTCGCCAGCTATGTGAATCACCGCCTTGTCAGGATTTCCGGCCTTTGCTCCGATAGCAGCTCCGAGTCCGAATCCCATGGTACCGAAGCCTCCCGAAGTCAGCAGCTGTCCCGGATAGTCGAAGTGGAAGTGCTGTATCGCCCACATCTGATGCTGCCCGACATCTGTCGCAACTATGGTGTCATCAGGCACCATCCTGGCTATCGTATCGCAGACCTGCTTCGGATTGAGCGTGTCGCCGCCCTCGTCGTAGATGGTCTCAGTCGGATACGAGAATACGAACTTCTTCCATTCTGTGTGATCCTGCTGGCTGAGCCTGCTGTTGAGCATCCTCAGCACCTCTTTTGCGTCACCGACAATGTGGTGATCAGTCGCTATGTTTTTGTTTATCTCTGATCTGTCTATATCGATATGTACGATCTTTGCCTGGCTTGCGAAAGATTCCGGATCAAGAGCTACTCTGTCAGAGAATCTGCAGCCTACCGCGATCAGAAGATCGCACTCATTGACCGCTATGTTGGATGCCTGTGAGCCGTGCATTCCGATCATTCCTGTCGCGAGCGGGTTGCGTCCGTTCATGCCGCCTCCGCCCATAACGGTGATAGCTGACGGAGCATCCATAAGATTGAGGAATTCGTTGTATTCTTTATGCGCCCTGCCTCTGACCACGCCTCCGCCGCAGATGAGCATAGGCTTCTCCGACTCTCCGATCATCTCGATCAGCTTGTCGATGTCTTCCTCATCTACCGATGGCTTGTGAAGGTCAGCCATATTACGGTTATAAAGAGCATCGAGCATTCCCGACTTCTTGTGCTCCGACTTCGGAACAAACTCGTATTCAGCAGTCTCTGCAGTTACGTTTTTAAGAATGTCGATAAACACCGGACCCGGTCTGCCGCTTCTCGCTATGGCGAACGCTCTTCTTACCGTGTCAGCAAGCTTGTTTACATCACTGATCTGGAATGTGCACTTGGTAATAGGAAGCATCACTCCCGTGCTGTCGACTTCCTGGAACGAATCCTTTCCGATAAGGCTCTCAGCTACATTGCACGATATGAATACGACCGGTGATGAATCCATATATGCAGTCGCCACTCCGGTCGTAAGGTTGGTAGCACCAGGTCCCGAAGTTGAAAATGCCACGCCTACCTTACCCGTGCTGCGCGCATAGCCGTCAGCTGCGTGCGAGGCTCCCTGCTCGTGAGCAGTCAGATAGTGGTGGATCCTCCCCTTGTATTTGACCAGGGCATCGTAAACATACAGTATGGTGCCGCCCGGATACCCGAATATGGTATCCACTTCCTGCTCAAGCAGGCATTCCATCAATATTTCTGCGCCGGTTAATCTCACTTTATCTTTAAATCCTTTCTATTATAATTTGAGTCTTCCGGAGGGCTCAGCCTCCACAGATCATTTTTATTTTTCCATTGCTATCGTGCCTGTGCGCTGTATCTCGATTATTCCGTAGCCCTTCATGACCTTTATAAAGTCCTCTACGTTTTCAGGCTCGGCATGATACTCGATCAGAAGATACTTAGGCGCGACCTTCATTACCTTTGCACCCATAAGCTGGCAAAACTCTATTAAAGGCGTCCGGTTGGACAGATTATACGCAACCTTTATGAGCATCATTTCGAGACACACGCTTTTGGTGTCGCTCAGGCGCCTCACCTTTATTACATCGACATTCTTGTTGAGCTGTTTTTCGATCTGATCGATGGTCCTCTGGTCACCGGTCGATGTTATGGTCATGCTCGATATCTCGCGGTTGTCGGTCTCACCTACAGCCAGGGTATCGATATTGAAGCCTCTTCTGGCGAACAGGCCCGAGACGGCAGACAGAACTCCGTCTTTGTTTTCTACAAGTACCGAAAAGATTCCTTTCATAATGACCTCCTCCCGTTACTTAACATTATTGTCGCTGTCTACATCGCATACCAGCAAGCGCGCACCCTCACCTTCGAGGAACCAGTCAAGCTTTTCGTCAAGCTCGTCGTTTGAAGCGCATTCGTAGTATTTCAGTCCGTATGCTTCGGCGATCTTGCTGTAGTCAGGCCAGTCACTGAGCTTTACGCCCTCATAGTGCGAATCGTAGTTGTAGTGCTGATATTCCCTGACCAGTCCGAGGAATCTGTTTCTGACCAGGAGTATCCTCAGATCAACATTGTTATTCCTCATCGTAGCCAGCTCGTTCATCGCCATCTGAAATGCTCCGTCACCTATGACTGCGACCGTCTGGCGTTCAGGATATACGAGCTTCGCTCCTATCGCAGCAGGTATGGAATAGCCCATCGTACCCATTCCGCCTGTCGTCAGAAAACGGCCTTCCTTCATTATATAGTTGTCTGCGCTCCAGAGCTGGTTCTGACCCACATCGGCCACATATGTGGCATCGTTCGGAAGCTTCTCGGACAGCTTCTGAACAAGCAGGTTCGGATCGACCAGCCTGTCGCTGAATACTCTCTTATCGACAGTATTCCTTTTTATATCTTCGAGCTCAGCTATCCAGCTGTCTTCTTTGCGTTCTATGTTGGCATCGAGCATCAGGCTGAATATCTCTTTGAGATCGCCTACCAGTGGGACGGTCGGTCCAACGTTTTTGCCGATCTCCGCCGTATCGATGTCGATATGTATGACCGCCCGCCTTGTCAGATTTTCAGGCTTAGGTATGGCTCTGTCAGCTATACGTGCGCCTGCTACTATAAGCAGATCAGCCTTGCCCACCGCCTTGTTGGCGTAAGGCTTGCCGTTGTTGCCCAGCATGCCGAAATTGAGAGGATGTCTTTTAGGCAGCACGCCCATGCCCATCATAGTGTGCACGAGAGGTATGTTGAACTTTTCGCAGAATTCCCTGATCACGGTCTCTCCATGGCCGAGTATCACCCCGCCGCCTGCGCATATAAGAGGCTTTTCAGCCTGGTCGAGCAGCCCGATCACCCTGCGCAGCTGTATGGGATTGATCTTTATCTCAGGTTTGTATCCGCGTATCGATACTGCATCAGGGTATTTGAAGCTCTTTCTCAGCTCTGCCTGCTGCACATCCATAGGAATATCTATCAGCACAGGGCCCTTTCTCCCTGTAGAAGCGATATAGAAAGCTTCCTTAAATACACGCGGAATGTCGTCAGCATCCTTGACCAGATAGCTGTGTTTAACGAACGACCTTGTCGCACCGCGCATATCCGCTTCCTGGAACACATCCCGGCCCAGAAGTCTGCTCGACACCTGCCCCGATATGGCTATCAGCGGAATGCTGTCAGCATACGCTGTTGCCAGAGCCGTGATAAGATTCGTTGCCCCCGGTCCCGAGGTAACCACACACACTGCAGGTCTGCGCGACATTCTCGCGTAACCGCTCGCGGCATGGCCGGCATTCTGTTCCTGACGCACTAAAATGTGTTCGATATCCGAGTTGTATAAACCTTCATAGAAAGGCGCTATGGCAACTCCCGGATAGCCGAACACCACTCTGATGTCCTCTGCCTCAAGGCACTTTATCATTGCTTCTGCACCGGTCAAAATATCAACCTCCCTTGCATGCTGAATAAGCTCATACGCGTTCAGATTACTTTATCACGAATTCGTATATGTAACAATTGATTTGCGTACTTTTTTAATGGATTGTTACAAATTTCGCATGGTTTTTTGTTGACACAAACAACATGCTGGTTTACCTTTTTATATAATAGTAAATGCTATAATTCAGATACGGTATGGGAAAAGAAGAAAGGGACTTCATATGACAAACATAGAAATGATAAGAGCCTACGGGCATGAGCAGGTAGCTTATTTCAACAACGAGAAGGCCGGTCTCAGAGCGATCATCGCACTTCATAACACAAATCTCGGACCTGCAGTCGGCGGCTGCAGGCTCTGGCCATATGAAAGCGAAGAGGCCGCGCTGTTTGATGTGCTCAGACTGTCGCGCGGCATGAGCCACAAGAACGCTGCTGCCGGAATGCCTCTCGGCGGAGCAAAAGGCGTTATACTCGCGCACCCTTCCGAAAAGACAGAAGCCATGTTCGAGGCTTTCGGTGAAGCTGTCAATACATTCATGGGCAAGTACTACACCGCTGAAGATGTAAACACCGACACAAAGGATGCTGAGTATATGCTTCGCACCACAGAGTATGTTGTCGGACGCGAAAACGTATCCGGCGACCCTTCCCCGTTCACAGCAATAGGTGTATTTGACGGTATCCGTGCTGTCGCTCAGTTTATGAACGGCTCGGACAGCCTCGACGGAATGAAGATCGCAATTCAGGGTCTCGGCAAGGTAGGTATGGATCTGGCAAAACAGCTCCACGCAGCAGGTGCAAAACTGATCGTATGCAACAACTCCAACCGCGAAGCAATGAAATACGCAGTTGAAGAGCTCGGTGCCACCGAAGTCGGCAGAGATGAGATCTACGGCGTTGAATGCGACATCTTCGCGCCATGCGCACTCGGTGCTGTAGTAAACAGCAAGACTATCCCGCAGTTCAAGTGCAGAGCTATCGCGGGCGCAGCAAACAACGTCATCTATGACGACGCCGCAGGCGAAGCCCTCAAGGCACGCGGCATCCTCTATGCTCCTGACTTCATCATCAACGGAGGCGGAGTCATCAACGCCGGCCAGGAAGCTTTCACAACATATGACAAAGAAAATGTAATGAAGCAGGTCCACAACATCTACAACACCGTATACAGGATGCTCGAGGAGTCGAAGGCGACAGGCAAACCGGAGGGCGTTATCGCAACGGAATTTGCCGAGAACCGTATCAGGAACGGGCTCGACGCGTAAGCGCAAATCAACCAGGACAAATCAAAAGGCATATCCGCGATCAGACGGATATGCTTTTTTGATACTTTGATGATCACAAGACTGATAGGCGCGGCAGTTTACAAGCGGAAGTATTCCGATTATACTTTGTCTGTAATCTGCTTTATGTAACAGAAATTTGGAGACCATATCAATGGCTAAGAACAAAACCAGAAGCAACAAGACTTCCTCCCAGTCAAAACCTAAGACCGGGGCTCAAAAAAACACTAAGGTTTCTGATAAGCAAAAGGATGTTCTTTATCAAATCAGGACCAAACGCGATTCAGGTGTTTTAAAAGCATATATCACTTTTACATACCGCGTGTTTCATCCTAAAGTTACGGCGAGAATGGTGCTCTACGGGCTCCTGATATTAGCACCGGGCTTTGTCGTTAAGACCCAGGCGCTGAAGATCATTCTCTGGGTATTAGGAGGACTGATAGTCCTTCTCGGACTCTTCCGTCAGTATATCTCACTTGCCCTTACAAAAAGATCGGATGCGGATTACCGCAATGGTACTGAATTCGTATATGAATTCACCCAGAATGACGCTTCATTTTTCCGTGATGGAGAGCTGTCCGCATACAGCAACAGATACAAGGACATAGATGCTGTATTCTACGACGAGGATTATTATTATCTCAGTCTCACAAGCAGGGAATTCTTTGTTATCCCTATGGACAGATTTACTATTGGAGATCCGTCTACTTTCGGCGATTTCATGTACAAGAGATGTAAAAAAGTGTGCCGCTGGATCCCTGCAAAGCTTGGCAACAAACTCAAAAAATACCGGTCAGGCCGTGCCGTCGTCAGAGACCAAATGCACCGCTAAAAAAAGAGCTGAACCTATGAGTTCAGCTCTTTTATTTTTTTAATTACCGGTTCAAGAGAGTCTCTGCTCATACCGTCATAATCGTTTTTGGCTCTTTCAATGATGAGATCCGCGTCCTCTTTTTCATACAGTCCGTAAGCCCCGACCTCGATAAAATTCTTAAACAGTGCTTTGTCCAGCATTATCAGTTTATTTTTCCGGATTGTTCCCGGAAGCATGAAGAAGCTTATATTGCCTTGTCCTTCACACCCGTTCCGGCGGCGAAGCAGATCGACATAAGACTGATTGTCCGGGTCACCGAGGCCTACACCGCATATGAAAAGGTTTCTTCCCTCAAGCCCGAAATTATTATAATTCTGCCACAGCATGTTCAGCATATGGATATCACCATTACGCACGGCACCGATATATACAACATTCTTATACATGCTGACATATCCCAGCTTTCTTTTGTCGAACCCCATGCCGTCACATTCCAGTTCCTCCATCAGCCATTTTCCGTACTGCAGGGAGGTGCCGTGTTTGCCTGCGCATACAACTATCGTGTCTGTTGAATCTCCGCCATCTGCTCTTCTGTTCTCTCTTGCTGTCCTGTTGGGATTCTTCATCTGTTTCATCCTTTCATATCACTCAAAATATCGTAACAGCTGAAAACCGTGCCATAGAATATTACTACATAAACGGTATACAAATCAAATATCGTTCAAATGCTTTCCGGGTCTCTCAAAAAGGAGGGAAGGTTGAAAAACTGCAAAAAACAACCTTTGAATATTCACATAATCGACACATTAGTATTGACTTGGACTTAAGGAATGCTATAATCTGTCTTAAGGAAGTGTTGAATCGCGTGTTCAATATTCTAATAATAGTACTATTATTCATAGGAGGTTTTTTATGTCTAAATGGATTCTTATTGGTATAGCTCTTATAGGACTCGTTTACAACGTCATCCTGATGTGGAGAAAGATGAAAGAGATCCGCGCAATGCCTGAAACAGAATTCGGCTGCAGCGGCGAGGAACTCTGGCAGTCGCAGAAGAAGCACTTCTGGTACAACTTCATTCTTGCCGGAATCATTGCTAACTTCTTCGACACACTGGGTATCGGATCATTCGCTCCTACTTCGACATACTTCAAAGTCGGTAAGTCGGTAGACGACGTTCTTGTCCCTGGTACACTGAACGTAGGCGACACGGTTCCTGTATGCGTAGAGGCAGCTGCATTCTTCGGTCTCGTTGACATGGATGTTCTCACGCTCGTTACCATGATCGTTGCATCCGTTCTCGGTTCATACCTCATGGCTGGTATCGTTTCCAAGTTCGACCGTAAGCACGTACGTTACGCTCTGTTCGTAGGACTGTTCCTCCTCTCCGTCGTTATGTTCATGAAGTGGAGAGGCGTTGGCCCATTCGGCGAAGTCGGAACAGAAATGGGTCTCCGTGGAATCAAGCTGATCATTGCTATTGTTGTCAACTTCGTCCTCGGCGGACTGATGTCCATCGGCGTAGGTCTCTATGCTCCTTGCATGGCTCTCTGCGCACTCCTCGGACTCGATGTCGGCTGCGCATTCCCTGCTATGATGGGTTCCTGCGCATTCCTGATGGCATACGGCAATGGTCCTAAGTTCATCAAGGAAGGTCGTTATGACATGAACGCTTGCTGGGCTATGGCTCTCGGCGGCGGCCTGATCGGAGTTCCTATCGCAGCATGGATCGTTGGAAGCATGCCGCTTTACTGGCTGACTCTCCTGGTTGTAATTGTCTGCTTCCTCACTTCGCTCCTCTACCTGAAGGACGCTATTCAGAAGGGATCTGCTATCTAATTACTATCAGCGATCAACGATTCGGATATAATGAACTACAAAAGAGCCGGTCAAATGACCGGCTCTTTTATTATCACGATTAGATCTTAAGTCTCTAATTGTATTCCTCTCTCAGCTTGCCGTCAGCCTTGACGACCTTCCTTTTATATGGAGCAAGCAGGTCATCGAGTTCGTATTTGTCGAATGGCACCAGAGCGTAGAATTTATCAAGACTTTCTTCCGTTTCGGAATCTCTGGTCTGTATGTTCAGAGTTGCCTTGCCTTCTATACAAAGTACTCCTGACTCGTCATCGCGTCTGATTTTCTTTATCTGTGCGTCGCGTATGTAATAGGTCTTTAGCTTCATTCCCTGCTGATACACATAATATACTGTATCGTCGCTGACCTCGAACCTCGCGTTGTGAAATCCGTTGAACGGATCCTGTGACATCCGCTTGCCGCGGCGGGCAGCAATAAATGTAAGAGCAGCTACCGTCCAGATCGTTAAGTGTACAGGGATTTGACTCGACTCAGCGCCCTGCGTCCTGAGTGCTACGTTTATTATGACGGCCAGACCCGCAGCGAGGATCACGTATGAAGCGATCTTGAATCCGTAGCCTTTCTTAGTACCCTTAGCCCACTTATGTTTCCTTGCATTAAGTATACCGAGATCTCCAGGGTACACATCATTATTAGGATCCAGTTTCATATGATTCTCTCCTTTTTCTGGTAAAAGTTTTCCTAGACATTGTACATTATATGTTCTTAAAAGTAAATTTTTTACTGCTTCATGCAATCAATGCGGTAATCACAGCTTTGTCTTAGGTCATCTGTATTCTGTTGACTTGGTTTTAAAGAATGGTATAATCTGTATTAAGGAATTGTTTTATCATTTTGTTTAAACGGGTATATATTCATGGATATTCTGAAATGCAAAGCCTTTGTAACGGCCGCTGATGAAGGCAGTTTTACTGCAGCCGGTAAGATAATGGGTTACACACCTTCAGGTATCAGCCAGCTCGTAGCTGCCATGGAGAAGGAGTTCGGTTTCTCTCTTCTGATGCGCAAGAGCAACGGGGTCGTGCTCACCCGCGAGGGCGAATACATCTATCCTCTTGTCATAGAGTTCATTGAAAAAGAGACCGAGTTATATAAGGCTGCTACCGAACTCTCGGGGATGTACAAAGGCAATGTAATGATCGCTGCGTATTCCAGTATCGCTGCGCAGGTGCTTCCTCAGATTATCAAGGATTTTACCGACCTGCACCCTTCCATCAATATACAGATAGAGGAGGCTACAAAAAATAAGATCGACAAGATGGTCACCTCCGGCAAGGCCGATCTTTCTTTCTCATCACGGCTCTCGAACAAGTCTTTTGTCTGGATACCTTTTGCCGAGGACCGCATGGTAGCCGTTCTTCCAAGGAATCACCGCGACGCAGGCTTACCGGCATTTCCTATTGCAAGATGCAAAAAGGAAAACCTCATTATGCCAAGTGAAGGCGATGACGCAGATGTAAGGGAGCTTTTCAAACGTCACGGTATCGTCCCTAACGTGCGGCTCACCACTCTTGAAAACTATACAGCCATAAACATGGTTGAGAAGGGACTTGGCATAGGCATAATGAACGAGGGAATCACCAGACACTGGAAGACCGGAACAGTTATTATTCCTGTAGATCCCCCGAGCAGCATAGAGCTCGGCATTTGCCTTCCGTCGCTTGAGGATGCGGCACCTGCTGTCAGAGAATTTGTCATCTTTGCAGCAAATCAGCTGAAAGTAAAAATACCTGAGCAATAACTCAGGTATTTCCTGCAACCGATATATTTCCGGGCAGATAAATGCCCGGTATTTTTATGCCCCGATGACTAGCCCAATCCGATCGCCAGACCGATAAGCCTCACTATCAGCGCTGCCACCCATGCTATGGCACATTGACAGAGTACCACGTACAGCGCCCAGCCGCTTCCGAGTTCCCTTCTGATCGCAGCTACTGCGGCAACGCACGGCGTATACAGCAGGCTGAATACCAGCATCGACGCTGCGGCCAGTGTTGAGAGCGCGGCAGCTACTCCGCCGGCAAAGAGAACGTTCATCGTCGCAACTACGCTCTCTTTGGCCATAAATCCGCTTATGAGGGCCGTAACGATGCGCCAGTCTCCAAGACCCACAGGACTGAAAACAGGCGCGAGCAGGCCGGCTACAGCGGCCAGGATGGAATCCTGCGGGTCGCTTACCATGTTGAAGCTGAAGCTGAAGCTCTGCAGGAACCACACCACAATAGTCGCGATAAGGATCACTGAGAACGCTCTCTGAAGGAAGTCTTTGGACTTATCCCAGATCAGGTGACCTACGTTAGCCGCGCTCGGCAGTCTGTAGTTCGGAAGCTCCATGACCAAAGGTACCGCGTCTCCTTTGAACAGCGTTTTCTTCATAAACAGAGCCGAAAGGATACCGGAAACGATGCCCAGCAGATACAGCGCTGTTATTATCCACCATCCCGATTTCGGGAAAAACGCGTTTACAAAGAATCCGTATATCGGCAGCTTGGCCGTGCATGACATGAACGGCGTCAGCAGTATCGTCATTCTTCTGTCTCTCGAGCTCGGAAGAGTGCGTGTAGCCATTACAGCCGGAACAGTGCAGCCAAAGCCAATAAGCATAGGCACTATGCTGCGACCGGACAGCCCGATCCTTCGAAGAGGCTTGTCCATTACAAATGCGACTCTCGCTATGTATCCGCTGTCTTCAAGAAGAGACAGGAAGAAAAACATGGTAACGATAATAGGCAGAAAGCTCAGAACGCTTCCGACACCTTCGAATATGCCTTTTATCACCAGACTCTGAATCGCCTGATTAACATTGCCGGCAACCATGGCTTTCTCAACCGCTTCTCCGAGAGCCCCTATTCCGTTTGCAAGAATATCCTGCAGGAACGGTCCTATCACAGAGAATGTAAGGAAAAATACCAGCCCCATAACGGCAATAAATACAGGAATGGCTGTGTATTTCCCCGTAAGAATTCTATCGTAGCTGCGGCTTCTTATGTGTTCTTTGCTTTCTTTAGGCTTCTTTACACAGCTGTCGCACACTTTATAGATAAATGAGTAGCGCATGTCGGCCATTGCCGCGCTTCGGTCAAGGCCCCTCTCCCTCTCCATCTGGATTATGATATGCTCGAGCAGTTCTTTCTCGTTTCCGTCGAGATTGAGCTGATTCAGAATCAGCTCATCGCCCTCTATAAGTTTAGCAGCGGCAAAGCGTACTGGAATGCCCGCTCTTTCAGCATGGTCTTCTATCAGATGAATGACTGCGTGCAGGCAGCGATGGACTGCACCGCCGTTTTCAGTGCTGTCACAGAAATCCTGTCTGAGAGGACCTTCCTGGTACTTCGCAACATGGACCGCGTGGCTTACCAGCTCATCGACTCCCTCGTTCGCGGCAGCCGAAATAGGCACTACCGGCACACCGAGCATCTGCTCCATCCTGTTGATATCGACAGAGCCGCCGTTACCAGTCATCTCATCCATCATGTTGAGGGCTACTACCATAGGCATGCCCATTTCGAGCAGCTGCATGGTGAGATACATGCTTCTGTCTATGCTTGTTACATCGAGAATGTTGATGATCGCCTTTGGTTTCTCTCTTAAGACGAAGTCTCTCGATACGATCTCCTCTCCTGAGTATGGCGACATAGAATAGATACCCGGCAGATCCGTTATAAGTGTACGTGGGTATCCTTTGATAACACCGTCTTTGCGGTCTACCGTAACTCCCGGGAAGTTGCCGACGTGCTGATTTGATCCTGTAAGCTGATTGAAAAGCGTAGTCTTTCCGCTGTTCTGATTGCCCACAAGAGCGAAAGTCAGTGTCTCCCCGTCAGGCAGAGGATGTTCACTTTCCTTATCGTGGAATCTGCCCTCTTCACCAAATCCCGGATGTTCTGTATTTTCATCAGTTCCGGCATGTTTCCTGACTTCATCATCAGTGATGTCTATTTCAATGTTGTCAGCGTCTGATAAGCGAAGCGTAAGCTCGTATCCGTGTATCCTTACCTCCATAGGGTCGCCCAGTGGAGCAAACTTTATTAGCTGAACATGCGCTCCGGGAATAACGCCCATGTCGAGCAGATGCTGGCGAAGAGACCCCTCTCCTCCGACCGCCTCGATATATGCCGACTGATTCTGTTTTAGTTCACTTAATCTCATTTTAACAATCCCTACAAATAATTAATAATGTTAGCAGACAAAGTCTCTCATAAAACAGGGCCGCAATCAATGCCAAACAGTGAAATGGTCAGACAAAAAAGCAGGGCCTGAAGCCCTGCATCTCTTGTTCATCAGGCTCTGCAGCTTCATCAGCTGCAGCCGCCGGTATTATTATGCTTTGTACATGAACCGGCATACGGGCATCCTACACAGTGATTGCCCTTTTTCTTCTCTTTGTACAGATATCGAGCGGCAAAGAAAAGAATTGCCGCTATTGCGATCACAGCGATAACTGTAGCTGCGTTCATATGTCTTTGCCTCCTTTCTAAAGCCAGTGCACGGCATCTGCCGACACCGTGCACTCAGTATATTGGTATTTTGTATGGAACTTTCAGATTAAGCAGCTGCGCCTTCTTTTACAACCTTTCTGTGCAGTTCATACTGCTCATCGAAGTGAGATCTTACTCTCTTTCCGATCAGTATTACAGCAGCTACCATGCATGCTTCAGCGATCAGACCAGGAACAAATCCCGCTGCGAAGTGGCCCTCAGTGAAGAGAGTACCGAACTGGTTGATCAGGAAAGCAACTGTATAGCCTGTGCAGAGCTGGAGACCAATAGCTCCCCACAGCCAGCCCTTGCTCTTCATCTCTGAGTTCATGGCTCCGATAGCAGCGAAGCACGGAGGTGTATAGAGGTTGAAGAAGAGGTATGCCAGAGCTGTTACGGATGTGAGTCCCATTGTCATTGCTACAGTGTTGGCTCCGCCTGTCATTGCGAGCTCCTCTGTATCGATGAATGCTGTCAGTCCGTATACGACTGCGAGAGTACCGACTACGTTTTCCTTTGCTATGAATCCGGTAATTGCTGCTGCCGCGAGCTGCCATACTCCGAATCCCAGAGGGATCAGCAGAATAGCAAATGGCGAAGCGATCGATGCGAGAATCGATGTGTTCTCAGCGCCTTCCTCAACAACATGGAAGTGCCAGTCGAAGGTCTGCATTATCTGAACAACGGTGTTGCAGATGAGGATGATAGTAGCAGCCTTTACGATGTATGCCTTAGCACGCTCCATCATCGACTTGAACGCGAACTTGAGGCTTGGTGCCTTCCATTTCGGCAGCTCCATGATGAAGAATGACTTTCTGTATTTGTAGCCTGTGATAGCCTTGATCAGAAGCGCTCCGAGGAAAATCAGTACCAGTCCGAAGAAGTAGCAGAGAGTGCTGACCCAGCCTGCACCTGAGAAGAATGCTCCTGCGAACAGTGCGATGACAGGGATCTTTGCTCCGCAAGGAATGAAAGTTGTGAGCATGGAAGTAGCCCGTCTTTCTCTTTCATCACGGATGGTACGGCATGCCATGATGGCAGGGATTCCGCAGCCTGTTCCGATGACTACAGGGATAACAGATTTTCCGGAAAGACCTACTCTCTTGAAGATAGGGTCCATAACGGCACTTACACGAGCCATGTAGCCGCAATCCTCGAGAAGAGCGATCAGGAAGTACATTACCATTACGAGAGGCAGGAAACCTACTACGGCACCAACGCCTCCTACGATACCGTCAGCAAGCAGTGCTGACAGGATAGCCGGGCTGTTCTCAAGCTGGCCTGCTACCCAGCCCTGGAAGGTCTCGATCCATCCGACGAGCCAGTCTGCTACGAGAGGTCCGAGCCATGTCTGGGATATCCAGAATACACCAAACATAACTGCCGCAAATACGAGTATTCCCACAATAGGGAAAGTCAGAGCAGCATCGATTTTGTCTGCTGTAGTAGATTCAGCTGACTTTACCTTTCTTGTCTCAACTTCAGCAACGATGTCATTTACGAAGCTGTAACGCTTGCGGTCTTCAGCATCTACGGCAGCCTTATCGTGAAGATTGATGTCTGCCTGAAGGTAAGGCGCCGTCTGTATAGTGCCGGCAAGCGAGATAGCCTTGGCGATCATCTCGCTGAGGCCCTTATTTTCAGTGGATACGGTCTTAAACACCGGGCATCCGAGCTTCTGTGAAAGCTTTTCGGCATCGATCTTTGTGCCCTCTTTTTCGTTGATATCCGTTTTGTTAAGAGCTACAACTACAGGAATGCCGAGCTCAAGCAGCTGAGTCGTAAAGAACAGCGATCTGCTGAGATTCGTTGCGTCTACGATATTAACGATGGCATCAGGATTAGCTGTGCGTACGTACTCGCTTGTGATACCTTCTTCAGGTGTGAACGGCGACATTGAATATGCACCCGGAAGGTCAACGGCGATGACTTCTTTATCGCCGGCGAACTCCTTCTTAAGCTTGTATTCTTTGCTGCCTACTGTTACTCCGCCCCAATTTCCGACCTTTTCACTTCTTCCTGTGAGTGCATTATACATGGTCGTTTTGCCGCTGTTAGGGTTACCGGCAAAAGCAATTCTCATGATGATTCCTCCTTAAATAACATTCCCGGCAATAAAGCCGCCCTCAGAAGGTCATATTATTATGGCCTCTGAAAGCAGATTGTCGAGGTTGTATCTTCCGTCTTTTATGACGACGATACAGCTTTTTTTCTTCTTCGATACCAGAGTGATCGGCTCACCCACGTAGCAACCGAGGCGGAAGAGGAACGAGTTCATCTCGTCATCATCCGTGTTTATCTCTTTGACTATGTAAGTTTTTCCAGGTTCCGCACTTAATAGCGTGCGCTTACCGGCCGACTCCACTGCTTCCGTGTCGACTTCGGAAGCAACTGCCGAACCTCTGCGCTTCAGTGTGAATTGTGCTAACATTACTATTACTCCTTAAGGATGTTTGTTATAACTAACTATGTTAGTTATATCTAATTCTTCTGGCTGTGTCAAGGGATTTCCCACCTTATATGTAGGATTTAAATGGATTTACGGCAATACAAAACCCCTGTCCGCAATGGACAGGGGCAGGTAATCAGTATTTACATCCAAGCCATAACCAGCAACAGGGTTTACATGCTCAGGATGTCAACTCCCTTGTAAAGGTCGTAGTCTATGCCTCTTGTCATCTCGAGGGCTTCTGCGATATCAAAGTCTACGATATGACCGTCTCTCTCTCCGACAGCTCTGTTGACGATATCGTTACGGATAAGATCGACAGCATGCATTCCGCACTGCGTAGCAAGCATTCTGTCGCGGAATGTAGGCGAGCCGCCTCTCTGCAGATATGACAGCACGATCAGTTTTACCTCGCGGTCTGTCCTCTCTCTGAGCATCGCTATGAGCTCGTCCGTCTTTATTCCGACTCCTTCAGCCTTGATGATGATATTGTGGAGCTTTCCGGAGCCGATGCCTTCAGCTACTTTCCTGTATACTTCTTCAATATCACTGTCGATCTCAGGCAGCAGTACGCATTCAGCGCCGCCGGTAATACCTGAATAAAGCGCGATATCACCGCAATGTCTTCCCATTACCTCGATAACACTTGTTCTGTCATGTGCTGAGCTGGTGTCTCTGATACGGGTGATCGCATCAAGTACGGTGTTGATAGCTGTATCGAAGCCGATCGTGTAATCTGTATATGAAAGATCGTTATCGATGGTTCCCGGCAGTCCTATAACTCCGATACCGTATCTCTCCGAGAAGATCTTGGCTCCTGTAAGTGATCCGTTGCCTCCGATCACTACGAGATCTTCTATTTTAAGTTCTTTAAGCGTCTTATATGCCTGTTCCATTCCTTCCGGAGTCTGGAAATGAGCGCTCCTGGCAGTTTTAAGTATTGTGCCGCCGCGCTGCAGGATGTCTCCGACTGAACGTCTGTACAGTCTCTCTACGTCCCCTTCGATAAGACCTTCATAACCTCTTTTTATGCCGTATACTTCCATATTATGGTAAATACCGCATCTTACGACAGCTCTTATGGCTGCATTCATTCCCGGCGAATCGCCGCCGCTGGTAAGAACTCCTATCCTTTTCATAATGAATCTCCCTCATTCAATCTAAGATCCTCAGAAATACCGGACCATATCATTGTTATTATATATTATCTCACTCTATGATTGCGGTTTTTTTATGTTCTAAATTCTCAGATGCTGATCAGTCTTCTGCCTTATTTCCTGTTTTGTCTTTGTCGTAACGGAATCTGCTCATATCCACGTTTCCGTTTGCCTTGAACTCAACGCCCTCCGCCTCGAGCATGGCGCGCTGATCAGTCCAGCCGGGAACGGTACGCCCGGCATGGTTGACCACTCTGTGACAAGGGTGGTCTCCCTCTGTATCCTGCAGGCTCATTATTTTGCCTACCAGCCTGGAATTCTTAGGCCTGCCGATCGCTTCAGCGATCTGTCCGTACGACATCACTCTTCCGGGAGGTATGCTGTCAGCAACAGACAGCACCTCTTTGATGAGTTCCTGGTTGAGCACACCAGCTGAGTTGTCTGTAAGCCGGAAGCTCTCATTTATGAGATCGAGGACATCGCCGTCTGCAAGCGTGTCATCAAGCATGACAGATATCCACTTTTTACGGTTCATGTGATATGCGGGATATATACCCCTGATCTTATGCAGAGCGGGGATTTTGTTCTCATCTGCCTTCAGATTAAGAACATCGACTGTCTCCTTTGTATCACTGCTGTCAAGAAGTTTCCTGTCGATATTCATAAGCAGGCCGAACCACTTGCTGTTGTTTCTGTGCCTGAAGACTCCCGCAGCACTATACTTTCCGTCATCCCACGGAAAATCCGGCTCAACCGAATATCTGTCAAGTATGGCAGCTGCTATCCGGTTGCTCTGATCAGAGACAAACGCGACCTCACTGCAGCATTTTGCGGCAACGTCTCTAAGCAGCCCTTCGTAGGCTTCCCTGACAGATCCAACGAAGGCTCCGTTGTAGTTCGGCATGCGAAGAGGTGTGTATTCCTCACCGACCATGTTATCGATGACCCTGCCCCTGACACCGCCGTTCTCGTAAACACGTATCTCCGCAGTAAAATCGCCGTCCAGAAATTCCTTAGACAGCGAGTAGCAAACATCTTTATTTTCGAAGCCGTATTCAATCAGCGCCCCGGTATTGAACCTCAGGCGGCTGAACACTTTCTCCTCAATAGTCATATCAATCCCAGGATTCAGGTTTGAACTTGCTTCCGGATATTTTCTCAAGATACTTCTGGTATGCGTCCGTATCGGAGATCCTCTTTTTCTCTCTCAGCGCTTCTTCGACTACCGCTACTTTATCAGGGTCATACTTTTCACCCATGCGCCACTGATATGAATGCGGATAAGCATCGTCCACATCAAGAATCGTAGGCTCCATCAAAGCCATTCTTTCATAAGCATCATAAAGGAGGTCGATCTCCCTTTTGCTGACGTCTGCCTCTGCGGCAGGGTTTTCAGCAGATCCTGATCCGGTCTGGATCTGTGGTCCCCTGTAGCTCGCATCCATTACTATTGTATATTCAAGATCTTTATTCTCTTTATTATTGTCCATTATTTCCTTTTCCTTCGTTAACCATGTTTGTACAGTTGCACTGATGTTATACTCCAATATCATACCACAACAGGAGCGTTTTTTTGCGCACATTAACATTTGAAAAGGCTTCAGCTTTTATGGTCAGACTTATCTGAGGAGGTCCTCATAATACTTTCTGTCTTCGTCTTTAAATACATTGAATATCACTCTTTCAATGCTTCCCCGGTCAGCAGCAAGCCAGTCAGTCACTGTCTGCACCGCTATTTCAGCTGCCCGCGCACCAGGAAAATTAAACACACCTGTTGATATGCAGCAGAATGCCACGCTCTTCAGCCCGTTGTCTCTGCAGACATCGAGTGTGCTGCTGTAACACTCGGCAAGCTTTTTCTCATGTTCAGCTGTCAGCGCAAAGTCAACGATCGGTCCGACTATGTGTATGATCTTTTTTGCAGGAAGATTATATGCATCCGTAAGCATCGGGACTGCCGTCGGCTGATCGTAATCATCTCCGAATTTCAGTCTCAGCGAGCTCATTCGTCTGCTGCACTCCTCACGGAGCTGAACTCCGGCATAAGTGTGAATGCAGTTATCTATACAATTATGCATAGGTATATAGCAGCCGAGCATCTGTGAATTCGCGGCATTTACTATCGCGTCGGCAGCAATGCAGGTTATGTCACCCTGCCATATGGAAATAGTATCCGCAAAAGGATGGCTGCTGCCTAAACTGTCTTTTACCACAGCTATATCCCTGAGATTCACTATTCCCTTCTCGAGCGCGCGGCCTTTAAGATATGAATCCTGCACAGCCAGCACCTCCTCAGAGGCCTTTTTAGGCGATCTTACATTCATCAGCGACCTCAGCAGACGCTGCTTTCCTTCTTTATCTGCCGGTATCCTTATTCGGCGGTATTCCGGAACGTCTTCCTTAAAGCTTTCAACCAGATAATCAAGGCGTTTTTCTTGTATCGATCTGTTATCCATTTGCAAACTCCTATACGAACAGTTTTATCGCGCGCTTACTTTTTCTTTTATATTTTTCGTTGATTCTGCTCATCATTGTCATGGCAGAATATGCCGCTTATTTTGTTCTGACAATTGCTTTCATCACTTCTCTGTATGCAGCGAACAGTACGCCTGCCACAGGCCAGACAATCCATGTGAATTCCCAACGCATGGTCACAAAGCTCCAGCCAAGATAAATCACAACTGCGATCGCCCAGTATATTCCGTCATATTTGCCGGCTTTCTTGCTGAGTCTTGTATAATCGCCTTCTTCAAGCAGCCTGTCATAGCCTCCCTGTCTGATGCATGTCAGAACGATCAGCTTGACACCAACAGCAATTATGATGATCATTGCAGCAACGCCGGCAATAGGAAGCAGGTCCGTATTGTTGGAATACCTCGTCATCTCCAGGATCAGCACAGGCACAGCACCTACAATGCACATCATGATTCCTATGATCAGAAGTCTGCTGTGCTTCTCAGCATAAGTGTCTCTGCGTTCCTTTACCATGCCACTGACACCATATTCCGTATCAATTGCAGTATTGTCGAGATATTCGTACGGTTTGCCGCGCATGCCTTCTCTGATGAACAGTCCGACAGCAATAGCTACTATTATGATAAGGACTGCGGTACCACACGCTTCGGCAACCGCTGCCTCTAAACCGATGAAACCTGCTTCTGCCAGCCCGCCTATAACAATCAGAAGTACCGGTGAAAGGATGCACATCATCACGCCGGTGGATATGCGCGAAGCCGCTCTCTCATTGTGTTCAAGAAATGATGATGCTTCTTCCATGGACACGCTTCTGACAGCTTCTTCAAGCCCTCTGTCTACTGGTGTGTTATCTTTGGGATCTGCAGTTTCTATCTCATCTCTCAGGAGATAATCTGTGCTGACACCGAATACCTCTGACATCAGGACTATCTTCTTCATGTCAGGCACTGCCTGAGCACCTTCCCACTTTGATACCGACTGTCTCGATACACCGAGCTTGTCTGCAAGTTCTTCCTGTGACCAGCCGTTTCTCTTTCTGTTTTCTATAATCTTATCTGCTAATATCATTTCATTTCCTCCTGCTTAAGTGCGTTCCGTTTTGCTTACAACTGAAATTTACAGTTTTCAGGAGTTGCACTCTACCAATCAGGCTTTTCAATCTGTCAACCGCCGGTTGCACCAGCATAAATTATGTCCCGGATAGCCTTACAAACTTGCCGCTATCTCAGATACAGCCACCAGCGCTGCTTCTCCGCTAATCTTTATCCTTCCGTTCCACTGCGGCTCCAGATACAGGTGACCGCCGCGCTGTGATGCCTGGTATGCATGGATCCTGTCTTTTCCGAGCGCCTTTGCCCAGTATTCCGCGATCTGGCAGTGCGCGGATCCGCATACGGGGTCTTCCGGAACTGCTACCTTCGGAGCAAAAGACCTGGACACGCAATCCACATCTTTGCCCTTTGCCGTTGCATTCTGGAGACGCCCTTCTATCTTCATTAACATTGCCTGATCAGGCTGCATGTTTCTGATCTGATCCTCTGTCTCGAATACGCAGATGAGATCAAGCCCGAGTACTGCCTTCACCGGGCGCACGCCGAAAGCCTTCTCCATGTCATCTGTGACAGGAATCTCTTTAAGCTCGTATGTCGGGAAGTCCATCTCATAGAGCGTCCCTTTCTTCTTTACGATGAGCTCACCGCTGAGTGTGTTGAATCTCACCTCGTCGCTTTCAGGCTCATAATAATTCAGTATGACGAATGCGGATGCCAGTGTCGCGTGTCCGCAAAGCTCGATCTCTGTGCCCGGTGTGAACCATCTCAGGTGATAGCCCTGCTCTTCTTTCACGATATAGGCAGTCTCGGAAAGATTATTCTCCATCGCGAGCTTCATCATGGACTCGTCTGACGGCCAGCTGTCCATAACGCAGACGGCTGCCGGGTTGCCGGTAAACGGTTCACTGGTAAATGCATCAACGATATACTGCTTCATTCTCTCCTCCAATTTTCTTCTGTACTTAATCCGGCTGTTGGCCGTCATGTGCTTTCCATGCACACTCAGATATTTTCATATCGGAAAAAATCGCCTTGAATTGTGACTCTTCCGGGCTGCACGCATATATTCCGAAACGGATCGCACCGCCGCCCTTCCACATATGGCAGACTCGCATCTGCGAGAAGTTCTCACCATCCTGAGAGCACTCAATACAATAATCGTCTTCTCTCCTGCTGAAGCGATACCACATTGCCTTCACATCGGCAGGTATTGCTGTGGTTGCCCAATCGGAGTAACCATTGTTAGTCACTACAGAACCAAGGTGCTGAAAGTCTTCGTTTTCATATTCTACTGATGCCTTCAGCCAGTTTTCGCTGTCAAGATACATAACGATTCCGCACTGGTCAAAGCGATGATGGCTTTCAGAAAAGTCCGTTTTCACGATGAAAGAAAAGAACTGTTCTTTGGTCTCAAGCTGAAGGACCGGCGCATTGTCGTTACGAAAATGGTAATAAGTTCTCTGCCACAGGTCGGTGTGAGGCATCGTTGTTATTTCTATTTTGTCAGAACAGATGGAGTACTCTTTCGGCTCCCTCGTCCACTTCATTTCATGAAGATCCATGTGTCTTTTTCCTCCGCTGCTCCTGTTGTAAAGTACATGGCCAGATTCACAGGGAAGCATGCACTTATCATAATCACAAGTGCTCTGAAAGTTTTTCCACCTTCTCCGTCCTGAGTCATGCATCCGAAAAACAAGGCAACACAGAGCAAAGCACCAAGGGAATCTACACCCGCATCAAAAAGAAACGGCTGAAGTCTGGTGCCATCGAAGAAGTACGTATCACTCACGACTATTGTGAATACAGCCGAAATGATAGTAAACAGCAATCCCAATGCCAGAGCGTTATCTTTTTTCCTATTACTCACAACTGTCCCCTCATATCGTCTCTT
The DNA here is from genome assembly GCA_902795265.1 of uncultured Eubacteriales bacterium. Taxonomy (GTDB): domain Bacteria; phylum Bacillota; class Clostridia; order Peptostreptococcales; family Anaerovoracaceae; genus Crickella. The sequence continues at coordinate 62,620 of CADBKM010000005.1, forward strand.
TTCAGGTGCTTTAGTTCCTGTTTCAGGCATTGTCCATATCCTTTTGTTTTTCTGCCCACTCTTCTTCCTTGAACCCTGTCAGTACAAATCCATCGCTAACAACAAGAGGTCTCTTTACCAGCATACCGTCTGAGGCAAGCAGTGCCAGCTGCTCATCCTCGCTCATGTCAGGCAGCTTTTTCGACAATCCCATTTCCCTGTATTGCATACCGCTTGTATTGAAGAATTTTTTTAAAGGAAGTCCACTCTTTTCATAATACATGCGAAGTGTATTCTTATCAGGATGCTCTGTCTTTATGTCGATCGACTCATACTTGATTCCTTTATCATCCAGCCATTTTAGTGCTTTCCTGCAGGTGGAGCACTTGCTGTAGCAGTATACCTTGATCATTTTGCACCTCCTAAATCAAGTCTTATCTCAGTCGTATATCGTATAGTCTCTCTCGAATAGCTCATCGCTGATCTGCTGATGCAGTATCTCTGCCGGGATCTTCGCAATAAGCTTTTCTGATCTGATTTTTCCATGATGCATCTCCAGATATTCAAACAGCGGCTCACGGATATCCGCATCAAGGAGTATTACTTTCTTCTCCATATCAGTATCCCATTTTGGTCATGATTCCGATCATAGCTCTTGACTACATATAAAGAGCAGCTTTATATGTATCATTCTACCATACAAAGCTGCTTCTTGTGGGCTATTCACTTTCCAAAGGCGGAATGATTGAACGCTCCCGCCACCTACGCTGACGCTTAGAGGTGGGGGATTCCTGCTTCACGGAGAACTGCGCTTCATCCGAAGACTTGGCGTCTTACACTCTC
>CADBKM010000006.1 GCA_902795265.1 uncultured Eubacteriales bacterium
GATGCCCTCTTCCTTTGCGTGCTCGACTTCCTCTGCTCTTGCAGGCAGCTCTTCCATCGATCTTCTGTATACGATGTACACGTGCTCTGCTCCGAGTCTCAGAGCAGTACGAGCAGCGTCCATGGCTACGTTTCCGCCTCCGACTACAGCTACCTTGCCGCCCTTCATGATCGGTGTTTCAGGATCATCCCTGAATGCCTTCATGAGGTTCGATCTTGTAAGGTATTCGTTTGCCGAGTATACGCCCTTAAGAGACTCACCCGGAATATTCATGAAGCTCGGAAGACCTGCTCCCGATCCGATGAATACTGCCTCAAAGCCCATCTCGTCGAAGAGCTCGTCGATCGTCAGTGTCTTTCCGATGATCACGTTGGTCTCGACATCCACACCAAGGTCCTTGAGGCCTTCTACTTCGCGGGCCACGATGGCCTTCGGAAGTCTGAACTCAGGGATACCGTATACCAGTACTCCGCCTGCTGTGTGCAGGGCCTCGAATACGGATACCTTGTAACCCTTCTTCGCCAGGTCTCCTGCGCAGGTCAGGCCCGAAGGACCCGATCCCACAACAGCAACCTTGTGGCCATTGGAAGCAGGTGCTTCTGCCTTCTCTGTTGCGTTCTCATTGTGCCAGTCAGCCACGAATCTCTCAAGGCGTCCGATGCCTACAGGCTCGAATTTGATGCCCATGGTGCACTTTGCCTCGCACTGTGTCTCCTGAGGGCATACTCTTCCGCATACCGCAGGCAGTGTCGATGTCTTGTTGATCACCTGGTAAGCTCCCTCGTAATCCTTTTCCTTTATCTTCATGATAAAGTCAGGAATATTTACGTTCACCGGGCAGCCTGCAACACATGGTTTGTTCTTGCAGTTGAGACATCTCTGTGCCTCCGCAAGTGCGATCTCCTCAGTGTATCCCAGTGCTACCTCGTCGAAATTATGCGCGCGGACCTGAGGGTCCTGTGCAGGCATTTCGTGTTTTTTAGGATCAAGTGCCATTTTAGTTCCCCCTTTCCTCTACGCGTTCTCTGCCATCTTGTAAAGATTGCATGTCTCTTCGTGTTTATGCCTCTCGTAATCGAAGTACATGCGGCCTCTCGAGATAGCCTCGTCGAAATCTACTTCGTATCCGTTGAAGTCCGGTCCGTCTACGCACGCGAACTTCATCTTAGGGCCTTCCTCTGTGTTCAGGGTCAGTCTGCAGCCGCCGCACATTCCTGTACCATCGATCATGATCGGGCTCATCGAGACTGTGATCGGCGCGTCATACTTCTTTGCAGTAAGTGTGACGAATTTCATCATGATCAGCGGTCCGATCGTGATGATCATGTCGAACTTCTCGCCTGCTGCCAGCATCTCGTCAAGCGGAACTGTTACGTTGCCCTGTCTGCCGTAGGTGCCGTCATCTGTCATGACGATCAGCTTATTCGAGCACTCGTTGAACTCGTCCTCGAGAATGACCAGATCTTCGCTTCTGAATCCGATGATGCTCGTTACATCAGCGCCCAGTCTGTGAAACTCCTGCGCTACAGGCATCGCGATCGCGCAGCCTACTCCGCCGCCTACGATGCACACCTTCTTGATACCTTCGGTCTCCGTCGCATTTCCGAGAGGTCCCACGAAATCCTGAAGATATCCGCCTTCAGGCACGTGATTGAGCTTCTCTGTTGTTGCTCCAACCACCTGGAAGATGATCTTTACTGTACCCTCCTCAGGGTTGGTGCCTGCTACGGTCAGTGGTATTCTCTCGCCTTCCTCATCTACACGAAGGATTATGAACTGGCCCGGCTTTGCCTTGCGTGCCACCAGCGGCGCCTCGATCTCGAGCTGCGTCACCGTCGGCCTCAACGCCTTCCTTCTTATAACTTTATACATTGTTACATGCTCCTCTCCATGCGTTTCACTACATGGTTATGTTTTATCCGATATATCCTTCAGCTGTAAGTATCTCTTTTGCCTTGTCCAGATTTGCATCTGAAACGCGGATAATAGGTCCTGTACAGCCCATGCCGCTTTCAGCATAGATACCCTTCTTCCAGAGCGCCTGTACTCCATCTTCGAGATCCATTACCTCGATACCTGCGATCTGAGCAGTAACGATCTCTGCAGGCGGTGCTGCAACCGCTTCTTCCTCAGCTGCAGCCGGCTTTGCAGCTGCCTTTCTTGCCTTGAGAATATCTTCAAGACCGGCCTTCTTAGCTGCAGCAAACTCCTTTGCTGCCACATCGAACACCTTGCCTCTTACAAGCTGTGCCGCATAGCGGATCGCACCGGCTATAACCGGAGCTCCGGAAGCTCTTGAGATGATCATGACAAGTCTGTCATATCCCTCACCGATTCCCGGGCCGTATCCATAGCCTACAGCTTCGTAGCTGCCGCCTGTCTGGAATGCAGACATTGTCTTTACAAGGACGTTTCCTGTCAGCGAGTCTGTGACCATGATATCAGGTGAGCCCTGAAGAAGGTCGTTTCCTCTCATAACGCATCCGCCGTCTGCTCTTGCCGATTCAGCGAATCTGATAGGATAACCGCCGTCTGCGAGTTCCTTCAGAGCCTTTTCTGTCTGTCTTGCGCCGTCTACATTGAGGATACCAACCGACGGATCAGCAATACCGCATGCCTTAGCCGCGATTATGCCGTATACAGCATTCTTGATCATGCCTTCGATTCTGTCAGCACTTGAAGTTCCGGTAGTATTGGCAATGAACATCTCCTTGCCCTTGCCCGGAGTAATAACTCTGCCGACTGTAGAAACGCCGATCGGGAACGGATAGTGCATTGTAACAGCAGCATCGACTTCTCCGCTCTCGAGGAGCTCTTCCATCTTGCTGTGTCCTTCTTCGTCATCCGCTACCTTTACAGTAGTGACTCCCGGTGCCTCAAGCGTACCGATGTAGTACACATCAATACCCTCAGCTGCAGCCATGACTGCTGCCTGCATCGAGTTTTCCTCACCGTGTTCGCTTCCCATGCCTGTCAGCGCGATCTTTGGCCTTTTGCCATAGCTGCCGCTTTCAAGTCCGTTAGCCATTTCAAGGAAGGTCTCAGCGATCAGCTTTTGTATGTTCTGAGCCATAGTGCCCTCCTTTACTCTGCCAGAAGTCCGGCTGCGAAATCCTTGAGCGCGTTTGCGATCAGTCCCTTTACTTCCTCTTCGGAAACTCCGGATCCGCCTGCGCTCTGTCCGTTATTAGCTTCGATTACGAAAGATACACCATCGAACAGGTTGGTCATTCTGCCAAGGAACAGACTTCCTTTACCGATGATCATTGCTCTCTTGATGGATCCGTCGAGCATCATATCTCTGCATGGTCCCATGAAAGGAACGCCTGAAGGAATGTGGCCCTGTGTAGGAGCCCAGCCCTTCATGCCGTGCTCTACGATAAAGCTTCCGAGCTCTTTCTTTTCGATAGCGCCCTTCTTTACTCCCAGAGCAGCGATCATCTTATAGTTGGCTTCAGGAACATCTCCTGCTCCGGCTGGCTTTGTGATGTCCGGATTCTGCATTTCAGGAGCATACTTGTCAACATCAGTGATCTTCAGACCTGCTGCATCCAGCGGATCTGTTACGAGAGAGCTGATGACCGCCTGTGGCGATGAGCCGGTACCAACTGTATGTCTTCCGACGATGTCGGTGCGAATGACCGGATCAGTGCCGTTGTCCTCACTGATCAGGACCGAGAAGCCTGCAAGGCAGTCTTCGAGGATCGGGAGACCCTTTTCAACATGGCTCTTGCCGTTCATTCCGAGCTTAGCGGTACAGCCACCGGCGGTCACAACTACATTCTTGAAGGTTCCTGCCTTTACCAGGGAAGCAGCGTTCAGCAGTGCGTGTGCAGGACCTGCGCAGAATCCTCTGGTATCCGAACCTGTTGCGTTTGTAAATCCGGCGATTTCAGCTGCGGCCTTAGCGAAGTTGCCGCCGCCTCTCTGATTCATATCTCCGCAGGCTTCCTCAGCGCAGTCGATAACATATTCGACCTCTGCCGGGTCAATGCCTGTGACTCTTACGAGATTCATAAGAGAAAGAACGCTTGTAGCCTTCGAAGCGATGTTCTCAAGCATTACATGTGCAGAAAGGTTTACATCAACATCATGAGCCTTCTTGACAACGCCTACCAGCTTATCATTGAAGTAAAGTCCGCATCCGCCGTCCTCTACGACTGCGGCGAGGCTTTCCTCAGTGAAGTTTGCGTTCTTATCAAGAACTGCTATCTGTTCATCAGTAAACATTCCGTGTGCAGCGAGCTTTTCTTTTACAGATGCGGCAAATCCTGCCTCGAGCTCTACGAGATCGAATGTGTCGCAGATCTGCATGAGTCCGTAATACTCATCCTCAGGCATGATCTCTCCGTACTTTCCTGTTCTTTCAGTTATCTCTGTAGGATTCTCATACCAAGGAAAAGCAATAGCTTTAAGCTCTTCATTATTGATGTTTCCGATATATGCCTGGTTTGGCGCATATTTTACAGCATCTTCAAAGCTTCTGAGATGCTTTGGAAGCTCCTTGAGATAGTCTCCGTCAGGATTGACAACTCTCTCAGTTACCTGTGTAGCTCCATCGTGGATCACCATGTCAGGTGTATGCGCGAGGGTGTAGCTCGCACCTCTTAATACTGCATAATCACTCATAATATTTGTCTCCTGTTTATTCTCAGTTTTAATATGCTCTGCATGAAGCCGGGATAAAACCGGCTTCAACAGAGCACACCCAATCTACGTTATACGTATTTCTCTACCATTGCCTTAACAGCTTCAGGTGTAGCATCGTCCTTAACGAGCTCCTCAACCTTTTCACCGTTCTGATAGACTGCGATAACAGGAAGACCCATTACCTTCTGTCCGATAGCAACTCTTCTTGCCTTCGATGTATTGAGTGCAGCAAACTTAAGAGTGTCGCCGTACTGATCAGCAAGAGCGTGTACATGTGGCATAAGAGCCTGGCATGGAACGCATCCGTCGCCATAGAAATCAACTACTACTGTACCTTCAGCCTGAAGAACTTCTTCTTCAAAAGTTTTCTTATCAACTTCTAACATTAGTATGTCCTCCTTATTTAATTAGAACTTATAAGCTGTTCCATTGAGTTCTTCGATATACTTGCCTGCCTGTGTTGCAGCGATAGCTCCGTCAGCTGCTGCAGTAACAACCTGTCTCAGGCTCTTTTTGCGGATATCTCCTGCTGCGAAAACACCAGGGATGTTTGTGTGCATGTCATCATCAGTGATGATGTAGCCTCTTTCCATCTCGATCTTGCCTTCGTAAAGATCCGAGAGCGGCTTGAAGCCGATGAATACGAAGATTCCGAATGTTCCGTCTTCTTCGTCTGCGAAGATCTCTCTGGTCTCACCTGTCTTTGTATCTTTGACAACCATGCTTGTAACGATTCCGTCACCCTTGATCTCTTCAACAGTTGTATTCCACATGAAGTTCATCTTCTTGTTGGCAAATGCTTTCTCCTGAATGGATCTTGCAGCTCTGAGCTGGTCTCTTCTGTGAATGAGAGTAACCTTACGCGCAAACTTTGTCAGATACATAGCTTCTTCTACAGCTGCATCTCCGCCGCCTACCACGTATACTTCGAAATCTTCGAAGAAAGCAGCGTCACATGTTGCGCAGTAAGATACTCCCTTGCCGGTGAATTCCTTCTCACCAGGGCATCCAATAGTTGTATGTGTAGCTCCTCCTGTGATGATCACAGCCTTAGCATGGTATTCACCGTTAACGCCCTTGATTATCTTAATGTCACCTTCGAGTTCAACGTCAGTGACAGTATCTTCAACTCTTTCACAACCGAATTTGTCTGCCTGAGCGACCATACGGCCAATCAGGGAAGGGCCCGTCTCTCCTTCAATTGAGCCCGGATAATTCTCAAGCTCGTCTGTAATAACGATCTGTCCGCCGTATTTCTGTTTTTCAATGATGAGTGTGTCCATCTTGGCTCTGCCGGCATAAAGTCCTGCCGAAAGTCCTGCCGGACCTCCTCCGATGATCACGATATCATAAGTTTTCATGTGGCCCACCTCCATGAGTGTGTAGTTTAAATGATAGTGAGCCGGAGTGCCGCAATAGAGAGGTTTGCACTTTTGCAGCACCCCGGTTCAAAACTGTAATTATGCTTCGGCGACCTGCTCGCGAATAGCGTTCATCTCTTCGCAAATGTCGTCAACATCCAGCACCATTTCCATCATGCTGATCTGCTCATCATATACAGCCTCATCGATCTCCTCTTTGATCTCAGGCTCGCATATGTGGTAACATGGGAGTTTCAACGAAACCCCTGCCAGACACCCTGCAAATGTAGGATCTCCGAGAGCTACTGTCTCAGCAGCGAGACCAGCGGCCTCACCCTCTGCGGCGCCTACGAGTACTACGAGCTGATCTGCTCCGTACTGGTCGTAGAACTCTTTGACTCTCTTCTGATTCTCCAGATCCATGGCTCCGGCAGCCGTTCAGACGAAGCACTCGGTCGAGCTGAATACGACCTCGGCGCCTGCTGAAACGGCACATTCAGCTATCGCAGGACCCGGAATTCCATCACGGTCTCCGATGACGATAACTTTCTTTCCGTCCAGAATTGCCATCAGTTTCTCCTTTCCTAGAAGCTTTAAATGAATTATTTTTGATTTTATTCCGGCTGTGTAAAATAGGGGCTCACAGCCGGAATAGTATCTTAGAAGCCGGATAGTAATCCGTCCGGCATTCTAACTTTGTTGTGTGCATACGCCTCTTAATCATCACGTTCCTTCTTCAGCGCTTTCACAAGGGCCGCCATAGCGATGACCATTATGAATGCGAACGGGAACGCTGCAACTATCGAAAGCGTCTGCAGCATGCTCAGTCCGTCGCCGCTTCCGAGCATCATTGCCGCTGCGAGAGCAGCCATAAGTACACCCCAGATGATCTTTGTCTTATTCGTAGGATCAAGTGTTCCTTTCTCACTGTACATTCCCAGCACATAGGTTGCCGAATTGGCTGAAGTGATGAAGAATGTGCAGATGAGTACGAACATGACCACGGATATGATCATTCCGAGCGGATACTCTTTGAGTACCAGGAACAGTGCTGTCGAAGTGGAAGTCACCGCCTCTTTGATAACAGACAGATCACACTTCATGCCGAGAGTTCCGTAAATCGCGAACCAGATAATCGAGAATCCGGCAGGGATAAACATTACTCCCTTTACAAACTGTCCTATGGTCCTGCCTCTTGATATTCTCGCGATGAACGAGCCCGTGAATGGTGCCCATGCGATCCACCATGCCCAGTAGAAGGTTGTCCAGGACTTATACCAGTCAGCATCTCCGAAAGCACCTACTTCAAAGGTGTTGGATACGATTCCGCTGATATAAGCTCCGAGTCCCTCTGTAAGGTTGTTCAGAATCGGTACCGTAGGACCGATAACGAACAGCAGCAGCATCACGCCAATCGCGATTCTTATGTTGAGGTCACAGACTTTGCTGATGCCCTTGTCTACACCCATGACCGCAGTAGCCGTGTATATAAGTCCGAGAACTACGATCAGAATGAGCTGAACTGTGTGTGTCTCAGGTATTCCTCCGAGGAAGTTCATTCCCGAATTGATCTGAAGAACACCGAGTCCCAGTGATGTTGCCACGCCTCCGGCTGTAGCGAAGATCGCCAGGATGTCGATAACCTTACCGATCCATCCGTTCGTTCTCTCTTCGCCGATCAGAGGGATGAACACCGAGCTGACAAGAGCCGGTTTGCCCTTGCGGAACTGCATATACGCAAGTGCAAGAGCCAGTACTGAGTAATTCGCCCAAGGGTGGATTCCCCAGTGCAGGAATGACTTTGTGAAAGCCATTCTCATTGCTGCGTCTGAAGCTGATTCCAGTCCACCTATAGGAGCCAGATAGTAATTCAGAGGTTCTGCAACACCCCAGAATACCAGTCCGACGCCCATTCCTGCGGAGAACAGCATAGCGAACCATGTGAGGTCACTATAATCAGGCGTTGAATCATCAGGTCCCAATCTGACATTTTTATATTTGCTGAAGAACCCGATCCAGATACAGAACACCACGAAAGCCGTCATTGCAAGCGCGTAGAACCAGCCAAAGTTTGTGGTCAGGAAGTTCATGCTTCCAGTCGCTGCTACTCCGAATGAATCCGGAAGGATTATTCCCCACAGGCATATAGCCAGTGTCAGCACGACCGCAACGATGAACACCACGTTGCTTTTTTTCTCTTTCATGGCAAGTCACCTGCTTTTATCAGATTCTTACCTTGAAAACAGTCTGCTCTGTTACGTCAGTAGCGATTGCGTCAAGCGCAACACCTACTCTGTGGTAACGGAGTTTCCACTGCTCTTCCTTCGGTGTATTAGGGTCACCGAGAGGATATGGGATCGAGATAGTAGGAACGATTCTGTTAGCTCCGACTGTCATCGATACCGGGATCAGGTTGCCTTAACCATCGTTGCGCCGCAACGAGTACAGGTTCCTCACGTGGAGCCGAGGATGATAGCGTTAACACCGTCCTCGCGAAGGAATGGGATCATCTCTTCAGCCATTCTTGTAGCTTCAGCTTCTGTTGTACCGGTACCTACTGTTGTGTAGAAGTAGTCATGCAGTCTTGCGAACTTTCCTTCCTTCTCATATGCTCTTACCGCATCGAGAGGAACGAGTACGTTAGGGTCTGCATTACCTGCTGCAGGGTCATAACCGGCATGGATAGTCTTGAATACGCCTGCCTCAAGTCTGTCCATATCCTTGATGCTGTATCTGCCCCATCTTGTAGCAGATGCCGACTGGATTCTGTCAGGGTTCTCTACAGGTACGCAGCCTGATGTTGTTACGAGAGCAACTACAGCGTCCTTAAGCTCTACTGCAGGTGCGATCGGAACGAGATCCTTCTCAGGGATAACGAGCTCTGTCTGGTAAGGCTCGCCTGCCATCTTCTTCTTGAGCATCTGAACGCCTCTATAAGCAGCGGTGTTCTCTCTGATGTCCTCAAGGAATACTTCGTGTCTGCATCCTCTTTCGAAATAGCCTTCTGCTTCGCATCCGAGATTTGGCTCGCCTGCGAGAAGCTTATTTGCGAAATTGGTCAGGACCTTGACATCCTGTCTCATCTTTACAGCGCCTGTGCCGCCCTTGAAGATGATAACGTCCTTCTTGAACATGTCAGCTCCAGGGTTCTCACCGTTCATCGAAGTGAGTACAGGAACTCCGAACTTTTCCTTAACAGCTTTGCAGACGTTTCCGCATGCTACGCCGTAACGTCCGGCCTGGAAAGCAGGACCAGCGATGAAGAGATCCATCTCTTTGTCTTCGAGGAATCCCATGATTCTCGAAAGAGCTTCTTCTGTATTGGAACCCATGAAGTTGTCGCCGCATACTACAGTATGAGTAACTTCAGCATCCTTGAGTGCAGCGTTGATAGCCATAGTTGGGCCTACAACACCCTCAACGATGTAAGGTTCCTGATCAGCCTTATCTTCGCCGCCGATGCCGCCGAAGAACTGATTTACGTAACAAATTACTTTCTTCATTGATCTGCCTCCTTTCCCCTAGAATTCTTTCATTGTCTTAACTGAGAATCCGCTGATGTGGTCACCGCAGAACCAGTTATTATCTTCCATGATGATCGAACCATCATCTCTTGCGGACTTGCCGAGGATCTCGTCATAGCCCCAGCTTCCGGACATGCCGTCTCTGTTCATAGCTTCGAGGCATCCGATAACAGTTGCGCATGCAGGAAGATCAATGAGCTCCGATACATTTCCGGAGGAAACGAGTGCGTTCATTTTTGAATCGAGTGTTACGAGAGGCTGGGAGAATCCGTCACGTCCTGTACACTCATTGGAGATGCCTACTACAGGGATGCCTGCATCCTCGAGGATGGCCTGGCAGCGTACGTAGTCAGCATCAGGGTTTCCGTAACCTTCTTCAGTTACGATAGCGTAGTCAACTCCGAGGTTGAGAGCCATGCTTCTTACCATGATCGCAGCTCTTTCTTTCTGATCGAGAGCTACATTGAGCATTGAGAGGATCACACCTACAAAGTTCAGGCTCTTGCCGTCTTCTGCGAAGAGTTCCTTGATCGTAGGGAAGTTCTGCATCTCGTATGTTGACCACTTTGAGGATGCCGGCATGAATGATCCGGAGATCATAGCACCGTCGAGAACTTCTGTAGGGCTTACGAATGTAGGGAGGAACTTATTGAGGTCCCATCCGTACCAGAGGTCGTTGTAGCCGAGAGCCTCCATCTGCGACTGCGGCTGCAGCACGATTGCTACATTAGGAAGTCCGTTATTTTTCTTAGCTCTTGCAGCTACAGGCTCGAATTCATACTCTTCGAAGTCTTCTGCCGCTACGGATTTAGCGATTTTTCCGAGATATTCAGCGAATCTGTGGCCAGCCCATCTGAGAGCGTGGTTGCACTTCTGCTGCTCATAGCGTTCAAACTCTTCGTCAGTCTCACCTACGAGGCAGATGTTGATGAGTTTTGACCAGTATGTGTGCTTGGCGCCTTCTCCACCCATATCGATGACTCCGTCACCGAAGGATCCCCATGTGCCGCCGACTACTGTAACACAGCAGCCCTTGAGAGCCTTGAGCTCTCCGTCACCGGCAGGCACTACTTCGTCTGTTACGCCAGGGAAAAGTGTGCGGCCGTCAACGCGCATTCTTGGCTCGATTGTCTCAATTACAGGTACGATTCTTGTGTCATCGCCAGGATGTGCGATAACGATGTCGAGACTTGTAATATGATCGTCCAGCTCCATCAGGTAGTCGATTGCTGCCTGCTTGTTGATGGTAAGCACGCCATCAGCAAAGCTGTCCTGAGCGCCAAGAACCACATCCTTGACCTGGATGTTGCCGATCTTGAGTTTCATTTACGTACTCCTTTCTTGCTGAAATACTTATAGCGATGTACGTTTTCTGTAGCTACTTATTGAAAACAAGTTTAGTAAACGCGTTTTCTTTATTCGCATTATAGATAAAATCTATATGTACTGTAAAGTATTTTTTTAACAAGTTTATTAAAACTCGTTAAATCCTTGTAACAGACTCAGTTTGGTTGTTAAAATTCACTTAAGAAACTCTTTTACGTATTTGTGTTTTCAATAGTTCAGCAATAAAGGAGAGCGTAAATATGGGCAGACCCGCAATGTCACCTGAGATAGTCAGAAATAACAAAGTGGCTTTGATCCGTAGTGCCATGGAGATGATTCGTGAAAGCGGAATTCAGTCTGTATCAGCAAGATCTCTAGGCAGCCGTGTTGGCATGAACAGTGCTCTCATTTACCGTTATTTCAAGGATATAGATGAACTCGTTCTTTTCGCGTGCGTACATGCTCTGCAGGACTATACAGAAGAGATGGCCAACGCCACCAAAGATCTCGATCCGGATACAGACGACTCTTATGACGAGAAAGTCTATCTTCTGTCATGGGAGTACTTCTGCAAGCATGCTTTTTCAAACCCGGAGGAGTTCAACACCCTTTTCTTCAGCCGTCACAGCGCTGAGCTTTCTGACGTGATCAGGGAATACCTCGAGCTGATACCTCCCGAAAGAGATTCTTCAGGTGACTTCGTACTTGAAGCCATGTTCAGAACAGCGAGTCTGCAAAGCAGAAACCTCATTCTCCTGATTCCTCTGCTTGAGGGTAAACGTTCCGATCAGGATATAATTCTGGTCAATGATATGACCATAGCTTTCTTCTTTGCCCTTCTCACCCAGCTTCTCGGTCATGACCGCGGTGTCACGCCTGAATCTCAGACTGCCCGCATGCTCGACGCATGCAGAAAGGTTGCCAGAATATGATTTTTGTTACAAGGCAGGACCCTCAGGTTCTTTCTGAGCTCAATACAAGAGGCATATATACAGTCCGCGAAGAGTTTGTGCGTCAGAAGTACACTACTATTACAGAGCACTATGCTTCCCTGTACCGCATACTTACTTCGATGGCTAAAAAACAGATATCCATTCCCGACGGATTGCTTTATCCTGTGTGGCTGAGTCCCGAAGGTACAGATGCCATACCTGATTCACCGGATGATGTTTTTCTCAGACTTGATATTCCGGACGGACATTACATCCTTGCGAACGATGAAGTATGGGAGCATATGATCAACCACATATACTACCCTGCCGATGAAGCTGATGAACTTGCTCATGAGTCCGAACTGGCAAGATACGGAATATCCAATCCCGCGTCTCTTATCAGCGGCAGCGCCGGCAACTTCTATCCTCTTCTGAAACAGAAAGTCCTCAAAAGCTGGGAATCCGTCTATACCGTCAAACCTCAGGACCCGTCACGGATCGTCGGTCTGTGCTGGGAACTGCGTTCAGATTGGCTTATATGAGCCATTCTTTTTTTATCTGCCAAAGCCCGGCCTGAATGGCTCTTACACCGTCGATTTCCTGAACTTCGCCGTTTATCAGCGCCTTTCTGATTGTGTCATCATGCCTGAATATCTTCTTCCAGCTGTCTGTGACTTTCCTTTTCAGATCCGGGTAGAAAGGTTTAAGGATCACCTCTGAAGTGTCCCTTATCCCCCGCCTCTGCAGCTCCTGCGAAAAAGAAGCTTCATCTGCATCGTTATCTCCGATATACGACAGCCTCAGAACTTTGTACCAGTCATAGGCATCAAAGAACACCGCCTGATCAACAGGGACGGAGAGCTTCATCACTCTGCCCCCGCCTGACAGATCGACCTGCTGCATCGAAGCAAAGGCCCAGTACGGATATGTCCATGGCTCAGGTCTTGACACCAGCTTCTCCGCCTCGCGTATATACGCGTCATATGCAGCCAGAAAGATCCCGGCGCTTTCTTCATATTTTTTGTATATATATTCTCTTCGCGAATATGCTGTTCCTTCGTTCAGCACAGCATCCCATACAGGCTCTGCCTGGGGAGAATAGAGGATCACACTATCACGTTCTGCACCCATTCTTTCTTTACCTCCCACATCAGGCCATATGCATTGCTGCTTCCGCTCATTGCCGCATCGTCAAACAGTCTGTCCCAGCTTGCGATTATCTTCTGTTTTATATCAGGATAGAAACCGCTCATTACCGCCTGTGCACTGCTTATTCCCATTTCGCTCATCAGCCTGTTGTGTTCCGACTCATCTTCTGCATCGAGCGGGATGTATGAATAATTGGTTATCCTTGTCCACTTCTCTATGTTGACAGGGGTCACCAGGTTCTCATCCACCTTAAGTTTGAGTACTGCGTATCCGGGTTCGGGGCTCATTGTGGTCTCTCTTGAGAATGAGACCCACACAGGAAACGATACGTCCTGAGGCCGTACAGCCCCTGACGGCATATGAGCGGCGAGCCACCGGTATATGAACAGCATTATGTCAGCTGTATCTTCGAGTTCACTGCGCATATAGCGCTCATCCGCTATAAACCTTCCGGCTGCATCAAGCTGGTCAAGTACTGCTCTGTTCTGTTTTGTCCAGACTGTGATCTCAGACATGCTGCCTCCATTACCCGCATCTGGGGCTGCAGCCGCTTTATAATGACCGCAGCCTCAGATGCAATTGCTATGGATTAGTCTTCAAATACCTTCTGTCCGTCGACCTCTGTCTGAAGTGCTCTGAGAGCCTTCTCAACGAGCTTGCGGCGAAGCTTCTTTTCTTCTTCCTTATCCAGAGCCGGATTGCCCAGCGGATGCGGAATAGCGATAGCAGGAACGATTCTGTTAGCTCCTACTGTCATTGAAATAGGTGTTACTGTACATACGTGAACTACCGGGAGACCTGCTCTTTCGAGCTCTTTTACCATCGTTGCGCCGCAACGAGTACAGGTTCCTCACGTGGAGGTGAGGATAACTGCGTCTACACCGTCAGCTACCAGTCTCTTTCCTATCTCCGCGCCGTATTTCTTTGCGCTTGCAACGGCAGTACCATTACCTACAGTTGCATAGTATTTCTCGTGGAGCTTGCCGATAACGCCTTCCTTTTCGAGATCGCGCAAAACATCTACAGGCAGAACTCTGTCAGCATCTTCATTCGCGTAAACAGGGTCATATCCGCCATGAGCAGTCTCGAATGTAGCATCATCAAGGTCCATAACTCCTGCTATGCTGTATTCTCCGAACTTTGATGCGCTGGAGCTCTCGATGTGGTCAGGATTGCCCTTAGGTACGATTCCGCCGGAAGTTACCAGAGCAATAGTAGCGTGTGCCATATCCTTGACTGCAGGGTTAGGCTCAACTCTGTCAAAATCAGGCATCGGATATTCTGTTGTGAACGGCTTGTCATTCAGCTTTGCGATGAGCATGTCTACAGCTCTCTTTGAGCCCCTCTCCTTCTCGAAGAAGTTGACTCTGACGCCCTGATTCATATAACCGTCTTCGCACGAAGCGCCGATCTTTTCTCCCTTTGCATACTTGAGAGCAAACGCTGTCATCTTCTTGACGGCAGCTCTCATGCCTGCTGCGCTGTCTTTTGTTTCGAGGATATATGTCTTGTCCTTGTACATATCTGCACCAGGATTTTCTACATACATACCTGTCATCGACTTGATCCCGAGCTCCTCATGGACAGCGGCTGCGATAGTTCCGCAGGCTACGCCGTAACGGCCTGCGTTGAATGCAGGTCCTGCAATGAACAGGTCCGGTGCAAGATCCTTGACCCAGCCGAGGATCTCTGCTTTGGCAGCATCTATGTTTTCATTGAAGTAAGAGTCTCCGCAAACAATAGTTGCGATGATCTCAGCCTCATCGCCGAATCCCGTGTTGAACGCCATACCAGGTCCGATTACTTCGCCCTTGTGAAGTTCAGCAGGTGTATCAGCTTTTTCTTCTCCGCCGATTCCGGCAAAGAACTGATTGATGTAATGAACTACTTTGATCTTAGCCATTGTTGTGTCCTCCTTTCCCGGTCTTATCTCGCGCTCAGCACTCCGAAGCCCATCTCGTTTGTTGCACCAGTAATTACCTGGAGCTCAACCTCAAGGGTTCCGTCAGGTCTGAGTGTGTCTTCGCTTGCTCCGGCGATCTTGTTGACATAGTCAAGCGTGCCGATAACCTTATCAAGCTTAGGCAGCACAACGACTTCATTGGCATTTCCGCCGGTTACTACAGCGTCAGCAGCAGCATCAGCGTCTGCCAGGGACTGTGACTTTCCGTCTCTTCCGGCATACTCATCAGTAACGATTACGGTCTTAACGCCCTCGGCCTCGATCTTTTTGCAGTTCATGATCAGGTCTGTATCAGGGTTACCGAATCCTTCCTGAGTTACTATTACTCCGTCGAGGTCAAGCATGCGGCAGAGCTTAGCTGTCATATTTGAAGATCTTTCTTTATCTGCAAGATAAACATTCTCGTTTGTGATTATCTGGCAGACAAAGTTCAGAGTCTTGCCATGCTGAGCAAAGAGGTCTTCGATAACAGGATTGTTCTGATGAATGTAAGTAGGGTTCTTATCGCACGCAGATACGCAGTTACCGGATACGATAGCTCCGTCCATAGCCTCTGTCGGGCTCATGATTGTAGGGATGATTTTCTTTGCATCAACGCCATACACATAAGTATCGTGGAGCAGGCCCTGCGTCTGGAGCATCGATACATAACCTACTCTTGGCAGATCAGGATATTTCTCGATACCTTCCTTGATGCCCTGTGTCTCGTATACACATGTTTCATCAGCCTCAAGGCCCTTGGCGAGCTCACCCACTTTAGCTGCAACACGGAAACCTGCTTTTCTTACAGCAGCTTCATAATCATGCTGCTTAAGTCCTTCAACAGGTTCACATACCATGCAGAGATTAAGTGTCTTTGAGAACGGTGTATACTGAGCGCCTACACCGCACATATCAATGATTCCTTCCTGGAATCCTACGATCTTGCCGGCAGTTACGATAGCCATTCCCTTAAGAGCCATTGTCTTACCGGATCCTACTGTATCTACTTTCGAAGTCCAGCCGGGGAAGACTCCTCCCTTACCTTCTACCTTTACTCTAGGCTCGATTACATCCTTGACCGGTGTAATACGTACGGACTCTCCAGGTTTTGCGATGTCGAACACAACATCTTTGATCTTCTCATCCTCGAGGACTACCGGTTTCAGATCGTCAGGGTTTATATAAAGTACGCCCTTATCGATCTTCGACTCTTTCGCAAACTGGATATCAGTAATATTGATTTTTCCGAGTTCCAATCTCATTTCTGATCGCCTCCTTTTGCTATAATAGAGTTAGCGTATGTTTACTATATGCCAGAGCCCGGCCGCGCATAGGGGCAGCGCGGCTCGGAGCTCCGTATAAGAAGAGGTTACAGGTCTGCTGATTCAACAGCACTTCTGAGAAGGCTCAGGTCTACGACCTGAAAGTCATCAAGAAGCCGGGGATCAGTGACCTCTTTCTTATCAATAAATTTTTCGAAAGCGCTTATGGCATTCCCGATCAGTCTTACCGACTCAGGGTCTGCTGGAGCCGGCAAGCCGTCGGCCTGCGGCTTGCCCTCGCGCAGAAGTATCGATCTGTACGGGGTCTCATTTGGTTTGACGCTTCCGTAAAGCGGATGGCTGAGCAGCACCGCTCCGTTGTTGATAAGATCTCTCGCTGTGATCAGAACATCGATGAGTTTACCGTCTACGAACCGAACATTGTGAGTCTGCTCAAACTCCTCTTTTGCTTGTGAATTGTTTGTCAAAATGTAATAATTCATCTTCCAAAACCGATAAAAAAAGAGAATGCTACGCGCTAAACTGCGTACAGCATTCTCTCTGTTTCATAATTAATAATGATTCAGAAATAGGTATCCTTTCCGGTCCTTTTGCTTGAAAGTTTCGCTCCTCAAACTGCCAGATATGAGGAATTTGCCTCTTCAGCGACCGGTTCGGAGCAGATCAGCCGGCAGACCTTAAATGAATCATGCGGCAACCACTGAAAATATCTCCGGCCGGTTCTCTCCCGGGAGGAATCAGCCCTTCAAATATTAAAGATTGCCCCTATTTCTTGTTAAGATAATATCAATACTGGAAGACATATTCAAGACATATTATGTCTTTTTTAAATACATTCCGTTATTGTTATAGCAAATTACTATCATTATTCTTTGATGATTTCATACCCGATATTGTATTTCAAAGCGTATTTTTCAGCGTATGAGCCCTGTTCCGCAATAATTGTCAAAGCATCGCACAAAAGAAATGCTTCTGCCGCAATATCTGTGACACTTGCAGGTATGCTGATCGCTTCCAGAGAGCTGCATCCACGGAATGCCCACTCGCCTATTTCTTCTGTACCATGCGGAACTGTGACTGTCTTCAGAGAAGTACAGCCATCAAACGTTTCTTTTCTGATGCGGCGCAGCGATGAAGGCAGCGAGACGGATTCAAGAGCCGTACATCCGGCAAATGCTCCTGTTCCTATTTCCCTGACGCTGTCGGGTATGATTGCTGTTATTATGTCTTCTCTTCCCGAAAAAGCTCTGTTAGCGATTAATTCCGTGCCTTCAGGCACTGCTTTATCCTCGTACATACGGATTTGACCTCTTCTCTTCTCCTATTGTTGTTGGATTCCCATGTCCGGGGTATACAGTCAGATCGTCGCTGAGTGTATACAGCTTGTTCTGTATGGATGCAATCATAGCAGACTTATCGCCTGTCTCAAGAGATGTATTACCTATCGATGCCCTGAACAGCGTATCGCCAGTGAACACTGATGTGTCAGTGACAAAGCATATTCCGCCTTCAGTATGCCCCGGAGTTTCGATAACTCTCATCACGGTTTCGCCCAGTGAAACAGCTTCGCCCTCTTTAAGGAACAGATCCGCCTCAGGACAAACCCCGTTTCCGCGACCAAGAGCCAGCCACTTATTATCTCTTCCTCCGTGAAGCAGATATGACTCGCCGTAGGGAGCTGCAAAAACCGCTGAAGCATACCCGTCCTTATAATCCTGTACTGCAGCAAAGTGGTCGAAATGCCCGTGCGTCAGCAGTATATACTTCAGACTGCCGATATCTCCTATTTCAGCTTTTACATCTTCGCCGAAATAGCCGGGATCGATTACCGCTTTGAAGCCGGTGGCTTCATCTGTAATTACATATGTATTTTCAGCCTGTATCCCGAAAGGAAAGCATTTTACCCTAAGGCTCATCTTATGACCTCCTCTTTTTATGTGTTACGAGTATACCACAGTATATACAGCAAAAAAGAAAAAAACGCTGAAGCCTTGCTTCAGCGATCATCGTGGTAGCGCATCAGGGAATCGAACCCTGGATTCCGCCGTGAGAGGGCGACGTCTTGACCTCTTGACCAATGCGCCACATTTTCATGCGCAAGTTGTATTATAAACAAAGTGCTTGGATTTGTCTATACTTATTTTAAAAAAATGGTATTATCTTACTATGAAAAATAAAAAGATATTGATTATACATACCGGCGGAACCATCGGTATGGTCCGCACGGAAAGCGGCTATGCCCCACAGACCGGAGCTCTCATGAATGAACTCAGGCAGATACGCGATCTTACATCTCCCGATTTACCTGATTGGGATATTGTGGAGTTTGATCCCCTGCTTGATTCCACAAATGTAAGGTATGAGCAGTGGAACAGCATCGCCGAAACCATAGCTGATAACTACTGCAGCTATGACGGTTTTGTAGTGCTGCATGGCACAGATACTCTGGCCTACAGTGCCTCTGCCCTCTCGTTCATGCTCGAAGGTCTTGACAAACCTGTTGTCTTTACAGGCTCCCAGATACCTCTGTGCGAGCTCAGAAGCGACGGCCGAGATAACCTCATTACCGCTATGATGGTTGCTGCTGAAGGCAGGGTGCGTGAAGTCACTCTCTACTTCGGCGGTTCTCTGATGCGTGGAAACCGGGCAATAAAGTATTCGGCAGACAGGATTACAGCTTTTACTTCGCCTAACTATCCCGTACTGGCCAGCGCCGGGATCTCAATAGAGTACACAGGCCAGGAGATGAATACAAATGTAAAGCATCCTTTACACAGCAATACACTTAACGTTATCAGGATGAGACCCTGCCGCATAGGTGTCATAAAAATCGTTCCCGGAATTCAGTTTGAAATATTCGAACCTATCAGATTTGAGGAACTCGATGGACTTATTCTGGAATCATTCGGAAAAGGAAATATCCCGCAGTATGACCCTGCACTGACCCGCCTCATTTCTGAGGCAAGCAAAAGCGGCACCATTGTGACCGTCTGCACTCAATGCACCGCAGGATCGATCAGCCTCGGCATATACAAAGCCGGATCGGCACTTGTAGAGGCCGGCGCTGTCAGCGGAGGCAATATGACCACAGAAGCCGCTCTTGCTAAGCTCACCTACCTGCTCAGCAAGGAGCTTCCACGTGAAGAAATCCGCAGGCTCATGCAGGTTGATCTCAGAGGAGAACTTACCACATAAAAAAGAAGTTCCAGCAGGAACTTCTTTTTTATTATGTTCTATACCTCGCGGAAAGCGATGGCTGCCTTAACCGCTCTGTGCCAGCCTTCGAGTTTTTCCTTCCTCTCCTTTTCTCCAAGAGATGGTCTGAAAGTCTTGGCTATCTCCTTGCTTGCCACTATGTCTGCAAGGCTGTCGTAATAACCGACTGCCAGGCCGGCCAGATATGCAGCGCCGAGTGACGTGGACTCTATCGAAGCATATCTTACAATGTCTATATCCGAGATATCCGCCTGGAACTGCATGAGCAGATTATTCATGGCAGCTCCTCCGTCTACCTTCAGAGACGTAATGACTTTGCCGGTGTCTGCTGTCATTGCCGCCAGGAGATCTTCGTTCTGATAGACCAGCGACTGCAGCGTAGCTCTTACGATATGCTCGCGTGTTGTTCCTCTGGTGATCCCGAAGATAGATCCTCTTACCTCAGGCTCCCAGTATGGAGCTCCCAGTCCTACAAAAGCAGGCACTACGAACACTCCGCCTGCGTCAGGCACCTGTGAAGCCATGTCTTCTGACTCAGACGCATCGCGGAAGAACCTGAGCTGATCTCTCAGCCACTGTACCGCCGCTCCGCATACAAATACAGAGCCCTCAAGCGCGTAAGTCACTTTGCCGTCAAGTCCCCATGCTATAGTTGTAAGCAGACCGTTCTTTGAAGCTACCGGCTTGTCTCCTGTGTTCAGAAGCAGGAAGTTTCCGGTGCCGTATGTGCTCTTTACATCACCCTCATTGAAGCATGCCTCGCCGAAGAGCGCAGCCTGCTGATCGCCTGCAGCGCCCGTGATAGGGATCGGACCGCCGAAAATCTCATCGATGGTGTCGCCGAAGTGTGCCGAGCATTCGACAGGCTCAGGCAGCATGCACATCGGAATGTCGAGGAGCTTGCAGAGCTCTTCATCCCACTGCAGTGTATTAATATCGAACAGCATGGTCCTGCACGCGTTGGAGTAATCAGAAACATGAGCCTTGCCGCCGGTAAGTTTCCATATGAGCCAGCACTCTATAGTGCCGAAGAGGAGCTCGCCCCTCTCTGCCCTGGCTCTGACTCCCGGAACGTTCTCGAGTATCCAGGCAAGCTTCGTGCCGCTGAAGTAAGGATCGGCGAGCAGACCTGTTTTCTGTCTTATCATGTCTTCGTGAGGCTTCAGCTTTGCAGCATAATCCGCTGTTCTGCGGCACTGCCACACGATGGCGTTGTAAACAGGAATGCCTGTCTTTTTATCCCAGACGACCGTAGTCTCTCTCTGGTTCGTGATACCTATGGCAGCTATGTTCTTGTACGTGAGTCCTGCTTTCAGGAGAGCTTCCTGGGCGGTGCCCATCTGTGAAGCCCATATCTCCATGGCATTGTGCTCAACCCAGCCCTCATGCGGGAATATCTGGGTGAATTCCCTCTGAACTACCGAGATCATGTTCCCGGCTTTGTCATAAATGATGGTTCTCGAGCTCGTAGTGCCCTGATCAAGCGCCATTATGTATTTTTCCATGATGCTATCCTTTCTTATACAAACAGCGACATTATTGAATTGCTTATATCAATGCCGGTCTT
This sequence comes from uncultured Eubacteriales bacterium, assembly GCA_902795265.1. GTDB lineage: Bacteria > Bacillota > Clostridia > Peptostreptococcales > Anaerovoracaceae > Crickella. The sequence goes on from CADBKM010000006.1 coordinate 20,954, forward strand.
AGTGAGTCTCAGGCCGGTATCATCGATTATAAGGAGTCCCTTTTCAGCATACGCCTCTGCTTCAGGCTTTGCTTCACTGAACACTTCCCAGAAGAAGTCTCTGAAATCATTATCTGTCTGCGGATCAATGTCTTCAGCGTCATGAGCCTTCATATAAGCTGAAACAGCCTCTTCATAGCTTACGCCCTCGCGCCTTCTGAGGCCGGTAAACACCGCCTCGCTGATGTTATCGAAGGCTGTATTCACATGCTCTTCCGCAACAGGGAGTCTGCCCTCATTGATTGCAGCAAAGTACTCATCAAGGTCTGAAGTATTCTTATACCTCACGCCGTTCACAAAGCCGCTCGCACCAAGCCCGATGCCGATATACTCATCCATGTTCCAGTACAGGCTGTTATGGCGCGACCGGTACACGCTCCGGCCGTCCGTGTCATTTTCGCTTCTTCTCGCAAAGTTGCTTATCTCATAATGCTCATAGCCGGCTTCTTTGAGTCTGCTGCATATTCTGTGATAAGTGTCTCTGTCCTCTTCATCAGGAACTTCGACCAGCTCTCCGCGTTCAGCCATGTCGCCGAAAGGCGTTCCCTCCTCTATCTGGAGGCTGTAGCAAGAGACGTGTTCCGGACTGAGCGCCAGTATCTTTTCAAGGTCGCTCAGCGCATCTTCAGCCGTCTCACCCGGCACGGAGAAGATCAGGTCGAGATTTACGTTCTCAAAGCCCTTCTGCCTGATGAAGTGCATGTCGCGGGCAACGTTCTCGGCAGTATGTATGCGCCCCATAAAATGAAGTCTGTCGTTGTCCATCGACTGAACACCCATGGATAGTCTGTTTATACCCATGAATTTATACGCCTGCAGCTTTGCCAGCATGACGCCGTCTTTGCGCCCGAGAGTAGCCGGATTCGCTTCGAGAGTGAACTCAGCGTCCTCATCTATATCGAAGGACCGTCTCAGGGTCTTTATCATCTCCGAGACAGTTGAGATATCCATTACCGATGGAGTTCCGCCTCCGATGTATACAGTATCTATCTTCTTGCTGCCCTGCTCATTCTCAAGGGCCGCTCTGAGTTTTATCTCCTTTTCAAGAGCGTCCGTGTATTCCTTTCGCGGCGAACCGTCGGCCTTGAATGAGAGAAATGCGCAGTAATTGCATTTCTGTACGCAGAAAGGCATGTGTATATAGATGCCTCTTTTTTTATCCATTATCCTATTTCCCGTCATCGAGTTTCAGAACCTCGGTAAATGCCTCCTGTGGCACGGTAACCTGACCGAACTGTCTCATTCTCTTCTTACCTGCTTTCTGCTTCTCGAGGAGTTTCTTCTTTCTTGTTATATCTCCGCCATAGCACTTGGCCAGAACGTCCTTGCGGTACGCCCGTACAGTCTCGCGTGCTATTATCTTCTGTCCTATCGCTGCCTGGATCGGCACCTCGAACTGATGGCGAGGGATTATATCCTTAAGCTTCTCACAGATGCCCCTGCCTTTGGCCATTGCTTCCTCTTCAGGCACGATGGTCGACAGAGCATCTATCTGTTCGCGATTGAGGAGTATGTCGAGCTTGACCAGCTTTGCCGGCTGATATCTGAGGAATTCATAGTCGAGCGACGCGTAGCCTCTGGTGCGCGATTTAAGCGCATCAAAGAAGTCGTAAATGACCTCGTTGAGCGGCATCTCGTAATGGAGCTGCACTCTTGTTTTGGTAAGATACTCCATGTGTATCATCTTGCCGCGGCGGTTCTGGCAAAGTGTCATTATGCTTCCGACATAATCGTTCGGCGTCATGATGTCAGCCTTGACTATAGGCTCCTCTATGTGTGCTATGAGCGTAGGATCAGGCAGATTCGACGGATTCTGAATCTCGAGTATCTCCCCGCTTTTCATGACGACTTTATAAACTACCGAAGGAAGAGTCGTGATGACATCGAGATCGAACTCTCTGGAAAGTCTTTCGATTATGACGTCCATGTGGAGCAGACCGAGGAATCCGCATCTGTATCCGTATCCGAGAGCTGCGGAGTTTTCAGGTTCAAAGTTGAATGCAGCGTCGTTTACCTGCAGCTTCTCGAGAGCATCCTTGACGTTCTCGTACTTTTCACCCTCTGCCGGGAATATCCCGCAGTAGACCATGGACTGGGCCTTCTTGTATCCGCGGAGAGCTTCCGTAGCAGGGTCAGAAGCCAGTGTAATAGTATCACCGACACGCGCATCGGCTATCTGCTTAATGCTTCCGCAGATGTATCCTACTTCACCCGCCTTGAGTTCATCTGCCGGTATAGTGCCCGGTATGCAGTAGCCTACCTCAGTTACCTCGTAGTTCTTGCCGGTGTTCATCATGCGGATGGTATCGCCTCTCTTGACTCTGCCGTCAAAAATACGAGTATAGATGATGACGCCCTTGTAGCTGTCGTAATATGAGTCAAATATAAGCGCTTTCAGCTTGCCATCAGGATCGCCCTGCGGAGGCGGTATCACCTCAACAAGCTTTTCGAGCATCTCATCTATGCCCATGCCTGTCTTGGCTGAGATCTCCGGAGCCTCAGATGCGTCGAGTCCTATAATGTCTTCGATCTCTGCTCTGGCGTCATCAGGACGCGCGGAGTCAAGATCCATTTTATTGAGCACAGGAAGTATCTCAAGGTCTTCATCGAGGGCAAGATATACATTGCCGAGAGTCTGGGCCTCAACCCCCTGTGTCGCATCGACTACGAGCACGGCTCCGTCGCATGCCGCTAAGGAGCGTGACACTTCATAATTGAAGTCGACATGGCCCGGAGTATCTATGAGATTAAGGATGTACTCCTGGCCGTCGTTAGCCTTGTATTTCAGACGCGTCGTCTGAAGCTTGATGGTGATGCCCCTCTCACGTTCGATGTCCATGTTGTCGAGGTACTGCTCTTTCATGTCGCGCGCCTCAACAAGGCCTGTCTTTTCTATAAGACGGTCGGCCAGAGTGGACTTGCCGTGATCGATGTGGGCAATAATGCTGAAGTTTCTTATGTTGTCTAAATAACTCATCCTGTATGTTTCCTTTTGAAGATTAACTAATTAATTATATAGAATAATCGATAGTTTTTCGAGTATTACTGAAAACAAAAAACAGCCGGGAGACACTCCGGCTGAAAGCGCATTTAACTTATACGCAGTGTGGGGACGGGTGAGAATTACTTTGCGCTAAGCGCGTTCAGCTTACTCTCGAATCTGGAAATCTTTCTTGCGACAGTGTTCTTGTGGAATGTTCCCTTTGCTGCAGCCTGCATGAGCTTCTTCTCAGCGTGCTGGAATGCTGCCCTTGCTGCCTCTGCATCACCGGATTCAATAGCTGCGAGGAATGCCTTCTCAGCTTCCTTAACGTGGTTCTTGACTCTGATGTTGCGAGCTGTCTTCTTGTCGATTACACGGATTCTTTTCTTTGCGGATTTAATGTTTGCCATTATTTTACCCCACTTTCATTTTTTAATGCATTAATTCGCAACCGCTATTATATGATAAGGCTTTTTATAATACAAGCAAAATTTGAGATTATCTGAAAATAATTATGCCTGCTGATACGGCACTTCTAGAGCCCTGGTGTTTTTTCCGTCGCGCGTTTCAAACTTCATTTTTATATCTCCATGAGCACGGACACCGGGCAGTGATCACTGCCGTAAATATCAGTGTGTATGACAGCGTCTTTGAGCTTATCTCTCAGGCGATCCGATATGATGAAATAGTCTATGCGCCACCCTGCGTTCCTCTCTCTGGCCTTCATTCTGTATGACCACCAGGAGTATGTAACGGTTTCAGGATACATATATCTGAATGTATCTGTAAATCCTGCATCAAGAAGCTCGTTCATCTTGCCCCTCTCTTCGTCTGAGAAACCGGCATTTCCTCTGTTAGGACCCGGGTTCTTAAGATCGATCTCATTATGAGCCACGTTGAGATCGCCGCAGTATATCACAGGCTTCGTGCTGTCGAGCTCCTTCATGTACTCTCTCATCGCGTCTTCGAACTCGCATCTGTAATCGATGCGTTTAAGGCCGTCCTGAGCGTTAGGGACATAGCAGCAGATAAGGTAGAACTCCGGATATTCGAGCGTTATGACTCTGCCCTCATCATCGTGTTCTCCCTTGATCCCGTACGCGACCGAGAGCGGCTCACCGATCGATTCCTTTACAAATACCGCAGTGCCCGAATATCCCTTCTTTTCAGCGCAGTTGTAGTATTCGTAATATCCTTCCGGATGAAAGTCGGCCTGCCCCTCCTGCATCTTGGTTTCCTGAAGGCAGAAGAAGTCGGCGTCAAGTTCTTTGAAGATATCTTCGAATCCTTTTTTAAGTACGGCTCTGAAGCCGTTAACGTTCCAGCTTACAAATTTCATTATTCAGCTCCGATCATATCAGTCGATTTCAAAAGGTACTGCGATCCAGTCCTTGTATCTGCCTGTGCCGCGCACGATGGCATACCCTGTCCCTTCTACTGTGTTTTTCACAAATGAGAGAACATAATCCCTGCCGCGGCGAAGCTTTTTGTCGCCGTATTTTACGGTCACCTCAGGCTCAGCTCTGTGATTTTTAAGGTCATAGCTGTCCTCATCGAATTCCACTTTGAACTCCCCTGCAGAGACCGGGTCGTTAAGCCCCTTGGCGTTCGTACTGTACACCTTCTCAGGGTCGATATACCAGATGTCATGATCGACATTGCCTTCAATGCCCGCAACTGACGCATCTTCGGCACACTGCCAGTAAAGATAGTCGCCCGCGACGTCACAGGCTCCGCCGTACTGAGCAGCCCAAATCACGTTCTCATCGTCAAGAAGAGTGGAGTCCATGTAATTGGTGAGCATATCGTAGTTGGCATATACCGCTGACTCATAGCCTGCGGTCTCGACTCTGCGGCAGAAGGCATTCACTATGTCGTGATACATCGATGCCGCAGGCATCTCACCTGCTTCGACCGCCTGTTTTACCCTGCCCCCGTCGAGCAGCTCATAGTCGATGACCAGAGGCATTTCGATATCATATCGCCTTACCAGATCGAGAAGATATTCAGCCTCCTCGACAGCTTCATCTTCGGTCAGCGCCTGAGAAAAGAAGTATGCTCCGCACATCAGGCCGGCTCTGTTTGCCTTCTTTATGTTCTTCCTGAAGTTTGCGTCCTCGTTGAGCTCGCCTGATTCCCCGCTCCTGTACCCGGCGCGTATGAATACGAAATCGGCTTCACTCGACTTCACCTTCTTCCAGTTTATCTCCTGCTGATATTCCGAGACATCGATCCCGTGCACGGTTACGCAGTTCTTAAAGCGCTCATCGTGCGTCAGGCCGTCATCATTAAGATGAGTACGCGATATGCTCCCTATAAACATAGACAGTTTTATTGCAATGATCAGCACCAGCAGCAGGACCGCAGCGGCAGCCGCAAGTCTCAGCTTTCCGGCAGTTGAGATTCTGTAACGTTTTTTTCTTGCAGGTGCTTTTTTTACCAGTTCGTTTTTTTCTTCAGATTTGCCCAATCCTGTTTCCTCTAGAATTCGTCAGCATGCATGAACGGCATGAGCTCGCGTTCAAGCTCCACCCTGTGATGCTTTGTATAGATGCCCGGAAGTCCTCCCGTGTGCATGAATATCACATTTGAACCCTTCTCAATGTCGCCTTTGCGCGCTTTGTCATACAGCGCCTCGAAGGTCTTGCCCGTATAGCAAGGGTCGATTATGATCGCTTCCTTTCGTGCGAGGTAGTACATAACATCGCGGACCTCTTCTACGGCATTGTTGTATGCTCCGTGGATGTAATGAGTGACGATATCGAAATCATCAGCAGTTATGCCCCAGTTATCGCTGTAGCTGCCGAAGAAATCGCAGGCTTTCTTATAGTACTCGCAGAGAGCCTCAAGGAGAGCAGCCGTATTGGCCTCTTCATCTGCAGCATCATCAGAATATGGAAGCACATTGATTCCCACAAGCTTCAGATCTGACTTGCATTCCTTGAGTCCGACCAGCATGCCGAGGTATGTGCCCATGCTTCCGACTGTGACATAAATGGACGCATCGCCGATACCCATCTCTCTGGCCTGCTTGTCAAGCTCCATGGCGCACTCTACGTATCCGAGCATTCCGATCTCATTCGATCCGCCCATCGGTACGTAATAGACCTTTTCCCCCTCTGATGTGTACTTATCAATTACAGCCTGCCTGCCGGTCTCCATATCCTTCACAAAATACACCGGGCAGCCGAGCATTCCATCAAGCAGCAGGTTAGCACTTATCTCGCCCGGAAATTCATCCGCCGTTACGATCGCGCACTTAAGCCCGTATTTAGCGGCAACAGCAGCGGTGAGCCTTCCGTGGTTGGTCTGAGCCCCACCCTCTGTAATAAGCATGGTTGCACCCTTATCCTGGGCGTCTTTCAGGAAGTACTCAAGCTTGCGGAGCTTATTGCCTCCCGTAGCCAGATTTGTCAGGTCGTCTCTTTTGCAGTATACGTTGATTCCCAGATCGTCCGAAACATTTGCGAGATGCTCAAGAGGTGTCGGCAGATGCAGGATCTCTACTTTGTCATGTCCGAATAACATAGATTCCCCCCTTTTTTACCCTGAAAATTGCAAACTCATTGTAGCACATCATGGCACAGGGGCGAAATAAATACATTCAGGAACAAACCTATGTGATACAATTAGTGTAACAATGGGGATATGTATGATCCCATGGTTTAACAATAATCAAGATCGAACGGATAAGGAGAAAGCTATGGTAAATGAAAAATATTATGGCTATGGCACAGCGCCAAGCATAATCCGTGAGCTCTTCGCCTACGGACTGGAGCAGGCCAAGAAACTCGGAAGAGACAAAGTCTATGATTACTCACTGGGCAATCCGAGCATACCTGCTCCTAAAAAAGTCAACGCAACTATCAAAAAGCTCGTTGATGAAGAGAGTTCCATACTGCTGCACGGTTACTCGATGGCTCCTGGTTTTGAGAGCACAAGAGAAGCTATTGCGGCAAACCTCAGAAAAAGATTCAACACTAATGCGCAGGCAAGCGAGTTATTCATGACATGCGGCTGCGCTCCGGCACTTGTTTCAGTAGCATGTGCTCTTACCACCAAGCCTGACGACAACTTCGTCGTAATTGCGCCTTATTTCCCTGAATACAACGTATTCTTCAAAGCCGGCGGCGGCAAAGTCAGACGTGTAGACCCTGATATCCCTGATTTCCAGATCAACCTTGAAGCTCTCGAAGCTACTATCAATCACGATACAGTTGCTGTAGTAATCAACTCCCCGAACAATCCTTCCGGAGTAGTTTACACAAAAGAGACTCTCGAGAAGATCGCTGCCGTACTCAAGAGAAAGGCATTGAAGTACGATCATCCTATATACATCATTGCCGACGAGCCGTACAGAGAACTCGTTTACGGCGATGCAGTCGTAACATTCATCCCGGAAGTTTATGACAACACCATCGTATGCTACTCATGGTCAAAGAGTCTTTCGCTCCCTGGCGAACGTATCGGTTATGTCTATGTACCTGCAAAATGCTATAACCAGCACGGTGTTCTGAGTGCAGTTGCAGGTGCGGCAAGAGAGATCGGATCCGTATGTCCTCCTACCCTCATTCAGAGAGTGGTCGAGGAATGCGTCGACTGCATGCCTGACCTCGTAGCTTACGACGAGAACAGAAACGACCTCTACAACAGTCTTACTGAAATGGGCTATGAGTGCGCTAAGCCTGACGGAGCATTCTATCTGTTCATGAAGGCTCCTAACGGCGACGACATGGCATTCTCAGAGGCAGCAAAACTCGAAGAGAACATCCTTATCGTACCTGGTACAGGCTTCGGATGCCCTGGATATCTCAGACTCGCATACTGCGTATCAAATGAGACCATCAAGAATTCGATGCCGGGATTCAAAAGACTGATCGAAAAATACGGTGCTTCCAAATAAACGATAACCTTATTATCGATTCTTGCAAATACAAAGCGCGTGCCATGAGGCACGCGCTTTTTTTATGGATTTCAGAGGCTTTATGCCGCTGTGCCTGTGGCTGCCAGAATGCCGGTCGCCATCAGCACCTCGCCCACCTTTGATACGGTCTGAATATCGATCTTCTCCTTGACCTCATCGGCCACATCTTTGAGATCGTATTCATTTTCCGCCGGTATGAATACCTTGGTAATGCCTGCACGCTCTGCAGCCATCAGTTTTTCAGGCAGGCCTCCTATAGGGGTTACTGCTCCTCTCAGAGCGACCTCTCCTGTCATCGCGATATGCGGGTCAACTATATGCCCGGTAACCAGTGACGAGAGTGCCGTTGTAAGAGCTATACCTGCCGAAGGGCCGTCTTTAGGGACCGCTCCTTCCGGTACATGTATATGGAGATCATTCTCGCTGAACATATCCGCCTTATCCGGGAACAATGTCTTTACGAGGCTTACAGCGATCCTTGCCGATTCCTTCATTACATCGCCGAGCTGTCCGGTGATTATGATATCACCTCTGCCCTTTGTGAACATCGTTTCGATGTAGAGTATCTCCCCACCTACCGGAGTCCAGGCAAGTCCCGTAACTACGCCTGCCTTAGGCTCAGGAAGTATGCTGCTGTGCTGTATCGGTCTTGCGTCGATCTCGTCATCAACGACCTCAGGAGTCACGGTAAGCTTTTTATCAGGGTCAGATGAGACTTTTACCGCCAGAGCTCTGCAAAGCGTATCTATGCGCTTTCTGAGGCCTCTTACGCCCGCTTCCATCGTGTAGTCAGAGATTATTTTCTTCAGAGCATCGTCTGTGACTTCCATCATGCCCGGAGCTATACCCATAGACTCCATCGACTTAGGGACCAGATGCTCCCTGGCGATCGACAGCTTCTCGACCGGGGTATAACCGCTGAACTGTATCACTTCCATACGGTTCAGAAGCGGTGCCGGGATCGTATCTGTCGTGTTGGCAGTGCAGATGAACATGACATCTGACAGATCGTAAGGCACGTTCATGTAATGGTCTGTGAAAGTGTTGTTCTGCTCAGGGTCGAGTGCCTCGAGCAGAGCGCTCGCCGGGCTGCCGTGGAACGAGTCCGAAAGCTTGTCAACTTCATCGAGCACCATGACCGGATTTGAAACTCCGCTCTTCTGTATGCCGTCCATAATGCGGCCCGGCATTGCCCCGATGTAAGTTCTGCGGTGACCGCGTATATCCGATTCGTCATGTACACCGCCGAGGCTCACTCTTACGTATTCACGCCCAAGCGCTCTGGCGATGCTCTTTCCTATGCTTGTCTTTCCTGTTCCCGGCGCACCGACAAACAGGAGTATGGAACCTGACTGCTCCTTCTTGAGATTCATTACAGCGATCTGCTGTATGATCCTGTCTTTAACCTTTTTGAGTCCGTAGTGGTCTTCATCGAGCACCTTACGCGCGTCATCAAGGTCGATGTGATTCATCTCCTCTTTCTTCCATGACAGGCCGGTCACGAAATCGAGGTAGTCGTAGAGCATGCCCGACTCAGCACCCTGGCCGCCATCCTGTTTCAGACGGTTGAGCACCTTGTCAGCCTCTTTCCTTGCGGTTTCGTTCATGCCGGATTCCGCGATCTTCTGCTCGAACTTCTGGATATCCGTCACGTTTTCAGGATGCATCTCGTCGAGCTCCCTCTGGAGATGCTCTATCTGGCGCTTGATGGCCTGCTCACGGTACATCTTCTGATGCTCTTCCTGCTGAGAAGTCATTGCCTCATTTGTGATGCGGCCGACCTCCATAAATCCGTACAGTGCTTCTTCGATGAGTTCCGCTCTCTTTAAACGGCTGTCTTCAGCAAGGATCGCATATCTGTCGCTGTTAGGCATATCCATCCACGGCGACATCACGCAGGCTGCTCTCTCAAGTGAATCTATCTGCCTGAGCCAGTATTCGGCTGAGTCCGCCCAGTCGAAGCCGGCAGCGAATTTGCGCATCTCATCAAGCATGCCTTTGAGCTTTTCAGACTCAACGCCTTTGCTCATGTCGTCGATGTCGTTTCTTCTCGACATTGAAAGTCTGATGGATTCGTCGGCTCCTATCTCGATGTTCTCAACATCGACTCTGTAGCCGGTATGGATAACGACATATCCCTGATGGTTTATCTCTTTTATCTCTCCGGAGATGCCTATAGGATAGAAGCTCTCCGATGTAAGGTCCTTATAGCTTTCGTTGTCTCTGGCAACGATAAGAACCACTCTTTCTCCCACGGCAAGCGTTTTATCGCCCGCATTCCTTCTCACCTGATTTGTGTTGAAGTATATGTTCGCATCAGGCGCCAGTATCATGTTATATACAGGTACTACTATCATATTTGCCGCCTTTCTGCCCTTTTCGGGTATAAGAATGGCGCATCACAGAGATTTGCGATGCGCCTCTTCTGTCATTTGCCAAGCTGATCAGAATTTCAGCTTTTCGAATTTTGTTTTCTTAGGGTAAGCTTCGCTTCCCAGTTTCTGCGCCATTTCCTCGATGGCCTTCTTTTCCTTACGGTTAAGCTTGGTAGGTACTTCGACTATTACCTTGACGTACAGATCGCCCTTGCGGCCTGTCCTTACGTCAGGAACGCCTTTGCCCTTGAGCCTGAATGAAGATCCTGTCTGTGTGCCCGGAGTAATCGTGTAGCTGTAGGTCTCTCCGAATCCCGGCACCTGCACCTTTCCGCCCAGAGCTGCCTGATCGAATGTGATAGGCAGGTCGAGGTAGAGGTCGTTTCCTCTTCTCTTGTAAGTGCTGTGCGGTCTTACGTTCACTACAATGTAGAGATCTCCGTCAGGTCCGCCGTTTACGCCCGGCTCGCCCTGGCCTCTGAGGGTCACGATGCTGTCGGTATCTACTCCCGCAGGGATATCCACTTTGATCTTGACATTCTTGCGGTTGACTCCGGTTCCGCCGCAGTCACTGCAAGGTGTTTCGATCATCTGACCGGTGCCTCCGCACTTAGGGCAGGTCGTAATATTCTGGAACCTGCCGAATGGCGTATTGCTTACCTGAGATATCTGGCCGCTTCCGCCGCACTGATCGCAGGTCTTCTTGCTTGTGCCCGGCTTTACGCCGCTTCCGCCGCATGTCTTGCACTTTACGTTTTTGGCGATCTCGATCTGCTTGCTGCAGCCGAAGAGAGCATCTGTAAAGTCGATGGTTATCGTCTTCTGGAGGTCTCTTCCCTTCTGCGGGCCGCCTCTTCTTGACGATCTTCTGCTTCCGCCCATGCCTCCGAACATATCGAATATGTCTTCGAAGCCCATGCCGCCGGCACCGCCGAATCCGCCGCCGAAGTTTCCGAATCCGCCGAACCCGCCGAATCCGCCCTGGCCAGCTCCGAAGTTCGGATCTACACCTGCGAAACCGAATCTGTCATATTTGTCCTTCTTATCGGGATCTGAGAGAACCTCGTAAGCTTCATTAGCCTCCTTGAACTTCTCCTCTGCCTCTTTGTCACCGGGATTTCTGTCAGGGTGATACTTCATGGCCAGTTTGTGGTAGGCCTTTTTTATCTCTGCAGCCGATGATCCCTTATTGACCCCGAGGACTTCGTAATAATCCCTTTTATCTGCCATAACCGGTAGTTACCTTTCAAAAATTAGTTTTGTATTAGTTTTCGTCGTCAACGACCTCATAATCAGCATCAACTGTGCCGTCATTCTGGCTGCTGCCGCCCATGTTGCCAGGGTTGAATCCTGCTCCGCCCATGTTGTTAGGGTCGAATCCCTGATTGCCTGCAGCTCCCTGAGCAGCCTGTGCTTCCTGATAGATTCTAGTCGAGATAGGATAGAATGCGTTTGTGAGCGCTTCCATCTTGGTCTTCATTCCCTCAATGTCATTGGCATCGATAGCCTTCTGGAGCTCATCCTTGGCTGCCTCTACAGCTGACTTCTCGGATTCTGTGACCTTGTCGCCGAGTTCCTTGAGCTGCTTGTCGATCTCGAAGATCATGCCTTCGGACTGGTTCTTTGTCTCAACAGCTTCCTTCTGCTTCTTATCCTGCTCAGCGAACTGCTCAGCCTCTTTGATCTTGGCATTGATCTCATCTTCTGACAGCTTTGTCGAGGATGTGATGGTGATCTTCTGCTCTTTGCCTGTAGCCATATCCTTAGCGCTTACGTTTACGATACCGTTAGCGTCAATGTCGAATGTGACCTCGATCTGAGGGATTCCGCGTGGAGCCGGAGCGATGCCGGTTAGCTGGAATCTGCCGAGTGTGATGTTGTCTGCAGCCATCTCTCTCTCACCCTGCATTACGTGGATGTCTACTGCAGTCTGGTTATCTGCTGCTGTCGAGAAGATCTGGCTCTTCTTTGTAGGGATAGTTGTGTTTCTCTCGATGAGCTTTGTTGCAACGCCGCCGAGTGTTTCAATCGACAGTGAAAGCGGTGTAACATCGAGAAGCAGGATGTCATTAACTTCACCTGTAAGTACGCCGGCCTGGATAGCAGCTCCGATAGCTACGCACTCATCAGGGTTGATTCCCTTGAATGGCTCCTTGCCTGTTACGTTCTTTACAGCTTCCTGAACAGCCGGGATTCTTGTAGATCCGCCTACCAGGATGACCTTAGCGAGGTCAGCTGATGTAACGCCTGCATCCTTCATAGCCTTGTGCATAGGCTCGATCGTTCTGTCTACAAGGCTCTTTGTGAGCTGTTCGAATCTTGCTCTTGTAACGTCCATATCCATGTGGAGAGGACCGGAAGCGTTAGCTGCGATGAACGGCAGGTTGACCTTTGTTGTCTGTGCCGATGAGAGTTCCTTCTTGGCCTTCTCAGCAGCTTCTTTCAATCTCTGAAGAGCCATCTTGTCCTGTCTGAGGTCGATGCCGTGCTCCTTCTGGAAGCTGTCTGCCAGGAAGTTCATCAGAGCGTTATCGAAGTCATCTCCGCCGAGGTGTGTATCGCCGTTTGTAGCGAGTACTTCGAATACTCCGTCGCCGAGTTCGAGTACGGATACATCGAATGTGCCGCCGCCCAGGTCATAGACCAGGATCTTATGGCTTCCGGTATCCTTATCGAGTCCGTATGCCAGTGAAGCAGCTGTAGGCTCGTTGATGATTCTCTTGACATCGAGTCCGGCGATCTTTCCTGCATCCTTTGTAGCCTGCTTCTGAGCATCGCTGAAGTAAGCAGGAACTGTGATAACTGCCTCAGTGACCTTTTCGCCGAGATAAGCTTCAGCATCTGCCTTCAGCTTCTGAAGGATCATAGCCGAGATTTCCTGCGGTGTGTAATCCTTGCCGCGAAGGTTTACTGTGTAGTTTTCACCCATGTGTCTCTTGATCGATGATACAGTGCCTTCAGGCTCTGTAATAGCGATTCTCTTTGCTGTTTCGCCGACGAGTCTCTCGCCGTTCTTTGTGAATGATACTACCGAAGGAGTCGTTCTCATTCCCTCGGAATTTGTAATAACTGTAGGCTCTCCGCCTTCGAGAACTGCTACGCAGCTGTTGGTGGTGCCCAGATCGATTCCTATAACTTTGCTCATGGTGTTTCCTCCGTTTATATGAAATGAATTATTAACTTTGTTGGATATGCTTGCTTATATGCAAATAATACTTAAGTTCTATTTCTTATTAACTGCAACCATTGATGGTCTGACTACTTTGTCGCGTAATTTGTACCCTTTCTGCAGGACTTTTGTAATGGTTCCGTCTTCTTTTTCCTCGACGTTATCTGTCATTACTGCATTGTGTACATTAGGGTCAAACTCTTCATCCATAGCCTTTATCTCTTCGAGTCCGGCGTTGCCGAGTGCTGTCTTAAGCTGATCGAATATGAGCTGCATGCCCTTTACATAACCCTCGATGTCTTCCGTCTCTGTTGCAAGTGCTCTTTCAAAGTTGTCGAGTACCGGGAGAAGATCTCCTACTATCTTTTCGTTTGCATACTGCAGGGTGTCTGTCTTTTCCTTGGCCGCGCGTCTCTTGTAATTCTGGAACTCAGCCATCAGCCTCATATAGCGTTCGGATTCGGCTTCAGCAGCTTTCTTTTCGGCTTCCTCATCATTTTCTGCCGGTTCCTCGGAAGTATCTTCTTTTTCTTCCTCAGCTTTCTCAGCTTCCTGATCTTCGGCCTTTTCTTCAGCCGCTTCTTCTTCGGCAGCTTTTGCCTCTTCGGCCTCAGTGCTTTCGTCTTCGATGTCGATGTGCTTCTTTGTTTCTTCTGCCATCAGTGATATCTTTCCTTTCAGTTAATTGGTATGTGTTTGCCGGCTACTTTTTGCCGCCCGCATTACCGTCTCCGGTGTCTCCCGGAAGCCTGAACACCTCGCTCAGGTTGTTCGTGAGATACTCCATTATTGACGTTACTTCGCCGTACTTCATTCTCGTAGGTCCTATGACGCCGATCTTTCCGACAAGTTTTCCGTCAACATGATATGTCGCCGTGATCAGCGAGCAGTCCTTCATGGTGTCGTTTTCATCGCCGATAGTGACAACAACGCCGTCTTCCCTCGCAAGCATCTTCTGCGTGAACCAGTCCTTGCGTGCAAAGAGTTCCATAAAGTCTCTAGCGCGGTCTATGCTGGTGTACTCAGGCAGCTTGAAGATGTTTGTCATGCCCTCCATGTACAGATTTACATTCAGCATATCTTCGAGGGTCCTGAGGAAACTCGGCATTACACTGCCCTTCAGTGAATTCAGTGCTTCGATGTCCGAGCCCACATCATGGATGATCTCACTCTTCAGTACATCATCAAGTGTGCGGCCCTTATAGCTTACCGTCATGTTCTTGCTCAGAAGCTCGAGTGCTTCCTGAGTATAAGGCACATTCAGCCTGAGTGTCGTATTCGTTACATGACCGCCCTCGCTGACTATCATGAGTATCAGTGTCCGCTCATCTACAGGCAGCAGCCTGATAAAGCTGATCACCTCTTTGTTTGTAGCAGGTGTCATAGCGAATGACGCCAGTTGGGTGATCTCCGAAAGAAGCTCGGCAGCGTGTCTGATCGTCCGGTCGAACTCATCCCTGCTGGCCGACAGCCTGTCGTTGATCATGCGTTTGTCCTTTGCGCTCAGGTTCTTCTTTTTCATCAGATCGTTCACATACAGCCTATATGCCTTGTCCGAAGGAACTCTGCCCGCAGAGGTATGCGGATGTGTCAGATAACCCATCTCTTCGAGGTCTGACATCTCATTGCGTATGGTTGCAGGGCTGACGCCAAGGTCATATTTCTTCGCGATCGATCTCGAACCGACCGGCTCGGCGTTCTCTACAAAATCTGTTATGATCGCCTGCAGTATCTGTAATTGTCTTTCGCTCAGATCCATGTCTTGCCTCCCTGTGTTTTTTATTTGTTAGCACTCATTGATGCAGAGTGCTAATCACCAAGTCATAATATACTCGCACTGGTGGTGTATGTCAACATATTTTTTTTAACAAAAAAAGCGCCCGAAGGCGCTGATATTTCTCACGGTTCACCGAGTATGTTGCTCATGAAATACGGCAGCTGTTTTCTCCACCATGGCCAGTCATGATTTACATCATAACCCCAGTAATCCGCCCAATGAGGAATGCCCTTGTGCTCAAAAGCTTCATGGAGCTTTTGCAGGTCGACTCTCATTTCGTCTTCCCATGCTCCCTGCCCCGAGCAGAAGATTATGCTGCTCTGTCTGTAGAGGTCCATCCAAGGATGATGCTCAGGCATGTTAGGGATAAACTCGATCGGCGAGTTTGCATATGTGAGATCGTCCTTATATGAATGGAAGAAATAATTGGTATCGTACAGACCGCTCAGTGCTATGACGCCGCAGAACAGATCAGGACGGCGGCAGAAGAAATTCATGGCGTGTGTGGCTCCCATGCTGCAGCCTGTTGTAACTGCGCGTTCTCCGTTGGAATACTGAGGGACCAGCTCGTCAGTAACATAGCGGAACCATCTCTCCTGCAGTTCGAGCCTTTCGCGCTCGTTTCCGCCCTCGTTGGACCATGTTTCCTCATCGATGCTGTCAACACAGAGAACTCTAAGCTTTCCCGCCTCGATCCACGGAGCGATGGTATCGATCATACCGAAATTACGGAAATCGTATGTATGGCCGTTCTGCGGACCAAAAGCTACGCAGAGCATGCCGCTGTCGCCGAAGACTGCGTGCTCCATCTCTCTGCCAAGTATATGGCTGTATTCTCTCTTGTAATAATCGTTCATTATAATTCCCCTTTAACTGTTTTATTTATGCGTGTTCCTGTACGAAGTTAATGAATTCCTCGACCTCTTCGTAAGTGGTAAATACCGCGGTATACATCTGGTTGCCCATGGCTCCCGACAGCACGTCAGGCATGCGCTCGCACATCTTCATGCAGTGGCCGTACTTCTCAAGCACCTCTTCGTGGCTGTGTCTGTACTGATGGATGTCTTTTCTGGCAGCATATGCGCAGTACTGGTCGCCTCCGATGTCAGGCAGGCGGCGCTCATTATGAGCGACCATCTCAGCCCAGATCTCATACACATCAGCATTGTGAGCGAAGTTCATCATATCAGGCGTGTATCCTCCGGCAGGTCTCATATTTACTTCGAGGCCTACGAACTCGCCTACTTCACCGAGATTTTTTCTTGCCTGTGTCAGGCGGAAGAACTCAAAGTGTACAAATCTGCTCTTGACCTTGAAAGCCTTAAGAGTTGCGCGGCCGTACTCACGGAGCTGCTCAGGCACTTCAGGTGTCGTGTAATAAGAAAGCTCAAGCCCCTTGTTCACCAGATCAGCGATTGAAGGCGGGAACCAGTTGGAGCTCTCAAACAGCACGTCGCCCTTGTTGTTCACGATCGCGTCATACGAATATATGAAGCCGTAAACAAACTCTTCCATTACATACGGATGCTGTGGAAGGTTGTTGTAGAACCATTCAAGATCGCTGTCGTTCTCGAGTTTCCAGGTATCTGCAGCTCCTACTCCAATATCCGGCTTAACGATAACAGGATATCCGCCGATCTCATCAAGGAACTCCCTTGCAGCCTCAATAGTTGTGACCTTATGGTTGCGAGCTGTAGGAACACCGGCCTCCTTGTAGAAAGGCTTCATCGCCGACTTGCTCTTCCACATCGCAAGTTCTTCAGGCTGAACGCCCGTACCGATATTGAAATCCTTTCTGAGTTGCGCATCCTGCTCGAGCCAGTACTCAGTGTTGGATTCGAGCCAGTCGATCTTGCCGTGCTTAAACGCCAGATACGCGACAGCACGGTACATCTCATCGTAGTTCTCCATGTTGCCGACTTTATAATACTCAGTCAGGGCAGCCTTCAGAGGCTCCTCGAGGCTGTCATACGGCGCATCGCCTATTCCAAGCACATTGACTCCGTTCCTTTTGAGTCTGTCGCAGAACTGCCAGTAAGTATGAGGAAAATTCGGTGAAATAAAGATAAAATTCATCAGTCCCATGCTTCCTTTCTTTATTTATCTCTCCGGCCGGCGACATAGTAAGGCAGAGCCACGAACAGCGTGCCGCCGACAATATTACCTAAAGTTACTATTATCAGATTATATGCAAAGCCGCATGCAGTAACCGCCTCGTGCACAGGCTGAAGCATCGCGACCGTAAAGAGAGTCATGTTGGCGATGCTGTGTTCGAATCCGGATGTTATAAACGCAAACAGACACCAGAATATCATTATCAGCTTGCCGGCGTCTGACGTGGCTCTTCCGGCGCACCATACTGCCAGGCATACAAGGAAGTTACAAAGTATTCCTCTGGCGAACAGCGCTGCTGCGCCTGCTCCCATCTTAGCAGCTGCGGCAGATACCATGAATTCTCCGACCTGACCTGTGCAGAGCCCTGTCAGGCTGTAAATGCCTCCAAGCAGCATGCTTCCGGCCAGATTCCCGACCCAGCAAAGGCACCACAGCTTTAGCGCATCTGCCCAGCTGACTTTTTTATCGAGTATACCCGATGCCATGGCTAAATTATTGCCCGTGAAGAGCTCCGCTCCCGCCATAACGACAAGGCTCAGAGCGACTCCGAAAGACAGCCCCATCACGATCTTTGCATAAGGAAGGCCCGTCAGAAGACCTCCTGCGGTAAACGCAAGCAGTACACCGATACCAATAAAAGCACCGGCCATCATTGAGACAACGAAATACGCAAGCGGATCTCTTTTCATGAAAGAAACTTTTGCTGCCGCTCCATCTGATACTTTTCCGAAGTCTGTTCTGAACATAGCCGGCCCTCTTTATCTGTGTATCAACCTACCATATTGCCGTCAATTATACTCGCATAGAGGCTAAAAATAAAGTTCAGACACTCGCCTGACAAATAAAAAACCGCCTGAGCTTTCGCTTAAGCGGTTTGCGTGGTGGCCCATATTGGACTTGAACCAATGACCTACAGGTTGTCACCCTGTCGCTCTCCCAGCTGAGCTAATGGACCGCGTCACCGTTCTTCATTATACTGAAGAACGGTACCGATTACTACCCCTATTTTTTTTTTTTACTTATTCGCCTGCGATGCGCTCAAACAGCACATCTATGACGCCTCCGCACACCATGCCGTCAGCGCTCTTTGACTCATCGCCTACTCTGACTACTTCGCAAACAAAGTCTTTGTCATCCATATGGTCTCTGGCGATCCTTGCCGCATGAGCTTCCGCAGCTCCGCCCCCGATCGTTCCCCATTTGTTTCCGTCGCTTGTGACAACCATCTTTGTACCCGGGTCTCTCGGAGCGGCGCTCACCTTTCGTATTAGCGTCACCAGAACAGGCTCACCGCCATCAGCAGCGATGGCATCAAGCTGCTCATGGTCGAATGCCTTTGTGATCACCTTTCCTGTGTTCTTGACAGAGATTATCTCAGCCATAACAGCGATAGCTATCTCTTCAGGTGTGTTTGCGCTTATATCAAGACCGACCGGAGTATGCACTTTATCAAAGATCTCGCCTGACACGCCTTTTTCTTCAAGGTCGCCGCGGATCTTCCGGATCTTCATTGACGATCCGAGCATGCCTACATAGGCAAAAGGTTTGCGAAGAATGCTTTCAAGACAGATCTCATCGAACGCATGCGCCCTGCTCATGGTAAGGAAGTAATAGTTATCTCCGCCCGGGATCGTGCCAAGCATCTCCTTATAGTCTCCGCAGAGCACCTCATGTGCCCCTGCCTTACGTGCTGCTTCGGCGAAGTCCTTTCTGTCTTCTATAACAGTGATGTGCACGTCGAGAGAAGCAGCGGCTCTAACGCAGGCGACAGCAACGTGCCCGGCTCCGCAGATGACCAGTTCAGGAAGCTCCTCAAGCACCTCACAATACACGTCTTTTCCGCCGATGCTGTACACGCCCGTTGTGCGCACATCAACTATCTCGTCAAGGTTCTCTTCATAAAACTCCCTGCAGCCGCTGCAGCTGACTATATCGTATCCGTAGATAAGAGTCTTGCTTGCCCTGTTTTCGCCCAGAACAGTGGCCATGACGCGGTGAAGCGCGCTGCTGTCCTTATTGAGTTCCCTGAATAATTCCTTCATGTTAAGCACCCTTCTCCGTTATTTTTTGATCTTGACTTTCTTCACTGCCGAAAACTCGCTGTATACATTTCTGCCGTTAAGCTTCTTGTAGTATCTGATCTTGTAGTAGTAAGTTTTCTTCTTTTTCAGTTTTTTCTGGATCAGCGACAGTGTCTTTTTCTTTTTATTCTTCTTCGTGACAGTTACTGTCTTTACTTTTTTGTATCCGCTGTTTGGCGACATCGAGCGGAAGATCTCATAGCCGGCTGCAGCCTTGTTTCTCTTCCACTTTATTTCGGCCGATCTCGTCTTTTTATTCTTAACGGATGACAGCTTCATGGCATTGAGCAACAGCTCCAAAGATGCGGAATCAGACCACTCGCCATAGTCTTTGCCTTCCGAAGTATCTCTGTATGCCTTTACCCTGTACGTATATGTATTGCCTGCGGTCAGGCCGGTGTCAGTGTAATTCAGGCCGGTGCCTGTGTAGATCATCGTCTCTTCTCCGCCGTTTACCGACCGGTACAGTTCGAAGCCTTCTCTCGGTCCTGCAGCTGTCCATGCAGCATTTATCGTTGTTTCGCTGCCCTTTACTGCTTTGACCGTTGTTACAGCAGCTACTGCTGAAGGATCCTGCCAGAGGAGTACCGGGAATCCGCCGTTCATATCATTGCGGTCGATAACGAATGAGTCGCCTATAGAAATTCTCAGCCTTTTAAGAACGTCTTCGCCCACTACATTGCCGGCTGTTCCGGCTTTGCCTCCGATATCCGCAGCAGCCTTATCAGTACAGTATGCGTTTTCTATCGTATTGGTTGCAGCACTTCCGTATCCGACAACTCCTCCGGCCGATCCGGTATAATCACTTCCGGTGCTGACCCTGCCGCTGTTATAGCAGTTCCTGATCTTTGCCTTCATAAAGGCGTTGGTTCCGGTATTGGCTATTCCGGAAGTCTGTGCCTTATTCGAGGTGCTTTCCGAACGAACTTCTCCTGTATTATAACAGTCCTCGATCGTTCCCCTGAGAATAGTACCCGCTATTCCTCCAAGAGCGTACGTCCTTGCTGTTCCGCTGACTTTTCCGTGATTGATGCAGCCGCTGATCAGCAAATTTCCTGCAGCATAGCCGGCAATGCCTCCTGCAGCATGAGCATTGGATGAAGTACCTTTCATTGATGTGCTGACATCACCGTTATTCACACATCTAAGGACTTCCCCGCCGTATGATTCACCGCTTCCGAGAATTCCGCCTGCCTTCCAGCTGGTGGTCGTAATATTTCCATTGTTCGTGCAATCGGAGATTGTTACACCATCATCTTCGATTTTGCCTGCAATTCCGCCGATCGATTCATTGCTGCCGCTGATATCGCAATCACTTATGCAGTTTCTGATGATCGTGCTTCCTTCAACAGTGCCGGCAATGCCGCCTGCCGAATACGCCTTGTTCATATCGACTTTTGCAGTGCAGTTTTCGATCAGCGTATCGATAGCTGTTCCGGCAATCGCTCCGCCGTTGGCTCCGTTGATGAAGCCGCAGTCCATCGTGACATTATACAGATCATTTACATATGAGCCGCCTTCGACAGTAACATTTTTGATCACTGCACCGTCTGTAACGCCGAAAAGGCCTCCGTTACCGCCGCCACAATATCCCGGCGCAAAGTTCCTGTGCATGCAGCTTATAGTGTGCCCCTGACCGTCAAAGATACCTTTGAACGAATATCTTTCACTGGAGCCTATTCCCATCCAGCTTCTCTCATAGCCATACTCATCACTGCTGTTGGCAACAGTATTGTCCAGGCTTATATCGTTACCGAGTTTGATTGTAACGCCGTCAAAAGGATTACCGTCGCGGCACAGTTTGGCAAGCCCGGCAAGCTGTCTGGCAGTAGTTATAGTGAAAGATGTCTCACCTTCCTTATACCAGGACATATCGGCAACTGTTGTCCACATCTTGCCCTGTGTTTTCGGGCTGACAGTGATATCAACGTTCTCGACTTCACCCGTTACTGTATAAGTCCCGGTCGCTTTGTCTTTTACTTCGAGGGAATGATCGGTATACGCCGGATCGCCGAATTTTCCTGTATATTCAAGGTATTTGATATCAGGCTGTGTCTGTGTCAGGCGAATATCGACCGGTGTGATCTTTATCACATCCCCCATATTCACCTGTGATCCGCTTGCCAGCTGCTCACTGACGCTTGTTTCTGTATCTTTGTCGTCTACCTTTTCAACTTCAATATAGTAAGGCGCTCCGTCGTCTTCCTCAACGAATCTGATTGTAGACGGTGCTCTGTCATCAAAAATACCCCTTACTGTAACATTTCTGCCGCTGACGGTGTAAAAGCCGTTCGCAGGTATGGTAATTTCAGATACGCCGTCATCAACAAGATAACCTGTCAGTCTTTTTCCTGAATCAGGCGCAGCTTCGAAGTCCACGGTCGTGCCATAAGAGAGCCCGGTAAGATCCGATTTTGATGAAACAGTTCCCCCGGCAGTCTGCTCTATCTTCACATCAGCAGTTCCGCTTCCATGCTCTCCCTGGAAGTAAAGCACCGGATAACCATTGTTGATGCCCTTTGTATCCTTTACAAATACTTCGCCATTGATATTCAGTCTGGCAAGTGTTTCATCCGATCTGAGATCAGCAGCTTCTACATCTGTTATCCTGACTTTTTTATTCTTAGAAGTCTCACCTATAGAGTAGCCTGTAGTATCAGCTATCGCAGATTCCGGCTCCGGATAGTAGCAGTTTGATACGGTGTAGCTCGCAAAAGCCTGGCCGTCCACGCCTATCTCCTGCCCGTCATACTCAGGCGTGTCTGTGCTGTATGTTACAAGACCTGTCGTTCCGACATTATAGCAGTTATATATGTCAGCACCTGCAGGGTCTCTGTCCTCACTGCCTTCATAACCGTTGCTTCCTACAATACCGCCGTGCTCCCAGAAGTTCGATCTGATGGTTCCGGCATTATAGCAATTGCGGATGACAGTCTTTCCCCATGCAGCTCCTACTATGCCGGCGCATCCTCTCATGTCTGTCGCAAAAACATCGGCGAAATTCGCACAGTTCTCGACCAGCACTCCATAGTTTGTCTCTCCGGTGCGCCCTACGACTCCGGCCACCATTCTGCGGCCCTTCACCTCACCTCTCACAACTACGTTTCTTACAGTCGGGACCCAGTACTTCGCGTAGTCCATGTAAGTATCTTTAGGGTATCCGTTCTTGTAATCGACACCTCCGCCAAGATACCCAATAAGGGCTATCTCCATAGCATAAGCGAAGCCTTTTTTTGCCATTCTGTCACAATTGATCGTTACAGTATGACCGCAGCCGTCAAGTATGCCCTGAAATCTGGTATCGATCACCTTAGGGTCCTCATCACCTGTAGCATCGCGGTTCATGGCGTATTTGCCGCCGACAGGAGTCCAGTTCCTGTCTCCCATATCAATATCCGCGGTCAACTTTACTGTGCGATACAGGAAGTCATTGTGGAGATCGTCTTCGGCGATCATTTTATGTTCCGTTTCCGGTAGTCTCCAGACAGTGTCACGCACCTGACCCGCGTCATCGCTGAAGTTAGGTGTCAGCAGATCGGCCGTCGCAGACTCAGTCGATATATAAGTATGACAGTATTTGCCGTCTTCTATGTATCTTCCATCATTGTCTTTAATCATGTACTCTTCGGTAACGGCTGTATCAACCATACCGTTTGTGATCGCAGCTAAGCCGGCAAGCTGAGCCGGTGTCGCGATCTCAAACAGTGTTTCGTCCGGATCGTACCATGTTATGTCTACAGCACCATCCCATTTTTTGAGATCGTAAAAGAATGCAGTGACCACGGAATCGGTCTCGGTTGCTTTGACCTCAAATGAGTATGTGCCGTTGTTATCTTTTTTATAATCGAGATACTGCTCGTGTTCATTACCTTCGGAATCAGTCCACAGCTGCCTTACGGTAGCCAGATCGTATCCGTTATCAGGGACTGCAGTACCTGTGTATTTGTCTCCATCCTCTGTAAGAGTTATAGTTCCGTTTTCGATATCATCCGCTGTGCTTACGCCGGATGATTCGAGAGCCATAAGCTCAAGCTCTTCTTCAGGCTCTTCTGCTTGCGCATCATCGGAGACCGGCGCTGACTCAGTCTCATCGCTTATCTCAGCACCTTTATCTGCGTCCGCCTCTTCTCCGGAAAGACCGCTCTCTTCCGGAGTATCAGCTTTGTCTTCAGCGGAAGCCGCGGAATCGTCCGCGGCCTCCGTGACATTGCTTTCCGGAACATCAGAAGAATCGAGCGCAAAGCTTACCGGCATATACGCAACTGTTATGATAAGTGAGAGCAGGATGCTCAGTGTCACTCGTGCAGTATTTTTCATGATGCTCCTCCACTGGTTTTATTTCTTGATCTTTACTTTCTTTGCGCTTGTGAACGCGCTGTAAACTTTCACTCCGTTCTGAACGTTGTAAGATCTTATCTTGAAGTAATATGTTTTACCTTTTTTGAGTTTTTTGCTCTTGTAAGAAGTCTTGCTTACAGTTGCGACCTTTTTGAATCCTTTTTTCTTCTTTGTCGATCTGTATATTTCATAACCCTCTGCGTTTGAAGCTGCTTTCCAGGTGAGAGATGCTTTTCTCTTCTTAACATTCTTTGCCTTGAGTCCTGTAGGCTTTGCAGGAGCAGGCTTTGTTACTGTTACAGTCCACTCACCGATAACGCCCTGTACTTCTGTTGACTCCTCTGCATATGAAACGAGCGAGACCTTGCAAGTGCCTGCGCCGACTGCAACGATGTTGCCATATTCATCAACAGTCGCAACATCTGCGTCATCACATTCCCACATACCGTTGAGGTATCTTACTTCAGGGTCAGTGTATACCGTGCTGCCAAGCTGCTGTGTCTGTCCGACTTTCAGGTTTACAGACGCTTTTTCAGGTTCTGCAGGCAGTTCGATAGTTACATTCTTTATGTTGAGCATGTAATCTGGATTGCCGGATACGACAGAGAACTTTCCTGTGAAGTTGATACCCTTAGGATTTACTTTCCCTTCACTTTTCACAAAAGTTTCCTTGCTGAGATTGCCGCCTACAAACGGGCGCACTTCTTCCGTTGCCGAATTGATCCAGCTGCCGTCCTGAACAGCTGCTACAGCCTCATCATAGGTGTTATACATAGCGTATTTATACGCTATGACAGGAGTCACATCAGCAGCACCTTCAATTGCGACTGCTTCTGCGCTGGTAATGGCTTCATCGGTAAATGCACCGGTTATAGTTTTGCCATCCTGGTCGACGAGTTTGAACTGCTCAACAGATGTGCTGAAATCCGGGATATAAAGGTCAAACTTGCCTGCCTCTTCACCGTTTTCGTCATTCCAGTTTATGGCTGCATCTGCTATCTCATCAAGTGAGTCCAGCATAAGCGCGTCAGTGATAACATATTCGTAGCTCGCGCCGTCAGCTACAACATACTTCCACTGCTTGCCCTGCCCTGCAACAAACGGGAACACCTGAGCGCCTATAGCGTTTTCCTCAAGCATCTGCTTTGTAACATCAACGCCTACATCCTTGCCATTGATAGCAATGCCGAATACCTTTTCACCATCTGCAGCAAACGAATCTACTGCAGCAAAAGGCATCATGGTCAGTACCAAAGCAAGCGTAAGCAGCATTGCACTGAGCTTTTTAGCAATTTTTTTCATTGCTTTCCCTCCTTCTTTGTGTAAAATAATTATAGAAAGTATATATATAAAGACCGTTAACTATTGACCACTTCTATAACGGTTCTTATATATCGAAATTGATTTTCCGCCGTTACCACAGGAACACGGCGGCTTTTTTATCAGTCGTCAAGCGTTATCTGCGTGCCGTCCTGTACGATGACATAGTACTTGTCTGTTTCAGGGTCGTAATAAACGGTTCCCTGCTTCTCAAGATTTTCCGACGGTGTATCTGATGAATTGGTGACTTCCTCTTCGGTGAAATCGCTTATTGCGTCTTCTTTTCGCGCATTGTCGTTCACCAGGCCGTTTTCGGCAATATTAAGATTCCAGCTGACTATGAGCGCCAGCATGATTCCCACTGCAAGCACAAGCATGGCATCGACCAGATTGGCTACCGTTGCCATCGGATCAACGTCCTCTCTCCTCGAGAAGTCATTTTCACTTCTGAGCATCCCGCTCCCGCTACGCCTCAGCATTCTTCTTTTCTACCTCCAGTATGCACTCCATCATGGTCTCAAGTACTGACATGTAATTGCTGTACCATCTGCTTCTGATCGTAGATATAACTACAGCTACAGCCGCGGCGATAAGGCCGAGGATCGTAGTGTCAAAAGCCGTAAGAAGTGAAGACGAAAGAGTTATCGTATCTCCCTGACCGAGAGCTATGATGCCGGGGCCGAGAGGTATCAGAGTACCGAGAAGTCCGAGCATAGGCGCTATCTTCGCAATTACATCGGAGATCTTGAGTCGTCTGTCATAAAAACTCTGCTCCTGATGTATCAGCCTGACAGCAAGGGACTCACGCATGAGCGGAGTTATATCCTCATGCATCGTAAGCTCGGACAGAGCCGCTTTCTGCCTTTTGAGAAGTCCTCCCCTAAGTATGCAAAGCCTGATCGTATCATTGTCTTCAGCTTCATTCAGAGCGTCTACCATCATCGGCATCTTTACCCTAAGATGACGCCTTTCTGTAAAGAACTCCACGATCAGCCAGCCTATCATGAAGACCGATACTGCAATCAGCAATAACAGCAGTATGATAACCGGGTACTTCATCGATGCCGCTATTACCCTCATGGCTTTACTTATAAAACTCATTTCTTACCCCCACCTCTGCTTTCTGTATCGGAGGAAGCCGAAGATGCCTCCCTCAATAACGATTATTCCGTTTATCAGTCCCATGGCGCCCGCCAGACCTTTATCATCATCCTTTTTGACTTTCAGCTGTTCAGCGTCATCATCCATCTTCTGCTGATGTGTGCTCATGGACGCCTCGCCTTCTGAAGCTGTTTTGCTGAAGGCCGATCTTAGTCTGGTACTTGCACTGTCTGAAAGTACATACGTCAGCGATTTGTTTGTATCGACTTTTACTCTTTCTCTGTTACCTGTATTTCTTGTATTTGTTCCGGGCTTTTTATCAGCAGTCCTGCCGGCGCCGGCCGTCCCTTTGCCTTTGCCGTTTCCGTTACCATTGCCATTACCGTTTCCGCTTCCACCGGAACCTTCACTGTCCTTGCTCTTATCACTTACAGTTATGGTGAACTCCTGTGTCGCTCCTCCGCTTGACGCAGTGACCGTGGCAGTTCCTTCCTTCTTGAATGTCAGATTTCCGAATTCATCGACCTCGACTATATCGGAATTGCTCGACGACCAGACTATATTATCCTGCACGCTGCCCTCAAGAGCCTCATCAGCCGCGGCAGCTGTAACCTTCAGCTGATGGCTGCTTCCCACCTTACCATCTATATTTGTCTCATCGCTGGTAAGCACCGGCGAGCCCGAGAACATTACATAGATGGTATGGACCATCTTAGCTGAATTGAAGGTTCTCTTTTCCATCGGATCAGTCTGTCCGAAGTTGAGTCTGAATCTGTTCGCGGTCCCGTAATTATCCGTACCGGTCGCGTCTTCGGTCCCTATCTCGTACCAGGTCCAGTTCTCTTCAAGGGCCATCATTGGTCTGACTCTTTCGGCATCTTTCCAGGCCTCATCGGTATCGCATACGACCTTGCCGCTGTCATCATAACTGAAATATGCCGGCAGATTTCTGAAGTAGTATCTCTTTGTACCCAGCAGCTGCTGCCAGGTAAAGCTCGTAAACGCACCATTGCCTGAGTCAGCTGTCCAGAAGTCGAGGTTAGCAATAGACCCCTGATCGATCCCTGCAGCGTCAAGAACTGTTGAAAGAGGTACTCCCATCGACGAGTCGATCGCGACACGCTTGCTTCCGTCCCAGTATGTATAGTCTTCAGTCACAGTCCCCATATCATAAAGATCTGACGCCGTGAATACCGCTTTCTCTACGTATTCATCCGGAGACCATCCATAATAGCCAATCTTGATAGTAAGCTTATCTACAGCGTTGGCATATGAAGACAGCACTGCTCCTGCCCAGACAGATACAAGTGCAACGGTCATTATTAAAAACCATACAGCCGCTTTTTTGATCTTCAAACCAACTTACCTTTATTCGATCATTATTCTTTGATCTTACCCGCAGAATGCGCGAGCATCTCGTTTACCTCTTCATCGCTCATTTCGTAGTGCCAGAACAGCCTGTAGAACTCCTTGGCATCTTCATAAATGTCGCCTTCATAGAGTTCAGGGTATACTACACTCATGAGCCACCTTGCACCGAGCACCTGATTAACGCTCGGCGGAGCTGACATCCAGCTGTACGGGAGCCCCGGTATCTCATAATAATGGTCTTCCTTGACAGCTCTTAATTCCTTCCACTGGGAATCATCTGCGTTCAGCTTTTCATAAGGACCTCCCGGTCCGAGTATCACAATGTCAGGGTCAGCCTTATAGAGTGACTCGAAGTCGACAGGATTGCCGCCGTCACGTCCGTTCACTTCTTCCTCGGAAAGCTGTATGGCGTTTTCGGCTCCGATGAATTCTATGACCCTGGCCTGTACGCTGCCTGCGACATTGCAGTTAAGACCGGTTGAGCTGACACCGAAGAGAACCCTCTTGACATCCTCTTCGCTGAGCTTGCCTTTGATATCCTCCGCCATTTTTATCGTTTCTTCGCAGTATGACGCCAGCTGCTCCGCTTCCTCCTCTTTGCCAAGGAGCTTCCCAAGCTTGCGGTATGCTTCCGGATAGGTCTCGGGAGACGCTTCAATATAGACAGTTGCGATGCCGGTCGTCTTCTGGATAGTGTCCATATCCTCATTGCCGTCTTCCTGTATCTCTCCGACGTCAATAATGATCTGGGCATCGGTCTGCATCAGGTTTTCAAGGTTGAGGCTCATCTTTTTGCCGTAAAACTGTCCAAGTGTCGGCATGTCTATGTAATAGTCCGGAAAAAACTTGTGCTGAGCCGTGCTCGGTGCTTCGGCCAGTCCGGCCATCATTTCAGGAGCCAGAGTGACCAGTATCATCTGGGCATTCGGGCCTGATGCGACTATTCTGCTGATATCTTTTCTCAGAAGCACCTCACGCCCGTAATCATCGGTAAACGTGTAGGTCTCTACCCCGTCGGGATAGCTGACTTCTGCTCCCTTGCCGCATCCCGGCATGAGAACGGATGCAGCTATCATCAGAGCTGTTATTAATAATGTCAGTGTCCTGTTTTTCTTCATTTCTGTTCTTTGATAAGGAAAAATCTTGCCCGGTCTTCCCCGTCTCTTATCATCTCGACATCAATACCATAAAGGTCATTTATAAGCTGCTCGTCCATGATGTCGCGCGGCTTTCCTTCTCTGAATACCCGGCCGTCCTTAATGCAGATGACCCGGTCGGCAAACACATATGCCTGTTCGGGATTATGTGAGCTCTGCACTATGGTGTATCCTTCTGCAGCCAGTTCGCTCAGCCTCCGCTGCACCTTCATCTGGTTGCCGTAATCGAGGCTCGAAGTAGGCTCATCCATAATCAGTGTCTTTGCGCCTTGAGCGAGAGCTCTGGCTATAAGCACCAGCTGCTGCTCACCGCCTGACAGCTTCGTGTAATCGCGCTCTGCCAGATCAGCTATACCCATCTGGTCAAGCACCTGAAGAGCTTTTTTCTTTTCTTCACGTCCCGGATTGATGCGCCCTTTTTCAAGGCCCGGTGTCATGCCCATCAGGACCATATCTGTGACGCTATAGGCAAATACGGGCCTTGCAGCCTGCGGTATATACGCAACGAAGCGCGCTCTTTCGGCCGGCTTCATCTGCGAAATATCCGCACCATCTATGCTGACCGTCCCGCTGCCCGGCTTAAGGAGCCCCAGCATGCATCTGAACAGCGTAGTCTTTCCTGCGCCATTGTGCCCCAGCACGCAAAGCAGTTCTCCTGACTCCGCCTCAAAGCTAATGTCCTTCAGAACTTCCTTGCTTCCGTATGAGAAGCTGAGTCCGCTGACTTTTATCATACAGGCTCGCCTCCCTTCGTGATCAGATAAATGAAGAACGGCGCACCGATCACAGCGGTGAGTATGCCGATTGGGACCTCTGCAACAAAGAGATTCCTCGAAATATTATCGACCATGAGCAGGAAGAACGCTCCTGTAAAAATAGACGCAGGCATCAGGAACATGTAGTTGTTCCCAATGATCTTTCTGCAGAAATGCGGCACTACCAGACCGACCCAGCCTATCATTCCACTTACCGATACAGCGGCTGCAGTCAGAAGCGTAGCGCATATAAGTGATGCCGCACGTACCGCAGGCACCCTGACACCCATTGCCGAGGCTTCTTCCTCTCCGACTGTCAGCACATTAATCTTCCATCTGAGGAATAAAAGAGGAATGATTCCAACGGCTATCGTGACACCTGCAAAGACAACATCTTTGTTTTCCGTGCCGGTCAGGCTTCCCATCAGCCAGTATGTAATCTCCGGCAGCTGATTTGTCTGATCCGCAACCAGTTTTATGAAGCTTACCCCCGCCTGCGCCAGCGCGCTTACCATGAGTCCGGCAAGGACCAGCCCCACGGTACGGTTGCCGCGCGTGCGGCTGCCTATAAGGTATACCAGACATATTGTTGCCAGACTGAGCACGAACGCCAGCGTTGTGATCATGGCCTCGCCAAGTCCGAAGTATATCGCCAGTGCGGCGCCAAGCGCAGCTCCGCTTGATGCTCCCAGAAAATCAGGAGCAGCCATAGGGTTTTCAAACACACCCTGATAGACGCAGCCGGCACACGAGAGCGCAGCTCCGACCAGACACGCCGTTAGTATGCGCGGCAGCCTGATATTCCACAGAATGTGCTCCTGCCTCGATGTCCAGAAAGGCTCGGCTCCTGTCAGTCTGGAGGTCAGTATTCCCCACAGCTGAGCCGGGCTGATATCATACTGCCCGAGAAAAACAGACACAAAAATCCCAAGTACCAGCATCACTGCCATGATCGCCAGCGCGATCCTTTTTCTTTTGTCACTGTTCAGAGTCCCGGCTGTCATTCTGTGCCCTTTTTATCAAAATATCTGTATAAAACTCTTGTAAACGGAGGGATGACCGCCTTCTGCGCAGCCCGCCATCTTTTCTCCTTAAACGCTTTTTCTCTCTGAAGGCAGGCGTTCGCTTCCATTATCAGCTGCTCGCCTGTCATTTCTTTTCCTGTCATTGCCTCGAACATCTCTGCCATCAGTTCGAAGGTCTCGTCTTTGTCCAGCAGCGCAAATGCCGTGAATATGCAAAAGCCCAGGTTTTCGAGCACGAATATCTGTGAGTACAGGAGTTCAAGCTCATCCAGGCCGCGAAGTCCCGGATATTTTGTGCTCATCTTTACATCAAACAGCTGCTCGTCCTGGACTGCCTTTCTGTCGATCCAGCCGCCTAACTTCACATCACTGTAAAGATCTGCAACTCCGTAGGTTCTTGACGCGATGAGGCGACCTGTCAGACTGCCCGACTCCACTTCATCGAGCCACATGAGGAGCCTTTCCTCCCCGTTCTCGATCCCCTGCGACAGGGCAAACGTCTTGCACGCTGTTACGAATTCTGTAGCCACTATGCCTATGTCAGTAGCCTTCTCCTGAACCTCCGCGGCAAGATAAAAATCGTCAGTACCGAAGCACTTGCTTATGGCCGCCTGTGTCTCCACCTGAGCTGGGCTCATGTACTGTCTGCCGTCATTGGTGCTGTGCCTGTTGAGACATCCTATGACACACATAGGTGCACATGTTTTATTACGGCGCTCCCCTGCCGGTCGCACAGCGGGCGTGTCTGTTGAAGCAGAAGCCTGCTTTTGCCTGAGGCTGTCAAGAGACGCCAATGTATCACAGCCGCTGAGGATCTTCATTATGGTTATCGATCCGAGTGAAGGGAGCGCACTGCCGCAGATATCATCATTGATGATGGTCTGAGTCAGCTTTCTTCCGAGCAGTCTGAATCTTTCCGGATCAGCACAGGTTCTGCCAAAGTACTCTTCATTGTCGACGACAATTGCCCGCAGATTTTTTGATCCCCATACATCACCGAATCCGTCTCTCGGAACGTTATATTCCGGTATCCCGTCAGGATATGTGCAGAAATACGATGACAGTGAAAGCAGCTTGTCGCCGGATATGCCGGTGCCGATTATGGCGCTGTTCCTGCCATATCTGCCTTTGAGGCTTTTTACGATCTCCCCTGTCGGAATGCCCTCAAGCGAGTCATCCCAAAGAATATCAGCACCATTACTGTCTATGTGGATGATCGTATTGCCATGTTCTGCTCTGCCCTTTATTACAATGGCAGCAATGCCCAGACTTCCGAGTTTCTGAGGCATATTGCCGGTTGTATTGCTGATCTGGATCCCGCCGTCTTTTGATTCGGCAGTCGCGACGAACATTCTGACCGCACTCGGAGCCGGAGTACCCGCAAAGAGACCCGGTGCTATTACGATCAGATTGTCGGGTTCAAAACGCCCCGT
This sequence comes from uncultured Eubacteriales bacterium, assembly GCA_902795265.1. Taxonomy (GTDB): domain Bacteria; phylum Bacillota; class Clostridia; order Peptostreptococcales; family Anaerovoracaceae; genus Crickella. The sequence goes on from CADBKM010000006.1 coordinate 52,917, forward strand.
CTCGTCAGGCAGGTACTTTTCAAACAATGAAAGAACCAGTCCTCTTCCGTAAATACGTTCGCCGAGAAGAGGACCGTATGCAACAGACTTGCATTCAGATCTGTTGAGGTCTATCAGCAGGATTTTTTCAATATTATCAGTTGCCATATACATGGCTAATTATCAGAGATATGTGACAGGAACGGGTGCGGGAAAGATTGCAGATATAGGTTAAATCAATATGATAAAGGTTAGATATTTGTAAAAACTATACGGTTAGATCGGCATCTTTTTTGTGTCTGAAATACAGCAATGCACAGAGATCTATAACGACTGCTGTGATCCATGACAGAGCTTCTGCAAGCGGAAGCACGTCGGGACCGAAATGCCCTGCTCCTGCGTACGCTAAAGCTACTCTGACCGCAAGACCGGCTATGGTTGCAGCCGATGTGACAGAAGTGTGTTTTGATCCGTTCAGATACCCGTTGAGGACGAACTGCATGCCGAATATCCAGTAGAAAGGGAGACAAAGAACTATATATCTGAAGCCTGTTTCAGCAGCATCGCGCCCCAGCCCGAACAGCGCAAAAAACTGCATTCCGAAAAACCAGAGCAACAGTGATGCAATCAAAGAAAATGACACGGACAGAGCAACGCCGTATTTAACACTGCTTCTGACTCTTTCCGGACTATTGCTGCCTGTATTCTGGCCGGTAAACACCGAAACAGCGATGCCTATGCTTATAAGCGGGATCAGCAGTATTGAATCTATCTTGAAGGCAACTGCCACTCCGATAACAACGAATCCGCCGAGAATGTTCGTTATATTCTGCAGCAGGACTTTACCGGCTGACGAAGCTACAGACTGTATGATCTGAGGGATACCGAGCCTTATACACTCTTTCAGGTTATCTGCCGCATCTGTTATCTGTTCCTGCGGATATGGTTTTCTTTTCTCCTCCAGTTTCCAATACAGATAAGCTGCAGACATTGCTTCAGCCGTTACAGTTGCAATAGCCGCGCCGGAAATACCAAGACCCAGCACAGGAACAAACAGCAGGTCCAGGCCGATGTTCACCAGGCTGGATACCGCAATACCGCCAAGAGGCCTTTTGCTGTCACCCATTCCTCTGAGTATGCCTGCCTGAAGGCCGTACAGAGCCATAAACGGAACCCCAGCAAAGGTTATACGTATATATGTAAGAGCGCCGCTCATAAGATCGTCAGGAGTATGCATCAACTCCAATAGTTGCGGTGCAGCAGCAAACGCCGCTGCTGCGATCGCCACAGACAGGATCGTAAGCAGCTTCCTTATATCCGAAACCAGCCTGTTTACCTCGCCGAATTTCCGGGCGCCATACAGGTGTGAAACCGTGATCGAGCAGCCACCGGATATACCAAGCTGAACAAGCGTGCACATATCTATTACAGGGCTTACGCTGCTTACGGAGCCAAGCGCTTCCTCGCTTATCGCGTTTCCGAGAATAAGACCGTCTGCTATGGCATATGACTGCTGCAGCAGGCTCGCCCCCATCAACGGAAGAATGAACATAATAAAAGCGTAAAGAAGATTGCCTTCTGTTACGCTGTTATATTTTTCTTTGCCTGTATTGCTGTTATTTGCCATTATTTCCGGATATTTCCAGGCAGCATCCTGCCTTCAGAGATCAGATTCCCAAAGCTTTCTTCGCCAGCCCGTCAGCCATTTCGTTATACCTGTTGCCGGCATGAGCCTTTACCTTCACGAAGCTGATTTCCATGCTCTGCCTTGCCTCAGCGACGTAATCGCGGTAGCCCTGTGTCAGCGGGTTATTCGCCTTCCATCGTCTGTCCGCCCAGGCACCTATACCCTCGTAGTCATGATAGATCTCAACCTTCTTTATGCCGTTGTTCATGCAGTAATCGATGGCAAGCTTCGACCCCATGATCTCACCCGCAACATTTCTCTGCTTTGCAGCCTCTTCATCGTCAAACGCAGAGTTCAGTTCTGTTGTCTCCGTCTTTCCTTCTGCATCAGTGATGCATATGACGACTCCGCACGAAAACCTGCCGCTTGCGTTGTCATAGCTGCCGTCCACATAAGCTCTCACACCCTCGGGAAAACTTCCGGACTCGGCAGATGCTGGCCCTTCTGTAAGGCCGAGGTATGCCATGGCCTCAGCCGGATCAGCGAAGCTCTTGTACTCAGCTCCGGCAAATCCGTCTACCTGAGCCTTGCAGTCATCCCAGCTCATGAAGATGCCTGTCGTTCTGCCTTTTCTTACCGCATATACTTTTTTTGCCATTGAAGCGGCCTCCCTGCTGTCATGTTCCGCATCTGCCGGTCTGTGACCGGTTTCCGGATTCTCATCAAACTTTCTGAGAAATGTCAGTCTGTGTATCGGAGTCTTTCCGAGCGTCCGCAGCCCTTCATAGTGCTTGGCCGTTCCGTAGCCCTTGTTACACGCGAAGTCGTATCCGGGATACACGCTGTCCATCTCTGTCATATACGTGTCTCTGGCAACCTTGGCCACTATTGAAGCGGCAGCGATGCAGAGGCACTTTTCGTCTCCCTTGATGATGGACTCTGACGGCATTCCGGCGTCAAGCTTAACTGCGTCTATCAGCAGTATATCCTGAGCGTGCTCATTGCCTTCCGCAGCAAGGAGTCCACGCTCAGAAAGCATGTCGCGGACAGCCGCAATAGCTCTCTTCATGGCTGTTTTTGTTGCTTCTAGTATGTTGAGCTCATCTATCTCCCTGTTGTCAGCTATGCCTATTCCCCAGGCGACAGCTCTTTCCTTTATGATATCAGAGAGCTCCTCTCTCCTCTTTGCGGAAAGCTTCTTGGAATCATTAACGCCCGGAACGTCAAAGTCTTCAGGCAGAATAACGCAGGCAGCATATACCGGCCCGGCAAGCGGACCTCTTCCGACCTCGTCAATACCCGCTACATACCTGTAACCCTGAGCTCTGAGCTCATCTTCGTGAGCCTTCATTTCAGCCAGTCTGGCTATATCTCTTTCAAGTCTTTCAGCTTTTGTCATAATGTAAAGTTTCCTTTACGTTATTCTCTGTATCCTACGTAAAGTTTTCTTTACGTTTTCTCAGTTATATGTGTAAAGATCTCTTTACGGTAAAGTATTCTTTACAGTAAAGTTTACTTTACCTTTTCGAGAGTAATCCTTCCTATCTTTCCGCCTCTGAACTCATCCAGTATGGTCCTTCCGGTCCTCTCGTAGTCTATCCTTCCGCCCGACATGATGAATCCGCGCTTTCTCGCTATATTATCCATGTTTTCCAGAGTTTCCTCCGAAACATCATCGAGCTTGTATCTCTCCTTCATTAGATCAGGATAGTTTTCGCCGAGCACTCTTATGAGCTCAAAGCCGAGATCCTGTACTCCAAGGATATCATCTTTTATGCTACCGCAGAAGGCAAGATTCAATCCGACATTCGGGTCTTCAAATTTAGGCCACAGGATTCCCGGTGTGTCGAGCAGCTGCATCCCGTTTGTAAGAGTGAGCCACTGCTTGCCCTTTGTAACACCCGGCTTGTCTCCTGTTTTCGCGGATCTTTTTCCGGTAAGGCGGTTGATAAGTGAGGACTTGCCAACATTCGGAACTCCGACGATCATGATGCGAAGCGGCCTTTTTACCGACCTTGTTTCATTTCTTTTTGTCTGCTCGGCCTCCAGAGCCTTCAGCAGTTTCTTGATGTTTTCTCCGGACTGCAGATTCAGAGCCATTACACGGCTTACGCCCTTGCTGCCCATAAGCTTCTCTGACCACGCCTGTGTTTCAGTCTCATCCGCCAGGTCGGCCTTTCCGAGCACTATGATCCTCGGTTTTCCTGAAACGAGCTCATCTATGATCGGGTTCCTGCTCGACACGGGAATACGGCTGTCGACTATCTCTATTACGAGATCGACAGCTTTGAGGTTTTCCTGTATGAGCTCGCGGGTCTTTTTCATATGACCCGGATACCAGTTTATATTGTCTATCATTTACAGTCTCCCGTTCTAACGGTTTTGATATTGTAAGCGTAAGAAAAAGCATACCCTCGACAAGGTCTCAGGTATGCATGTTGATCACTATTCAGCGCTCTTGATTCTGGCTGCTTTACCGGTTCTCTGACGCATGTAGTTGAGCTTAGCTCTTCTGACTTTACCTCTTCTGACTACCTCGATCTTCTCGATCTTTGGCGAGTGCAGCGGGAATGTCTTCTCAACGCCGATTCCGTTCGACAGCTTTCTTACTGTGAAAGTCTCGTTAACGCCGCCGTGCTGTCTCTTAAGTACATAGCCTTCGAATACCTGGATTCTCTCTCTCTGACCCTCGATGATCTTAACGTGCACTCTCAGAGTGTCGCCGACCTTGAAATCAGGAATGTTATCCTTTTTGTAATCCATTGTGATCTGATCTAAAATATTCACGTTATTCTCTCCTTCCTCTCAAGACGTTCTTGGAGCCACCGACCTTAATGCCGTCTCCAGAGGACCGCCCGTAATAACTATGGCTGCCGCTTTGCCGACAGCCATAATAGAATACTATATCAGAATATGGATTTCAAGCACTTTTTACAGAAAATGCTATTTGTTTTTAAGCTCTCGGGTGGCAGCTTCTGAACACTTCACGAACACGGATGTCGATGACCGACAGATACGCGATACCTACAGACATATCTTCAAATCCCATGAGTTCCTGCAGCGTTCTGAGATCGCCGCCGTTCTGCAGGATGTGAACGGCAAAGCTGTCGCGGAGTATCTGCGGTGTCATGCGGGACTCTATCCCGAGAATATGACCGTAGTCTTTCAGGATCTTCCATATGCCCTGTCTTGTGAGAGGCTCTCCTCTGAAGTTCACGAAGACGAAATCTTCATCACTTGGATCCTGCCCATGGATAGCCTTGTAGGCATTCTCCATGTAATCCTTCATGGCTGCAGAAGCATAGCTTCCGAGCGGTACTATCCTGCTCTCATCGTTGATGTCTCTGAGAGTCACGAAGTTCATCCTCAGATTCACATCTTCAAATCTCAGCCTTACGACCTCAGTGACCCTTGCTCCTGTGCCGTACATGAACTCGAGCAGAGCTTTATCGCGAAGACCCTTGGTGTCTTCGTCAGGCAGGTTCATGAGTCTGGCGGCTTCTTCAATAGTCAGATAGTCGATCTGGCGCTTGTCCGTCTTTATCGCCTTTATTCTGGTGAAAGGATTCTCGCTGATAACGCCCTTGCTGATCAGGTACTCATAGTACATTCTCAGGGCCGACACCTTACGGTTGATCGTAGGCTTGGACTTGTTCTCATTGCTGAGCTGCAGCACATATGATATGGCATCGTTGTCCGTGCACTTTTCGAGCGAATCCGTTCCGCGCCCTGCCAGATACTTTTCAAACGCGGCCAGATCCCTTTCGTAGGCTATAAGAGTATTCTCGGCCTTACGCTTGTCGTTTTTCATGTACTCAATAAATCCGCGCATCTCTATCCCTCCTATAATTCACCAGCCTGTCTGGCGTAAAGCAGTCCTATGATAGTCTTGGCATCTTTGATCTCATTTTTCATGATCATGTTTATCAGCTCGTCCGGATCGTATTCGAGGATCTCGAGGCACTCGCTCTCATCCCAGTGCGGCTCTCCCGGAGTGAGTCCCCTGCAGATAAAGATGTGAAGATATTCGCTCGAATATCCGCAGGTCGGATAGAACGACAGCAGATGCTCCACATGATCCGCTGTGTAGCCTGTCTCTTCGGTAAACTCTCTTGATGCGGTAACCTCAGGAGTCTCTCCCGGATCTGCCTTTCCGGCAGGCAGTTCGAGAAGCGCTTTCTCGAAAGCCTTCCTGTACTGGCGTACCATGAGCACTTTACCCTCATCGGTTATTGCCACCATGATCGAACCGCCGCTGTGCTCAACGATATCACGTACGGATTCACCCGCCATGGTTTCTACGCGATGCTTGCGGACTCTGAAAACCGGCCCTTCATATACTATTTCACTGCTTATCGTCTTTTCTTCGAATATCATAACGCACCTTTACAATAATCTTATTATTTATTTATATTTTAGCACATTGTCAGCTCATATAAGACAAAGATTTTTCGCAAGTTCCCACACCAATACCTGCTTCCATTTGCGCCATGTGTTCTCATGAGCCATATCGCTGTAAGGAACATTGTAGCTTATGCAGTCGATAGTGCCCTGCCGGTACTCCTCAGGTATCATCAGGAGCGCTTTTCTTATGCAGCTCAGATGATATTTCGCCGTACTGAGCACTTCTGAATCTTTGATCACATCCTCATCATCAACAAAGAATACCAGCTCATCATCATCTGCCGCATAATTGCTTACAGCTTCGAGCTTCCTGAGCCTGTCCATATCCTTTATCAGCCATATGCACTGGTAATATACCGGTTTCGGTACGCTGTATTTATTCCTTCTCATAATTATCCTCCCTTCGAAATGAAACGCTGAATCAATTCTAGCGGCCGCGTCGCTTATGATTATGACGTTTATGTGAGGAGGTCATTTTATGTCGGAAAAAGGTCATTTATTGCAGGATTTCATGCGGCGCCAAAAGAAAAAGGACGCTTTTGCGTCCTTGGAAGCATTATGGTCTGTGATATCTCGAGAAGTCTCTTCTGCTGGCGTATGAATGAAAATCCGAACCTCTGGTTATCATGAGCCCGTGTTCATTCGCAAACTCTACAAGCATTTCCTGCTGCACCGGATCAGCTGACGGATGATGGCATTCGATCCCGTCGATACCGTAACATAGCATGCGGTCGAGTATCTCATACATTCTCGGCTTGAACTCCTCAAAGGTCTCATCAAGATGCCTCTGCTCCATCGGATGTGCCATAACGGCCAGCCCGCCGGCTGCATGTATTATATCTACGACTTCCTTTGTATGCAGCGTCTCTTTCTTGATGCTCCTGATTTCAGGGTCTCTGAAGATCGTATTGAAAGCTTCACTGTGGGATTTTACGAATCCTTTTTTTATAAGGACCGAAGCAAATGTCGGTTTTCCCATGAAGCGCCCCTCATTTACGGCATACAGCTCATCATAGCTGATATCATAGCCTTTATCATTGAGCGCCTTCAGGAATCTATTGTTTCGGTCATTTCTCTGCTTCAGTATCTTTCCTATAGCAAGATTGAACGCCGGATGATCAGGGTCAAAACCGTATCCGAGCATGTGAATATCTTTGCCCAGCTCATCTTCCGAGTCGAACTCTATGCCTGAAATATACTTCACGCCAAGCTCTTCCGCATACTTCTCGCCGTAAACAGAACCTTCCACGCCGTCGTGGTCAGTAATGGCCAGCAGCTCGTAGCCCTCATCAGCACGCATCTTAAGCACCTCTTTCGGAGTAAGCGCTCCGTCCGAGTAAAGAGTATGAAGATGAAGATCCTTTTTCAGGTCCGATTCTATAAGCGCCCTGAGGTCATCTTTGCTGAAATTTTCGTTTATCTTAAAGCTTATCAATGTCGTCCTCTTCAAGATATGAGATGTAAGGAAGATCTCTGTATTTCTGGTCGAAGTCAAGTCCGTAACCTATGACGAACAGGTCGTCGATCTCGAATCCGACATAGTCTGCATGGAAATCAGCAGTCCTGCGCGATTCCTTATTGAGCATGGTGCAGACCTTTATCGATTTAGGCCCTCTCTCCTGAAGTTTCGCAAGCACATACTTAAGAGTATTGCCTGTGTCCACGATGTCCTCGACAACGATGACATTCGCGTTGTACATGTTTATTTCAGGATCGAATTTGATCTTTACAACACCGGAACTTGTAGTGGAAGAGCCGTAGCTGCTTGCAGAGATGAAGTCAAGCCTTGTATCGACTGTAAGGTGCTTCATTATGTCTCCGATCCACATTATTGAGCCCTTAAGCGTGCAGAGAAGGATAACTTCTTCGCCTTCATAGTCCTTGTCGATCTGGGCTGCGATCTCTTTAGCTCTTTTCGAGATCTGCTCTTCTGTAAAAAGGACCTTTCCGAATTTTCTTTCCGCCATTTTTTCCTCCTGTCTCTAAAGCAGTGAAGCTATTGCCTCAAGCAGTTCCTCATCTCCGGTCCTTTTCAGTGCCGAGACCGGTATTACTATATCCTCTTTGCCCATACCCAGCGTCTGTCTTATCGTCTTGATGCAGGATGCCTTCTGATTGTTCCCGACTTTATCAGCCTTGGTTGCAACGACTATACCGTCAAGTCCGTAGTATTTAAGGTATTCGTACATCTGCACGTCCTGAGCGCTCGGCTTATGGCGAATATCCACCAGCTGCACCACCTTGCGCAGATTCCTTCTGTTCTCGAGGTATCCCTCTATCATCGCGCCCCACTTCTCGCTCTCGCTCCTGCTGACCTTTGCGAAACCGTATCCGGGCAGGTCAACGATCCTGAACGCATCATCACATCTGTAAAAATTGATCGTTCTGGTCTTTCCGGGATTTCCCGAGACTCTCGCGAGCGATTTTCTGCCGGTGATGAGGTTCAGAAGCGATGATTTTCCGACGTTGGACCTCCCCGCGAAAGCTATCTCGGGTATGTCTTCGGGCGGATATTGTGACGCTTTTACTGCGACTGCTTCAAGTTCGGCTTTGTTTACTTTCATCTGATTACTTTATTACTATCGGTATAATTTCCTCAAAATCGGATACCGGTATGAATTTGATCTCTTTGCGTACCGATGCCGGTATCTCTTCGAGATCAGGCTCATTTTCTTTAGGTATTATTATGCGGCGTATGCCCTGTCTGTATGCAGCCAGCGACTTCTCTTTGAGCCCGCCGATCCTGAGTACCTTTCCTCTCAGTGTGATTTCTCCTGTCATCGCAACGGTCTTGTCTGCCTTGCGGTCTGTAAGGAGTGAGAACAGCGCGCTGCACATTGTGATTCCGGCAGAAGGCCCGTCTTTCGGAGTAGCTCCTTCAGGAATATGGATCTGTATATCATAGTCCTTGAATACATCTCTTCCGATCTTGTATTTGCCGGAGATCGATTTTATATATCCGAGAGCCGTGGTAGCAGATTCTCTCATTACATCTCCCATCTGGCCTGTAAGTATGAGCTTTCCGCTTCCAGGCATCTTGACGGTCTCGATGGTGAGTGTGACTCCGCCTACGGAAGTCCATGCCATTCCGGTCGTAACTCCTACCTCAGGCTCAAGCGAGCCGATATCATCGATGAATACTCTCTTTCCGAGATATGACTTGAGATTCCTCGGAGTAACGATGTTTTTCTTCTGCTTTCCGCTGACTATGTTGCGGGCCGCCTTGCGGCAGGCGTTTCCGATCTCTCTTTCGAGATTTCTGACACCGGCCTCACGCGTATAGTATTCGATAATATCCCTGACCGCTGCGCTCGAGATGCTGAACTGGGACTTTTTAAGCCCGTTCTCTTTCATCTTTTTAGGCACAAGGTAGCCTGTCGCGATGCGGACTTTTTCCTCTTCTGTATAGCTGGTAAGCTCTATGACTTCCATTCTGTCGAGGAGAGGTGCAGGGATCGTCGCTGTTGTATTGGCAGTTGTAATGAACATCACATCGGACAGATCGAACGGTATCTCGAGGTAATGATCCGTAAACGTGCTGTTCTGCTCAGGATCGAGCACCTCGAGAAGCGCCGATGCAGGGTCTCCCCTGAAGTCGCTTCCGATCTTATCCACTTCGTCGAAGAGGAAGAGCGGATTGTTGGTACCGCTTTCGATTATTCCGTTGATGACTCTGCCCGGGATAGCGCCGATATATGTACGTCTGTGGCCTCTGATCTCAGCCTCATCTCTTACTCCGCCGAGAGACATTCTTACGAACTCTCTGTTTGTAGCTCTGGCTATGGATTTAGCGATCGATGTCTTTCCTACTCCCGGAGGACCTACCAGACAGATGATAGGGCCTTTATTGTTCTTTGTAAGATGCTGCACCGCAAGGCATTCGAGGATCCTCTCCTTTACCTTTTCGAGTCCGTAATGATCCTCATTGAGAATCTTCTCGGCCTTGTTGATGTTGCGGTTTATCCTGTTGGCCTTATGCCACGGAAGGTCGAGTATGGTCTCGATATACGTGCGCGAAACGTTGGCGTCAGGGCTCATTGGGCTCATCTTAGAGAACTTGTCGATCTCTTTGCGGACCTTAGTGTCTGTCTTTTCGGCAAGCTTGAGTTCACTGAGCTTTTCCTTCCACTGACGGGCTTCATCATCTGTATCTTCATCCTCGCCGAGCTCTTCCTTGATCACCTGAAGCTGCTCTCTGAGGTAATATTCTCTCTGACCGCGGTTCATGTTCTTTACTACGCGGTTGTTGATCCTTTTTGCTATCGCAAGGATGTTATTTTCCTTGCCGATTATATCGACCAGGTGGCCGACTCTCAGCTTGACAGAGTCTATCTCAAGCAGAGTCTGCTTGATGTCGAACGCGACATCGAGCTCGTTCGCTATGAGACTGCAGAGAAGCGAAGGATCGTCTATGTCATCTATCAGAGTCCTTCCGGCTGATTCGCCCTGACCGGTCAGCTCAAGATACTTCATGTAGAGCTGTCTGAGCACTCTGACATTGGCCTGCATGCTGATATCGTCAGTATCGTTGTCATAATCCTCGACAGTCGTGTAATCGCACATGAGAAGATCGCCCGAAACGTAGATGTCGTCGATCCTTATTCTCTGTTCGACAACTACGAGTATGCGGACGTAATCCTCATTCTTCTTTACCACCTGTCTGACGCGCACGATAACTCCTGTCAGGTAGCAGTCATCCATGACCGGATCGCTGACAGCCGGATCTCTCTGTGCAGACACTGCAATATATTTGTCGCCGTTCATCGCTAGATCAACGGCGGCAAGTGATTTGTCTCTTCCGATATCAAATCCCACTATGGTTCCCGGAAAGAACGTCTGTCCTCTCAGGGGGATATACGGGACATTCTTAATGCTTTCCATTATGTTTGTCACGCTTTCTGTCTGAATTTAAGCTGTTTCGCGGTCTTTCGACTCATCTTTGAGTTCAAGAACAGGCTCTGCTTCGCCTCTTACAACATCAGCAGTGATGATGCATCTGGTTACTTCAGGTCTGGAAGGCAGCTCATACATGATGTCGGTCATTATGCTCTCAAAGATTCCCCTGAGGCCTCTGGCTCCCGTGTTGAGAGCGAGCGCCTTTTCGGCAACAGCGCGTACGGCGTCGTCTTCGACCACGAGGTCGACGTCATCCATCGCAAACAGCGTCTGATACTGCTTTACAAGGGAGTTCTTCGGTTCGGTGATGATCCTGACAAGAGCCTCTTCGCTGAGTTCACTCAGAGCCACTGTAACAGGCAGTCTTCCGATAAGCTCAGGAATGAGTCCGAACTTCAGGAGATCTTCAGGCTGAGCCTGCAGCAGGATATCCGCCTCGTTAAGATCCACCTTCTTTTCCTCTTTGTTGAATCCTATGACCTTGTTGCCGAGCCTGACCTTGATGATCTTGTCGAGGCCCGTGAAAGCTCCTCCGCAGATGAACAGAACGTCCTTCGTATCGAAGTGGATGAATTCCTGATTAGGATGCTTTCTTCCGCCCTGAGGAGGAACATTGGCTACAGTGCCCTCGATTATCTTGAGGAGAGCCTGCTGAACGCCCTCACCGCTTACATCTCTGGTTATCGACATGTTCTCGGATTTGCGCGCGATCTTGTCGATCTCATCGACGTAGATGATTCCTCGCTGAGCTCTTTCAAGGTCGCCGTCGGCAGCCTGGTAGAGTCTGAGCAGGATATTTTCGACGTCTTCGCCTACGTATCCGGCTTCTGTGAGTGACGTGGCATCAACTATAGCGAAAGGCACATCAAGTATGCGGGCCAGAGTCTGGGCAAGTAAAGTCTTGCCGCAGCCTGTAGGTCCGAGCATAAGGATGTTGCTCTTCGAAAGCTCTACCTTGTCTATATCGCTGTTTTTATATCTGTCGAGATGTCTGATCCTCTTGTAGTGGTTATACACTGCTACAGCCAGGCTCCTTTTTGCAGGATCCTGCTCGATCACATACTGATCGAGTTCCGCCTTGATCTGTGCCGGTGTAGGAAGCTTCTTTGAGCGCTTTTTAGGGACCGGTTTGATCTCTTCATCCATCATGGACTTGATGAGATCAACGCATTCGTTGCAGATATAGACATCAGGTCCGACCATCATGCTTCGGACCTGAGACGTTGTTTTACCGCAAAATGAGCATTTTGCTTCGTTATTCGGCATTTGTGCTCCTCTCAATGACCTTGTCGACCAGTCCGTATGCGGCTGCGTCGGCTGCAGTCATATAATTATCTCTGTCCGTGTCTTTTTCGATAACAGAGAGTTCCTGTCCTGTCGCTTCCGCCAGGATCTTGTTCAGCTTATCTTTTATTGCAAGGATATGGTCAGCGTTTATCTTGATATCTGACGCCTGACCCTGGAATCCTCCGAGCGGCTGATGGATCATGATCTCGGCATTAGGGAGAGCATATCTCTTGCCCTTTGTACCGGCCGCGAGAAGAACGGCTCCCATGCTGGCGGCCATTCCGACGCAGATAGTGCTGATATCAGGCTTTATGAATTTCATCGTGTCATAAATAGCCAGACCTGCAGTCACCATTCCTCCCGGAGAATTGATGTAGATATTGATATCTTTGTCGGGATCCTGAGCCTCAAGGAACAGGAGCTGAGCCACGACGACACTCGCCGTGTGCTCTGTTATCTCCTCATCAATGAATATGATACGGTCAAGGAGCAGCCTGGAGTAGATATCATAAGTCCTCTCCCCCTGGCCGGTCTGCTCGACTACGTAAGGTACATAATTCATACTGATCTGCCCTTTCGTAAGTGATTACTCTTCGTCTTTCTTTTCTTCAGCCTTAGCAGCTACTTTCTTTGCGTTGTCATACAGCCAGTCGATAGCATTCTTTGTCTGAGCATCTTCTCTGAAGTATGCTTCTGTATCGGAACCGGCCATTTCCTTGACCTGATCTACGTCCATGCCGTACTGCTTTCCGAAGTCTTCCATGAGCTCGCGGATCTCTTCTTCTGCAACCTCGAGGTTTTCCATTCTGATGATGTTCTTGAGCAGGACTCTTGTTCTGATTCTCTTCTCAGCGTCAGGTCTTGTATCTTCTCTGAGCTCTTCGATTGTCTTTCCTGTCCACTCGAGGTACTGCTTGAGTCCGAGGCCCTGTGCAGCGAAGCTCTGATCCATGTCATAGAGCATGTTCTCGATCTCGTTTCTGACCATTACTGCAGGAACTTCGATCTCGTTCTGTGTGTAAAGCTGCTCGAGAACTCTGTCCTTCATTACAGAAAGATCTGTCTCCGAAGCCTTTTCCTGAAGTTTCTTCTTGAGGTCTTCCTTGTACTCAGCGAGTGTTTCGAATTCGCTTACGTCGCTTGCGAGCTCGTCATCGATCTCAGGAAGGATCTCCTTCTTGATCTCGTGGATCTTGCACTTGAATACCGCAGCCTTTCCTGCGAGTTCTTCTGCGTGATAATCTTCAGGGAATGTGACCTCAACGTCTACATCCTCTCCTGCTTCCTTGCCTACGAGCTGCTCTTCGAATCCAGGGATGAACTGTCCCGATCCGAGCTTGAGTTCATAGTTCTCAGCGCTTCCGCCGCTGAATGCTTCGCCGTCTACGCTTCCTTCGAAGTCGATGATGACTGTATCGCCGTCCTCGGACTTGCGGTCCTCAACAGCTTCCATTCTAGCCTGGCTCTTCTGTACTCTCTCGAGTTCTTCTTCGACTTCCTTGTCGCCGATAACTGTCTCAACGCTTTCGATCTCGAGGCCCTTGTAGTTCTCAACTTCAACTTCAGGGAATACCTGAACGGATCCTGTCAGTACAACAGGCTCATCGCTCTTGATCTCAGGTGATTCAAATGCAGGCTGAGAAATAACCTCGAGTCCCATCTCCTTAACAGCATTGAAGTAATTCTTCTCGAGAAGATCGTTGAGTGCCTCATCCCAGAATACATCGTGACCGAAACGGCTCTCGATGATCTTTCTAGGCGCTTTGCCTTTGCGGAATCCATCGACCTGGAACTTGCTTCTGTTAGCAAGATATGCCTTGTTCAATGCATCCTTGAACTCCTCTGCCGTAAATTCGATGTTGAACTTAACGACTCCGTTTTCCTTTGAAACCTGTGTAGCCTTCATTTGAATTGATCCTCCGTTTTATTATTACTATTTTTTATTTACTATAATTATTCAAACGCCCGCTGAAGCTTTGATCTGTCTTCAGCTTCAAGTCCGTACTTATTCTGTATTCTGTGCGCGAGCTCTATAAAATCATCCTCGTTCCCGTAGTACCACTCCACTTCGAGTTCGGATACAGGCACAAGGTGACCGTCGATGTGATGGATAACGCCCTCATCGACTGAGATGCAGCTTATGGATCTGCCCGTGTCGACCTTGAACTGTTTTCTCTGATAATCCATCGAGATGGTCGGCTTCAGAGGCTTGTCTCCTGCCGCCTCAAGGAGCACATCATATGCATCGCTTGAGATGAAAATACCTATATCAGGATTCTGGGCAAAACGCTCATCGTTCACCACAAGGTTGAATTCCTCACGTCTGTGAAGGCCTTCATTGACATTTACATCCCACTTGATAGTGACGGTGCACCTGTCGTCTTCCTGACGTATTCTGTAAGCGATGCCTCTTTTCCTGAAATCAAAATCTTCCGTATCGAAATACGCAGCATGCATATCGATCGTTTCTACTGCTTCGAGACCCATTTTACCGGTCGCCGCAGTTTCGACTATGCTGTCGAATACGGATGTGTCATCAAGACGGTATTTAAATTCTGTTTCCATATAGTTCCTCCGCCACTGCGCACTATTTTTAGAATTATACGCATAAGCCTATAGATTGTACTAGAAAACTCTTTATTCTTCAAGTTTTAACAGATGAATCTTAAAATCAGTATCAGCAAACAGCATATCTGTCATGGCGATAAAGTTATCTGACATGTCGCTTGCGTAATATCTGTCAGTGAATTCAGACCCCGAAGCCAGCATGTCTTTCTCTTTAAGAATAGCCGCTGCTTCCCTGATTACCTCCGCTGACGAGCTGTAGAGGTGCAGATTGGGATACAGTTTCTTTAAATGCTTTGTTACAAGCGGATAGTGGGTGCAGCCGAGTATCAGATCGCTGAAGCCGCCCTCTTTAACAAAGTCATCCATATAATGTCTGACTGTGAGCTCCATGATATCAGTATCCGTGAGCCCCTCTTCCACAAGAGGAACTATGGCCGGGCAGGCAGCACTGTGCACATCGATGCCCGGGCTCATGGCTCTGAGCTCCTTGCCGTAAACATCGCTGCCGATGGTCGCCTTTGTCGCGATGACACCGACCTTTCTGACACCGTCTCCTACCACCTTTTTGACAGTCGGCTCGATAACACCGATTATAGGGATCGCCGGATAACGCTCTCTGAGCGAGTCGAGAGCAAGAGCCGTAACAGTGTTGCAGGCGATTATTATCATTTTTGTATTTCGCGCCACAAGATAATCCACTATCTGCGTCGCGAATTTTATGATAGTCTCCGGAGACTTTGATCCGTAAGGTGTTCTGGCAGTATCTCCGTAGTATATCACTTTTTCTTCCGGCAGCTGCCTGTGCAGCTCCTGAACAGATGTCAGGCCGCCAAGCCCTGAGTCAAATACCCCGATTGGCCTATTGTCCATCCGTACCCTCCTGATAGTTGTATTTTTTTAGTATGCCTTCGATCTCGCGTCTCATCTTGTTGAGTTCCTTGTTTGAAACTCCTTCGCTTCTGTTGATGAGAGACATGAGTTCGTCTCCGGACTTTCTGAGATCTCTGAATGCAGGCGACACATTTGAAGAAGCCCTGTGATCTTCCGTTCCGCCGTACATCTGCTTCTTTATTACAGGCACCACGACTGCCTTGTGTACAAGCTCATTCGCTGCAAGGTCCCAGACCTCCCCGCTGTATGGAGCTACCGCAGGCTTTCCGGTGGCCATTGCGACCTCAGCCGCAAATTTTTCAGTAACTTCATCATCGCCGTGGTTGATGAATATCCTGTCTGACGGATCTGACTTTACGACCCACTCACGCAGGTGTATCTCATCAGCATGGCTGCTGAACGCCTCCACCCTGGCTATCTCGGCCTTTATGGAGATGTCCTCTCCGAACAGCTTGACTCTGTCAACTCCATCGAGGATCTTGCTTCCTACTGTGCCCTGGCTCTGATAACCTACGAACATCACAGTGCACTCCGGTCTCCACAGATTGTGCTTCAGGTGATGACGTATTCTACCGGCTTCGCACATTCCCGACGCGGAAAGGATGACCTTCGGCGTCATATCAGCATTTATAGCTTTCGAATCATCGCTGCTTATCGATAATTTCAGGTCAGGGAAAGCGACCGGATTGATTCCCGCACGTATAAGATCGAGCGCCTCATCGTCATAATATTCGTACATTTCCGTACTATATATATTAGTAGCTTCCACTGCAAGCGGGCTGTCCACAACTACAGGGAAACCGTCATGCCCCTTGATCAGCCCTTCTTCCTTGATGATTCTGATATAGTAGAGGATCTCCTGAGTCCTTCCGACAGCGAATGCCGGTATAACTACATTTCCGCCCCTGTCGAGTGTCCTCTGTATTATCTGAGTGAGCTGACCAAGGTAATCAGGTTTTTCAGCGTGAACGCGGTCGCCGTAAGTGGACTCGCAGACAACATAGTCAGCATGAGGAGGATCCTGCGGAGATCTGATCAGCGGCTTGTCAAGGTTGCCGAGATCGCCGGAGAAGAGCAGAGTCTTTTCGACGCCGTCCTCATTCAATTTGAAAAGCACGCTGGATGATCCGAGAAGGTGGCCTGCATCGGTGTAGCTTATAGTGACGCCGTCAAATATTTCGACCTCCGAATTGTAGCCGGCTGTCCTGAAAAGCTGCATGGTGCGCAGAACGTCCTCTGTTGTATAAAGCGGTTCATATGGTTTATCATCAGCTCTTTTTGCCTTGCGGTTGCGCCACTGAGCTTCAAATTCCTGAATATGCGCGGAGTCTCTGAGCATGATATCGCAGAGCTGGCGTGTAGCTTCAGTTGAATAGATCGGACCGTTATATCCGTGGGCAACGAGGAAAGGTATCTTTCCGCTGTGATCGATATGAGCATGCGTGACCACTATAGCATCTATGTCTGCAGGCGAAACAGGAATCTCAATATTTTCAAAAAGATCGACGCCCTGCTCCATTCCGCAGTCTACCAGGATGTGTTTTCCGCACACTTCAAGGAGCGAACACGAGCCTGTAACCTCATGGGTAGCTCCGATAAAGGTAATTTTCATAACAGCCTCCGCAAATTATTTATTATATAGGTCAAATTTAAACAGAATTCTGCAAATTACATAAAAATCCATGTACATAATACCACAATCATGCACGATATACGCTCATTTCACAGCAAAATCATAATCCCGAAAAAAATTAAAAAATGTTAGCACTCACTATTGACGAGTGCTAACAAAAGTGTTATAACATAGCTGTCAGATGAAAGCGGCTGATACAGAGCCGCGAACCAACAAGCTAAAAACATCATATATATAAAGGAGGCTATACTATGTTCTATCCTAAACTGTTTAACGACGATATCTTTGATGACTTTTTCGACTTTCCAAGATTCAGAATGCCTGCAGAAGCAGAGCACAAACTCTACGGAAAACATGCGGCCGGTCTCATGAAGACCGATATCCGCGACAAGGACGGCAATTATGAACTCGACATTGATCTGCCTGGCTTCAAGAAAGAGGATATCTCTCTCACACTCGACAACGGCTATCTCGTAGTTGGAGCAAGCAAGGCTCTCAATGAAGAGGAAAAAGATGAAAAGGGCAAACTGCTCCGTCAGGAGCGTTACTCAGGCGCTATGCAGAGAAGCTTCTATGTAGGCGAAGGCATCGATGAAAACGATGTCAAAGCTAAATATGAAGATGGTGTTCTGAGCCTCATCTTCCCTAAGGAAAAAGAGCCTGAGATCCCTGAAAAGAAGACCATCATGATCGAAGGTTAATAATAAACTGAAAAAGCCTTTCTCTCTCATATAATTCCTTATAAGTTATCGCAAAAGAAAACGGGTCCGGATCTTTGAACTGCTACCCGTCAAGAGGACAGTGAAAAATCAAAAGATTTTGGCAACCAGTAACAGTAAATGTTGCTGGTTGCTTTTGTGTTGAGCAGACAC
>CADBKM010000007.1 GCA_902795265.1 uncultured Eubacteriales bacterium
TCAGCAGAGATTTTTACGCCCTTCCTTTCCATAAGAAAAACTCCCTCCATGATTAACAGTTTTATTTTTTACTGTCTCTCATAGAGGGAGCATATCATTGCAGATCCCCCTTTTGGTACAGTCAGAACCGTCCCTACTGTACCACTATCTCGTTTTTATCTTTTTAGCGGTGGACCAGTTCGAATAGTAGGTCTGCCCGTTTACTTTCATAAATGTGCGGACGCGCACATAATAGCGTTTTTTAGCTTTCAGCCTCTTAATCTTTTTATAAGATTTCTTGTACCCCTTTACCGTTACGGTCCTCACCTGTTTGGTAAACCTTTTGTTGGTCGCAAGCTGTATCTGGTAGCCATCGATCCTGCGGTCAGGCATCTTCATCGACTGCTTCTTCCACCTGACGGTGATCGCTTTTCGGGACCGTATCAGCTTCTTCACCTTCGTCCCGGCAGGATTTATTTTATAGCTCAGGTACTTGGTCCCGCTCAGGTTTGGATATATCCCGTGGACTGCAGCGACTGCAGTGCCTACCCGGTCACAGTTGGAGTGAGTTACATAAAAGTCCGTATCCTTCACAGCCGTGTAAGTATCGCCATCGACAGTCCGGGTCGCCTCATCCTCAACTTCAGCAGGATAGTTCCTTTTGCCGGTATATGTAAATGCGCTTTGCTTAAGTTTAAAGCTGTAGCCTTGTATGCCCGGCACAACAGGTACGGGCTCTTCGTCGCTTGCAAATATCGGCATGCCGTATGTTTCTTCGCAGAAGTACATGCCCTCCGGCTGGCTCGTGCTCGAACGCACAAGCTCATCGAGCGTGCTGTTGATCTCCTGCGGGGTAAAATCCGGATTGGCGAGTTTTACCATTGCCATTGCGGCTGCTATATGCGGTGTCGACATGGACGTTCCGCTGTTCGTGACGTAGGCTGCTTCAGATGCCTTTCCGGCGCTCACGATCTTGGTGCCCGGAGCAGCGTAGGTTATAAGGTCGCCGTCGCTTGGATATTCTCTGGTTAGCTCCAGCTTGCCGTCCACGAAGGACAGCTGCGAAACACCTTCTACATAAGGAGAAGTCGCAGGGTAACGAGGCGGCTCGGTGCTGCTGTTTCCTGCCGCGGCAACGCACATGATCCCGTACTTCTCACGCAGTTCCTGAAAAACAGGGTCGAGCAGAGCGATCGTATCAGAATACTTTTTATCGTAGCCGAAGCTCATATTGATCACATCCGCACCGTGGTCCCTGGCATATAAAAGCGAAACGTACAAGTTGTCCGTAGCGCCTTTTTCCTGCGGGAACAGCTTGAGCGGCATCAGCTTCACCTGGTGTGATGTACCATCTGCAAGAATGCCGGCAACATGGGTGCCGTGGCCGTTGTTGTCTACACTGACCGGACCGTCAGTCTCAGAAGCGAAGCTCGCGTCTTCGTTGATGATCAGCCGGCTTTCGGTGTTGCCCTTGGCATCAGTATACGAGAACATCTCGTGCGTCGCATTCACGCCGGAATCGAGCACTGCGACTATGACCGGATCTTCCGGATCAGGCTCATCCTGATACTCATCACGTGCCGTGTCGAGGTGCATCAGGTCCACGCCATATGACGCCGAATCATGGTCGGGTGTAGCGGTCGTTGTCGTCTGAGCAGGAGTGTCCAGCAGCTCAAGAGGCCTGTCTATGAACACCCTGTCATCTCCGAGCTCGGTGCAAAGGTCTTTATACGCGCTCTTTGTGGCTGCAGGAGTCTCATACTCGAGCAGATAGAATGCGCCGGTCGTGTAATACACGGAGCTGATCGCACCATGGCTGTCCGCGAGAGTTCCTTCATCTATAAATAACATGAGCCGCTTTAGCGAGAACTGCGATGTGCCCTCCGGGTCCGGATCACCGGTGGCCTCGGTGTACTCCGCCGGAGTCTCGCAAACTATGGTTTCAGGGTCCTCCGGATTCGGAACAACAGTCTCTGCCCCGGTCTCAGGTGCAGCAAGCGCCTCGGTATCCTCCGCTTCGGCTTCCGTAGTCTCCATCTGCTCTAACGCGCTCGCCGTACCATCTGTTTCCGCGAAAGCTATCTGCGCATCAAAAGGGAGACCGCAGCACAAAAGCGCTGCTGCGAGCATAACCGTAAAAGCTTTATTCAGAATCCGCCTTGCCTTACGATCCATATCTTCCGTCCCAAAAATATCGCTTAAATTTGTCAGTACAAATTTATTTGAGAAGAGAGACTGTTGTCAAGAAATTCTGCTTCAGTTAAAGGCAATGCGCGAGAGGGCAAGGCATTGCTGTCATGAAGCGCAACAAGAATATTGACAAATGTTAACGTCTATCACAAGAACATGGATATATGCTAAAATAATCTTCGGCAACCAATTCTATTATTTGGAATGGCACCGGTACATGGAAGGAGGATAATAGGTTGATGAAGAAAAAAGGTCTTATTTATCTGCTCGCGTTACTGATGGCATTTAGCCCGGCTGCGGTATTTGCTGATGCA
The DNA here is from genome assembly GCA_902795265.1 of uncultured Eubacteriales bacterium. Lineage (GTDB taxonomy): Bacteria > Bacillota > Clostridia > Peptostreptococcales > Anaerovoracaceae > Crickella. The sequence goes on from CADBKM010000007.1 coordinate 2,484, forward strand.
GTCGACGGCGCAGAAGATGAGGGTACTCCGATCGTGATGGATGAAGAGGTAACCACAGAGGATCCTGAAGCGGTCGTTGAGGGCGAAGAGGCACTTCCTGCTGAGCAGGGAGAAGCAGTTGAGGCGGAAGAAGCTGCAGCACCGGAAGCAGCTGCTGAAGCAGAAGAGCCGGTTGAGATAACCCTCCAGGCAGAAGATGACACTTACACCTGGGTAGAGGGAAGCGGTTATACCAAGGCCGAAAAGAACGGGCAAATCGCAACAGGCGTTTTCAAGGCAAAGAGAATCAAGAACGGTGAACCTGTCGGCACAAGCCTTTTCTATGCTGACAGCACCGGAGTCGTTCCGCATAAGGCTCAGCTCGTTACAGGATCAGGCTATACTCATGAGGTCAGCACTGAAGGAGAAGCATGGAATGCGGTCAGCGGCAACTATACCTACCTTGTCACCTATCATGAGGAGTTTGACAATGGATTCTTCGTATACTGGCAGCAAGGCCTTAAAGAAGTCGATGGAAAGACTTACTACGTACAAGACAATGGTACGGTAAAAACTGCTGCAGGTGTTCAGGACATAAGCGGAGCGAAGTATTACATCAAGGACGGCGGTGAGGTCCAGATGACTGTAGGATTCACACCTGATCACAGGTACTATATCCCTAAGACAGACGGTAAGATTCTCACAACCAAGGGTCCGTTCAAGGCAAATGATGGAAAGACTTACTTCGCAAATGACGGCGGAGTGATTCCTTCGACAGCAGGATTCTACGTTGAAGGAAACAACAAGTACTATGTCAATTCTGACGGTTCGGTTAAGACTGACGCAGGATTCGTCACTGTAGATGGTAAGAAGTATCTTATCCAGTCAGGCGGCGCAATCAGAAACACAGCCGGCACTGTCAAAGTCGGCGCTAACTACTATCTGGCAGAAGCAGGCGGAGCTATCCGCACCGCAACCGGTTTCTGCACGGTCGGCGCAACAAAGTACTACGTGATGAACAGCGACGGTGTGCTCAGAGTCAACAAGGCATTCAAGGTAAACGGAAACGCTTACCACGCTACGGCTAACGGAGCTATCGCAGTAGGCGTGCACAAGTGGGGCAAGTACTACTATTACTCGAAGGCCAGCGGTGCTATCCGCAAGAAAGTCGGCATTGTTAAGTGGAATGGCCATCGCTATCATGTCAAGAAGAGCGGCAAGGTCACCACTAACAAGAAGGTAAAGTATAAAGGCAAGTACTACATTGCAGCCAAGAATGGAAAGATCTACACCCGCATCTTCACATGGAAGAAGAACATGTACTATGCAAACGGCAAGGGCGTACTGAGAACGAAAGCCGGCGTATTCACATATGACGGATTCAAGTACGGCACCAAGAAGGGCGGCAAGATCTACAGAAGCACGCTGTTCACGATCGGAAGCAAGAAGTATCTCGCTCAGGCTGACGGCAAGCTCAAATTCGGATATCTCACATGGAATAAGAAACACTATCTCACAAATTCCAAGTACGAGATCATCACGAAGAAGGGAATGTACACCTACAACAAGAATCAGTACTACGTCAAGAAGGGCGGAGTCATTCTCGTAAATGATTTCGTAGAGCACAATGACAAGTACTACTATGCCGGATCTGACGGAGCGATCGTCAAGAAGCAGTTCAAGGCTAAGGGCTACACATGGCACCCGAACTCAAAGACAGGCGAGATCTCGATCGAAGAGTATTCAAGGATCGATCCTGACGTAGCTCCGAAAGAGGAGAAAAATTAGCGGGATGCAGCAGACGATTCCGCCTGGTACATCAGGGACGGTTCTGACTGTACCACTCTTAAAAGCAGACATGAAAAGAGAGGATGCCAGCGTGGCATCCTCTTTATTTAGCTGAAGTGGTACAGTCAGAACCGTCCCTCCTGACCCACTATATGATATAATGGAAAAAAGCAACTGATAAAACCTGATGGAGTATTGATATGAAAGCAATAGTTTTTCTGGGCGACGGCTTTGAAGAGTGTGAAGCCCTTATAACGGTAGATATTCTCAGGAGAGCCGGCGTTGAAACAGTTATGGCATCTGTTATGGACAGGCGTCAGGTGGAATCTTCGAGAAACATAAAGGTGATAGCGGATGCGATGGCATCAGACATGGATTTTGAGCCGGTAGACCTTATAGTGCTGCCTGGCGGCCGCCTCGGTACCGAGAACATGGGCAAGAGCGATATAGTCGTTGAGGAGTGCCGGGAATTCGCGGCCGCCGAAGGCAAATATCTCGCGGCTATCTGCGCAGCGCCTTCTCTGCCGGCCTCTCTTGGCCTGCTCGAAGGCAAGCAGGCTACCTGCCACCCTGACTTCGAGGCCCACATGGCCGGCGCAGCCCTTACAGGGAAAAGTGTGGCCGTCGACGGCAACATAGTCACAGGCCAGGGCCTTGGAGCTACGTTTGACTTCGCCTTCACACTTGTAGACATGCTGGTCGGCAATGAAACAACGGAGCAGATTAAAAAAGCGATCTGTTACAGATATTGAAGATAGTGTGAATAACTTGAATATAAGCCTCAATTCCTTTAAAATTAAGGCAATTGATGGAAAGGAGAGATAGTGCCTATACGAATCAATTGTAAAGGCGCTATCCTTTATTTTTGAACGGACGCAGCGCCCGGTTTTTTGGAGTGCCAAAACTGCATATGAACGTAAAAAAGAGAACAAGCACAGCAATATTTGTATTAATGGATATAGCGACAGCGATAATCAGCGCTGTCATGCCTTATGTATTGCGATTCGGTATTTTTTCAATTCAGACTGGCGTGGCCAGATCATTCTTTATGATCACGCTCAAGTGGCTTCCACTCGACATCGCAATATTTATCGGGGTCAATGTTGCGCTCAGACTGTACAACAGAGTGTGGACTTATGCCAGCGTAGGTGAATTGTACGACTGCGCTAAATCGGCTGTGATCACAGAAGCTATTTACATAGTCTATAAAATGCTTCTGGGAATATACATGTTCCGCAGCTATTACCCGTTCAATATTCTTATCCTGGGTCTGCTTCTCGGCTTTTCGAGGCTGATCGTAAGAATCGTCAGAGGCGCAGAAAAAAGACGCAATAAGAAAGGCGATACACGCAACGTAATGATCGTCGGCGGAGGCGCTGCAGCCACCATGCTCATAAAAGAGTATCAGCTGAGCAGAAACCGCATCAAAGTATGCTGCATTATAGATGACAATCCTGAGAAGAAAGGAAAGAGACTCAACGATATCCCTATCATCGGCGGAAGAGAGAACATCGTTGACGCGGCGGACAAGTACAACGTTGATGAAATAGTCATAGCCATTCCATCAGCAGCACCGGCAGATGTGCGCGACATCATTACGATTTGTCAGGAGACAAATGCCAGAGTCAGAAGACTGCCTGCGATCGCAAGCACACTGACTGACTCGCTCAGTTCCGCAGTAAGAGACGTAAACTACGAAGACCTCCTGGGAAGGGATTCTGTCATCATAAAGAATCCGGAACTGCATAATTTTATCCATGACAAGGTGGTCATGGTCACAGGCGGAGGAGGCTCAATAGGCTCGGAACTTTGCAGACAGATAATCGCGAATGAGCCGAAAAAGCTTGTGATCGTCGATATATATGAGAATTCGACATACGAGCTCGAAATGGAGCTCAGACGCTACTACCCTAACGCGGACTTTGAGGTTCTTATAGCATCTGTCAGAGATTATGACAGACTCGAGACCATCTTCGCGAAGTACAGGCCTGATGTGATATATCACGCGGCAGCTCACAAGCATGTGCCGCTGATGGAGACATCGCCAAACGAGGCTATCAAGAACAACTGCCTCGGTACTCTTAACCTGGCGAAACTGTCAGACAAGTACAAGGTAAAGAGATTCGTGATGATCTCGACGGACAAGGCTGTCCGCCCGACCAACGTAATGGGTGCCACAAAGCGCATCTGCGAAATGATAGTCCAGACTTACAACAAGAGGTCTGAAACGGAGTTCGTGGCAGTCAGATTCGGTAACGTGCTTGGATCGAACGGGTCGGTAATCCCGCTCTTCCTGAAACAGATCGAAGAAGGCGGCCCGGTAACACTTACACACAGGGAGATCACCAGATTCTTCATGACCATTCCTGAAGCGGTATCGCTGGTACTGACTGCCGGACTCATGGCTAAGGGCGGAGAGATATTCATCCTCGATATGGGCGAACCGGTCAAGATCTACGACCTTGCGTGCAACCTTATCCGCATGAAGGGGTATGAGCCTGAGAAAGATATAAAGATCGAGGTTGTCGGCCTCAGGCCGGGAGAAAAACTCTACGAAGAGCTTCTGATGGCTGAAGAGGGCCTGCAGGAGACAGATAATAAGAAAATACACATAGGCAAACCGATTGAGCTTGATGAAGAGGTATTCCTTTCAAAGCTTGACAAGCTGATAGACAAGGCTGAAGACAACATGGCAGACATCCGCAAAGATATCAAGGACATCTGCCCGACATATCAGCCGAGAACATGGGATTAAGGCGGAATACATTTATGAGGAAAAGCATTAAGAAAGCAACAGGCATTTTTCTGGGTTTTACAGGGATCTCTTTTGTTGTGCTGAGCATCATTGCAAAACTTAAAAAGGGCGACAGTGTATATGCTAACGAAGATGAGCAAAAAAACATCCTTGAGGGAAGGAAGGTGATTTTTGTTGCTGATGAGACTGACCCTGAAAATGCGGACGGTGTAAAAGGGCATCTGGAAGCAGTCGGCCTTTCTGAAAAGAATACAGCCTTTTATCAAAGGCGTGTAAAACGCGCAATCGATATCGCGCTAAGCTTTTGCGGACTCATTGTTTTAGGCCCGGTCATCGGAGCTGTAGCTCTTGCTATAAAGATCGATGATCCAGGCCCTGTCTTCTTTACACAAAAGAGAGTCGGAGAAAACAAGCAATTCTTTAAACTGCACAAATTCAGATCAATGAAGATGTCGACGCCTCACGATGTTCCTACCCACATGCTGGGCGATCCGGATCAGTACATCACACGTGTAGGCCGATTCCTTCGTGCTCACAGCCTGGACGAGCTGCCTCAGATATGGGACATTTTTATAGGGAACATGTCGGTGATCGGGCCTAGGCCTGCATTATGGAATCAGGATGTTCTTACAGCTGAACGTGACAAGTATGGAGTAAACGAACTCAAACCGGGACTCACCGGCTGGGCGCAGATAAACGGCCGCGATGAGCTTGAACTTCAGGAGAAAGCGGCGTTTGACGGAGAATATGCTGAGTGTATAAGGAAAGGTGGCCTTAAAGCTCTTGCCTTTGACTGCAAGTGTTTTGTTGGCACCATTTTTTCCGTTGCCCGCAGTGAAGGTGTTGTAGAAGGCGGTACAGGTGCCATGCGCGATTCTCGCAGAGAGGGAGTTCCGGAGGAGGACCCTGAGGCAGTATTGGGCTGCGATCTTGACCTGTGTGTTGACAGGAACGCATCAAAAAGGGTGCTGATAACAGGTGCCGGCAGCTACATAGGAGAGTCGGTCAAAGCATATGCATCAGAGCATTTCCCGAACCTGGAAGCAGATACGATCGACATGATAGACGTATCGTGGAGAGACAAAGACTTTAGCAAATATGATTGCGTGTATCACGTAGCAGGAATTGCTCATGCCGATGTCGGAAATGTCTCTGATGAAGTTAAAGAAAAGTACTATGCCGTAAATACGGATCTTGCGATCGAGACAGCACGCAAGGCTAAGAATGAAGGCGTAAAGCAGTTCATATTCATGAGCTCCATGATAGTATATGGAGATTCAGCACCTTATGGAAAAGAAAAGGTGGTCGACAGAAATACATGTCCGTCACCTGCGAATTTCTACGGGGATTCTAAATGGCAGGCAGACAAAGGCGTCAGAGCTCTTGCGGATGAAAACTTCAAAGTGGCGATCATGAGACCTCCTATGATATATGGCAAAGGAAGCAAAGGGAATTACCCGGTACTTGCAAAAATGGCAAAAAAGCTCCCGGTCTTCCCTGATATACAGAACGAAAGGTCCATGCTTTACATAGGGAATCTGTGTGAGTTCGTCTGCAATCTTATAACGACTGGAGAAGGCGGGATATACTTCCCTCAGAACGAAACATATACTCGTACCAGCGAAATGGTACGGGACATTGCGGCAGCAAGCGGGAGAAAGGTTCTCATCACAAAGGCATTGAGTCCTGCAGTACTGATTGCAGCACATGTGCCGGGAAAAATCAGCGGCCTTGTAAACAAAGCATTCGGAAACAGCTGCTATGATCAGAGCCTTTCGAAATACTCGTTTGAGTACCGAAAAACGAGTCTGAAGCAGTCAATAATGGAGACCGAGGGCGGCGTAATTCAAAAAAAAAAGACTGACAAAAAGCATATCCTTCTGATATCGCAGTACTTTTACCCGGAAACATTCCGTGTGAACGACATAGCACAGGAGTGGGTCAGAAGAGGATACAAAGTGACTGTGCTGACAGGTATCCCGAATTATCCTATGGGTAGGTTCTACGATGGCTACGGGTATACGAAGAGAAGAAGAGAGACCTGGAATGGCGTTGAGATAATTAGGATCCCTCTTATCGCCAGAGGCAACAGCAGCAATAAACTGCTCAATGCGGCAGGCATGGCAGCCAACTATCTGTCGTTTGCAGCAGCCGGGCATGAGTGGGTCAAAAAGAATGATATAGGCGCTGATCTGGTCTTTACAGTTGAAGTCAGTCCTATGACACAGGCACTTATAGGTGTATGGTACGGCAAAAGATATGGAGTGCCTGTGTATCTGTATGTCCAGGATCTCTGGCCGGAAAATGTAGAGACTGTTACGGGCATCCATAATAAAGCTGTAATAGGACCGATCGATAAGATGGTAGATAAGATTTACAGAGAAACTGATGAGATCTTCACTACCAGCCCGAGCTTTGTAGAAGCAATTACAGAACGAAAGAATAAAGTACCGGCTGAGAAAGTGCATTACTGGCCTCAGTATGCCGAAGAGTTTTACAAACCGATGCCTGAACAGAAAATAGAAGGCATACCGGATGATGGCTCATTTAAGATCGCCTTTACCGGCAACATCGGCACAGCACAAGGATTGGAGATTCTCCCTAAAACTGCCGAGCTTCTTAAGAACGAAAAGGTTTCTTTCGTAATTGTTGGTGATGGCAGATATCAGCCTGAACTTGAGAGGCAGATAGAAGAACTTGGCGTAAAAGAGAAATTCATTATGATCCCTCGTGTTCAGGCAGAAAAGATACCTGAGATATTGAGCATGTGCGAAGCAGGCTTCATAAGCTTCAATAATGAACCTCTCTGGCAAAAGACAATACCTGCAAAACTCCAGTCATACATGGCCTGTGGTAAAGCAATAATTGCATCTGCATCCGGCGAGACGGAAAGGATCATCCGGGAAGCAGATTGCGGCCTTTGCTGTTCGATTGGTAATGCAGAGGCTCTCGCTGAAGGAATCCGGGAACTTATGCATGTCGACTGGAGAAAAATGGGCAGGAATGCCGCTGAGTACTGCAAGGCTCATTTTGATAAAGCGGCTCTGATGGATGAAATGGACATATATATTAAAGGTGAATAGCAGATGAAGATTCTGATGATCAACGTAGTCTGTGGAATCCGCAGTACCGGACGCATATGTACAGATCTGGCTTCAGCGCTTGAGAGCGAGGGACATGAAGTCAAGATCGCATATGGCAGAGAACAAGTCCCGGCACAGTACGAAAAGTATGCTGTAAAAATCGGCAGCGACATTGACGTGAAGCTGCACGGAGTCAGAGCAAGACTGACAGATGGATGCGGATTTGGAAGCAAAAGGGCTACCATTAAATTCATTGACTGGGTCAAGCGCTATGATCCGGATGTCATACACCTGCATAACATTCATGGCTATTACATCAATCTCAAAGTGCTGTTTGATTATCTTCGGGGCTGCGGAAAGAAGATAATCTGGACACTGCACGATGGATGGGCTTTTACCGGACATAGCGCATTTTGCGATGCAGTCAACTGCGAACGTTGGAAGACAGGCTGCTACAAATGCCCTCTTATCAAAGAATACCCTGCGAGTTACACGGATCACAGCAAAGCAAACTGGAGAAAGAAAAGAGAATTCCTTACAGGTGTTCCTGATATGATGATCGTTACACCTTCGGAATGGCTCGCAAGGCTGACCAAGGAATCGTTTCTCAAGGAATATCCGGTAAAAGTCATAAATAATGGAATAGACACATCGCAGTTTTACCCAATCGAGAGCGATATTAAAAAGACGCTGGGCATATCCGATAAAAAAATGCTGCTTGGCGTAGCGACTGCCTGGAACGATCTGAAAGGGTGGCAGGATTATCTGAAACTTGCGAATATGCTGGATGACTGCTATCAGCTCGTCATGGTCGGACTTACAAAAGAGCAGCTGTCACAGCTGCCGGACAGGATCATAGGCCTTGAAAGAACGAACAGCATTAAAGAGCTGGCAGAATTGTATAGCGCGTCGTTTGCACTGCTGAGCCTTTCATACTGCGAGAATTATCCGACTGTCTGTCTGGAAGCGCGTTCGTGCGGGACTCAGGTTATAACGTATGATGCCGGAGGAAGTGCGGAGACTGCAGGATCTGATGGAGTCGTTGTTGCAAAGGGAGACTTAAATGGCATTATAGAAGCCATTGATAAACTGAGTGCTGTCGCAGCATCTGATGCTGTCAGGGATAAATCCGAGACTACGAGGCAGTATCTTGCTGAGTATTATGCATAAACAATTTAGCAACATGAGTAAAAACAGCAAAACAACAGGTAAACACAAAGAAATATTCTTTCTCGGTCTGATGTATTCGGAGAAAACTTTAGAAGCTGCGAAAGCAGATTCTAAAGCAGGAATTCAGATGGCTCCGCATATTTTTCAGAATAATCTTTTAAAAGGTTTTGAGAATCAACGCGATCTGAATGTTAAAGTGATTCATGTTCCGCCAATCGGGAGCTATCCGATCCATTATAAAAGAGCAATGATGCATACCGATAAATGGAAGGCCGGATATCAGCAAATCGGATATATAAATCTGCCGGTTCTGAAACACACGATTCAGGAGCAGAGAATAAAGAAACTGATTGAAAAGGAGCTGAACGAGAATAAGGAACAATATCTGCTTATATACTCCATGTACCCTCCTTTTGTTAAAGCGGCAGCTTCGCTTAAGAGGAAGCATCCCGGACTGAAAGTATGCTTGCTTCAAACGGATCCTATACTGGGAAAGGATGGTATATACACGAAAAATACTTCCCGGAACATTCGGAAGGGACAGAAGCTTATCAGCCTGATGAAAAGTTTCGACTCATTTGTTGTGCTGACAAAATATCTTGCGGAGGCAATGGAAATCGGTGATAAACCTTATACGATAGTGGACTGTATCATAGACAGCATGGCCGATAAGGATGGCAGCAGTGAAGAACGCTCAGGAGCAGGAAACCGCTTCCTCTATACAGGATCGACACGAAGCACTAACGGTATAATTACCCTTGTTGATGCGTTTGACTATCTTCCTGAAGCTGAACTGTGGATTTGCGGTGACGGAGACTCTGATGATTACATCCAGGAAAAGGAGAAAACCAACAGTAATATAAGATTTTTCGGATCGATTGATCACAGCAAGATTGCCGGTGTGCAGGCGCAGTGCGATTTTATGATCAATCCCCGAACCCCTTCGGGAGGGTTTACTAAGTACTCTTTCCCTTCAAAAACAGCCGAGTATATGATGACGGGGAAACCAACTGTAATGTACAGGCTTGAAGGCTTGACTGAGGACTATGATGATCTTCTGAACTATATATATTCAGAGGATCCGAAATTACTGGCAGAGGAATTAAGAGCGTTGATCCAGTCAGACCGTGAACAGCTTATGATCAAAGCAGCGAGGGCAAAGGAGTATGTGCTGAAACAGAAATCTCCTGAAGCACAGGTTGACCGGATAATCGCAATGTGGGACAGAACCAAATGAATAAAGAGCGTAATCAGAAAAAAATCGTACTGATCAACACTGTTCTTTATGGCAGTACCGGTAATATCGTCAGACAGCTGAAATCACTTGCGGAAGAGAACGGTATGAAGGCATATACCGTCTCTGCATATTCCAGAAATAACAAAACTGTATATGGCGAAGATGACATTGTCATCGGTAATTATTTAGACAGGTACTTGCATATATGGCTGAGCAGAGTAACCGGGCTGTCGGGAGAATTCTCGGTTTATTCAACATGGAAGTTAACAAGGTTATTAAAAAAGATAAAGCCTGATGTTATCCATCTCCACAATCTGCATAATGCTTACATAAACTTAGCGATTCTTTTCAGATATATTAAGAAAAATGATGTTAAGGTGATCTGGACACTGCATGATTGCTGGGCGTTCACAGGGCGTTGTCCTTATTTTGACATATATTCCTGTGATAAATGGGTCAAAGGGTGCGGCAATTGTCCATATCCTAAAGATGAATACCCTGTTTCGAACCGTGATAACACCTCGAAAAGCTGGGCTTATAAGAACCGAGTCTTTTCAGGTGTAAGCGACATGACTATAGTTACTCCGTCAAAATGGCTTGCGGGGCTGGTAAAGAAATCGTTTCTCAAAGAATATCCGGTAAAAACGATCAACAATGGAATCGACCTTGATACGTTTAAACCGACAACGGGGAAATTGTATGACGAACTGAAATCGTCAGGAAAACATATAGTGCTTGGTCTTGCTATGGATTGGAACAGAAGAAAGGGCCTGGATGTAATTGTCGAACTCAATAAACTGCTTGATGACAAATATCAGATTGTCATGGTCGGTACGGATGACAGTTTGGCTGAAAAGCTGTCGGAGCAAGGTATAAAATGCATCAATCGTACCGGATCGCAGGAGGAATTGGCAGAAATATATACTGCGGCCGATGTTTTTGCGAATCCGACAAGAGAAGATAATTTCCCAACGGTCAATATTGAGGCTCTGGCCTGTGGTGCGCCGATCGTTACCTTTGATACAGGCGGAAGCCCTGAGATCCCGGATAATATAACCGGCGTTGTTGTTCCGAAGGAAGATATCGAAGCCATGAAACAGGCAATAGTGGATATATGCGAGAAAAAGTCGATCAACAAGAGTGATTGTATCGAGCGCGCACATTGCTTTGAAAAAAAGAAACAATTTTACGAATACATTAAGTTATATTGAACATCAACATAAAGCATGAACAATAAGGTTCTAAAAAATGCATCGTGGATAATAATATGCAAGGTCGTTCAGGCCGTACTGGCATTGGTTATAAATATGCTGACGGCACGATACCTAGGGCCTTCGAATTACGGGCTTATAACATATGCAGCTTCGCTTGTGGCATTTGCAGCACCAATTATGCAGCTCGGAATCAATAACGTTCTGGTTCAGGAAATCGTATATAAACCGGAACAGGAGGGTGAGATCCTTGGCACATCCATAATGCTGAGTCTTGTATCCTCATTGTTCTGTGTTGCAGGTGTTACCTCTGTAGCTTTTGCTCTTAATCCGGGGGAGCCGGTCACTGTCATTACTTGCCTGTTATATAGTTTGCTTTTAATATTTCAGGCAATGGATATGATAGAGTACTGGTTTCAGGCAAAACTGCTTTCGAAGTACACATCTCTGATAAGCTTGTTTGTATACTTTGTTGTTGCATCCTACAAAATCTGGCTTCTTGTTACAAAAAAGAGCATTTACTGGTTTGCTTTATCTAATGCGCTTGATTATGGCCTTATCGCTTTGGCGGCTATAATTGTTTACCGCAGACTCGGAGGCGGCAAGTTCCGCTTTTCAGCTAAACTTGCTTCGCTTTTGTTCAATAAAAGTAAGCATTATATCGTTTCAAGCATGATGGTCACTATCTTTGCGCAGACAGATAAGATCATGCTGAAGCAGATGCTTGATGAAACCGCTACAGGCTATTACGGAGCCGCGGTTGCGTGTGCAGGGCTGACCGGGTTCGTGTTTGCAGCCCTGATCGATTCGTTCAGACCGTCAATATTTGAAGGGTTAAAGATCAGTAATGATGTATTTGAGCACAGACTGACACTGCTCTACTCTATCATTATTTATTTATCACTGGCTCAGAGTGTAGCTATGACGATACTGGCTAAATTGGTGATACTGATCCTTTACGGAGGTTCGTACGCACCTGCTGCCGGTGCGCTGAGGGTGGTAGTTTGGTACACTACTTTCTCCTACATAGGCTCAGTAAGAAATATCTGGATCCTGGCAAACAATAAACAGAAATATCTCTGGCAGATAAACCTTTCCGGCGCGCTGGCGAATGTTATCTTAAACTGGCTGCTGATACCGCTGCTGGGTATACATGGAGCTGCACTTGCGTCATTGATCACACAATTTTTCACTAACGTCGTGATCGGATATATTATGGCGCCTATTCGCGGAAACAATGCGATAATGGTCAGAAGCCTTGATCCGCGGTTATTAATGGAAGCTTTGAAGAAAATGCGAAAAAAAGAAAAGGCAGAGAGCTAATTGTATATCTACTTTATTCTTTCCCTTATAGTTCTGATACTGGCGCTTTTAAGTTTAAAGCGTGAAATAAGCGATTTTACGATCGCTGCTGTTGTAATTGTTATAACAGCGCTGCTGGTGTTCAGATACGGACAGGGCACGGATTACTTTGCATATAACTACCTGATAGAGAGAAACATTTCGCTCCATGATGCTTTAACAGACACAACAGATAATCATGGAGAGACAGGTTTTCGTATGCTCGCAGTTCTATTCCATGGCAGATCGACATTGATGATTGCAGCTATTGGGCTGTATGATATGGCGATGACGGCTAGATTTATGTGGAAAAACTGCACTAACAAAGCGTTTACTCTGTTTCTGCTGTTACCTACTGTATTGCTCACATATTATTTCTCCGCAATCCGTCAAGGTGTTGTCATTGCCACATTCCTTGGCTTGGGGATATCTCTTGTAGAGAAAAAAGCGTGGAAAAGATATATTGTTCTGTGCTTTGCCATGGCACTGATCCACTCGGTAGCGCTAGTGCTTCTGGCAATACCTTTCCTTGAGAAAGTGTCATTAAAAACTGAACTGACAGTTTTTTTGCCGATTTCAGTTGCAGTTGGATGTCTGATCGCCATTCCGTTCACGCATCAATATCTTTTGCTTATCCCGGTGATTGGCAAGTATATGGGCATTTATCCTGCGGGAAGCCTCGGAATAGGGACTCTTGTAAGCAGGGCAATTACACTGACGATCATGATCCTGTTTTACTACTCATGGAAAGAAGAGACAGGATTACAGGGAGATGATCCATGGTGGATCAAAGCATATATATTTGGCCAGATTTTATTCTTTGCTCTTATGCCATATATGTTTATTGCCACCAGAGTGTATATATGCTTTAAAATTCTGGAGGTTTGGTTTATCCCGAACATGCTTCTTCTGAACAACCGATACCGCCAGATAATGGCAGTATACCTTATTATGCTTACGAGTCTGGTTTATGTCAGCAACATCAATACCTATATCTGGGAGGCAGGCTACAATGACTCGATTAATTGTATCAATTACCCGTATATAAGCGTGTTTAATAAAAACGAAATTTGGGATTACAGAGCGCCTGATAATTATTTCCAATATATCAGGTAGCGAATGACCCCTTAAGGAGATGAAAAATGCTAAGCAATAACCGCAAAATGAATAGTGAGATCAATGTGATCGAGATACTATGGAGATTTTTTGAGCAGTGGAAAGCAGTGCTTATATTTTCGCTGGTGTTCGCTTTATTGTTTTCTTCTGCTAAATTTGTGAAGGACACTAAAGATTATAATAAAGCCGGTGAGCAGGCAGTAGTCGTCGAAGACTCCGGAGATGTTGCGGGGAGCATCAGCGCTATTCTCGACGGGCTTGATGAAACAGACAGAAAAGCTGTTGAGAGGCAGTTAAAGGAAAAAGAGTTGCTTGATGCAAAAGAGGACTATTACAGCAACTCACTTGTATTTCATATTGACCCGGGCAACTATGCGCAGTTACAGCTGCAATATAAAATAGATGCAGCTGCAGAAGAAGAGAACAAGGTATTAGTCGAAGCGTATGAGAACGCGCTTTTCAGTGAAGACTTTGCCGCTGATATTGCTGAAACCATCGATCCTGAGCTTGATAAGAAATATGTTTATGAATTGCTGGTGATACCGGACAGTGATAGTGGTACGGAGTCATACTCAGCCACGGATGCCAGAGAGACACTTCTTGTGAAAATACTCATACCTTCCGGTTCTGATCCGGCAGAGCTGAAAGATGCGATTGACAGCTTTGTAATGGCGCAGAAGAAACCGCTGTCGGGTTCTGTTGGAGAGCATAATATCAAACTAATCTCGGACGAGGTAGTCACCAGCTCGAATATTGCTCTGGCTGCTGAACAAACTGAATTCATGTCAAAGCTGACTGATGCAAGGACTAATTATACTAAGAATTATGCTCTGCTTACAGATCAGCAAAGGGCTGCATACAATACAATAACTATGCTGAAATCCGGTGAGGTAAATGAGGCGACTGCCGAAGATAATCCAGAGCCTCATATCAGTGTGAAAGCCGGAGCTGCGGGTTTCATTATAGGTGCATTTATTTATGGTGTGGCTTTGGGAATCATCCTTCTGCTGCGCAGACGCACTATTTCTGAAGCAGACACCGGTTATTATCCGGGCGTAAGAAATCTGTATAGTTTTTTCAATAATGGCGCAAAGAAAGGGTTGTTCCGCAGCGCTGCTGTCGAAAAAATCAGGAGAAGAAAGCAGATCGGTCTTGAAGACCAGGCAATAGAATGCGCAGAGAAAATCTCGCTTGTCTGTGAAAGAGAAGAACAAAGTAATGTGACGATTCTCAGTCCCGGATCTCTGGATGAGGACTGCGACAAGCTTATCGCTGAGGTCTGCAAACTGCTTACACAAGCCGGAATCGACGCTTCAAAAAAGGAATTAGCGAATTCCGGTCTGGAAATCAAGGAAAAAGAATTGGCAGAAGCGTCACCTGTCATAATAACAATAGTCGAGGATAAAACCTCACTTGACGGTTTTAACAAACTGATGAACACCTGCAAAAACTATCAGGTGGATGTGCTTGGAACTTTATATTATGGTACAAGGTAATGGAAACAAGTAATCCAAAATACAAGATAATGTCCGTTGAAGAGAAGCAGCAGGCTTCTTTGGATACATTGAGACATGTCAGGGACTTTTGCGATGCGCATGGTATCAGATACTATCTTGCATATGGCACGCTCTTAGGCGCGGTTCGGCATAAAGGGTTTATTCCCTGGGATGATGATGTAGATTTATGGATGCCAAGGCCTGATTATGAGAGGCTTTTGTCGCAGTATAGTAACGAGTCGGGTCAATTTGTGCTCGCTTCATGTTTTAACGATAAAAAATACTTTTTGCCATATGCAAAGATAGAAAACACTCACACAGCCAGATTGAACCCGGACGAAAGCCTTGACGCGGGCGGCATCGGAATAGATCTGTTTCCCCTGGATGGGCTTCCGGAGGATCTTGAATTTGCAGAAAAGACATTTGATAAGCAGAACAGGAAATTCCTGAAAGTTATCAACAGGCTCTATACTTATTCTATGATGAAGGCAAATTCAGTTGTAAATACAATGAAACTGCTGACGGGCAAATGCGGAATGAAAACAGGTTTTGTCAACCGAATTGCAAGAGGGATAGCAAAAAAAATGTATGCCGAAAACTATGATGACTGCACAATGGCAGCATGTGTTACAGGCCTGCATTCCGGACGATTCCTTCCCTTTAAAATGGAATGGTTCAGGAGCATAAAAATGGACTTTGAAGGAGAGCTGTTCAACTGTCCTTGCGGATACCATGAAATACTGAGTAAGATCTATGGCGATTACATGGTGATTCCTCCCGAGAGTGACAGACAATCAACACACACGGAGAAATTTGTCTGGAGATATGAATAAGCAAATTGATATAGATGAATTAAAGAAAATCCAAATCGATATTCTGGATGTGTTCAGCGGATACTGTGAAAGAAACGGACTGACATATTACCTTACATATGGAACTCTGATTGGGGCGGTAAGGCATAAAGGCTATATACCGTGGGATGATGACGTCGATGTTATGATGCCAAGAAAGGATTACGATCTGTTCATTAAAAGCTTTAATGATGGGATCGAAGCAGCTGATATCAGAGCGGTTTCACATGAGATAGATCCGAAGTATTATCTGCCGTTCGCCAAGGTGATCAACACCGAAACTGTGATGAAGGAGGATGTCGACAGCGATTATCAGATAGGAGTGTATATTGACATCTTTCCTCTTGATAATCTTGCCGATGATTATGAAACTGCAAAAAAACGCATGAGGAAAGCTTTCAGATATAACGAACTTATTATACTGAAAAACCTTACATTCAACAGAACCAGATCATGGGTAAAGAACGCTGCCCTTGCTGCGGGAAAAGTGTTCAGTGCGTTCTGGAATATGGACAAACTGATTGAGAAGCTTAACAATTTCGGACCGGTCAGAGCGGATGGTGGCTTTACGAGGTATGTAGGAATGATCACCGGAATCTATTCTGACGATGAAAATGGGATATTCGAGTCTAAGCTGTTCGATGAAACGACAACAATAGAATTTGAGGGAAAGAACTATTCTACAAATAAAGGATACGATGCTTTTCTAAGGCGGTACTATGGAGATTATATGAAGTTGCCTCCTGTTGAGGAGCAGGTGAGCCACCATGCGTTTAAAGCATGGTATAATAAATAGTTAAATTATGGAAGGATCACACTTCATCCCGTAATAATAAGAAAAAGGGGGAGACATGCAGGCGATTATCCTGGCTGCCGGTATGGGCAAGCGATTAAAGGACCTTACCCGTGATAATACAAAATGTATGGTGAAGGTCAACGGTACAACGCTGATAGAAAGGATGCTACGGCAGATAGATTCGCATAATCTGTCGAGAATCGTTATAGTTGTCGGATATGAGGGGCAAAAGCTTATTGATTATATCAGTACGCTTGATGTCAGAACCCCGATCGTGTACATCGATAATCCTATCTACGATAAAACAAACAACATTTATTCTCTTTCACTCGCAAAAGAATGGCTGTGTAAGGAGGATACTCTGTTATTTGAGTCAGATCTTATTTTCGAAGATGCCGTGCTCGATTCATTGATCGATGATCCAAGGAATACACTTGCTCTGGTCGATAAATACGAGTCCTGGATGGATGGGACCTGTGTGAAACTTACAGACGCTGATGACATAGAGTCATTTGTACCGGGAAGCAAGTTCAGATTCGAAGAGATAAAGGACTATTACAAAACTGTTAATATTTATAAATTCAGCAGTGAGTTTTCAAAGACCCACTATGTGCCTTTCCTTGATGCTTACCAGGCTGCGCTTGGACAGAATGAGTATTACGAGCAGGTCCTGAGAGTTATCACAATGCTGGATGCCCCAGGAATCAAAGCGAAAAGACTGGAAGGCCAGAAGTGGTACGAGATCGATGACATTCAGGATCTCGATATAGCAGAATCGATTTTCACTCCTGATGATGACGAAAGAGTCAGGCTGCTTCAAGGCAGATACGGTGGATATTGGAGATATCCGAAACTGCTGGATTTCTGCTATCTGGTAAATCCGTATTTTCCTCCGGATAGAATGAAGGATGAGCTGAGGGCGAATTTTGATACCCTGCTCACCCAATATCCGAGCGGAATGAGGGTCAACTCGTTACTGGCCGCAAAGAATTTTGGTGTTCATCAGGAGAATATTCTGGTAGGCAACGGTGCTGCAGAACTGATCAAGTCTTTAATGGGCTACTTTGAGGGCTCCACAGGATTTGTCAGACCTACTTTTGATGAATACCCTAACAGATACGATAGAGAAAACTCGGTTGATTTTACTCCTGACAACAGAGATTACTCTTATACAGCGGATGACCTTATCGCATTCTTTGGCGATAAAGAAATATGCAATCTGGTAGTGGTTAATCCTGATAATCCGAGTGGAAACTATATCCCTAAAGCTGACATGCTTAAATTGATCGCGTGGGCTGAAGAGAAGGGAATCAGGCTGGTCATGGACGAGTCATTCGTGGATTTTGCTGATGAAGAGGACAGCACGCTGATAGAACAGGCGATCCTTGATAACAACCCTCACCTGTATGTCATGAAGAGCATCTCGAAATCATACGGTGTTCCGGGACTGAGACTCGGCGTGCTGGCATCGGGAGATACCGAAACGATCGCGTCTATGAAGAAGGATGTTGCCATCTGGAACATCAATTCGTTCGGTGAGTTCTATCTGCAGATTGAAGAAAAATACAAGAAGGATTATAAAAAGGCACTGGTTAGGATACGTGCCGAAAGAGGAAGATTCCAGGAGGAGCTTTCTAAAATCAGAGGAATAAGAGTCATCCCGTCTCAGGCAAATTACGTTATGGTAGAACTGGATGAGAGCATCTCGCCTAAAGAGCTGCTTAAAACTCTTCTGGTAAAATACGAATTGCTGATCAAAGAGCTGACAACAAAGACCAATGGCAGAAACTATCTGCGCCTTGCTGTCAGAAATACTGAAGATAACAACGCTTTGATAGCTGCTCTTAAAGCTGAGCTAAACTGAAATACAAAAGGAATCATCTAAAATACTAAAATATGAAGATAACAATTGTTGGCGGCGGAAATATAGGAACACAGTTTGCGGTTCACTGCGCAGAAAAGGGTCATGATGTTACGGTATATACATCAAGCCCTGAACTGTATAACGGGCATCTGAATACTGTAAATGAAGCCGGAGAGACAACGCATCAGGGAGAGATCAGGCTTGCAACGAGTGATCCTGAAATAGCCTTCAGGGACGCAGAGATCATCATGATAACCATGCCTGCAACCATGATGAAGACGCTGTCAGGAATCATCTATGAACATACCAGACAGGATGCAATGATCGGAGTTGTCCCGGGCAATGGCGGTGCAGAGTGTGCATTCAGAAAATGCATCGAAAGAGGAAACACGTTCTTTGGCATTGAAAGGGTTCCGGCCATTGCAAGACTGGTACAAAAGGGCAGGACTGTGAGGTCCACAGGCTATAGGGGTGAACTTCATGTGGCAGCTCTGCCGGCGGCGAAGGCTCAGGAGTGTGCGGAAATAGTAGAAAGCATATTTGATATCAATACTACCGTTATTCCTAACTACCTGAATCTGACCATGACCCCGTCAAACCCGATATTGCATACTACAAGGCTGAAGACAATATTCGGTGACTGGCATGAGGGAAAATCATATGAGAGCCTTCCTCTCTTTTATGAAGAGTGGGATGACGCATCGTCAGAACTTCTGATAGCATGTGATGAAGAGGTGCAGGATATCTGCAAAGCTCTCCCTGCATTCCAACTGAATTATGTAAAATCTCTCAGGGTTCATTATGAAAGCCCTACAGTTGAAGCAATGACGGAGAAGATATCGTCGATCCCTGCATTCAAAGGGCTTACAACACCGTCTGTTGAAACAGAAAGCGGCTTGATTCCGGATCTGCACTCCAGATACTTTACTGCAGATTTCTCGTATGGACTTACGATAATCAAACAGATCGCAGAGTTCGCCGGAGTGAGCACGCCAAATATCGACGATGTTATGGCCTGGTACAAAAGCATAGAAATCGAGAAAGAGGAATTCAGATTTTCAGAATGCGGAATCAATAACCGTGCAGAATTTGAAAGATTCTATTTGCAATAAACGACTTTATATACAAAAAAGAAAGGATTACAAGAGGGATGAGCGCATTTAATGGAGCAACTTTAATGATCACAGGAGGAACGGGAAGCTTCGGCAACACCGTACTCAAACACTTCCTTACATCGGATATAGGACAGATCCGCATCTTCTCGCGTGATGAGAAGAAGCAGGATGACATGAGGCACGACCTCCAGGCTCGCTATCCTGAGCATGCGAAGAAGGTAAAGTTCTTCGTAGGCGATGTTCGTGATCCCCGTTCCGTAGCCGATGCGATGCCGGGAGTCGACTACATATTCCATGCTGCAGCACTCAAGCAGGTTCCATCCTGCGAGTTCTTCCCGATGCAGGCTGTCAAGACCAACATCGAGGGAACAGACAATGTGCTCCATGCAGCGATCGATGCGGGGGTAAAGAGAGTTGTCTGTCTCAGCACAGATAAGGCCGCATACCCGATCAATGCTATGGGTATTTCCAAGGCTATGATGGAGCATGTGATCACAGCTAATGCCAGAGTTGCGGCCGAGAGAGGCGGCACTGTCATTTGCTGTACAAGATACGGAAATGTAATGTGCAGCAGAGGCTCGGTAATCCCTCTGTTCATCGACCAGATCCATGCAGGCAATCCTATCACTATCACAAACCCGGATATGACACGATTCCTGATGAACCTCGATGAGGCAGTAGACCTCGTTAAGTTCGCGTTCGAGCACGCAGAGCCGGGCGATCTTTTCATCCAGAAGGCAGATGCCTCGACGATCGGCGACCTTGCGAAGGGCGTACAGCAGCTGTTTGGTGATACAGGAACCAAGATAATCGGAACGCGCCACGGAGAAAAGCTGTTCGAGACGCTGATGACAAGAGAAGAGAGACTCAGATCAGAAGATATGGGCAATTACTTCAGAGTTTCAGCAGACAACAGAGACCTCAACTACGATAAGTACTTCGTGGAAGGCAAAGTAGAGACCCAGGCCGATGAGTCGTATACATCGCATAATACACAGCTTCTGGATGTAGACGGAGTAGTACAGAAGATACTGACAACAGACTATGTTCAGGAAGAGCTGAAGGGTATAAGGCACCTGTAAATGGTACAGGAGGGACGGTTCTTACTGACCCACTTTGGTACAGTAGGGACGGTTCCAGGTGTACCACTTTGGAAAAGGCATCTGTAAAAAAGGAGACCGGTAATGGCAACTTGGAAAGATAACGGAAAACTTAAACTTCTTATCATCGTAGGCACGCGTCCTGAGATCATCCGTCTTGCAGCGGTAATCAAGAAGTGCCGCAAGTATTTTGATACTATCCTGGCTCACACTGGCCAGAACTATGATTACAACCTCAATGGCGTGTTTTTCAAGGACCTCGAGCTTGATGACCCTGAGGTATATATGGAAGCTGTAGGTGCTGACCTCGGCGAGACCATGGGCAACATCATCGCTAAGAGCTATCAGCTTATGGTAGAAATGAAACCTGACGCTGTGCTTGTGCTCGGCGATACCAACAGCTGCCTTAGCGTTATAGGCGCGAAGCGTCTTCATATTCCTATCTTCCATATGGAAGCCGGCAACCGCTGCAAAGACGAGTGTCTGCCTGAGGAGACAAACCGCCGTATCGTTGACATCATCAGCGATGTCAATCTTGCGTACAGCGAGCACGCGCGCAGATATCTCGCGGACTGCGGTCTGCCTAAGGAGCGCACTTATGTCACAGGTTCGCCAATGGCTGAAGTGCTGCATATGAACCTCGATAAAATCGAGGCATCCGACGTACACAAACAGCTTGGTCTCGAGAAGGGCAAGTATATTCTCCTGTCAGCTCACCGCGAAGAGAACATCGACACCGAGAAGAATTTCCTCTCGCTCTTCAACGCCATCAACAAGATGGCAGAGAAGTACGACATGCCGATCCTCTACAGCTGCCATCCGCGCTCAAGAAACCGTCTTGAACAGATGAAGAAGGACGGCAAGTTTGAGCTCGATAAGAGGGTAATACAGCATGAGCCGCTCGGATTCCACGACTACAACTGCCTGCAGATGAACGCATTTGCGGTAGTCAGCGACAGTGGTACACTTCCGGAGGAATCGAGTTTCTTCACGTCGATCGGTAAGCCGTTCCCGGCTGTGTGCATCCGCACATCGACTGAGAGGCCTGAGGCACTCGACAAGGGGTGCTTCATCCTGTCCGGAATCGACACAAAGGGACTGCTGCAGGCCGTAGACACAGCTGTTGATATGGTTGCTAACGGGGATAATGGGATTCCTGTGCCTGACTACGTAGATGAAAACGTATCTGACAAAGTCGTAAAGATCATTCAGTCGTATGTCGGCGTAGTGAATAAGATGGTTTGGAGAAAAGATATATGAAAATATTAGTTACCGGAGCGAAGGGGTTTGTTGGAAGGAATCTCGTAGAGAACCTTAAGAATATAAGGGACGGCAAGAATCGTACCAGGCCCGCACTGCAGATAGATGAGGTCTTCGAGTACGACATCACATCGACACCTGAAGAACTCGATCAGTACTGCCGCGAAGCTGACTTCGTGTTTAATCTGGCAGGTGTCAACCGCCCGAAAGACCCTGAAGAATTCAAAAAGGGAAACTTTGGCTTTGCATCGACACTGCTCGATACCCTGAAGAAGCATGGCAACAAGTGCCCTGTGATGCTTTCATCATCAGTGCAGGCTACACTGGCCGGCCGTTTTGGAACCTCTGAATATGGGCTGTCAAAGAAAGCAGGCGAGGAACTCTTTTTCAAATATGCAGAGGAGACCGGTGCAACAGTGCTGGTGTACAGATTCCCTAATCTGGCAGGCAAGTGGGTAAGGCCAAACTACAACTCGGCAGTTGGCACATTTTGCAACAATATTGCGAACGACCTGCCAATAACAGTCAACGACCCGTCGGTCGAACTTGAACTGCTCTTCATTGACGACCTTGTTGACGAGATGTTTGATGCCCTCGAGGGCAAGGCGCATCACTGCGACTACCCTGCAGCGGGAGCGGTGATCGATGGTGTTGAGTATGACGGTCTGACTCCTGTATGGAGAGCTGACGGCCGCTACTGCGGAGCTCCTGTGACTCACAAGGCGACTCTGGGCTATATCGTTGAATGCCTTGAGAAGTTCCGCGACCAGCCTTCGACTCTGATGATGCCTTCGATTCCGAAGGGCTCATTCGAGAAGAAGCTCTATTCGATGTACCTGTCATACCTGCCTGCTGAGAAGGTAGCCTTCGATCTCGACATGAAGTGCGATGACCGCGGCTCATTCACCGAGCTTCTAAAGACCGCAGACCACGGACAGTTCTCGGTAAACATCTCAAAACCGGGAATCACCAAGGGTCAGCACTGGCATAACTCCAAGTGGGAGTTCTTCATAGTGGTCAGCGGCCACGGACTCATTCAGGAGCGCAAGCTAGGCATCGACTTTGAGACAGGCAAGCCGTACGAACCGATCGAGTTCGAGGTAAGCGGAGATAAGATCCAGGCCGTGCACATGCTGCCTGGATACACGCACAACATAATCAACCTGAGCGATACCGAAAACCTCGTGACTCTCATGTGGGCCAACGAGACCTTCGATCCGGAGAAGCCGGATACATTCTTTGAGCCGGTATAGGAGAAAGAATAAACACAGAAATGAGAGTATTAGTCACTCCATATATTGCTGCGAATAATATCATTGCGATCCTTTCATCAAGGATTCCCGACAAAGTCAGAACAGTGCTGATCAACGCGTCTGTTTATGCTTTGCTGTGCATAGGATTACTGAAGTACTGCAACAAAGCAATGAGAAGTGTTGTGCATTTTTCAGACATTGCATATCCGGTAGGGACTGCGGCACTGGTATTATTCGTAATTGCCGGAATTAAGAATAAAAAGAAATTCAGGAAACTGCGGCTGGGGAATACATTCTGGTTCGGATGGATCCTCTGCTTTGCCATGATGTTTGCCATGGCATTTGTAAATCCGGTTGCAAGGAATTATTTTATGTGGAGTGTGACCGGTATCTTCATGTTCCCGCTGATCTTTATCGCATGGAGTGAAAAAGACAGATTCAGAGAACTGTGCAACATAGTTTCTGAAGCGGTTCTGGTAATGGCGTATATTTTTATAATACTTAGTCTGTTGCTGGTTCCGTTTTTCTCAGGCGGTACACTTGGAGCGGTGCTGCCTGAATATATCGGAATGGCTGTTAATCCAAACAATAACGGAATGCTGACAATAGCCTTCTATGGCCCGGTCTTCTATCTGCTGCTCACAGACAAAAAAAGAAAGCCGATTTATTATCTGGTGCCGATGGGCTTCTGCATATCCATATCGGTGATCTCCAATTGCCGTACAGCTGAGCTTGGCATACTCCTGCAGACTGCCGGAGGACTTCTTTATCATTATTTAAGTACGGTCAGACCGCATAAAGAGAGAATCGAGTGGAAAAAGCTTATAGCAGCAATACTTATTGTGAGTGCTGTTTCTCTGGCTTCCGGATTTGTACTAAGCCGTTTTGACAATATGGATCTTGAGGTCAATGCAGAAGATAACATGGCGGCTGAGGCTGTCAGCGGAGATGAAGTCTTCGAAAAGCTCGATGACATCTCATCGGGAAGGCTGATCATAACCCGGTACTATATTGAAAACTCCACATTCTGGGGGCACGGAAGCCCGGATGGGCCTGTGATGGAGGGTTATCAGGCATCGAAGTGGTCTTTCAACAACGCAGTCGATGTGCTGTATATCTCAGGTGTGCTGCCGTTCATAGGCTGCGTGCTGTGGTTCCTGGCAGTTATAGTTTTCTGCATAAAGTGCATATTCGGCGGCGTGCCGAGGAGGCCTGAGTATCTGTTTACCATCGTGACCTTTGCCGGCTACTTCGTGGAGTTCATGCTCGAGGTCACCATCTACCCTATAACCACCAGCCTCGTGCTGCTGGCATACATCGGAATGATCCCGGTCGCATGCCGCGAGAAGGAAAAAAGAAGAGCGGTCAGATGATCTGCTGTTTGAGAGGTAAGTATGGCAGAGAATGCAGCAAATGAAATAAAAGTATCGGTCATTATGCCGATATACAACGTAGAGAAATATCTTAGAGATAGTCTCGACTCCGTGCTCGGGCAGACACTTCGCGACATCGAGGTGATCTGCATAGACGACGGATCGCCGGATGCTTCAGTTGAGATCCTCGAAGAATACCGCAGCAGGGATGACAGGGTGAAGATCCTCCGCCAGCAGAATTCGGGTGCAGGGAAGGCAAGGAATAACGGGCTTGAGCACGCAAAAGGCAAATATATATCTTTCCTGGATGCGGATGATAAGTATCCGGACAGCGATGTGCTCGAAAAGCTGGTGTCCGCGGCCGAGAGGCACGGCGTAAGCATTGCCGGCGGGTCGAAACTTAACAAAACCGAAGCGGGCATCAAGCCGAAAAAGAGCCAGACTTTCATCGAAGAGGAAGTCATCCAATACAAGGACTTCCAGAAAGATTACGATTACACCTGTTACCTGTTCGAGCGTAAGCTCCTGACAGACAACAATATCACATTCCCTTACTACAGGCGCTATCAGGACCCTCCGTTCTTCATCAGGGCCATGACAGCGGCTGAAAAGTTCTGCGCCATTCCGGACGCGACTTACCTGTATACGGTCGATCCGGGTCACGTCAAATGGGATGAGACCAAGACGGTGCATCTCATCCGAGCCATGACGGAGTGTCTGCAGCTGTCTGCCGATAACAAACTGGCTAAGCTGCATTACAAGACTGTCAGAAGGATGGAGAAGGACTACCGTGAGCGCATCATAAACAACTGCAGCAGAGCCGTAGTTGAAGCGCTACTCGAAGCCGAAAAGGCGATAGACACAGAGCTTCTCAGGGAAGGCTTAAATGGTAAGATCCAGGCAGACGAGGGGTACCGCCTGGCGGTGCTGACCGACATGCTGTCAGCTTGCAGGTACGGCGAATACCATGATATGCTTGAAGAACTGAATAAGACAAAGAAGGAGCTGGCAAAGATAAAGAACAGCCGCTCATACAAACTTATAAGATTTTTCAGAAAATAAACACAATACAAAGGGAGCGTTATGAGTAAATACGACTATCTGGTTGTTGGGACAGGGCTGTATGGTGCGACCTTTGCAAGACTCGCAGCGGATTCCGGCAAAAAGGTTCTTGCCATAGACAAGAGGCCTAACATCGCAGGCAATGTGTACACTGAAGAGATCGAGGGCATAAATGTGCACCGCTACGGCGCTCACATATTCCATACCAATAATAAAGAGGTGTGGGATTTCGTGCAGAAGTTTGCGGTCTTCAACCGCTTCACGAACTCGCCGGTGGCTAACTACAAAGGGGAGCTCTACAGTCTGCCGTTCAACATGTACACGTTCAATAAGATGTGGGGCGTGACTACTCCTCAGGAGGCAGCTGCGAAGATAGAAGAGCAGCGCAAGGCTGCAGGCATCACGGAGCCGCGCAATCTCGAAGAGCAGGCGATAAGCCTGGTCGGTACAGACATCTACGAGAAGCTCGTCAAGGGCTATACGCAGAAGCAGTGGGGCCGCGAGTGCAAAGACCTTCCGGCATTCATCATAAAGAGGCTGCCGGTCAGACTCACATTCGACAACAACTACTTCAACGCTCTCTATCAGGGCATACCTTGCGGCGGCTACACGAAGATGGTAGCCAGCATGCTCGAGGGCATCGATGTCATACTCAATGAAGATTACCTAGCTGACCGTGAAAAGTGGAACGCGATGGCAGACAAGGTGATATACACCGGTCCTATCGACGCTTACTTTGGCTTCGATCTGGGCCCGCTCGAATACCGCTCGGTGCGCTTCGATACGGAGCTGCTCGATATCCCGAACTTCCAGGGCAACGCGGCTGTCAACTATACGGATGCCGAAACGCCGTGGACCCGCATCATAGAGCACAAGTGGTTCGAGTTCGGCAAGGACAGCGAGGGCAACGATCTGCCGAAGACCGTCATAAGCCGCGAGTACAGTTCGGAGTGGAAGCCGGGCGACGAACCGTATTACCCGGTGAACAACGAACGCAATTCAGAGCTTTATCAGAAGTATAAAGAAAGAGCTGCCGGTGAGAAGAACATCATCTTCGGCGGCAGACTCGGCGAGTACAAATATTACGATATGGATCAGGTAATACTCGCTGCTCTCCGCATGAGCGAAGAGGAACTCGGTGAATAACGCTTATAAATGAAAGGAAGGAAAAAACGGCATGAATCCAAAGGTATCAATCGTTATTCCTATTTATAACGTTGCGCAGTATCTCGACGAGGCTCTCGAAAGCGTAAAGCGCCAGACTCTTAAAGACATAGAAATAATCTGCGTCAACGACGGGTCCAAAGACAACTCGCTCGACATAGTAAAGAAATGGGCCGAGGGCGATGACCGCTTCGTCATCATCGACAAGGTGAACGAAGGCTACGGAGTGGCCATGAACACCGGAATGGCTAAGGCGACCGGCGAGTACATCGGCATACTCGAGCCTGATGATTACGTTCCGCTCGGCATGTACGAAGACCTTTACAATGTCGCTTCAGAGAACGACCTCGACCTGGTCAGAGCGGACTACTACAGGTTCATCACTCAGGATGACGGCAGCATGGTGATGAAGTACTACCACCTCAACAAGGACGGCAAGTACTACAACGAAGTGCTCGATCCGAGCAGCATGCCTGAGCTGATACGCTGCAAACAGAACACCTGGGCAGGCATCTATAAAAGATCGTTCCTCGAGGAGCACGGCATACGCCACAACACGACTCCGGGAGCTTCGTTCCAGGATAACGGATTCTTCTGGCAGACCTACACAAGCGCAAAGAGGGCGATGCACATCGACAGGCCGTACTACCTCAACCGCAGAGACAATCCTAACTCCTCGGTGAAGAACAAAGAGAAGGTCTATGCGATCAACAAGGAATACGAGTTCATAAAGGGACTCATCTTTGCGGATAACGATGAAAAGTGGGATCTCTTCAAAAGGGACTTCTACATGAGCCTCTTCAAAAAGTGCGTCATGACTATCAGAAGGATAGGCGAGGAGCACAGAAGAGAATATGTCGACTATATTTATGACGTATTCACAAAGGCGGTCGCTGCCGGAGACATGGATCCTGATCTCTTCGAAGATAAGGACAGAGCGCGTTTCGACCTCCTCATAGAGTCCGCGCAGAAGTTCTACGATGAGTTCGCTAAAGATGCAAAGCCGAAGGTGCGTGAGGACCTTCTCGAAAGACGCAAGGCGAAGATCCGCGAGCTGAGAGGAGAGATCAAACAGCTCACTCGTAAAAATGAAAAGCTGCAGAAAGAGATCGATTCGATCCGCAGCAGCAAGAGCTTCAAGGCAGCGCGTAAGCTGGCTAAGCTAATCAAATAACAGATAAAACAGGCAATAGACTAAGGAATATAAAGGAGATCAAAAACTATGGTAATAGGATACACAACAGGAGTATATGATCTGTTTCATATCGGACATCTCAACCTGCTCAAGAACGCTAAGGGCATGTGCGACAAGCTGATCGTAGGAGTCACGGTAGATGAGCTGGTTGCTTACAAGGGCAAGCAGTCGATGATCCCGTTCGAAGACAGGATCGAGATCGTCCGCAGCTGCAAGTATGTCGACGCAGCCGTTCCGCAGTACGACATGGACAAGCTGACTGCATGCAAGAAGCTCGGAGCTTCGTACCTCTTCGTAGGAGATGACTGGTACGGCACAGAGAAGTGGAACAAGTTTGAAGAAGAATTCGCTAAAGAAGGCATCAAGATCGTTTACTTCCCATACACCAAGGGAATCTCTTCGACAAAGATCACAGAGGCGCTCAACGCTGTCCGCAAGGACAGACTGCATGACGTTAAATAGACGAAAGGAGCAATCGTATGGCCCGACTTAATGAGACGCAAATGAGTTCATTCCTGATGTACAGGATAATAGATCCACTGAATAATACGACGATTTCCGAAAACTTTCCGGATCGCGTTCCGATCACCAACTCAATTGAGTTAGAAAAGCATCTGGAGGACAGTGTCAGGAAAAATGCAGGTAAAACCACTGCTCTGGCATTATCCGGAGGTATCGATTCCGCGATCCTGGCAAAGTTCATGCCTGCAGGTTCCCTGGCATATACATTTAAATGTGTTGTACCGGGGATGGAAGTAACAGATGAAACACCTGCCGCAGCAAAATATGCCGAAGAATGTGGATTAAAGCATAAGATCATTGAGATATACTGGGAAGATTTTGAGCAATATGCCGAAACCCTGATGCGTCAGAAGGGCGCACCTGTCCACTCCATCGAAGTTCAGATCTATAAAGCCGCACTTCAGGCAAAGGAGGACGGTATTGATACGCTTATCTTCGGGGAGGCAGCAGATGCTGTTTATGGCGGACAGAGCATGATACTGTCAAAGGACTGGAACGCAGCGGACTTCATAGAGAGAGCCTCATATGTCATGCCTCACAGGGCATTGAGAAAACCGGTCCTGCCGATTGAAGGAATGACCATGTGGGAAAAAGACGGCATTGTAGACCCATATAAGTACATGTCCAATATATATATAAAGGAGAGTGTCGGGTCATATATCAATGCT
Organism: uncultured Eubacteriales bacterium; assembly: GCA_902795265.1. Lineage (GTDB taxonomy): Bacteria > Bacillota > Clostridia > Peptostreptococcales > Anaerovoracaceae > Crickella. Next base: position 31,883 of record CADBKM010000007.1, read on the forward strand.
ATTAAAGCAGCCGGAATCAAAACGGTGATTCCTTATGCAGAAACGTATCTGGCTACAGAGCTTGATTACAGCAGGATCAGATCCGGAGAGAATAAATATCTTGTAAGAGAAGTGTTCCAGCGTCTTTACCCGGATTTCCAGGTACCTCCTAAGGTTCCGATGCCTAGGCCGATGAATGAATGGTTCAGGGACTGGGAAGGCCCGAAGAGAGCAGAGTTCTGGCCGCACTGTGTTGCAGATATGACAGGTGATCAGAAGTGGCTTCTGTGGATACTCGAAAAATATCTGGATATGGAAGAATAGACAAGGAGATCCTATGTCGACAAAGATAATAGCCAAGTGCAGAGAAAAACAGTTTCAGATACTTTGCGCTGTTAAAGATATATGTGACCGGGCAGGCATCAGAATGGTGCTTGCCGGCGACGCAGCTCTTGCAGCATACAGAGGCCATCTGGATGTGGACAACATAGATATTTGTATTGATGCTGCAGATATATGGCGCTTTATTGATGCCCTCGACAAGGCGCAGGTCAGATATACCGCTGACAGCATGTATACAAACGGGGACTTCCCCGCTTTTGAGATGCGTATCTATGATCCTGAGACGATAGATTATGACAATAAGGATTTCATGAAATACCGCCTCAACTGCTTATATGTCAGAGTGCTGTTTGCCCTGCATGTGCCTTCTCTGAAGATCAGAAGAATCACACTGAACTCTCTGAAAAATGCATATGAGATCCGTAACAAAGTACGCTTTGGCGAAAGAGATGAGAGCGCCAGCAGAATGGTAAGGATAGTCGAAAAGCAGGAGAGAAAAAAAGGCAAAGATGCCACAGCAAAGTGGGCATTCAAAAAACTGGCGAACGGATATGCAAATGGCTCAGATAAGATAGTGATTGGCGAAAATGCGTTCAAAGCCGGTGTGATAGGCAAGGGCAAAAGGGTCAAGGTCAATGGTACCGAGCTTCTTATTCCTGAACAGGCATCCAGATACTTCACCAGGGTCTTTGGCAGAAAATGGGAAAGCTATGAAATACCTGAATACGTAGAAAGTGTCAGGGGCTTCCGTGATGCCGATCACAGCTGGGCGGAGTTCAGGAAACGGATCTCATATATGGATCTTGACGGTTATTATGAAGATCTTAAAAAGTATCAGAGCGGCCACAGAGCTTTCAGGGCATATCATGATGATGTGAACAAATACAGACGTATACTCACCAGAACAGACATGAGATTTAAACTCTGGCAAAAGTATATGCCGATGAAGGATGAGATAGTAAGTCTGCATGAGAAGGGCGATTATGCTGCGCTCGGCGAGCTGCTTAAAGAATACATGCACTGTATGGAACTGTGCGAAAAAGATAAACTGGGACTGTGCTTCGATGAAGACATTCTGAACATAACCCTTGATGTATACAGGCATCAGGGTGAATCAGACCACGCAGCGGTTCTGGACAGCCTTGTGCCTGCCGAGCACAGAGAAGTGCTGAAACTGATGGATTATAAAGGAGAGATAATTAAGTAGGTCAGACGTATGAGTTTAAATGACTACCAGAGATCCCTGCTGGATCTTATGAAACGCCTTGACGTTTTTTTCCGTGAGAACGGGCTTGATTACTATCTGCTCGGGGGAAGCCTGATTGGAGCTTTGCGGCATGAGGGGTTCATTCCCTGGGATGATGATATGGATATCATGGTCACAAGAGATGTCTATGAGCAGCTTGTAGAGATGGAAGACAGGCTGCCTTACGACATAGAGTTTGTGTGCTTTGAGAATACGCCTGAGTTCTGCAAGCCATATGGCATGTTTTCGCTGAAAACGGACACATGTACCTCGTACAACCGGTTCTTCTGGGGCGGCAGGTGCATGGGTACGGCCATAGACGTTTTCGTTATGGATGATATGAATTCAGAGGACTTCGACGAGTTTTTCAAAACGCTTGTAATACATCAGGACGTAATATACAAGATCAAGCTGAGCAGTGAAAAGATCATTGACTACAAAGATGAGTACTTTTCATATAAGGACAGAGAGAAGACTGAGGGACGCAGTGTTGTTATAAAGGAGCTGAGGGACAAGCTGAAATCATTCGCAGACAGAGATGACTGCGACAAGAGAGTAGTAACCACCTGGTCCAGATCCAATCTGCGTCAGTACTCGATAGACTGGGTACAGAAGCCGAAATATGCGAAGTTTGAGGATACGGAGTTTGCAGTGCCTACGAAGCCGGAGGCATGTCTGCGTCTCCAGTATGGTTATGACTGGTATATGATACCTGCATCTACCGAGCAGCTCACACACGACTTCTGTATAAATCCGGACATCAGTTACAACAATTATTACAGTGATATGGACAGGTTTATTGACTGGGAGTCCGCATATGAAGCTATAGATATAAGCAAGCGTACCAAGATCGAAAACCTGGAGACCATTCTTAAGGTAAGGCGGTTCTGGCAGGAAACTGCTGTCAACAGGGTCCTCATGCAGTATGAATCTGAAACTGACGACGAGAGGATGCAGCTGGTTGCTGATGGTGACTATTATGGATTCCTTGATATGATGCAGCCGTTTATGGCTTACAGAGCTGCTTTCAGTGCTGCGGGAAAGACGGGCGCTGTCTCGGATATCATACTGGCGGAGTGGCTGATGCAGCTCATGAAGAGCGGAAGATATTACCATGCCATGAAGGTTTCGAAAGCCTTCTGCAAGGGCAGAGATGACGAAAACGTCAAAAATGTAATGGAGCTGCTGGACAAAGTCTCAGAGCTGGCTGCATGCTGGCAGGACCGCGACGCCGCAGGCATGAAAAACATGCTGGCGAAGATCCCTTCAGATATTCAGGATGCTGTTCCTGACTGCATACTGGCGAAGGGTCGCCTGTATTTTGACGGACTTTCAGACTATAAGAACCGGGATGAACTGATCGGCAAATGCAGGCACTATCTGGAATCATATCCGCGAAACTACGATATTATGAAGATTCTTGGTGACCTTCTATGGGACAGCGGATACGAAGAAGATGCGATGGAGCTTTATCATAAAGTCAATGATAACAGCAGGAACGGACTTGACCTGCTCGATCTCAAAAACAGGTTCAGCTTCGAGCACGGTTATCTGATGAAAATCACCGATTCCGATGAAGATGATGAGGATGAGGAGTAATAATGACCCGTACACAGCAGGCACTCCTTGAATTACTTGAAAAAGTAGCCGCTTTTCTTGAAGAGAACGGCATCACTTTCTATCTCTTCGGCGGGACTGCTATCGGTGCGCTTCGCCACAGAGGCTTTATACCGTGGGATGACGATGTAGACATTCTGGTGGACAGAGATAACTATTACCGGCTCATCGAGGTGGCATCCTCTCTGCCCGATGACATAGAATTCGACTGCTTCGAGCTCGATCACAACTTTGCGAAACCGTACGGCATGTTCTCAAAAAGGACAGATACGGCGACATCGAGGAGCCGTATGTACTGGGGCGGAATCTGCATGGGCACGGCGATCGACGTGTTCCTGACAGATGATGTGCCTGAAGACAAGCTCGATGAACACACGAAGAACCTCTTCCTGTATCAGGAGACGATGGTGGATGCCTGGCTGTATAAGCAGGATATCGCAAAGTATAAGGATGAATATTTTGCGCTCATGAAGCGCCGGGAGCAGATCGGCAAACCTGCCCTTATGGATGAACTGAAGGCCAGGCTCGAGCGATATACATATGACGAAAGCGACAGGCGCGTGGTCAGATGCTCGGGAAGATCCCCTGTGAGGAAATATCTGAAGGAATGGATAGGCGAGCCGGTGTACTGCGATTTCGAGGGACTCAGGATGCCCCTGCAGACAATGCCTGAAGCATGCCTGCGGATGCAGTACGGGTATAACTGGTACATGATACCGGAACCCGATGATCAGACTCATCACGTTCAGATACAGAACTATGATGTAAGCTACAACAATTACTATAAAGACCTCAGCAGGTTCATCGACTGGGATGAGGCAAATGAGGTCAACAGAAAACAGAAACTTGCTGATATAGGCAGACTCGACAGCTGGATGGCTGTGGAGGATTTCAGTACGGAGATGAAGGCCAATGCAGTCCTCATGTGTGCAGACCTTGAGGAGAAAGAAAGCGGTATTCTCGCAGCATTTGAGCAGGGGAATTACGACGAAGTGCTGGACTGCCTCAGCAAATTGACCGCTAACATCAGACTGTTTATAAAGACCGGCCGCGGCAAAGGAGAGATCAGCCCGGATATTCTCAGTGTGTGGATCGAAAGTCTTATACGTTCGGGCAGATACTGGGATGCCCGCAAAGTAAGGACGGCATTCTGCGGCGGCTACATCGGAGATGCTGCTCTTGGATACGCCCTCGATCTGCTTGACAAGGTGCTGCTCATGGCTGAGCACTGGCAGGATCACAGACCTGAGGAGTGCAGGGATGCGCTGATGGCGATCCCTGAAGAGATGAGGGATCAGATCCCGGACTGCATCGTTGCAGAGGCATGGCTGATGGAGCAGGGAAAGGTGGCTGCAGACAGCGGAAGGCTTCTGGCGGCATGCAGCAGCTATCTGATGACGTTCCCTGACAATTACGACATCATAAAGGTAAAGGCAGACATGCTTATAGCAGGAGGAGAGACAGAATCCGGCGAGGAGCTGTACCGCAGGGTGCAGGACTGCAGCCGCAACGGTCTGGATCTGCTTTATATTGGAGACTACTTCAGTGGAGAAATGGGAAACCATATACTTTGATATACTCTGCAGGCTTCATGATGTGTGCCGGAGCATCGGGGCAGACATGTGGCTTGCAGGCCCTGCCGCACTTGGCGCTTACAGAGACGGCCGTCTGACAGACAGCGGCGTTGATGTGCTCGTCGACGCGAAGCACGCAGTGCGCCTGGCTGAGGCGCTTAAGGCCGCGTCAGATGACAGCTTCGGCTGCGAGTCCATGCTCAGCAACAGCAGGTATCCGCGCATTGAGATCAGAGCGTTCGACCCGCGCACAACAGACTGCGACACTTCTGAATTCTTCAGGATCGACAACAACTGCATGTACGTTACAGTACATTTTCTGCAGAGACCCGCTGATAAAAAGAGCCTCAAAAACAGGATAGAAAGAAAACTCTTCAGCAGTCTTTCCGGAAATGCCGGTTACTATAAACACATGGCTCAGGCCGCTGAAGGCGCCGGCACGGTAAACGCGAATGGCTGCAGCTTCAATGGCAGACTATTCAAAGAGAAGACTTCCGTGCAGCTTTACGGCAGGGAGTTCAGCATACCGAAGAAGAGCGGGGAATATTTCACCGCGCAGTTCGGCCCGGGCTGGGAATACCTTGAACCTGCGAAATTCAGCCCTGACAGCAAGCACTTCCGCAGCAGTGAGAAAAGCTGGAATAAGATCAGCAGGGTTGTTACTTATGAAGAGATTTCCTCATATGAGAAGCTGCTCGGCGAATACCGCAGGGAAAGCGCTGATGTGCGCAAGTACAACAAAGAGATAGACAAAGTCTACCGCGCAACGGACTGCAGCTTCGATAAGATCTGTCTGTACAAAGATCTGGCTCCGCGCGAAGATGAACTTGCCGCGATGCTTGAAGCGGGGGAGCTCGATGCGCTCGAGGCAGAGCTCATGCCTTATCTGAAAGGCCTGAAGAAATACCTCGACCTCGGACTTGATCTGTATCTTGACGACAGGCTCACGGAGATAAGCGATTCGCTTCTGAGACAGAAGGGCCGCACGGCATTTGCGGATGCGGTGCTCAGGCAGATACCGGCTGACAGGGAGCCCGTCACGCTGACTGACCATCACGGGCAGCCGCTCAAGGAGATCCCGGAAAAGCACGGCGAGGCCGGTAAGGACGAGAAGCTTTCGCCGGCGCAGCAGAGACTGCTCGATCTGATGAAGCGGGTAGATGCCTTCCTGAGAGAGAACGGCATAGAGTACTTCCTCTTCGGAGGGAGCCTGCTCGGCGCGATAAGGCACGACGGTTTCATCCCGTGGGATGACGACATGGATATCGTCATGACGAGAGACAACTACTACAAACTGGTCAGTCTCTCCGACGATCTTCCGTGGGACGACATAGCTTTCGACTGCTTCGAAAAGAACCCGCGCTTTGAAAGACCGTTCGGAATGTTCACGCTGCTGACTGACACCAGGTTCGTAAAGACCAGGGTGTTCATGGGCGGAGCCGGCATGGGCACCGGCATAGACGTGTTCGTGATGGACTACGTGCCGCGTGAGCATCTTGACGAATACATTAAAAACAGCCTGCTGTATCAGGAGATGCAGACAGACAGCTTCATAAACAACGGCAGAATAGCCGATTATAAGGACGAGTACTTCGCCTGCAAGGAACGCGAGGCGGCAGAAGGCAAGGCGGCCGAGATGGAGCGCCTCCGCGATGAGCTCGAAAAGTACGGCGATGAAAAGGCAGACGACCTCCGTGTGGTGAGGCTGTGGTTCAACAGGCCGAGGATATACGAGCCGGGCATGATGGCAGAGCCTCAGCTCCATAAATTCGAAGACACTGAATTCACGGTGCCTGCCCGCGCAGTCGAATGCCTCGAGATGCAATACGGTCAGACATGGAACGTAGTGCCTGAAGAGGGCCACAGAGACGAGCACGCATTCAAGATCGACTATGATGTCAGTGCCAATAACTTCTACCGGCTTCTGGACAGACGGACAGACTGGGACCGCGTATTCGAAGTGCTGAGAGAGAGAAAGAAGAAGCGCATCAGTCTGCTTGATAAGACCAATAAGCTCGATGTGTTCAGAAAGATCCTCGCAGGCGCAGCTGATCAATAGGGCCGAATGGCTCCGCAAATACAGAATGGAAAACACTAAAACTTTAAAAGAGAAATACAGGGAGTTCCGCAAAGAGCCGATCAAAGAGAACGTAGTCGTTTTCGAATCGCTCTGGGGCCGCAGCTACAGCTGCAACCCTGCGGCTCTGTACGAATATATGCTCGAGAATCACCCGGAATACGAATTCGTGTGGTTCTTTAACGACACCGATACTGAGATAAAGGGCAATGCCAAAAAGGTGGAGCGCAAATCCGAGGAGTACTATCACTATCTCGCGACTGCCAAGTACTTCATCTACAACGCTAACTTCCCTGAGAACTTCGTAAAGCGCGAGGGCCAGATAATCGTGCAGACCATGCATGGCACACCGTTCAAGACTTTCGGGCTCGACGTAAAAGACGAGCTTCCGTCTGACAAGGAGAGGATGAGAGTCGTAAAGAGGAGCATGATCTGGGATTACCTTGCAGCACAGGGCAGGTTCACAAAAGACATGGCGTGGAGATGGTTCAGATACGACAATGCCGTTCTCGAAACAGGCTATCCGCGCACTGATGCCCTTTTCAGAAAGGATGAAAAAGCGGCTTCGGAGGTCAGGAGCAGGCTGGGCATACCTGAAGATAAAAAAGTGCTGCTCTATGCTCCTACGTGGAGAGACATGGATCGCTTCGACATGATGCTCGACATCGAACAGCTGAGGGCTGAGCTCGCTGACGAGTATGTGCTCCTTATAAGACCGCACTACTTCGTTGCCGGATTCTACGATGTTCCTGAAGACGGCAGCTTCGTATTCGACGGTGGCAGGGTCGACAAGGTGGAGGATCTGTTCCCGATCACCGATATTCTCATCACCGACTATTCGTCTGTGATGTTCGACTTCGCGCTGACCGGCAAGCCGATGATATTCTATACTTACGACCTTAAGACATACACCGTGGACACACGCGGCGGCTACTTCGACATAACGACCGAGGCTCCCGGTGCGATCGCCATGGACAACGGCGAAGTCATCGATGCCGTGAAAAACGTTGCGGATCATTACGCGGCATACGGTGCGCGCATAGACGGCTTCCGCGACAAGTATCTTACATATGAGGAAGGGACTTCCTCTGCGAAGATGTATGAAGAGGTGTTCGTAAAGGATTCCAGAAAGAGAAGTTCGGTCAGAAGACACGATCTGATGACTGCGATAGGGCGTGTGATACCGCGCAGGTTTTACAACAAAGCCCGCAATAAGATGATAATGCGCAGGCTGGCTGATGACAGCCGCAGGGACTGATGGGAGAACAGAGACTTTGATCAGGTGGATTTGCAAAATAATCGCGGATAATATACGTTACCTGCCTCAGACGGTAGCGATAGCCAAGGGCGATCTGAAAAGACAGCACAACTCTTCAGACCTCGGCTTCTTCTGGGCTGTCATGAAACCGCTGATGTATCTTCTGATGTTCTATTTCGCGATATCGCTGGGGTTCAAGAATGCCAAGAATATCGACGGCGCGCAGTGCCCGTACTTCATATGGCTCGCTGCCGGCATAGTGCAGTGGCAGTTCATATCCGGGCTGCTGGTAGGCGGGGCAAACAGCTTCTACAGGCGCAGGATGCTTATCAAACACACGAAGTTCCCGCTGCTGACAGTTCCGATGATCTCCATCTGCTCAAAGATAAAGGTGTACTTCATCACGATACTCATATTGATGGCGCTTGCCCTGGCCATGGGAGTGAAGCCGAGTATTTACTGGCTTCAGATGCCTATATATGTGGCGTTTACCATTATGTTCCTTTATGTATGGGTGCTCATGACATCGCTGATGAACGTGATGAGCTCCGACATAGTCGAATTCATCAAGACCATAAGATCGGCATTCTTCTGGCTGTCGGGAATCCTGTTCAATGTAAAGGGCAGGGGAAGCAGGGTCTTCACGTATAACCCTATCTGCTATCTGGCGCAGGGTTTCAGGAACGTCTTCGCCTACCACGTGTGGGTGTGGGATGAAAGGCGGCTTCTGTTCAACTTTGCTGTAGTCATGGTCATCCTTACGGCGATCACTTTCCTGCTTTACAAGAGGCTCGAAAAGCGTCTGCCGGAGATGCTGTAAAGGGGGTGCCGTATGAGTGAGACAGTAATAAAGGCCGAACACGTAAGAAAGACCTACAGAAGCTATAAGAATAATTTCCAGAGAGTAAAGCACATGCTCATACTGAGCAGCGCGGGCGAAAAGAACCGCGTGCTTACAGATGTTTCTTTCGAGATAAAGAAAGGCGAGAAGGTCACTATATTCACCCCTTCGGGCGGAGGCAAATCGACGCTGCTCCGCATCCTCGCCGACATTATTAAGCCTGAGGCCGGAACCGTAGAGGTGAAGGGCGAGCCGAAGCTCATACTCGATTACAAAGCGGGCTTCGATGTGAATCTGACCGGTCTTCAGAACTACCGGATCCGATCAAAGATCGAGGGCTGGTCTGATGAGACCATCAAGGCTCGCGAAAAAGAGATTTTTAAGCTGGCAGGCCTGTCACATGAAAAAGAGACCCGGCTAAAGTACTATCCAAGAGGCGGTGCCTCGAGGCTAGGCTTCGCGATACTGACTGCCGAGACAGGCGACATCATCCTGATGGACGAAAGGATATCTTCCGGCAGCACCACCATTAATGACAGATATACAGAACGCTTTTCAGAGCTTATATCTCCGGAGACGACTCTGGTCATGGCAGGGAATGACTTCAAAACGAATCTGCTGCTATGCGAGCGCGGCATAGTTATACACGAAGGGAAAGTCGTATTCGACGGTCCGATCGAAGAGGCACTCGAATATCATAAGGCACACTCGACCCATACAAGAAAGAACAAAAGGGCAAAAGCCGTCGAAGTCGAAAACTTCGATGCCGATGACGGAGACGACGCATTTTAACGGGACATCCGGTGGTACACTGGGGACGGTTCTGGTACAGGAGGGACGGTTCCAACTGACCCACTTTCCAAACTAACAAGCGGGATGGCGCAGAAGCGTCATCCCGTTTTCTTTAAAGCCAACAAATGTGACGCTGTTAACTGATGTTTCGGATATGTTAGAATGCTTTAGGGGAGGGAGCTTTCGAACTAGCAGATGAAGCGCCTTTCCTGGAAAAAGAAATGAGTAAAAAGACTAAGACTTCAAAGAAAAAGACAGACCTGAAGACTGCAGGCGCACAAAAGAGCCCAAATAAGGGCTATGCCGATTACCTGGCGATCATTCCGGGTGCTTTGATGTGCGCGATGCTGCTCATAATGCTGGTGCTCGATATCATGATTCCCGGCATGGAGGAGCGGCAGTTTGTTGTTTTCCCGAACCTGTTTACTGTGTTTGATTATCTGATAATAGCAGCTGGTCTTGTTCATTTAGGCATTTCGGCTAAGAAAAAAGAGCTGCGTTTTGAAAAGACAGATGCGTGCTTTGCCGCATTTGCCGTTCTTATTTTGCTTTCGACCTTCGTTAATGGTTTCAACTTCATGACCATCGACGGAGTTCCGTACAGATACATAGGCATACTGAATATGTTTGCGTTCCTGCTCATCTACAAGGGCGTGAGCAGATCTGTCAGGACTGACGCTTTTGCCGATTACATGCTTGCCGGCTATCTTGCGGCCGCAGATCTAATCGGCATTGCGGCGCTGCTTGATACACTCACCGGCGGCATAGCCGCGTTCCACGATAAGAAAGAGCTCAGTGCTGTTTTCTTCAATGGCAACCATTATGGGTATTTCCTGATGATGGTGGTGCTCATAGGGCTGGCGTACTATCTTTTCGGGAGCGGAAGGATTGCTGTTTTCGGAGCTGCTTCCGCTGGGATCAATCTGGTGCTGCTGGCGATCAACCATTCACTCGGAAGCATACTTGCGCTGCTTATAGTCCTGGCCGTTACATGGGTGCTCATAGCATTAAGGGACCGCACTCATCTTAAGAAGATGCGCCTGCTGGCATGCGTGCTCTTTGCCGCTTTTATTGTGGCTGTTCTGATCAGCCCTGCGCTGAGAAAGGAATTCACGGGTTTCGCCTCAGATCTTGGAGCGATCCTTGCGGGTACTGCTGAGGGTTCGGCCGGGCACAGAAGACTTCAGATGTGGACTCTTACGACAGGGTATATCGCGGAGAAACCGCTTCTGGGCTATGGATGCGAAGGCATCGCGTTCATGCTGTACGAAGCGATGAAGGTTTCGGACCCTCACTGCGAGGTGCTGGCTTATGCCGCATACTACGGGATCCCGGCCGCCATTCTTTATGCGGCGGGAGTCGTTGGCACGATCATATCAAGCATGCGCAGAATGTCTGCTGCTCCAGGAAAACAGGGCGGCACTAAAGACGTCTGCCGAAAGGCGGCCTGCATGGCGGCTGCCGGCTATTTCATTTCATCATTTACCGGCGTGGGAATGTTCTATACTCTGCCGTTCTTCTTTATCTTTCTTGGTATATCCAGCAGGCGGTAACACCGATCGTTTTTTCCAATCGCCTTAGCCGTTTTGTTGAAGTATTTGCTTCTAATCTGTTGCGCTATCCCAGATAATTAAGTAAAATTTCCTTAACGATTATTAAGCGAGTAGTTTAAATCGGACCGGCCTGAAAGGGCCGGTCATGATGCGCTATAAGGTTATTAAGGAGGATTTGTATGAAGGTCAAGCAAAGAGTGCTGGCTCTGATGCTCTCAGTAATGATGGTCGTCACATACATGCCTGCTATCGCATTTGCCGGAACTGAAGAGCCGGCAGAAGGCGATGTGCCGGCAGTTACTGACGTTCAGGCAGAAGCTGAAGTAGCAGAAGAGGAGACGGCACAGCCTGAGGCTGCAGAAGCAGAAGCTCAGACAGAAGAGGCTGGGACAGAGGCCGTGGAAGAAAAGGCAGCAGAGCCTGAGGCTCCTGCTGAAGAACCGGCTGCGCCAGCAGAAGAAACGGCGCACGGCAAGCTTGTCAAAGCCGGAATGACTAACGCAAAACTGGGCACAGAGATGCCGAGCAGCGATGAACTGGTTGAGCAGTTCTTCGATGCCGAGGTCGACAAGGCTCTTGGAAAGAGCGCAGCCGATACAGGCAAGCTGAAAGCAAAGCGTGTTACGCGCAGAAGCAAGCTCAACGAAGTAGAGCAGGGTGTTTATGACGGACTGCTCGAAAAGATGACAGCTGTTGCGCAGGGCAACGAATCTAATACTAAATTTACAATTGATGTGACAAGCGCTGTTGAACAGTATATGACCGAAGACAGCGGCTACAGAGCGATCACATCTGAAAGCCTTGGTATCGATGATGCCGTAGCTTATCATGTGCAGACCGAAGACGGCGACTACACCTGGGAGCTCTCCGAAGAGGCACAGGCAAAGCTGTTTGATCTCGGCAGAGTTCTCGACGCTGTCATAATCGACAACCCGGCTTCCGCATATTGGTTTGACGGAACACAGGGCTATTCATATGGCGATAATGCGGGGTATATTGGCGACGAAACGTCGAATCTTTACTTCGAAGATGCCGTAACCGTTTCTTATAGTCTCCCGGTAGCGCAGGCATACCGCGCATCGGCTGACGATGAGTATACTTTCAATACTGCGAAAGCAGCTGGTCTTAAAGCAGCTGTTGCAAAGGTAGAGCAGATAGTTGCGGAAAACGGAGGAGAGACTGACATCGATAAGCTGTACGCATATAAGGACGCCATCTGCGGCCTGACTTCATATAATGACGAGGCTGCAGCTGATGACTCGACTCCATACGGCGATCCATGGCAGATGATATACGTATTCGACGGCGATGATACAACCAACGTTGTATGCGAGGGCTACTCGAAGGCGTTCCAGTATCTCTGCGATAAGTCACAGTTCACAAGTGACGAGATCGACTGCCATACAGTCAGCGGAACAATGGGCGGAGGCACAGGTGCAGGCGATCATATGTGGAACATCCTGCACATGGATGACAACCGCAACTATCTTGCGGACATCACAAACTCTGACGAAGGCACAGTCGGACAGGATGGAGAGCTCTTCCTCAAGGGATATACAAGCGGATCTGTAGATGACGGCTATGACTATAGCGGCACTACCTACAGCTACGACGAAGAGACTCGTGCGCAGTACAGCGACAGCGAGCTTAAGATGTCCAAATATGACTACGGCGAAGAAGGCGATGATCCTGCAGACGGGTCCTTCTCGTTTGAGGCAGCCGAGCCGATCCAGATCGTAGAGGGCACAAATGGATCTATGGATATCGGCTATTACTGGGATGAGGAGACACAGACTCAGAAAGAAGTTCAATATTTCAAATATAACCCTGACGTCTATAACTTGCTTGGTAAAGAAGGAAGCAAGTTCATAATAGACGATGTTGAATACTCATATGGCCTGTCCGAAGGCGATTCCGGCTATTGGGGATTCTTCAACAGTGATGGAAGTGAGCTGGAAACATATAATATGTATTTCGACAGCGACCAGTCATATGATAATCAGTGGACTGCTGGAAACGAGTACGTGTTTACGCTCCATTATAATGACCTGATCGCTGAGGTTCCGGTTACTATCGTGGAGAACCCGGTACAGTCGATAAGCTTCGTACCTGCAAAGAATGTAGAGATATACGAGAATACAAATGGCTATATCGATCACGAGCAGATCTGGGACGAAGAAAGCGGTGAGTGGCTGCAAGGAGAAGGATACTTCAGGTACTATACCGGCTTGTGGAATCTCTTCTGCGAAGAAGGCAATAAGTTCATCATAAATAATGATGAAGAGTATGTATTCGGGCCTGACCCTAACGATGAGGAAGGCGGATGGGATTTCTATAACAGCGCTGGTGAAACGCTGGATCGATCTGTACTGAGCACAAGTGATGATCAGTCCTTCAAGAATCAGTGGACTATAGATAATCCGGGAACGGTCACTATCAACTACATGGGCCAGAAGTGCACTGTCGATGTTACTATCGTGGAGAACCCGGTTCAGTCTATAAGATTTGAACCTGCCAAGCCGATCGAGATCATAGAGAACACGAACGGCGAAGAGGAAGAAGTTGAGATCGAAGACGAAGAGACCGGCGATATCACTTCGGTATACTACTACAGGTACAATACTGGTGTAGGGTATTCCCTCTTCAATGAAGGCAATAAGCTCATCATAAATGATGATGAAGTGTACACATACGGGCTTGATCCTAACGATGAAGAAGGCAGCTACGGCTTCTTCAACAGCGAAGGTGTAGAACTCAACATGGAAACACTGTCGGTCAGTGATGACCAGTCATACGAGAATCAGTGGTCTATAGACCACCCGGGAAAACTGCTGATCGAGTACATGGGCCAGAGCTGTGAAGTTCCTGTAACTATCATAGGGAATCCTATTAAATCCGTTTCCTACACAACAACTCACGAGTTCATTGAGAACAAGAACGGTGAATTGAAAACTGATGAAGACGGGAACGATTACTTCGAATACCATCTCGGCAGATACGAAGGCGATGTTCTTACAGTAAACGATGTAGAGTATAAGTACAGACCGAGATATGATGACTACAAGGCTACTGATGAAAGCCAGGCGGTTATTAGCGTTGAAGACGTCGATTTAGGCGATGCCCAGTACAGCGAACATTGGGTAATCCCTGATGGTGAGACAGAAACAACAGTCTCTTATTATATCGAATACATGGGTATTCAGGCTGAGGTAACTGCAACACTCAAGAAGAATCCGGTGGCTGGTATTGAGTTCACTCCTGCTAATGAATACATAGACAGGATCTTCGAAGTCGACGGTAACTGGGAAGAAGACGAAGAAGGCAACGAGTACTTCGACTACTACAGACCTCGCTTCGCAGAAGGAGATCAGCTGACTGTCAAATACAGTGACGGCAGAGGCGATGTTACTTACATCTACAGAGACGGGTATTTCGTAAATCCGGACAACGAAGATGACTTCATATATGATGGCGATGAGGACGGAGTAAATATCGAAGCCGTTTCGAGTGTGGACTGGACACAAGTCGGTAAGTATGACACAACCGTCACATATGAAGGTTATTCGGCGGCTGGACCGAAAGTCCACATCGTTGAAAATCCGATCGAATCCATATCATTCAGCAGAAACGGCTCGAGCAAGATCGAACTGACAGAGGGTGTTGATTCCGAGCTCGAGTCAGATATGGATGACAACAATGAGTGGATCGAGTACCAGCGCTATGATCTGTCCTTCAAACTCGGCGACCGCATTACTGTAAACAAGACAGGCGGCGAAAGTGCTGAGTACGTGTATAGAGAACTAAAGGACGGAAGATACACAGAGAAGTTTTTCGTCAATGTTGATGACGACTCAACCGAGGTTACTGATAAGACTGATATCATCAATGAGGATTATCTGTATTTCGATGCTGAACCGGAGCAGGGCCTTGATAACCAGTGGAAGGTCGGCCAATCCTATAAGGCTGTAGTTTCTTATTACAACAGAGAGGCTAATATTGACGTCGCTATAAAGGCCAACCCTGTCACAAACATCACATTCAAGGGCGCTGATGGATCAGATACATTAAAACTGTACAAGGAAGTCAACGGTTACTGGAATGACTACCGGGATGATGAAACTGGAGAGATTATCGATTTCTTCTACTATAACCGTCCGTCATTCAGTACCGGTGACAAGCTGTTTGTCACAAGAGATGATGCTATCTACACTTATGTATATACAACACACCTCTTCACTGGTGAGTATTATGCATGCGGATTCGACAATATCAGCGAAGCTGCCGATGACGACGACTACATCCTTGTTGACGACGTGAACGAAATTGACGATAACCAGGTTGAGCCTGAGCCTTGGACTGTAGGCGGCAGCGGCTATTGGTTCAGATTAAAGGCGCTTGGCTGCATGTTCAAGGTCGGTGCAGAAGTGCTCGAGAATCCGGTCGCAGCATTTGACTTCTCAAGAGAAGGCTATGCGGCAAATGAGCCGATCGAGCTCACTGAGGGCCTCGATGCAGATATCAACTCTGACGGAGCAAACAACAGATGGTTCGAGTACTATCTGAATTTCAAGAACGGCGATACCGTTACACTGACAGATAACGAAGGCGGCACATCAGCTTACAATGCTGTCCCTTACAGCGAGAACGATGATGATGCTAAATACTTCGAAAACGAAGATGGAAACAAGGTAAAACTTGAAGATATCTATCAGTCTTCCGACCAGTCGCGGACAAACGTATGGAAGGCTGATGACAGCACACATACGATCAGCCTTGAGTACTTCGCCAGAACGAAGGATGTAAACGTAAAGATCGTAAAGAACCCTGTTCAGAAGGTCGATTTTGAAAGACCGGGAAGCGAAACTGTCGACCTTATCAAAAATGGCGATGGCTATTGGGATGGCGATACATTCTGCTACGAGATCGCTTTCAAAGCAGGCGACAAGCTGCATATCACATACGACGGTCAGACAGAACCTGTCACTTATGTCGCAGAGACCGGTGAAAGAGGCGATGTTTACCAGTTCGCTGCAGAGGGAGCAGTACCGTCCGGAGCAGAATCCGTGATCGATGTTTACAATATCGACTTCAGGCATAACCGCGACTATAAGCTGGTGACTGATGACGGCTCGACACCATATATCATGCTGATGTACAAGGGCATGTGGGCCGATGTACCGGTGAAACTGGTTGAGAACACTGTCGAGAGCTTCGAGTACGTCTGGAAAGAAGGCGGCGACAGAGTTGAACTGATCGAGAACAAGGACGGAGACACAGCTACATACTACAGTGACGATGAGTCCGGAGAATACTTCGAATACTGGCTGTCGTTCTTAACAGGCGACATACTCAAGGTCAAATACGCCGGAACAGATGAGCCTGTTTCATACGTATATGAAAACGGTATATTTAAGGCACAGGGCACTGTCCCTGCAGGCGAGCCTGAAGCGATCTCTGAAACACAAGTGCTTCAGAATTCTGCACAGGGCTACGGCAGAGAGTGGAAAGTCGGCAACGACTACGAGATCAAGCTCACATATCTCGGCAAGACATTTGCAGTACCTGTAACTATCGTTAAGGACACTGAGCCGGCAGAATGCGAGCACGAGCTCACCGCTACAGCCGCTAAGGATGCTACATGCGAAGAGGCCGGCAACAGGGCTTACTGGACATGCAGCAAGTGCGGCAAGTACTTCAGCGATGCAGAGGGCAAGACAGAGATCGAAGAAGGCAGCTGGGTAATTGCGGCTACCGGACACATCGAAGCTCTGCCACCGATAAGCGAGAATGTAGTAGCGGCTACATGCACAACAGAAGGCAGCTATGATGAAGTAATCTACTGCGCAGCTTGCCATAAAGAACTCAGCAGAACGCATAAGACAACTGAGGCGCTTGGTCACGACTGGGGTACATGGGAATCCATAAGCGATACCGAGCATCAGAGAGTCTGCTCGCGTGACGCAAACCATGTTGAGACAGAAGCTCATACTTGGGACAATGGTACAGTCACAACACCTGCAACTGAAGAGGCAGAAGGCGTCAAGACCTATACCTGTGCAGACTGCGGTGCGACAAAGACCGAAGCTATACCTAAGCTTGATCATGTACATGCGCTCACAGCTACAGCCGCTAAGGCAGCTACCTGCGAAGAGGCAGGCAACAGCGCTTACTGGACATGCAGCAAGTGCGGCAAGTACTTCAACGACGCAGAGGGCAAGACCGAAATCGCTAAGGATAGCTGGGTAATCAAGGCACTTGGACATGACTACGGCGCATGGACACCGCTTAATGATGACGAGCACCAGAGAGTCTGCTCACATGATGCATCACATGTTGAGAAAGCGGCTCACACATGGAACGATGGTGAGGTAACGACTGAGCCTACCGAAACAGAAGAAGGCGTCATGACTTACACCTGCACGGCCTGTGGTAAAACGAGAACCGAGACGCTGCCTCCTGAAGGAATAATAGCTTCCGGTACAGTTGGAAAGAGCAAATGCCTCAACTGGGTGCTTGATAAAAACGGCACACTGACTATAAGCGGTGAAGGCGATATGAACCCTGATGTTTACCATTCGCCTCAGAGCCCTTGGGACAGCTATAAGGAAAGCATTACAAAAGTTGTCATTGAGAGCGGTGTAACAAGCATCGGTTATGAAGCATTTTACGGTCATAGCAATTTAACAAGTGTTACGATCCCTGAAAGTGTGACAAGCATCGCAGATTCAGCATTCTATGACTGTGTCAGCCTTGAAAATATTGATATTCCTGACAGTGTAAATAGTATGGGAACATCGGTATTCTGCGGTTGCAGCAAGTTAAAGAGCATCACGATCCCGAATGGAGTTAAAAGCGTTGGGGAGTATGGATTTGCTTACTGCGAAGCCCTCACAACTGTTGTGCTCCCTGAAAGCCTGAAGTCCATCGGAAAATGTGCATTTGAGGGCTGTCACGGACTGACGACAATAACAATTCCAGCCGGAGCAATCAGCATCGGTAACTACGCATTCTCAGATTGTTCTAAAATGACGGAAATTACTATACCTGAGAGTGTAACTGATATTGGTTCAAACGCAATACCAAGACGCAATACAATGGTTATACGCGGCGTAGTAGGATCTGCAGCAGAGACATATGCTAATGACAACAACATTAGATTTGTTGACATAAATGCATGTGATCATATCGAAGAAGTAATCCCTGCTGTTGAGCCTACATGTACTGAGGCCGGAGCAACAGAAGGAAAGAAGTGCTCGGTTTGCGGAACTGTACTCGTAGAACCTGAAGTGATTCCTGCTCTTGGACATCAGCTCAAAGCTGTAGATGCAAATGATGCTACCTTCGAAAAAGAAGGCAACAGCGCTTACTGGGTATGCAGCAGGTGCGGCAAGTACTTCAGCGATGCTGAGGGAAAGACCGAGATCGAAGAAGGCAGCTGGGTAATTCCTAAGCTCACCTGGGATAAAGCGGTCGAACAGACAGAAGGCCAGATCGATGACGCAGGCGATAAGGCTACAGAAGCTGAGACAGCTGCAGAGACATCAACTGATGAGAACGACGCAGCTGAGGCACAGGCAGCAGCAGAAAAAGCCGTAGCACTTGCGGCAATGGCAGAGAAGGCGGCTGAAGATACTTATGATAAGGCTCAGGAAGATCTCGAAAATCTGCCTGCAGATGCAAGCGAGGATCAGAAAGCCTTAGCTCAGCAGAATGTTGAGAACGCAGCTGCAAACCTGGCCGTAGCTAAGCAACTCGTAGCGGCAGCAAACAGCACAAAGGCAAAAGCGAAGAAAGCCGCAGCGAAGATAGCGTCCAACAAGGCAGAAGCAGCGGCAGCGGCAGCGGCAAAGGCAGCAAATTCTGCAACAGCCGAGGAGTTCCGCAAAGAGGCAGAAGAAGCATCTATGGCAGCGGCGGCTGCAGCAGGAGAGGCAGAAGAAGCATCCGCAGCAGCAGCAACGGCTGCAGGAGAGCTTGATGAACTGGTAGAGAAGTTCGCGGATACTCCGGTAGCTGAGGATATGAACGCAGCTCAGACTGAGGCAAACAATTCGGCAGGCGCTGCAAGCGATGCAGCCGGTGCTGCGGACACATCTTCGACAGAGGCCAAGAAGAGTGCTGGTGATGCTAAGACCGTTGTTGATAACAAGGCAAAGGCTGAGAAAGAAGCAAAAGAAGAAGCTGATCGTCAGGGTGTCGCTGACAAGACAATTCCTAAGCTCAAGATCTCGAAGCCTTCAGTAAAGAAAGCTACGATCACAGCTAAGTGGAAAAAGCTGACATCGAAGCAGCTCAAGAAGTCAAAAGCTACTAAGATCGAAGTCTGGGTTTGCCCGAACAAGGCGTTCAGAAAAGCAGACACCAAGATTGTCACAGTCAGCAAGAAGAAAGCTTCTGCTAAGGTCAAGGGCCTCAAGAGAAAGACTAAGTACTTTGTAAAGGTCCGTGCGATCAAGGACCAAATAATGGTACAGGAGGGACGGTTCCAACTGACCCACTTTCCATAAGCAAGTTGACAAATTGTATTAATAAAAGAACAGCTCCTCATTCCATAAAGGAGCTGTTCTTTTGTATTATTAGCTTGTATTAACGTTTATTAAGGATCGTGAAGAAAGGTTGTGCTATGAAGATTAGACAGAGATGGCTGGCATTCCTGCTTTCAGCCGTTATGGTTGTAACATATATGCCTGCAATCGCTTTTGCAGGGAATGAAGCCGGAAGTGAAAGCGGTAGCAGTACAGAGCAAGAGAATAATGCAGACTCCATAGAAACGGGTGAAACAGCTGATGGTGAGACTGATCCTGCTGAGGCATTATGGACGTACGAGGTGAAAGATGATCATGTGGTTATCACTAAATACACAGGAAGTGATGCTGAGGTCATTATCCCGGATAGTATAGAAGGTCTTCCAGTTACAGAACTTGGAAGTTCCATATTAGAGGGAAAGACATCTGTGACAGATCTAACGATTCCTTCGAATATAAATATAGTAAATACTAATGCTTTATATGGTAACCGACTTAGGACGCTCCGCCTCGACTGGGTGCTTAACGAGAATCAAGCAGCGCCTGAGATCTATAACTACGTGCGTACAATAGTTATAGGGGCTAACTGCAACAGAACATTGCTTAATGTGGGAAGCGACGGATACTATACATGGTATGATAGTCAAAACCTTGAAGCTTATGAAGTGGATGAAAATAACCAGGATTTTGCTGCTGAAGATGGAGTTTTATTCAGTAATGACAAAACAGTCCTACTCAGGTATCCAAGAGGGCGCAAAGATAATTCATATACTGTACCAGATAATGTAAAGTTGATTGGACCGGAGGCCTTTACAGGGGCACAATATCTTACCGAACTTCATATTCCGGCATCTACTATGGATTTTGGTGAAAATGCACTGGGAAGTGATCAGAAGTACTCAAGTGATCCTAAAACCAATGATAATTTCGTAATATTTGCAGAAGAGGGCAGCGAGGCAGAGCAATACGCTATTGATCATGCGATGCCTGTAAAGAGTGAGGATGAAAGTTCTACAACTGACACAAAGGATAATGCAACACGTACTATTCAGTCTGGAGGGAACTCAGCAGTTTGGGATGGGGTATCGTCTAGCCCCGTTGTACCTGAAGGGAACAACTATAAAATCAACAATGCTGCAGAACTTAAGTGGCTCAGCGACGAGGTCAATGCAGGAAACTCATTTAAGGACTGTAATGTTCTCCTTACACATAATATTGATTTGAATGATAAAGAATGGGTTCCGATTGGAAATGGGCAGTATCCATTCAGAGGTAATTTTGATGGGCAATATCATACAATAAAGAATCTGAAACTGTCAGGGACATTAACATATAATGGACTGTTTGGTTTCATAAGTGCTGCGAAGCACAGCAAAATAACTGTTAAAAATATTAGTATAAAAAATGTTACCGTCAGCAATTCATCAGGAGCATACGCCGGAGCCCTGACAGGCGGAGCCAGTACTGCAAGAGGAGCAAAACTCAATATTTCCGGAATAATTGTGTCGGGCACAGTTATGAGCGGAACAGCTGGAGGAGCAATTGGACGCATCTGGTGTGGTCATTCAAGCTCGACCGTTAAAGTGAGTGATATAAACGTTTTACAAGGAAGCAAGGTATATGTGCGCGGAGGCAACGGCGGCGGAATTGTTGGTTCTCTGCTGATGGATGACACTAATAATGACGGCGGATTCAATGGTACTGCGATTGTAAGAGACTGTAAGTTTAATGGAGGCCTAGATATAACGAACAACAGATGGGGGACATGCGGCGGAATAGTCGGTTCTCTTAATGATCCTGAGGCAAATACGAAGATGACAATAGAGCACTGCAGGGTCGATGGAACAGTATATGCTAGTTCATACTCTTTGGGGGGAGGAGTCATAAGCACTTTGCCTGCAGGGCATCTTGTGAAAAGCTGTGTAAATTATGCCATGGTTCATGGATACAATGCAGGCGGTATTACTGCAGAAAACAGTGGAACCGTAGAAGAATGCTATAATGGTGGCTGGGCAACAGCTATGCTCGGTGGGGAGAATAGTGGTCTTGTTGGCATCAACCGCGGGAGCATCTTTAATTGCTACAATTCGGGCTATGCTCCAAATTCCTCTGCACTATCATACAACGGAGCGATTGCTGCATCAGGAAGCGGTACAGCAGAAAACACTTATAATATAGGGCAGGTCGCTGCAAGCGGAGAGACTAGTATTGCTGTAAGTCATTCGGGTGTATTTGGATACTCTTATGGCATGAAGCTCATTCACTGCTACTATGATAATGCTAACCAGGATTATCTTTTTGGCAATGTAAAGGATATATACACAGTTATCACTGACGCAGATAAAAACATTTTTGAAAGCGGCGGCAAGACTACTGCCGAAATGAAAACCCAGGGAACATATACCAACTGGGATTTCGACAATGTCTGGGAGTTTGACCTTGATTACAGTAAGGGCTACCCGGTATTGACTTCAATCAAAGACCTTCTGGATAAGGATCCTGATACTAAAACAAAGAACAAGATGAAAAAGACTCAGTTCAAGTTTACTGTTGTCGATCAGGATGCTAAACCAGTTGAAAACGCGATCATATACCTAGCTGAAGGAACTAGTGATGAGATTGCTCTCACTACCGATTCTCTGGGAAGAGCAGATACTCCATGGCAGGATGGCTCAATTGGGGTAAGGATAACCAAAGAAGGTTACATTCCTTATGAGGACGCAAGCTTTGCCATGAATAAAAAGCGCGAAATTAAGCTGATGATAATCGATCAGAGTAAAGCTGATGAGTATCCTCTTTCATCGGTTATTATGGAGCAGCATACAAAGGATAATTATGGACACGAGAACGATTTAAGATACGAGTTACTTACCCAATCAAGAACGATCAACAGACAATGGTCTTCGATAAGAGAATTAGGAGTGCTTATTGGACCTACTGAGTACTCAAAATTCACTATAAAAGCAATACCTTCCGATGCAGGTATTACTTATGTTAAGGCTGAGCTAGTCCAGAAAAACGGTGATGAGTATGATTTGATTTCAGCATCAGATGATCCTATGCACCCAGAGTTCAAATATCTCGAATATAACTCTTTTAATATAACCAAAGAGGGAACCTGGTTCGGATCTGCAAGAATGAATGATGTAATGATTCGCATGACCGATCAGTTTGGACGCGAACACCTGCAGAAAATCAATCTTACTGTAGAGGATGTAGGAGAAGACGCATTTGAAATCAATTTTGACGATGGACTGGAATTCACTGTACCCGGCAATGCACCGCTGTTTAAAGGCGCGAAAATCAGCATTCCGGTGAGCAAATTCCCTGGTAAAGCTAAGCTGTCAGATGATTGTATAGAATTCGGAATCGGGTCATCATTTCTTAATATGGATAAAAAGGATGACGAATTACGAACCTTCTGGAAAAACTGGGAAAACGCAGATAAGAAAAAGCTTAAAAATAATAAAAGTTTTAAAAAACAACTGGAAAAATTCTGTAAATATGCAGAGGATCCAATGAGCGCCGTAGATAGTGAATTTGGAACGGATAACTTTGAGCCAGTTGGTAAGCCAAGTATTAGCATGAAGGCGCTGTTTTACGGGCACGCAGATCTTCCATGGGATAAGAAGGTTACAGCGCATCTGGTACTTCAGTTCACTATTAAGGTCGACGGTGAAACACAAGTCAGTTTCCTCGTTGTTGGGCTGGAAGGCAGGGGAACTGTTACCGGTGATGGCTCTGTTGTAGTCAACTTCCAGAATGCCAGCCTTGAGGCTATGATCGGACCGGAATTTGAGGATCCGCAGCTCACCGTTAATGGGGAAGTTGCTTTTGGAGCTTATGTAGGTGCCGGTGTAGCGAATTTTGCATCAGCTGGTATATACGGTGATGCAGCGTTTGGCTTCGACTGGAGATGGGCAAAGGTACATACAGGTTTTGAAGAAGTTTATATTAATGGAACCTTGGGAGCATGCGTCAGAATACTGGGATCCAATGCAGTTGAAATAAAAATACTTGAAGGAAAATATCCGGTCTACGATTGGGAGGGAACTGCAGACCCTGAAGGCGGGGGCCGCTTAAGGCTAATGTCAGCATTGGAAACACTGTCGGATCAGGAAGTAGTAGAATCAGCTGAAGACCCTGCCGGCGAATGGACCGGTGGTGACGGCACCCTGCAGGCAGCAGCATACTCGGGATCTACGCCTGTTGTTATGAATGCAGGAGGGACGAAAGTGATGCTGCTGACAAGTAATACTGATACTGCCAGAGCGGCTGCTGACAGATCGGAACTCATGTATTCAGTCTATAATCAGGAAAACGGTTCGTGGAGCAGCCCGGCTGCCGTTGCTGATGATGGTACTGCAGATTTTAATCCTTCAGTCGCCGGCAATTATGTAGTCTGGAATAACGCAACAGGATTTCTGACAGGATGCAAGACATATAATGACTTGGGCAGAAAAACGGAGGTCTGTATTGCTGAGTTCGATTCAGAATCAGGCAAATTCATAAATGCTCAAAATATAACAAATAATGATAAGTATGAGAATAGAGTTAATATATCCGGGGGCAGCAGTCCGGTAATCTCATGGACTACTGATTCTGATGACAATATCA
This sequence comes from uncultured Eubacteriales bacterium, assembly GCA_902795265.1. GTDB lineage: Bacteria > Bacillota > Clostridia > Peptostreptococcales > Anaerovoracaceae > Crickella. The sequence goes on from CADBKM010000007.1 coordinate 56,304, forward strand.
TGGGCCTCGGCTCGGTAAATACTTTTTACTCGGCATCTAAGAATGGAGGGTCCTGGTCGATAAGCAAAGGCAACAATGAAGAAGATCTTATTGTTACAAAGACTACGGCTACTCTGGGCAACCACACATACCAGTTTTATGTGGCAGATATAGATCATGATCTGACGACCACGGAAGATCAGGTGCTTAGGGCCTCAACGATGAGCGGAGAGATTGTGAAGCTATCCGATGATATACATGCAACGCAATTTGCGTATGCTGAAAAATCCGGAAAGCTGTTCTACACAGATGGAGCAGGTAATCTCTTCAGTCTTACAGCTGCAGACGCAGAACCTGTTCAGGAAATAGATGATAATCGTCTGGCCGGAGCATTACTTGTTCAAACTATTGATGATGAAAGCGGTAATGTGACAATCGTTATGACTAAAGCGACTGGAAACAGCCGTAATGCTTACATAATGAAATACAATAGTGCCACATCAAAATGGAGCAATCCGGTAGCGCTGTTTGAACAGACCGACTATGTTGAGGGTGTAAACGCATGGTATGAGGGTGACGAGCTTGTTTATGCTTACAATCAGAGAAAAGTGCAGCTCTCAAGCGGAGACACCGCGTACAGCGATTCAAATAGTCTGCACTGGTCAAAAACTGCTCTCGACAGTGTATCACTGGAAATAGAAAGCACGTTCTTCAGCCCTGATCTGGTGGTTCACGGAGAGACACTTCCGCTGTCTGTATTTGTGACCAACAAAGGCATGCGGGATCTTGAAAGTGTAGGAGTTAAGGTTGAAACTGCAAGTAATGTTGTAAGTTATGATGAGACAATTCAGCAGGCAGTAGCTGCAGGCAAAGATACGATGCTTGAAATTGAACTGCCTATAGCGGAAGATGCCGAAAAGACTACATACACTGTAACTGTCTATGATCCAGAAAACACATCTGTCAATGCTGCAACATCTATTACTATTGGTGAAGCTAACTTCAAACTTGATAAAGAAGTATACAATATTGGCGGACATGAAATAATTACAGCCAGTGTTACTAACAGTGGGTTTGCTGCCGGATCAGGACAGCTTGTATTCTATGACACGGATAATCCGGATAAAGTATTGGATACTTACAAATTCGGAAGCTTGGAGCCTGATGAAATAGCGCACTATTCATTTAAGCTGGATGATCTAGGGAGAGCATTCAATAGCCTTAGAGTTGGTATGCGTGTTGTGGATTCTTCCGGTAATATCCTTAGCGATGAAAGACAGGCACAGATATGGAGAAGTGCAGATGTACCGGTTTCAGGCGTCTCCTTGGCAGAGAATCTGGCGAAGATAGAAAATGTCGGGGATACACTTCAGCTCAGTTGCACGGTACAACCGCAAAGCGCTGCAGAAAATGCCATCTTGATCTGGGAAAGCAGTAATCCTGAGTCGATCAGTGTAGACGAAAATGGTTTAGTTACAGCTAAGAAACAAGGCAAAGCAACCATTACTGTCTATTCTGAGGATAAGAAGTACTATGATGAGTGTCTGGTATATGCCGGAATAGAAGACATTGGAGCCTGCACAGTTAAGGGCATGAAAACCAGATTCAGAGTAAGTTCAAGCAACAATATCAGTGTGAAGCCTTCATTCAAGGTGGTCTCAGGAACGGAAACTTTAGTCAAAGGCACGGACTATGATGTTGAATACTTCAATAACGATAAGATTGGTGATGCTTATTTGATAATAACCGGAAAGGGTCACTATACCGGCAGCATCAGAAAAGACTACAAGATAAAGACGTGGTCGCAGTACAATTTGCCTGACCTTACGGGATTTGAGCTTGATAAGCATGAGGCTTCGCTTATAACCGATACTTATGATGACGGTTCAATGACCCTCCAGTGCAAATTCATGCCTGAGGATGCCGGAGACAAGACTATTACATGGATTTCCAGTGATGATTCTGTCGCGACAGTTAGAGGACAGTCCGACGGAAGCGGATATGTCAGGGCTGTCTCGGCCGGAACCTGTACCATAACAGCAACGACCAGAGACGGAGGCTTCACAGATACATGCAAAGTAAATGTCAGCAAGCAGATTTACACAGACACACTAAATGTTGAGCCTCTGGGCAGTGGCAACAAAATAGTGCTTGAGAAGGGGCATTGGAACGAAAGCGGAACCGAATATTTCGTTGGTACAGAAGGGCTCCTGGTCAGTTACTCTCCGGAAAATGCTTACTCAAAATATTTCGATGTAAAGATTGAAGATGAGGAGATAGTGAGATGCAGCCGGGACGATGAATTCTATAATAGAAAATTCACTCTCATAGCAGGGGAAAAGACCGGGCAAACCACGGTTACTGTCTATACGACAGGAGAAAATGATAACAGGATCGAAAAAAGCTTCACTGTAGAAGTGGTAGACGAAGATCCGACTGTGCGCTTCAGAAATTCTGCTTACATAGCTTATCTGCAGGGTGAGTACAATGATGAGTACAACCCATTCCTCTCGCTTAATAAAGAGTGTGAGCAGGTGAAGTACAGCTCTTCGGATGAGTCTATCCTTACGGTAGACAGCCAGGGTAACATTCAACCGCATGGTGTTGGCGATGCGACTGTCACTGCAACAGGTAAATATCAGAATAAAGGTTTTACTGCTTCTGCTTTAGTCAGAATAGTAAAAAGTGAAAGACAGATTCGCGAAATCTATCCGTCTGGCTTGACTGAAATGCTCGTTGACAACACAGCAAAATTAACGTTCAGCACCTGGCCTGAGGTTCCGCGCAGCAAAGAAGTTACATGGAGCTCATCAGATGACACAATCGCTACAGTAGATGAAAACGGACTGGTTACAGCTGTGGCTCCAGGTGAAGTAACGATCACTGCTACTGCGGTCGATGGCGGTGCCACCGGAACCATCACCATAACAGTGAAGGATCGCACGTTTATAAGCAGCATCAATTTTGATTATGAAGAACTGTCAATCGAGCTTGGTGACACAAATAGTATGCACTTCACTGTGTCACCGGAAGATGCAACGGACAAAACTATAACGTGGAGTTCCAGCAACAGCATGATCGCTCAGGTCACCAACGCAACCGACAATTACATAGATGTAAGAGGCGGTGCAGTGGGGTCGGCCACTATTACAGGCACAACGGCTAATGGAGTTATTGCGAGCTTCATAGTGGAAGTGTATGATCCAGATGGACCTGATCCTGGCGATGATCATGGATTCGGAGATTTACCAGCTGTTTCAGATACAAAATCAGCTGATGTTGGAACCATTACGACAGTACAGTTAAGCCAGGATAAAACGGTAGAGACATTCACTTTCACACCGGAAACATCGGGATATTATGTATTTGAATCTTATGGTAACGAAGACCCGGTTGGCATTGTCAGAACGGAAAACGAAACCATTGCATACATGGATGATGGAGATGCAGATTACAATTTCCATATCAAATTCAAAGCAGAAAAAGGAACAACATATTATCTGCAGACCAGAGGCTATAGTACAGATATGACATATGATGTCAAGTTATATCCGGTGACTTGGACCGCCTCGGCTAAGGCCAGCACGGTGTATCTTGACGAGGGGTCTGCAACTCTCGAGGTCAGTGTTGAGGGAGATGCAGATGAGCTTACCTTCAATTGGTATTCCGGTTATGGATACCTTATAAAGGAGAACGGAGAATCAACATTGGCCGTTAATAATACAGGGTCTTACTATTGTATAGTAGGCGATGGTGAAAACTCCGAACGCGTCAACTTTAAGGTAGACAGTAAATGGGGTGCATACGAAAACAGCAGTTACATTGAGTTTACTGGCTCACCTGTGAAGCTTGAGGCTATTACATATGGAGATGTTCCTGACCTGGACTTCAGCTGGGCGAAAGACAACGGAGATGAGTATATTCCATTATCTGGTGCAGGTAATACTTCTTCGTTGACAGTGACTAGTCATGGGCTTTACAGATGTGCGGTGACAGACGGATATGACACGGTTTTCCTGTACTACACCGTTGAGGTTGCCAGCGTAGAACAGGGAGGTATGATTTTCCGTGTTGACCGATACTCAGACGAAGTTGTTGTTGAGCGTGACTATGATTCTGATACTGCCCTGACAGGGGCGGTCAGCATCCCATCGAAGGTGAAGTTCGGCGATGGAAAAGAGCGCACAGTTACCAGAATTGGATCATTCGGTGGGGCCGCAGGCATGACTGCTATGACAATTCCGACTACTGTCACAGAGATAGAAAGCTATGCGCTGGTTAATACAGGACTTAAGTCTATAACGATTCCGGCAAATGTAACCAAGATAGGGCATTATGCTGTGGGCTATACAGAGGACAGCAGCACCGGAGAATGGGTATATACACCTGTCCCAGGGTTTGTTATCAATGCACCAGCAGGTTCTGCCGCTGCATCATATGCTAAACAGAATGGACTGACGCACAAGGACCCTGATGCAGAGAAGAGGCTCGAGGCAGATCGTCAGGGTCAGCTCGACAAATCGATCCCTAAGCTCAAGATCTCGAAGCCTTCGGTAAAGAAAGCTGTGATCACAGCTAAGTGGAAAAAGCTGACATCGAAGCAGCTCAAGAAATCGAAAGCCACTAAGATCGAAGTCTGGGTTTGCCCGAATAAGAGCTTCAGAAAAGCCGACACCAAGATTGTCACAGTCAGCAAGAAGAAAGCTTCTGCTAAGGTCAAGGGCCTCAAGAGAAAGACTAAGTACTTTGTAAAGGTCCGTGCGATCAAGTCAAGACCAAATAATGGTACAGTAGGGACGGTTCTGACTGACCCACTTTCCAAACTAACAAGCGGGATGGCGCAAACGCGTCATCCCGCTTTTGTCTCCTTTGATACTCCTCGTTTCTATGTTAAAATTACTGACATGAGCAGGAAACGTAAGAAAATTGCAATAATAAGCCGTGAGAGCAACAGCAAGACTCTCGACGTCGCGATGCTCGAGGAAGAGCTCCTTAGGCGCGGGTGCGAGGTCAGGGTTCTGAGCAAGCTGCTGACTAAAGAAAAGTCGCTCAAGGCGCTCGGCTACATTGGCCACGTCATGAAGCAGGAGGCTGCCATTCTCGCGTCTGATGCCGTCTTGCTCGACACATATTGCATCCCGGCCAGCATGATACCACATCGCAAGGGCACCAAGGTGATTCAGATGTGGCACGCGCTTGCCGCCATCAAGAAGTTCGGATGGCAGACAGTCGGCAAGGAGGGCGGTTCCTCTGAGAAGACCGCGAAGCTCATGAAGATGCACCACGGCTATGACTATGTGGTGTGCGCGAGCGATGTGACTGCTGATCACTTCAGTGAGGCGTTCAGAACTGACCGCAGCAAGATAGTTAAGGCCGGACTGCCGAGGATCGACTACATCAAAAGTGTGGTCAGAGGCGCAAGGCACGAAGATACAGCGGCTAAGATACTGGCGGAGTACCCGCAGCTGAAAGCGGGCCAGGGTGGAACGGATCCGGGAAAGCCCGGGAAGCCAATCGTTCTGTATGCGCCGACTTTCCGCCGCGGCAAGACTGTCGATCCAAAAGACCTGATCAAAGCGCTAGGTCCTGACAAGTACAACATCGTCGTCAAACTGCATCCTCTGTACAGAGGCGACGCAGCAGAGGCCGGCAGTGCGGGCGGCTCGGTAATCTATGATGATGACTTCGCGTCATTCGACTGGCTCTCAGTCGCAGATGTGATCATAAGTGACTATTCGTCGCTGGTCATTGAGTCAACTCTTGCAGATAAGCCTCTGTTCATATACGCTTACGATCTGGAAGAATACGAGAAAAATACAGGGCTCAATATAGATTTCGACAGCGAACCGATAGCGCCGTATGTATTCCGCGATGCATCGGCACTGGCAGCAGGCATTGATAAGGCGTGCTCGTCAAAGGACGGCTACGATATGGAAGCGCTCCGCGCATTCCGCGGCCGCTACATCGACATCGATACCGGCAGCGAGGGCATTGAGAACTTCTGCACGGCCGCGCTTGCGGATTTTATAATATCGCTCTGCTAAAGAGCTGGACTTATTTCTAAAAGGAACAAAAATGAGTATTACACAGAAATTCAAGAAAACAGTTTTCGACATTGCCAAGAAGAACAAGACTTTCAGAATCGTTTTCAGAACGAGCCGCGACAAGGCATACCAGGTGAAGATGGTTCTCGATGATCCGTTCGGGAAGATCGACGACAAGCTGGTCTACTTCCGCACGTTCTCGGGCCGCGGCTACAGCGATTCGCCGAAGGCAATGTACCAATACATGCTCACAGCTCCTGAGTACAGGGACTACCGTTTCGTATGGTGCTTCAAGGAGCCTGAAAAGTACGATTATCTGATCAGCGATGACAAGTCGGGAAGAACGAGCATCGTTAAGTTCCGCAGCAAGGCAGACAACAAGGCTCTGCGCAAGGCGAAGTACTGGATCACGAATTACCGCATGCTCAACCACCAGTATCCGCGCAAGGGTCAGGTGTATCTGCAGTGCTGGCACGGGACTCCGCTCAAGAGGCTCGGATACGATATCATCGAGAGCGACAACGCCATGAACTCGCTCAAGGAGATCAAAGAGAAATACAGGACCGATGCCGAGAAGTTCAGCTACATGCTCTCACCTTCTCCGTTCGCGACAGACAAGTTTGCGACAGCGTGGAACCTCAACAAAACAGGGCAGAGACATAAGATCATAGAGGAGGGTTACCCTCGCAACGATGCTCTCGCTGTTGCCACGGATGAGAAGCGTGCCGAGCTCAGGAAGAAGCTGGGAGTAGAGGGCAAGAAGGTCATCCTTTATGCTCCGACATGGCGCGACAATCAGCACACGAGCGGGCAGGGCTACACATACAAAACTGAAGTCGACTTCGACAAGCTGCAGAGAGAGCTGGGCGACGATTACGTGATCCTCTTCAGAGCGCACTATCTGGTCGCGAACAGCTTCGACTTCGCGCGCTATGACGGATTCATCCGCGACGTGAGCTCGTACGGCGACATCAACGATCTATATATCGCGGCCGATCTTCTGATCACGGATTACTCGAGCGTATTCTTTGACTACTCGATACTCGAGCGCCCGATCATCTTCTACATGTACGACCTCGAACATTATGCGAATGAGATGCGCGGATTCTACCTGTCGCTCGATGAGCTTCCGGGCCCTATCGTCAGAGATGAAGACGCTCTGATTAAGGAGATAAAGGCTGCTGACGGCTGGAAGGCAGACGACAAGTACAGAGAATTCGTAAAGCGCTTCAATCCGTATGAAGACGGAAATTCGTCTAAGAGAGTGCTCGCAAAGATCATAAAATAAGCAGAAAGCTTAGCTTAACATCCGTACAGATTCATTGAATTGGCGATCCCCGGCAGATAAAATTCTTATACAATCAGGTAGTATAAGGAAAAGTGCCGGGGTTTTATTATGAGTATTTCCAGAGTAAACAAAAGAATGCTGGCTGTATTGGTGATGCTGACAATGATCTTTTCACTTGCAATCACCGATGTTCACGCTGCAAGCAAAAACAAAATAACGCTTACAAAGTACAATGTTCCTGCAAATCATATTATGGGGCGGTCTTTCAGTATCAAGGGAAAGATCAAAGCCAGGCAGAAGATAAGCACGGTAACGATCGGTGTCGTAAGCGCGAAGACCGGTAAGTGGAAGCTCAAATATAAAAAGACCGGTATTAACAGGAAGTCATATAAGATAAAGAAAGCTGATCCGCATATCAAGTTCGGCAAACTTAAGGCGGGAACTTACTATTACAGGATCAAAGTCAAGCTTAAGGGCAAAAAGACGAAGACCATACTGAACAGGAAGTTCGAGGTAATAGATAACAGAGCTGAGTCAGTATCTCTGTCAGTGGCTGAGGGCGTCGGCGTCAATCTCAGCGGAGTCAGAGCACCTGGCACATATATGGTTGGCAAAGAATTCACTCCTTCAGGAATAGTATCCTGCGATAGCACGATCAAAAAGGTAGAGGTCGGTATAGTTCTTGAAGCAACCAATAAGTGGACCCAGTATAAATACACCGCAGGTACTAATGCTACCGATTTCGATCTCAGCAGAACAGCGTCAGCTTTGAAGTTTGATGAACTTCCGGCAGGCGTTTATCGTTACAGAATGTACGCGCATACCGAAAAGGGCATTGTGATAGCGTTCAATAAGGAGTTTACGGTCAAGTCGAGCGGCAAGCCTCAGCAGGCGGTCAACTGGGCGATCAATATTGCAAATGACGACAGCTTCACATATGGTGAAAAGCCTATCGCTAACCAGCAGGGCTGCTACTTCTGCGGAAATAATGATAAAAAGGTTGCTGCTGCGAAGAAGAAAAAGATGGCGAATCCTGAGCGCTATGAGAAGACCTATGTATGCCTTACATTTGCAGGTGCGGCTTATGCGCACGGAGCCAGCGATCCGGAGATCCTGAAGGCATGTCAGAAGCGTTACATGACAATGTACGAGACGAACGACAACTTCAAGAAGTTCTCGTGCTGGATGAAGATCGGCTCCTGCAAAGAATTGACTGTCGCTGATCTTCTGCCGGGAGATATCATTGTCAAATGGTCCGATCATAACGATAACAGTGGACACATCTGCATATACATAGGCGGAAATGATATCGTAGAGTCGAGCGGCGGCGGCTGGGGTGCAAACTCCATTGCGGTCAAGAAAGACGTTGCGGCGAAGAGACTCACAAGCCTGAGCTCGAGCAGCAAGAACTACGTAATGAGGTACAGACACTAAATGCAAAGAAAAAGGCGCAGTGCTTTACTCACAAGCCGTCACTTATCGGCGCAAATGATATAAATAAAAAAGACCCGGATGCCAGTTCACTGGCATCCGGATTTTCTTTTGCTATTCTACAGTTATGCTCTGGATGCATTCATCCATGATCGTTCTAAGGGCTTCGTAACTCTCGCCATCGAGACAAACGCCCTCGAGCACATAAACGCTAATGTCTTTGCCTTCTTTGACGCTGAAGTAATAACTGAAGTCGCTGTAGTCAGTAACGCTGTTTCCTTCTGCGTCAGGCTCGTGAGGATATATGTAGAATCCCTTTACGTTCGCGGTGTCGAGAGGCTCCTGGCAGATCTCGCTCTCAGTGTCTGACGGCCAGCTGTCAAACCAGTTCGAGGCCTTTTTGCCGGAAGGGATCTTGTCCTTTGCGATAGTCTCGTTGCGGTAGAGCGAAATGCTGTATATGTGTTTGCCTTCAGTGTCTGAGTATATCGCGCTGATAGCGTGAGGAACGGAAGGGTACTTCTCGTCTTCTTCGGCCCACGAATACGAAATGCTGTATTCGACTGAACCATCTGTCGGCACGTTTGCGCTGACGTTGTTGACATTCAGGATGCCTTCGTCGGCGGAAATCTCATCGCTCTGAGCAGCGTACTGAATAGGATCGTTGCTGTTGATGCTGACGCTCATGAAGATCTTGTTTGCCGCCGCAAGCAGTCCGATTATGCCTATGAATATGAAGACGAACAGGAACCTTCTTTTAAGGGTTACTTTGCGTCTTTTCCTCGGAGCCTTTGCCTGGGTCTGAGCTGATGCGTCTGCTTCGGCCTGGCTGCCCGGCTTGCCGCCTGACTCCCGGCCTTCCGTGGTTTCGGCATCAGGCTCCTGCGCCTTTGCGCCACCCTCAGCTTCACCAGATGCCTCGCCTCCAGCCGCCTTTTCGACCTTGCCCTTGGTCTCGCCTCCGGCATCTTGCCCGGCAGCATCCGCGCCCTCAGCCTTAGCCGGCGCTTCGGATCCCGGCTCGCCCTCGGCAGCCTCCTTGCTCCCCGAATCGTCGGCAGCCTCCGCCGCATCCTCCGGATCAAGCCCTGCGCTTTCCAGCATGTCCTTTAACAGATCGTCACCGAGGACCCTTAGAAGGTGCCCTATATGCTCAGGCTCAAGGCCTTCCCCTGCGGGAGCCGCGGCCTTTATAGCGGCAGCTGCCTTTCTCTGCAAATCCTCTTCAACTGTTGCAGCAGCCTCTGCCGGCTGCTCATCGGCCTTGGCATCAGATGCATCCTGACTCGCAGCTGGCACATCTGCCTCAGCCGGCAGATTCTCAAGATCCTCATCTGTAACGCCTGCGCGGTCGAGCATTTTTTTCATGGCCTCATCTTCGAGGTTCTTGAAAAGCTCCGCAAGCTCGTCGATATTCAGTTTTTCTTTAGTCGAATCACTCATGTGACAGGTAGATCTCCTTATACCCTGTAATGATGCCTATATGCAACGCCGTAATTATAGCATAACTTCTCTGGATTTACTCTCGTATTTCATTGTGCGCGGCGAATTATTATGGTAATATTTAACGGTCTATGAAAAAGAAATTAAGAACGTTTTTCTTAATATGTTTTGTTCTGCTGCTGAGCACGCAGCTGGTTTCGGCTGAAGAAAAACACGAGCTTGAAATCTACAACACAAGGCTCGTTACCAACGATAAGGCCGCGACCTTCATTGAAGGCGAAGTGCCTGTCGCCCAGGGCCAGTCGATAATCCTCAAGGCCGGTCTTCACACGGTAGCTGAGAAGAAGCTGCCTGATACCGGCATGCCGTCGAAATTCAAGATCAAAGTCCCGGCAGAGAATATAAGTGACAGCAATGTCGCTGTTCTTTACGCGCAGGAGAAAAAAGACGGTGCTACCCTCAGCAAGGCTTCGAGAGTAGAGATCGAATACATTGCCAGACAGTCCCAGCAGATCACCACGGACAGCACTGATTACGCGCTGACGTACCCGGGCCTCGATGCATCGATCAAGGCCGAGGCTACATCGGGCGAGAAGCTCATATACACTTCGAGCGACCCTGAAGTCGTCGAGGTAGACGACGAGGGCAACCTCACTGCAGTAGGTGAGGGCGAGGCTGAGGTCTCCGTAAAGCAGATCGGAAGCAGCGCATACGAAGAGGCTGAAGAGAACGTCAAAGTTTCGGTAGAAGAAATCGATGCTTACACAGTCACGTTCCACTCAAGCATTAATGAAGAAGATGACCAGGTCGTCAAGCAGATCGTAAAAAGGTCAGAGCCTGTGGCTCTCGAAGGCAACGTTTTCGAGAATGAAGACCACAAATTCCTCGGCTGGGCGTCTGAAGACGGCGGCCTCAGAGAATACATGGACGGCGAGGCGGTTGAAGACCTTGCAGAGAAGGGCGAGAATACCGACCTCTACGCTGTCTGGACCGGTGACGGAGCTCCTGCAGCTATCGCATGGGCGATCGACATTGCAAACGACGACTCCTTCGCTTATGGTAAAAAGCCTGCTGCGAACGCGATCGGATGCTACTTCTGCGGCACCAACTGCGGCCCGGTTAAGCACAACAAGCCGAAGGGCTATGAGAAGACTTACGTCTGCCTCACTTTCGTAGCTGCTGCATATGCGCACGGCGCCGAAGACCCTGAAGTTTACTACGCGTGCTCGCACGGCAAGATGCCGCTCTACGAGAACGACAAGAACTTCTCCGAGTTCTCCTGCTGGACCAAAATCGGCAAGTGCAAGAATCTCAGCGTAGACGATCTGAAGCCTGGCGATGTCATCATCAACTGGTCCGCTCACAGCGACAACAGCGGCCATACCTGCATGTACATCGGCGGCAACGACATCGTCGAGTCGAGCGGCGGCGGCTGGGGAGCCAACTCCATCGCAGTCAAGTACGATGTGGCCAACAAGAGACTCAGAAGCTACGGCGGAGACGGCAAGAGCTACGTAATGAGGTACACAGGCCCGAACGCATAAATAATAAGACTATACCGGCCGGCAACACAGTTGCCGGTCTTTTTATGCCCGGCGATTACAAAAGCCCCCTAAAATCACGGCCAAAGCTGTAGCGCTTATTTAGCAATATCGGGCATATTATGGTAAAATATTAATAACTATGGGCAAATCAGAAAAAACCAATAGAATAAAAGCTATATTAAAGAAGACCGGCAAGGCGGCAGCAAAGGTAAAAGCTGCGGTCAGGGACTTTTTAGTTAAGGTCAATCCCGGTCCTTAAGAGAGTTTATCAATGAAGAAAAGAATCCTTATTCTCGGCGCAGGCAATGCGCAGATCGATGCAATTGAATACTGCAAGGCTCACGGATACGAGGTGGTCGGATGCAGCTACACTACTGTGGACTGCGGAATTCCTCATCTCGATATTTTCGAGCAGGTAGACATAAAGAGCGTTGAGGGCGTTGTTGCCCTGGCTCAGAAGTACGGAGTGTCGGCGATTTACTCAGTCGGCTCCGACCTCGCGATGCCTACGGTAATGAAGGCAAGCGAGCAGCTTGGGCTGCCTCATTTCATCACAGCTGAGGCTGCCGAGATATGCCACTCGAAGGGCCGCATGAGGGAGACCCTCGGAGAGGGCTTTGAGGGCAACGCCTCGTTCAGAGTCTGCGGCACTCTCGAAGAGGCTCTCGAATACACAGACTTCCCGGCAATGATGAAGCCGGTCGATTCGCAGGGGCAGCGAGGCTGCTTCAAGGTGGAGTCGGCCGAAGATATAAAGGAGCGCTTCGCCGCTTCACTCGACTACTCCTTCGAGGGCAAGGTAATTATCGAGGAGTTCATCGACGGTCCTGAAGTTTCGGTCAACGCATATATGCAGGACGGCAAGATGAAGTTCGCGCTCGTGAGCGACCGCTACGCTTTCGATGAGCTGCCTGGCGGCATCATCAAGGAGCACAGAGTCCCGTCATCGTTTGCCGATGCCGAAACTCAGGCGAAGACGATCGATCTGGCGGCAAGGGTCGCTGCAAAGATCGGCATAAACAACGGACCGTGCTACCTGCAGATAAAGCTCAAGGGAGGCAAGGACCCTGTCATCCTCGAGGTGACACCGAGACTCGACGGCTGCCACATGTGGAACCTCATAAAGCACTACTGCGGAGCCGATCTGCTCGAGGCATGTTTCAGGCAGCTGCTTGAAGGCGAGTCCGTGCTCGACGATACATACGAGATGCCGCGTGACGAATACAGCCTCGAGTTCATGAGCAGGGAGCCGAATACTCACTTCTCGAAGGCGGACTTCGACACCGAAGGCGCAGAGCATGTGTGCTATTACTACAGCGACGGGGACAGAGTACTGAAGATAAACGGCTACATGGAAAAGTGCGGATACATCATCCGCAAGACAGGCCGGGTAATTTAAGAGCCTTGCGCCATGGCGCGGCAAAGAATATACAAGCGGAGGACTTAATGGGAATTCAGAAGAAACTTAAAAACGTATATACCGTCTGGTATCTGCTGACACTGAGAAGATCACTCGACGGCGACCCGGCAAAAATCAAAGCCGATCAGAACCGCAGGATCCACAAGCTGATGAAGAAGGCTTACAAGATCCCTATGTACAGAGAGAAGTTCGAGAAGTCGGGCACGACTCCGGCTGACTACCACTCTGCAGAAGATCTTGTAAAGTTCCCTACGCTGACAAAGCCTGAGCTCCGTCTCTGGATGCAGAAGGAGTGGGACGATCATCCGGAAAAGCACGACGACATCAACATCCTCAGCACGAGCGGATCGTCGGGCACACCGCTGAAGATGCTCTACACACAGAAGGAGCAGGCATGCAGCGACGCCAACTGGGCGAGAGCTCTCAGCGCTGCAGGCTACAAGCCGCTCTTCGGAAAGATGTACTCGTTCTCGACGAGCCACAAGGGCCCGCGCAAAAAGAACAGAGACTCCATCATCCAGAAGTTCGGACTCATGCGCCGCAAGGTAGTAGGTGAGGACCACATCGTAGGCGACGGAATCGCAGATCTGATCGCAGATATCAACGAATACAAGCCGGACCTCATCTGCCTCAGACGTAACGTAATGGTACGCATGGTGCAGTACGCAGAGGATCACGGACTCAAGATCTACAAGCCTAAGTTCTACGCGCCGATCAGCGAGATGGTCGACGGCGTTACACGCCGCATGCTGGCCAAGACTCTCGGCGACGGACTCATCGACGCTTACGGAGTTTCGGAGATGGGAAGCTTCATCTACCTGATACCGGGCAAGCCGTACAGGCTGGTAGCGAACGACATCGCTGTTGCCAACGTATACAACGACAAGAACGAGCTGGCTGACGACGGACGCATTATCGTCACCTCGCTCTACAAGCAGACATATCCGCTGATCAATTACGAGACCATGGACCTCGGCAAGTCGTTCGTCAAGGACGGCATCCGTTACTTCACGGATATCGAGGGCCGTGTCAACGACCTCGTCAAGCACGAGGGCGGAGCTGATTCATCGGCACTCCAGCTGATGAGGATCGCAAACCATACTGTCGGCCTGTCGCAGTTCAGATTCATCGAAGAGACATACCACGACATGAAGATCCAGCTCGTCGCCGATCCGTTCAACGAATCGATGACAAAAGAGGAGATCGAGGATCGCTTCATCACCGAAGTCACCAAGCTCTACGGAGATGAGTTCAAGATCACTATTGAGTGGCTCGATGAGCTCCCTCCTGATCAGACAGGAAAGCAGAGATGCTTCGTCTGCAAGGTGAAATAAAGGCAATTTCGAAAATATCTAACAAAAATCGCAACAAAATGACAATCGCTGTAACCGGTGCGAGCGGTTTTATCGGAACAGAACTGCTTGCCGTACTGAATAAGAATGAAGATGTGAATGTGATCGCGCTCACCAGAGATGCTTCCGCTTACGAAAATACGGAGCGCTGTGAGTGGAGGGGCACGGATTATTCCCGTGAAAGTCTCGCCGCCGCTCTCAGGGGAGCGGATGCGGTCATCCACCTTGCGGGAGTCCGCGGAACTGAGGCTGACCCCGAAAAGTTCGCGGTCAACGTCGCCATGACGGAGAACATCCTTAAGGCGATGGAGACATGCGGTGCTAAACGGATCGTGTTCGCCTCGACGATGTCGGTCTACAACGATGACAGTCTCATGCCATGGACCGAAGACGCCCCGCTCAAAGGGCGCTCGTGCTACGGCGACTCCAAGGCTGACTGCGAAGAACTGATCAGAAGATGTGCTGATGAGACAGGCATGACTTACGGCATCGCCCGTATCGCTCAGGTGCTGGGCGAGGGTGAAAAGCGCCGCGGTATGATGAACGTCTTCCTCGATACGGCGCGCGACCGCGGCACCATCAAGGTGATGGGAAAGAGCGTGCTGAAGAAGCAGTACATCTACGTAAAAGATCTTGTAAATGTGCTCGCGCAGCTGGCGTGCTCAGACAGAAGCATTGTTGTGAATGTCGGCATGCCGCAGGCGTACAGCAATCTGGAAGTTGCGGAAATAGTCAATGAAGTTTACGGCAATCCTGTACCGATCGATTACGATGATTCGTATCCGGAGAAGGGAAGGCCGTTCCACATGGATATCAGCAGACTGAAGAACGAACTCGGTTACGAGCCGCTCGACATGAAGGACGCGGTAAAGGCGTTCAGGGGGCAGGCAAAATGAAAAAGGGAAGATCAAAGAAAAAGAGACAAACACTGCTGCTGTTGATACTTATCATGCTGGTGCTGGTCGCAGCCTGCACGGTCTGGCTGCTCCACAGAGGCAGAGCAGAAAAGCCGGTAAGCGAAGAACCGGTGCCTGAAGCAGCAGAAGATCAGATCAGTGAAGAGGAAGCTGCTGCGGCCGAAGCTGCCGCGAAGCAGGAGGCCGAAGACGCAGCTATCGCTTCGCATGTGTATTCGCACCGCGGATCGGCAGGCCCTGAAGAGCACACCTTCAAGGCATATGACGCTGCGATCGCGGCGGGATCCCGTTACATCGAGCAGGATGTCGTCATGTCATCTGACGGAGTGCTCTACGTATCGCACGATCTCAACGCGGTCACGATGACAGGCTACAACGGCATGTACGAGTACATCAGCTCAGAGACCGTCGATGAACTGCGCACTGAGGCGGGCAACAAGATACTCCGTCTGAGCGAGGTTTTCGACAAGTACGGAAAAGACATCAACTACGTCATCGAGCTCAAGGACAACAGCGACAAGTGTCTGCTGGCTTTCGAGAAGCTGGTAGACGACTACGGCCTGGCAGATAAGATAATCGTGCAGTCGATGAAGGCTTCGACACTCGAGATACTCGACAAGAAGTATCCTGACATGCCCAAGCTTTTCGTCTGCTGGAACCAGGGCGATTTCAACTACGTAGTCGATGAGCCGTATGTGGATATAATCTCGGTAAGGGCTGATGTCGAGACGGGCATCTTTACGGAGAGCAACTGCGAGGCCGCTCACGACGCGGGCAAGAAGTTCGGCGTCTGGACTATCGACACTGAAGATGAGATCAAGAAGGCCATCGACATGGGCGTCGATAACTACTTTACAAACGATACAGCTCTGGCGCTGAAGATCGAAAGAGACTACGGACTCAAGGTCCGCGGAAACGGCGGAGCATCAGAAGAGGAATAAAAACAGTTTATGAGTTATTCAATAGTAATACCTTGTTATAAATCATCGCATACGATCAGGGCTGTGGTCGAAGAGACTGCGGCTGAGATGGAGAGGCTCGGAAAGACGCCTTTCGATTTCGTGCTGGTCGATGACTGCTCGCCTGATGACGGCGCGACGGTCAGAGAGCTGAAAGCCCTGGCCGAAGACCACGATTATGTTATGGCGATCTGCCTGGCTCACAACGGGGGCCAGCACAATGCTCTCATCTGCGGACTCAATTACGCGGACGGCGATGTGATCATACTGATGGACGACGACGGCCAGACACATCCGTCCCAGCTGAGCACCATGCTCGGCGGGCTCGATGACGACCATGACGTTGTCTACGGATATTACAACGACAAGAAGCACTCAGGCTTCCGCAACTTCGGCTCGTGGTTCACACATACCACAGTCCGTATACTCATCGGCAAGCCTAAAGACATGAAGACATCGAGCTTCGTGTGCATGAAGAAGTATGTAAGAGACAGCATCATCACATACCCGGCTCATTACACACAGATGCAGGGCCTCATTCTGAGGACCGTATCGCCGGCGCGCATCGCGAGCGTTCCTATTCAGCACTTCGATCGCGCTTACGGACAGTCGGGCTATACTCTTAAGAAGCTGCTCAGCCTCTGGTCGAACATCGCCGGTTTCTCGGTGGTGCCTTTGCAGATGGCGCAGAAGTTCGGCGTGTTCACGACGCTTGTCGGAATCCTCGGCCTCGTATGGCTGCTCTTCCGCAAGATAATCAGCAAAACAAAGATCGCCGGCTGGACATCAACGATGATGACAATGATCATTCTGGCAGGCATCATAATCCTGACGCTCGGTATCGTGGGCGAATACGTCGGCCGAATGTTCCTTACCATGGGCAACTACCCGCAATACGTGGTCAGAGAAGTATATGGCGCAAAGCCGGGAAAGGAGGAGTAACGCATGCTTATATCAATAGTCATACCGTGTTATTACTCCGAAAAAACTCTGCCGCAAGAGGTCGATCTTATCATGGAGGAGTTCGCGAAGAATCCGGGCTACGAGTGCGAAATAGTGCTCGTAAACGACGGATCGACCGACGGCACGTTTAACGTGATAAGACAGCTCAGCAAAAAGTACGGCAACATCAAGGGCGTCAACCTGATGAGAAACTTCGGTCAGCACAACGCACTGATGGCTGCACTGCAGTACACAGAGGGCGAGTACGTCCTTGGCATGGATGATGACATGCAGACGCATCCGTCGCAGATGTTCAAGCTGGTCCACAAGATCGAAGAAGGCTTCGACATGGTATACGGCATCTATCCGAAGAGGAAGAATTCGGCCATCAAGAACTTCACCAGCTGGATCAACAAAGTGACATCGCGCAAGATGCTCGGAAGACCGAAAGAGATCGAATCCAGCAACTTCTGGATCATCACGAAAGCCGTGCGCGATGAGGTGATCAAATTCGACACCTTCAATCCGTATGTCGATGCCATCTTCTACAGAGTGACGAACAACATCGGCATGGTGCCTATCGAGCACTTCAAGAGAGAGATCGGTCACTCCGGCTACACTTTCAAGAAACTGCTTAAACTGTGGCTCGCTTACTGGAACTTCTCGGTGGTGCCGCTCAGAATGGCATTTATCGTGGGAACTTTCTCGTTCTTCGCGGGCATACTGTTCATAATCTACATAATAATCAACAAGATACTCTCGCCTGATCTGCCTGTCGGCTGGTCGTCGACCATGTGCATGCTGGCGCTGCTCTTCGGCATCGTGCTGATGGTGCTGGGAGTCATCGGAGAGTATCTCGGTAAGATAGTACTCATACTCAACAAAACTCCGCAGTTCATAATACGTGAGACTGTGGGTATCGACGATAAAAAAGGGGTTGGCGAATGAAGAAGATCATGATACTCGGCGCAAGCGTGTACCAGGTGCCGCTTATACGGACAGCTAAGCGAATGGGCCTGTACACAATAGTCGCAAGTATTCCGGGTAACTACCCGGGGTTTTCTGATGCCGATAAAGTCTACTACATAAACACGACTGACAAGGAGGCCATACTCGGGGCCTGCCGCGAGGAAGGCATAGACGGAATATGCACTTCGGGCACTGACGTCGCGGTAGCGACTATCGGCTACGTTAATGAGCAGATGGGTCTGTCGGGAATATCCGAAGAAGCTGCCGAAAAAGCGTGCAACAAGAGCGCGATGAAAGAGGCCTTCAGAGACGGAGGCGTTTCGGCTTCGAAGTTCATAAAGGCCGACAGCCTCGATGAAGCGTTCGCTGCCGCTGATGAGATCGGCTACCCGGTTGTCGTGAAGTGCGTTGACAGCTCCGGAAGCAGGGGCATCAATGTAGTCGAAAGCAAAGACGGCCTTGAGGCTGCCTTCAGCGAGGCGATCGGATACTCGCGTCAGAACTACGTGCTCATAGAAGAGATGCTCCGCGGCGACGAGATAGGAGTCGACGGCATGGTGCAGAACGGAGAGGTAGTGCTCATTGCTCCTCACCAGAAGTACACCTATAAATTCAACGGAGCCACGATACCGGCAGGGCATTCGTTCCCTTACCGCAACAGCGAAAAGGTGCTGGCTGAGATCGAAAAGCAGGTCACCCTCGCCGTTAAGGCGCTCGGCCTCGACAACTGCGCGTTCAACTCCGATGTGTTCGTCGACGGAGATAAGGTGCACATCATAGAGATGGGCGGAAGAGCCGGAGCTACGGGGATCCCTGAACTGATCTCGATTTACTACGGCTTCGACTTTTACGAAAAGATGATAGAAAACGCGCTGGGCGGCATGGACGGACTCGGCATCGCGGATGAGAAGACTCCGTGCATGTCGAAGCTGCTGATGAGCCCGGTCGACGGAACGATCACTTCTATAGATGAAGACGTTATTGCAGATGTAAGGGCCCGCGGCTACGATGTGGTGCTCGACTACAAAGTGGGGCAGAGCGTTGAGCAGATGCACAATGGTACCACAAGGATAGGCCACATAATTGCGCGCACCGATGACGGGCAGATCGTAAGCGGAGTCATGGATGAGATCTACGACGCGATCTGTGCGGACGGGACCCCGATGAAGGAATTATGGAAAAAGTAAGGACATACGGACTTCTGCACTTATGCATAATGGTATTCTCATTTACAGGCGTATTCGCCAAGGCGGCCGCCAACGCGTATAACGCTGGCGGCTTCACGAATCCGCGCCTGTATCTTTTTGTGTTCCTTATGCTGGCGGTTTGCGTGGTGTACGCACTCGCCTGGCAGATAGTCATAAAGAATATAAGCCTGCACGTTGCTTACGCCAACCGAAGCGTCTACCTGATCTGGGGACAGATCTGGGCGGTGATGATCTACTCAGAGCATCTGACCATGAAGAACATAATCGGTCTTCTCGTGGTGCTGGCGGGCGTAGTGGTAGTGACGCTCAATACTAACTATGATGAAGAGAACGGGAGGGAAGCCGCATGAATATCTACTTATTGATGCTGTTTATAGCGACCTTCTTCTCGGCAGGCTCGCAGGTGCTGCTCAAGCAGAGTGCAAAGATGGAGCACAAGAGCTGGATCTTCGAGTACCTCAACTGGAGAGTCATCACAGCTTACTTCATCTCGTTCGCCGTGCTCTTTGTCAATACATGGGCGTTCACTAAGGTCGACATGCGTTACGGTTCGGTCATCGACACCTTCACATACGTGTTCGTAATGCTGCTGTCGTACTTCCTGCTCAAGGAGAAATTCAACAGAAAGCAGCTTATAGGCAACCTGATGATCATTGCGGGAGTGCTTATATATACACTGTAAAACCGGCCAGGATATGCTTTCCGGCCGCTTGCGTTTAAACAACTGACATGAACGATAATAATTACGTAGAAAAACATGGTGAGAATAAGACCGCAGAAAAGAAGGACAGGGCGTGGAAGCTCTGGCTCATTTCGCTTGCTGTTAATCTTGTGATCCTGTTTGCGGTCATGCGTTTTGTGCCTATGTACTATGAGACGAATGACGATTACTCGATCGCGTGCAAGATCGCCGAGGGTTATCCGTATGTCGGTTTCGTCAACTACTATCTGTGCAGGGTGCTCATAGTTATCCAGAAGGCATTTACCGGCGTGAATGTATTCATGCTGTCGCAGATCGTGATGTCGTTCATGGCGTTTACTGCTGTTTTCAGGGTGCTTATCGAGCGCAGCAAGGAAGTGACTGAATGGCTGCTCGCTGCCTGCGTAATAGCATTCTTCGCGTTCGATCACTACAGCGCGATACAGTTCACAAAGACATCGGCGCTGCTCATGGCGGCTGGCCTTATATATGTGGCCGACGCGTATACAAGGCGCAAATCGATTCTTGCGTATATCGGCGGATTCCTGCTGTACTTCACAGGCGTCTGCTATAGGCAGATGGGAATGTTCCCGGCCGTATCGTTCATATTCCTGTTCATGCTCATATGGTGGCTGCTGAACGGAAAAGAGTATTTCAAAGGAAAGAAACCTGTACTGGAGATAGGTCTGGTGCTTGTCATAGTGGCGCTGCTCGTGGCGCCATACGGCTTCGATAAGATGTCGGACCGCATGAATGCATCAACGCCTGAGCTCGCTCTTGCCAGAGAGTACCAGGCGGAAAGAATCAAGATCACCGATTATCCGCTCACCAAGAACTACAACAAGTTCAAGGCTGATTACGACGCAGCCGGCCTGAGCGAGAACGATCTGTACACTGTCGACAGATTCGTGCTCGACTACGACGGAGCGGCTACTCTCGAAAACCTCAAGACGATCAACAAGATCAACTCACCGGCTTTCTCGACTCACATGTCAGTGAAGAAGGCGGTAAAGAAGTTCATAAGAAAGACAATCAAGGCGCTTAAGGAACGCAGCTTTACCGGCATGCATATAATCGCGCTCGCCGGGCTCTGCTTATTCATGCTGCTGGCTGTCAGGCCTAAAAGCTGGATCTACATACCTCTCATAGGAGCGCTTACGGTCGCACTGTATATCACTATTTATTACATGCAGCGTACCAACTACAGGGCGTTCTATGTCGCGGATGTCAGCGCCGCACTGTGGCTGCTCTACGTGATAATGGCCGAAGGCAAGGCGCCGGGCGAGAGAAAGGCGCTGCGCGTGTGGTCGGCACGTCTGCTCTGCGTTATCGCAGCCGCGGCTGTGCTCTGCTTCTTCCCTAAGGCAGGCAGGATCGAGAACGCCAAGGCCGAGCACAATATTGACATGGTTGCATCAGAAGAGGTCGCGGCATATCTCGAAAGCCATCCTGACAACTTCTATGTGATGCCGACACCGGTCCAGAAATGGCCGGCGACATACCTTGATCCGCTGGCTCCTGCCAAGATGCAGGATAACTGCACCAATACCGGAGGCTGGGAGACGATGACTCCGTCGAGGCTCAACTTCCTTGCGGCGCACGGCGTCAGCAATCCGGTCAAGGATCTTATTGACGCTCCGAATATGTATATGTTCGGCAAGTACAAGAAGGACATGCTGCTCGAGTACTACAACAAATGGTACGGCAGCGAAGACCTTAAAATCGATTTAGAAAAGACCGATGAGGTGGATGGCATCGACGTATATAAAGTCGTGTCAGTTGACTTGAATTAGCTGGAATTGTTATAATAACTTAATAATTATGCATTCATGGAATGTAAACCGCAAAGAAAGAGAAGGGAACAAATATGCGTAAAAGAATACTTGCTATCCTTATGATAGTCGCTCTCTTCGTTGTTATGGGTCCTGTCGAGATGTTTGCCTGGGCAGAGGACAACGAAAGCGCCGAGCCGGTTGAGGCAGTTGGGACTGAAGTTACTGAAGAAGTGACAGAAGAAGCTGCTGAAGAAACAACAGAGCCTGCGGCTGAGGTTACAGAACCTGCTGTCGTTGAAGAGCCTGCTGCAGAGGATGCCGTTGTTGAAGAGACAGCTGATGAAGAGGCTGAAAAAGATCTGATGGCTACATCTGCAACAGCTGTTACCGAGCTGATCAACATAGCAGCAGGTACAGCTACCAGCAACTCTGTTCCGCTGACATGGGCCTTCAAGGAAGGTGAAGCCCTTGCTGACGGAGAGTCTATTACTATCTCTTATGGCAGCGGTGAAGCAACAGGAATCACAGGAACTTCCTATACAGTTACAGGTCTGGCTGCAGCTACGGATTACACATTTACATTCAAGATCGGCGACAAGGTTGTCGGAACTGTCAAGGCTGCTACAGCAGCTGGTCCGGTCCCGGGATTCAGAAAGGTATCAAGCTACAGAGCTGTTTACCTCAGATGGAATGCTGTTGCCGGTGCTGCTAAGTACGAAGTCCAGATCAACGGAAAGAAAGTAGCTGATACTACAAAGCTCGAGTATAAGCACAATATCGGTACAGAAAAGGATATCATAAACCTTTACAACACTGGTAAAGGCCAGAAGATCTCCGGCAATATCGATGGCAAAGACCGCTACACTTACACACTCATCGCAAAGGACTCAAGCGGAAAGGTTCTCGCGCAGTCCACAACTACAGGCGATATCGTTAAGACTCTTTACTACAAGCTCACTTTCAAGTCGGGCGCTACACTCACAAGCCACTCGGGCGGCAAGGTAAAGATCAAAGTAAAGAAGGGTGCTATCGTTTACGCAAGAGGCTTCAGCGATGGTAAGTACATCTTTGACTACAAGTGCAAAGACGGCAAGGTCAGAACTTACTACACGATGAAGATCAGAGTAAAGGCTAAACTGTCGAAGCACATCACTGCTGTAAAGAAAAAGAGAGGCACAAACACACAGCCTGCTTACACAGAGGAAGAAGCTGAACAGTACGCAAATGACCGCGGCATCAAGAAGGCTACAACAAAGTACATGATCTGGATCAACCTGTTCTCACAGAAGGAGTACATCTTCCAGAAGTCGGGCGGCAAGTGGCAGGTCATGACTGCAAATGCAAATGGTCTGAGCAACAAGAAGATGTGCGCTCTGCCTATCTCCACAGGAAGAGCTACAATGCCTACAGCTACCGGTTCGACAAAGATCAACCGCAAGCTCAAGAGCCAGCACGGCACACCGCTCTGGAACGTAACAAAGTACTTCTCGGTACATGGCGTCCAGAAGAAGTGGCCTAAACCGGGTTGGCCTGAATCAGGCGCATGCGCTAGAAACCAGAACCCTAACGCTAAGTGGATCTACAGCCAGATCCCTAAGTACAGCAGGGTATTCGTACACTAATAACAACACAATAAGATAAGAAAGAAGCGTCTCGGGCGTCGGGACGCTTCTTTACTGTATAGAGCATGTGAAGAAAGGCACTGATGAACGGACTTAAAAGACTGTTTATACAATCGAAAAACATTAAGCGCGACAGCTACATCTGGAACACGATGTCGGCCATGCTTTTCGCGCTACAGTCCGCGATCGTGCTTCTGGTAATTACCAGGACGAACGGCCTCGAAGATGCGGGCGTCTTCTCGATCGCCTATGCTGTCGGAAGCCTCATGTATTATGTCGGGGAATACGGTGTCAGAAAGTATCAGGTGAGCGATGTAAACGAGGAGCTCAGTTTCACAGACTACCATTCACACAGAGTCGTGGCCTGCGTTATTACGGTAATCGCCAGTGTGATCTATACGCTTTACTGCTATAAGTTCCAGGACTACTCAGCTTACAAGGCATATATCGTATTCATGGTATGCATGGTAAAGGTGGTTGAGGCATATTCAGAGGTCTACTTCGGAAGATACCAGCAGGTAGGCAGACTTGACGTTTCAGCGAAGACAAATCTCTACAGAACCTTTATCGGCATGGTCGCGTTCATGATAGCTCTGGCGATCACGCACGACATGGCTCTTTCAATGACCGTGTGGCTTGTCGCTGTTATCCTTGCCTTCCTCACATCCAGCCTGGCTGTAATGAAGGACTTCGCTCATCTTGAATTCAGATTCAACTGGGGAAAGATCTGGAAGATCTTTGTAGACTGCTTTCCGCTGTTCGCAGGTTACTTCATGCTGCTCTATGTGAGCAATGCACCTAAGTACGCGATCGATGCCTGCATGACAGATACTGACCAGGCATGCTACAACTTCATCTTCATGCCTGTATTTGCGATCGGCCTGTTTGCGAACTTCATCTTTAACCCTATCCTCGTCGATCTTGCCCATAAATGGGAAGACTCCGAGATAAAGGGCTTCTCTAAGATAGTTGTCAGACAGATCTTTGTAATATTGGCGATCACGCTTCTCGCGATAGCCGTGGCTTTGACGATAGGCTGCCCGGTACTCGGAATCATGTATAACGCTGATCTTTCCGCATACAAGATCGACCTCGCCATACTCATGATAGGCGGCGGCATGCTGGCGCTAGTCAACTTCTTCGCTGTAGTCATAACAGTCATGAGATACCAGAAACACCTGACAGCCGGCTACATAGTGCTTGCCGTGCTTGCCGGGCTCACTGCAAACAAGGCGGTTGCGGCTTACGGCATCAGAGGCGCCTGCGTGCTTTACACAGTGCTGCTGGCAATACTCTCGGCCGTGTTCGCGATCATGACATTCCGCTACATAAAAAAAGCGGGTCAGTAGGGACGGTTCCAGCTGTACCACAAAGAAAAAGCCTGCTCACAATGGGCAGGCTGAGTAAGTACTCTGAGAGTGGTACAGTTGGAACCGTCCCAGGTGTACCAAAGTGGGTCGGTCAGAACCGTCCCTAGTGTACCAGATAGATATCTATGTCTTTGTTTGAAAAGACCTTTTCGTAATCTGCCGAACTCAGATCAGGTGTTGGGTAGATCTTTTGTGTCACCACCACGTATCCGACTCCGAGTTCGCGGGCGTCGTCGCCGCGGTTTTCATTGGCCGGGTCGTAAAGCTTTTCTTCGTTCTTTATCATCTCACGGCGGTCTTCTACTTCAACATCTGTGAAGGTATAGCCGGAGCCCTCGAGATAGTAATTCCTCATTGAATACGCTGCGTAGAAGAAGTGGCAGTGATCCCATCTGTCGACGACAGAGTATGAATCGCCGTCATTCGATTTATACATCTGTGTAGCGATCAGAGTATCTTCAGGCGTGTTCTCCCTGATCCATTCCATGGCTTCGTATTCCTCGGCGGTAATGGACTTGTATTTGTTGTATTTTGATGCCGGATCAGCATGCTTCATCACCGATGGCAGGGTATCCTGGAAACACAGCGCAAGCGTTCCGGTGGTCAAGATGAGAACAGCGAAGAACCATACAATTGAGATGCCCCGGAATGCGCGCATCGCCTTGCTCGTCATCTCTTCGCGGTCTTCAAAGAACCAGAACACGATGAGCGGTGCGAACATCAGTGTAGGCGCTCCGAAGTATACCTGACTGTGTCCGGTATATCTGAGAAGCATCATGGCAGCGAAACCCACGAACGCTGAGGCATAGACCGTGACTTTTGTAAAGTCATAATCCTTCTTGCCTGTGACCACAAGCACCAGCTCGCGCAGGTATCCGATCACGAACGGGAGCGCATAAATCGTGAAGAAGACGATGCCGAACATGACCATGACGATGGCCATCCTGACAACAGGCGGAAGTCCCATCGCCTTAAGCGCGGCGGTCAGGTCGGACTTCCAGAAGCAGACTCCGACTATCTTGCCGAACCCGATGATGGAATCGCCTCCGACACCATTGGTGCCGTTCAGATTGAGCATCACCTGATATACAAAGAAGAAGCCGGCTGTCGGAAGCACCGTCGGCAGAATAGCATCTTTGAACGGGATCTTTCTGAGTATGAGTCCCAGAAGGAAGGTGCCGATAAGTCCGCCCACTATCACGAGTCCAAGAGGAGCCTTGATACCGGTGAGCAGCATGGTGAGCACCGTAAGCACCATAAGTGCCGCCGGCTTGCAGCTGCGGTTTTCGGCCTTGAAGTGGGAGCCGTGATTATCTGACGGCACGCCGTTGAAGTACACGCCAAGCGCAATCACACAGGCAACTATGCAGGCCGCTGAGAACCCGGCGTAGTTTTCGTTTATGAAGAGCATCCTGAACATATACGAGGCAGATATGCTCCGTCCGATGAATACGTTGGACAGTATGAAAGAGAGGGAGTAAAGACCCGCTCTTTCCGGCTTCTTGCAGAAGTATCTGAACATGGCGTAGAGCGAAAGACCCATAAGAGCCGCGGTCAGATAAGGAGTGCAGCTCATCACAAGGAAGTCCGGGCTGAGCCCGAACAGCATCGAAGCGACTGCGAGCAGCACCTGCGAAAATATATGGTAATTGACCGTTCTCCCTGCGACCAGCGGATCGACCAGAGGGTATCCGTGGGTCAGGGAGCCTATCAGGCTCATCTGATAGGACTTGTCATAGCTGACATTTATGTTCTGAGCGAAGCCCGGAGCGAGGTACTGGAACTGGGTGAACATGAACACATATGCCATGATAAGCGCCATGCACACATAAAACGCAGCAGGTATCTCAGACAGGCGGACTCTTTTCAGCGGCGGTTCGACCGAGCCGCGGCGTATAAGGAGCATGATCAGATATGCGACAGAAAGAACAGGGCCGCAGGCATAAAGAAGCATGTCCGTGTGGATCGCCTGTGTCACGAAGTACAGAACGAGTTCGAGCGACCAACCCATGAAGAATGCGACCAGGAGATCGGCAGACACATGACCTGTCTCAAAGCCGCTTGCGCGGGTGATGAGGAGGCCCGGCAGCAGAACATAGAATGCCGTGAAAGCAAAAAAGATAAGCAGCCCCACTGCGTTTGCGTGATAAACCGTAAGCGAAACAAGTACCACTGCGAGCATCGCAATGGTACTTAGTATTCTGACCGTATTTGCAAGTCCTTTAGAGGTCTTCAATCGCGGGTCCTCCTGTTATTGAGCTTTTGTAAGAACGATGTGGATCTCGTCGTCAGAGTCTGTATCGATCATTATGAGATTGCCGTCCTGGTCGAAGGCCAGGTCGAAACTGAAGAGATCGTCGTTCATGTGCATGTGATCGCCGAGGTAATCGTACTTGCCTCCGAGCGGCTCACCTGTGATGTGACCCTCCCAGGTGCCGTCTTCTTTGACCAGGATGTCGATGCTCCCGTAGAGGTAGAGTGCCAGATCGGAAGTAGCTTCCCATGCTCCGTAGTAGGCGGATTCATCGGCTTCCTTTTTCTCGAAGACCGCATCGTCAGACTCCGCATCAAAGGCAATGCCGTTGCCTTCTTCCTTCTCGATGAGTTCTTCATCATCGGATTCAGTCAGGTCTTCCTCTTCAGTCATGATGGAATCATCGGCTCTCTTATTGTCGCTGCTGTTATGACTGAGGATTATCCATGCTCCCAAAGCGGCTATGAGGGCTACTGCTATGAGAAGGACAGGTATGTATTTTTTCTTCATTGCTTTTGCCTCTTTTCTATCAAATGGCACCCCGCGCTGCAGGCGATGTGCCGTATAAGCTGTATCGATTGAAAATACTGGTGTGTTTCTAGTATAATATATTGAATGTTTTTTGTAAAATCAAAGGAGTACGCAAAGCATGAAAATACTCGTTACCGGCGCAGCCGGATTTATCGGAAGCAACTTCGTGTTCCATATGCTCAAAGCGCATCCCGACTATGAGATCGTCGGCCTCGATGCGCTCACATACGCAGGCAATCTTGAGACACTTGCTCCGGCTATAGATGAACCTAATTTCAAATTCGTAAAGGCAGATATCACAGACGCGGAAACGATCGACAAGCTGTTCGCAGAAGAGAAGTTCGACGTTGTAGTCAATTTCGCCGCTGAGTCGCACGTAGACAGATCGATCGAAGATCCGGGCCTGTTTTTGCGCACGAACATTCTCGGCACACAGGTGCTCATGGATGCGTCCATCAAGCACGGTGTCAAGAGATTCCACCAGGTCGGCACAGACGAAGTTTACGGAGATCTTCCTCTCGACAGACCTGATCTCTTTTTCGTCGAGACAATGCCTCTCACAGCGTCGAGCCCGTATTCGGCATCAAAGGCTTCGGCAGACCTGCTCGTAATGGCATATCACCGCACATACGGACTGCCTGTCACTATCAGCAGATGCTCGAACAACTACGGTCCTTATCAGTTCCCTGAAAAGCTGATCCCGCTCATGATCGCAAACGCGCAGGCAGACAAGCCGCTGCCTGTATACGGCGAGGGCCTCAACGTAAGAGACTGGCTCTATGTTGAAGACCACTGCAGAGCTATCGATCTCATCCTCGAGAACGGAAGAGTCGGCGAAGTGTACAACATCGGAGGCCACAACGAAAAGGCAAACATCGATGTCGTCAAGATCATCCTGAAGCAGCTCGGCAAGCCTGAGAGCCTCATCACATATGTTACGGACAGAAAGGGCCACGATCAGAGATACGCGATCGATCCTACAAAGATCCACAATGAGCTCGGCTGGCTGCCTGAAACGAAGTTTGAAGACGGAATCAAGAAGACGATCCAGTGGTATCTCGACAACGAGGACTGGTGGAAGAACATAATCAGCGGAGAGTATCAGCAGTACTACGAAAAAATGTACGGCAACCGTTAACAATAACTGACTGCAGTGCTGTTGCGGAGAGCTCGGCTCGAAGCTCACGAATCCGCCATTGCATCCTCAGTCGCTCTGCAGTCGCGGGGAGTTTTCATACGAAGCGACAGCCTCTGGAGCTTCTAAATCAAACTCCAGCCGCTCTGCTGTCACTCCATTGGTGCAGCTGGCAGGATTCGCTCGCGACTCTCGCCTCGCATCTCCGCAGCAGCACTGCAATACAGTCATTAATAGAAAGGATAGATGGGAAAATGATCAGTTTCAACGTTCCTCCGTATATCGGAAAAGAACAGGAATACGTAACTCAGGCCATAAACTCGCATAAGATCTGCGGTGACGGCCAGTTCACAAAGAAGTGCAATGCATGGATCGAGGAGACGACCGGCGCGGCAAAGGCGCTGCTGACGACATCTGGATCCACTGCGCTTGATATGGCGGCCATACTTACTGAGGTAGGCCCGGGAGACGAAGTCATTCTTCCTTCGTTTACATTTGTGTCGACGGCAAACGCCTTCGTAATGAGGGGCGCGACTCTGGTCTTCGTTGATATCAGGCCTGACACTCAGAACATCGACGAAAAGCTGATCGAAGATGCCATCACCGACAAGACCAAGGTGATCGTTCCCGTGCACTATGCAGGCGTAGGCTGCGAGATGGATACCATCATGGACATCGCGAAAAGGCACAACCTGCTTGTCGTTGAAGATGCCGCTCAGGGCGTCAACGCTTTCTACAAGGGAAGGGGCCTCGGAAGCATCGGAGACTACGGCTGCTACAGCTTCCATGAGACTAAAAACTACAGCATGGGAGAAGGCGGAGCTCTGCTGATCAGAGATGAAGACAAGATTGACAGAGCCGAGATCATCAGAGAAAAGGGCACCGACAGGAGCAGATTCCTGAGAGGCGTCGTAGACAAATACACATGGGTAGATGTCGGTTCATCCTATCTGCCTAGTGAGATCAACGCGGCATACCTGCTTGCCGAGCTCGAAGAAGCAAAGATGATCAACGACAACAGGCTCGCAAGCTGGGATGCTTATTACGAGCTGCTCAGCCCGCTCGCGGAGAGCGGACGCATCGAGCTGCCGGTGATCCCTGAAGAGTGCGAGCACAATGCCCACATGTTCTATATCAAGACAGCTGATATCGAGGAGAGGACAGCTCTTGCTTCATTCCTCAAGGAGAACGGCATACTGGCAGTGTTCCACTACGTGCCTCTCCACAGCGCGCCTGCAGGCAGCAGGTTCGGAAGGTTCCACGGCGAAGATAAGTACACGACAAACACGTTCGAGCGTCTTCTCAGACTGCCGATGTACTACGGCCTTAAGCCTGAAGATGTCGAGTATGTTGCAGACAAGGTCAAAGAGTTTTACAAGTAAAAGATACAGGAGTTCAGATTGGCATCTACGTCTAACATGCCTCAGCCATGGATAGGGCTGATAACCAAAAAAATAAAAGAAGAGAACGGCTGCATGGTCGTGAGCGGTCTTTGCTTCACCAGATTTATCGGCGGCAGGGGTCCGCTCGATACAAGGCAGGTCCGTATTGATGTGACGACAAAGAAGAACGCTGCGCAGATCAGCTTCGGATCAAGATACGGGCTGCCGGGTCCTAAGGCATCGCGCGTCAACAGCTACAGGCTGGTGATCGACCTTAAGGAAGCCAGGGACTTCGACATACAGAACAAGCTGCTGGTCATCTACAAAGATCAGTATGAGGGCTTCATAGCCTACGATGTGCGCGACAGGCGCACGGGTCAGAACAAGAACGGCCCGCTGTTCATCCACGACGGAGTCACCATCTATCTGAAGCAGAACAAGTACAACAGGGTATTCCTGACTGTCAGGGACACCAACAGATACGACAGCCCTGAAGAGCAGGCGCGCCTCGAAAAGGCGGCAAAGAATGCCGAAGCACTGAAGGACCGCGACATCATTTTCATGTATGAGAAGCACTGCGCGAAGTATGAAGAAAGCGCGTCTGTGCTGTACGAAAAGCTGATAGACATGGGTTACGACAACGTGTACTTCGTTGTCGACAAGTCCATACCGGCGGTGCGCGATCTTCCTGAGAAGTATAAGAAAAACCTTATAGATAAGGACAGCGACAAGCACCTCGAGTACTTCTTTGCGAGCGACAAGTTCATCTCGACGGAGACTCTCGAGCATGCTCTGCAGCTGCGCGTGGCCAACAAGGCCGCGATGGACAAGATCACGAAAGATCCTCTTTCGTATGTGTTCCTGCAGCACGGTCCTACCTATATGATCTCTCTCAACAAAGAGAACAGGAGCGGCTTTCTCAAGAAACCGTGGATGAAACTTCACAAAACTGTGGTATCATCAGAACTCGAGGCTCAGCACTTCATAGAGCTGGGAGGCATGGAGAGAGACGATCTCTACATAACCGGAATGGCGAAGTTCGACAGAGCGTTCAGGCATGAAGGCGCTGACAGGGTGGTTATTATGCCGACATGGCGCAGATGGGAGCTCAATCAGGCCAGAGAAGATATCACTCAGACGAACTACTATAAAATGATGCGCCTGATGTACGATTCCGTTCCGGCAGAGCTTAAAGATAAAGTCACGATACTTCCTCATCCTCTTATGGCGGAGAGGTTTGCCGACATAGCTCAGAGCGGCGCGGCTGAAGACGCCGAGATGTGCAGCAAAATTATCGTGCCTGACAGCTACGAGAATGTGCTCCGGGACACGGAAGTGCTGATCACAGACTATTCGTCTATCTCGTATGACGCGTTCTACCGCGGCGCAAAGGTAGTCTTCTACTGGGCGGAAAAAGATGAGTGCATGACGCATTATGGCGAGGGCACAAAGCTCATGCTCAACTTAGACAACGTGTTCGGCCCGGTAGCCATGAACGGTGAAGAGATCACTGCTGCCGTTAAGGAAAACTACGGGGCAGCCCAGAGGAAGGATTATCTCGATAAATACAGGAAGATAATCGAGTTCCACGACGGCAAAAATACGGAGCGAATCATTGAGCATCTTATTAAAGATGGAGTTATAAAGGCAAATTGAAGTCACGGCTTTTAGGCATACGAATACTAACCATACTGCTGGCACTGACGATAGCTTTCCCTGTGCCTGTATTTTGTGCGGATGAAGATGCCGTTGCGGAGACTGAAGAGCCTGAGACAATATCGTATGAGCAGACCGATGTCCCGGGACGCAGGCTTACGAGCAGAGTCATAAAACCCAGAAAGCGGCTCAAAGCAGACCTTGCAAAGCTGATGAAGTCGAACAAGGGCTATGATATCGTACAGGGCGGCTGCACTAACGGAAAGTACGCGTACTACCTCATGGTATCCTCGAAGACCCAGAAGGGCAGAGTACTGAAGGTAAAGCTGAAAAATCATAAAGTCGTAAAGCGCTCGAAGGTGCTCAGAACATGGCACGGCAACGGCATGGCATACGACAGCAAGAGAAAGAAGCTGGTGGTGATCGCCCGCGAACACAGAAAGCAGGAGATCACGGTCATCGATGCGAAGACTCTGAAGATCACCAGGCAGCAGAACGTAAAGTATGACTATTTCGCGGGCGCGGGCAAGGATTCGCTGTGGTCGGTCCATCAGCGTCAGGGGCTCGCGGCGATCGCCTACGTAAAGAAATACGATGTCTACGTGGCGCTCGAAAGGGTGTATCACAATCTGCTGATCTTCGACCCTGACACGTTTGAAGCAATCGGCATGGTGTTCACTGAGATCCCGGATGCCTATCCGGGCACGTTCCAGGCCATGGATGCCGACGAGAAGTATGTATACCTGCTGATGAGCAGCTATCAGAAGAACCCGGCGGCTCAGCCGTACAACCTGATCGTGGCGCTCGACTGGAACAGCGAATGCCTTATGCCTGTGACAAGGGGCGAGGTCCCGTTCATCGAAAAGGGATGGTACTGCCATAACAGCGGCAACGGAGCCCCTGATGCAGTCATCAGGTTGAGAACGAAACACGAAGCTGAGAACATCTATCACACTACGGACAAAAGCGGCAGGGCTCATTTCTACCTTGCCGAGTACTATAACAAACCTGTATACAAGAAGAGCGGAAAGAAAAAGAAGCTCAGATATTATAAGAGAAAGGATTATGTCTACGATCTGGGCATAATCTAGCAAAGAGAAAGGATCAACTGCTTACATTATGTTAGGAGCAAACTATTATCTCACAAAGATCATAACGGCTCTGGCCATCAGCATAGCGGTCGCGTTTGCTACCGCGCCGCTGAGCATAAAGATCGCGCAAAAGCTGGGCGTTATCGACAAGCCTAAAGACGCCAGAAGGGTCCATAAGAATCCTACTCCGCGATTCGGCGGAATGGCGATCTTCCTCGGCTCCATGGCGGCCATGCTGATACCTGCCGGCATGAACAACAAGATAGTTGTTGCGATGGCAGGCGGCCTGCTGATGTATCTGCTGGGAATAACAGATGACATACTGGATATCAAACCGATAGTGAAGTTCCTGGGCCAGCTCATCATCGCGAGCGGTGTATACGCTTTCGGAGTCAGGATCTCATTCATAAGCAATTACTTCGGAATGACGCCAAACGGCAGCAACGCAAACGTAATACTAAGCGAAGGTGTCGCGTACATTATCACAGTACTGTGGATAGTCGGCATCACCAACGCGGTCAACCTTATGGACGGCCTCGACGGTCTTGCCGCGGGCTCTGTGGCGATCATGTCGCTGTGCCTCGCGTACATAGCCTACATTCACGGCATGAGGCTCGGATCGATGCCTGTATGCATAGCTCTCGTGGCTGTAGCGGGTGGGTGCATAGGATTCCTGCCTTACAACTTCTCTCCGGCTAAGACCTTCATGGGCGACGGAGGAGCGCTGTACCTCGGATACATGATAGCCGTACTGTCAGTCATATCACCTCTCAAGAGGGCTACTGTGGTCGGAGCGCTTATCCCGATGCTCACACTGGCAGTGCCTATCTTCGACACTCTGTTCGCAATGCTCAGGCGCATGCTCAGGCACGAGTCCATAATGAAGGCTGACAAGGGCCACCTGCACCATCACCTCATGGCGGCAGGCTTCGGACAGAGACGTTCCGTCCTTATCATGTACGGAATAGTCGGCATAATGGGCGAGGTAGCCATACTCATCAGCAGAGAGCTGTATAAGGATGCGATCCCGCTGTTCCTCATAGCTCTGCTCTACCTCGGCATCATCATCGTACCTAAGAGATCAAAGAAGGGCATCAAGAGGATCATCACTCAGGATACGAGTGAGTTAGAAAAGGAATACTTCACTGAATACCTCAACTACGAGCGCGAAAGACGCAAGGAGCTTCGTGAGGCTGCCAAAGCTGCCGCAGAAGAGCAGATGGCTGCGGAGGAAGCTGCCGAGGCTGAGAATATAAAAGAAAATCAGAAGGACCAGAGAATTGAGTAAAAAAACGAAAAGAGAAAAGAAATTACCGCTGGACAAGCACGGGCGCCCTATGAAGAGAAGGGCGTTCCCGCGCAAGCCCGCATATATTATAGGAATACTGCTGCTGGCCTTAGCGGCCATAGCCTTCCTCGGAATGCTGATAATCGCCGACCTGCTCCCGCCTGATCTCACGATCATCGTCGCGGTCGCGGTCGTTGTGCTGCTCATGCTTACATGCTTCATGTTCTCGAGCCGCTACAGGTGGAAGAGGCTTATCGGCATAGTGCTGTGTCTGATGCTCGTATTCGTGCTGGTGTCTGTCACGGGCTTCATGTCGAGCACATACGCGACCATGAACAAGATAAGTTCATCGGGAATCAGTGCTGAAGGCCCGCTTGCGAAGAGTGTTGATGTCACTCAGGAGCCGTTCAACATCTACATAACCGGCATAGACCAGTGGGAAGAAGAGAAGGGCTACGATCTCGAGCGAAGCGATGTAAACATGATCGTCACGGTTAATCCTCTGACAAAGAAAGTCCTGCTCACATCGATACCGCGTGACTCGTATGTAAAGCTCCATACCGCGCAGGCAATGGACAAACTGACGCACACCGGTGTCTACGGAGTTGATGAAACTATCAACACCGTACAGGACTGGCTCGGCATCGATCTTAACTACTATGTGAAGATGAACTTCACCGCGGTAAGAGACATCATCAACGCGATGGGCGGCATACGCGTGTATTCGCCGGTCGAGTTCGACAGCAGCCTCAGACCGTATCATTACAAGAAGGGCTGGAACGATCTGGGCGGAAGACAGGCTCTGTTCTTCGCCAGAGAAAGACATGCCTTTGAGGGGCAGGATTCCATAAGAGTCGAGAACCAGCAGAGAGTGATGAAGGCGATAATCAAAAAGATGACATCATCGTCGACTATGCTGACCAGCTACGATGACATAATGGCTGCTGCCGGCAATAACATGTCGACCAATATGTCTTCACAGGAAATGACCGAACTGGTAAAGATGCAGATAACCGACCTTGCCGAGTGGGATATCGAGTCGCAGAAGATGAAGGGCGAGTACGGCGAGGACTATGTTGCTTCACTCTCTCAGAAGAACAAGTACTCCGTATACTATGTTGAGCCTGAATCGATCAGCCAGTGTGTAGAGGGCATAGAGGGCATAATGAACCCTTCGGCAGCTGAGCTCGAAGAGGCGATCAAGACCAAGAGCAGGAGCTTTGTGCTCAACTATATAAATATGATCTCAGAGAAGATCAGAGAGGCAAAAGACAGGTAAGTGAGAAGTTTTTTCAGTAAAAATATAACCAGAGCTATTATTTTTCTGTGCCTGGCCGGGCTGCTGACCGCAGGCTTAAGCAGTGTCTACGGATTTGCTGATCCGGACCGCACCAATACAGTACTGGAGCAGTTCTATGAACTTGAGGACGATTCAGTAGACTGTATCTTTTTCGGATCGAGTGTAGCGCAGAGAGCATATGTTACACCGGTCGCGTTCCACGAGTATGGAGTGGCTGCGTATACCCTTGCAACGGGGACGCAGCCGCTTGTACTTACTAAATATCTGATGAAGGAAGCCCTCAAGACTCAGAAGCCTAAGCTCTTCGTCGTTGAACTCAAAGGTGTCAATAAGAGCGCGGACTGGGTCGGCGACGTGCACATCCGCAGGGTGGTCGACAACATGAAGCCGTCGATCAACAGGATCCAGGCTATCCATGATGTTATTTCATACGTTCCTGACGGGGCCAACAATGTTGACACAACAGGGCTTTCTTATTACTTCCCTATCATCAAGTATCATTCTCGCTGGAATCCGGCAAAACGCGTAAAAAAGTACGAAGACGTGGACTATTATAACGGGTGGTCGCCTAACGCGGGCCTCACTTTTAAGGTGAAGAAGATCAAGCACGTTGCTTACGATGACCACACCCTGCAGATAGATCCGCCTACAGAAAAGGTGCTTGTCGATCTGCTGGATTACTGCGACACACTCGAAGGTACCGATGTGCTGTTCGTGATGCCGCCTTACCAGGCGAGTGCCGACGGCATCGGCAAGATGAATTACGCGAAAAATATCATAGAGTCGAGGGGCTACGAAGTGCTCAATATGATCCCTGAAGAAAAGCGCGAGGAGATCGGGCTCAACGACAGGACATGCTATTACAACAGGGAGCATCTCAACTACTATGGTGCACTTATATATTCGGATTTCTTCTTCAACTATATAAAGGATAAATACGGGATCGAAGACAAGCGCGGCACCGCGGGTCACGATGTCTGGGAGAAGGAGTACGAGAGACTTATGAATGACCTCGATAAAAAGTATCAGGTCAGATATACAGACATGATGGACAAGATACACGGCATCGAAGAGGAGGGCAAATAAATGGCATTTACATCGTTTGCTTTCCTGGTATTTGTTGCGGCTGTTGTTCTGGTTTACTACGTAACTCCGGCAAAATACAGGTGGATAGTCCTGCTTGTTGCAAGTTACGGCTACTATCTGCAGGCGAGCGCCAAGTCGTTCGCGTTTATACTCGTTACGACTGTGGTCACATTCTATGGCGCCAAGTTCCTTGACGATCAGAACAGAACGCAGAAGGAGTACCTCGCCGCAAACAAGGATACTCTGTCGCGCGACGAAAAGAAGGCGTACAAGGAAGCTGTCGCAAAAAAGAAAAAGCGCATACTCACGCTGGTACTGGTGATAGATTTCGGCATCCTGATACTCCTGAAGTACTTCAGGTATTATCTCGATGTTCTGGGCGTAGGCCTGTTCAAGGGCGACGTGCTCATACCGCTCGGTATCTCGTTCTACACATTCCAGTCGACCGGCTATCTGATAGACGTATTCAGAAACAAATACGAAGCTGACAAGCATCTGGCGAAGTTCGCTCTGTTCGTGTCGTTCTTCCCTCAGATCATTCAGGGGCCTATCGCGCGCCACGACCAGCTTGCGGCGCAGCTCTACGAAGGGCATAAGTTCAGATATGAGAACCTGGCTCACGGAGCGCAGCTCATTCTCTGGGGCTTCTTCAAGAAGCTCGTCATTGCGGACAGAATAGGTCTCCTGGTAGGTGAAGTGTTCGTAGACTGGGATCAGTACACCGGCTGGCCTGTGATATTGGGCATGCTCTGCTACTCGATACAGCTCTACATGGACTTCAGCGGCGGAGTCGATATAGCGCGCGGAGTTGCTCAGCTGATGGGCATCGACATGACGAGAAACTTCAGGCGCCCGTACTTCGGCGACACACTGCAGGAGTTCTGGCACAGATGGCATATCTCACTCAGCTTCTGGACCCGTGACTACATCTTCTTCACGGTCGCTATGTCGAAACCTATCGGCAACCTCGGAAAGAAAGCCCGCAAGGTGTTCGGTGACCGCGTAGGAAAGATGATACCGGTATTCATCGGAAATTATCTGGTATTCCTGTGCATCGGTATGTGGCAGGGCGGCGAGCTGCAGAATGTGTGCTACGGCCTCTACAACGCCACGATCATCTGCCTGGCAGACCTGCTGAAGCCTTACTTCCCGAAGTGGCATAAGGCTCTGCATATAAACAACGAGAGCAGGGCATGGAAGATCTTCATGATGATAAGGACATACGTTATCGTATCGTTTGGAAGACTGTTCTCGAACGGAGAATCGATGCGCGCTTCGCTCCACATGATGAAGTCGCTCTTCATCCCTTATGCCGACAGCTGGAGAACGGCCTACAAGGGGTTTGAGCTTACAAAGTACGATTATCTCGTGCTGTTTGTCGCAATACTTGTTGTGTTCATGGTCAGCCTCAAGCAGGAGAAGCTCTACAACGAAAAGCAGGCCAGAAGCGGCGGAGGCGGCGGCATAATAGAGATGGCCGGTGACGGCGAGGGGGCCGGAACCGATGCCGAAATGAGAGAATACATCGATACAAAGAGCATGCTTGTCAGATGGGCGATCTATCTGGCGCTCTTCGCGGCAGTGCTTATCTTCGGTATCTACGGACCGGGATACGACGCGTCGGTATTCATATACAGAGAATTCTAAGATGAAGAGGTATCACAAAATGACAAGAAACGTACTTGAGTTCCTTGAAAGAAGTGCGGAGCTGTTCCCTGACAAAACTGCGCTCAGGGATGAAAACGAGCAGCTGACATACAGCGAATACATGGAGCAGGCAAAGAAGGTCGCGACATATCTGCTCGCCAATGAGGCTGAGGGCAGACGCAACAGACCTATTGCCGTGATAATCGACAGGAACATCCGCTCCATAGTCGCGTTCATGGGAATAGTCTACAGCGGCAATTTCTATGTGCCTATCGACAACACGATGCCTGCGGAGAGAGTAAAGCTGATCTACGACACGCTCGATCCTGTAGCCGTTATCGACGCGCGCAGCAACACGGCAAAAGAGGTTGAGGGATCTGTCACTCTTGACAGCATACTTGAGAGCGGCGATATCGACGAGCAGAAGCTTGCAGCAGTAAGGGCAGAAGCCATCGACACGGATCCGCTCTACGGCATATTCACTTCGGGCTCAACCGGAGTGCCTAAGGGCGTTGTCGTATGCCACCGCTCAGTCATCGACCTCGTTGAGGCGTTTGCTGACACCTTCGGCTTCGACTCTGAAATGGTGCATGCCAACCAGGCACCTTTCGACTTCGATGTTTCTGTAAAAGACATATACAATGCGATGAGAAACTCCGCGACAGTCGTGGTTGTGCCGAAGAAGCTCTTCAGCCTGCCTAAGCTGCTGCTTGAGTTCCTGGTCGAGTATAAGATAAACACACTCATCTGGGCGGTATCGGCACTCAGGATCGTATCGGACTTCAAGGCTCTCGGCGCCGTCGATGAGCTTCCTAAGCTCAGATACATCATGTTCTCCGGTGAGGTAATGCCTATAAAGGCGCTCAACTACTGGATCGACAATGTGCCTGAGCCGATGTACGTAAATCTTTACGGGCCGACCGAGATAACCTGCAACTGCAGCTACTACATAGTAAACGGAAAGCAGGATGAACTGAAGGCACTGCCTATCGGCAAGCCGTTCGTGAACACGCGCATCTATCTGCTCGATGAGAAGCGCGAAAAGCTGGTCACAAAGCCGGGCGAAGTCGGCGAGCTCTGCGTTTCGGGAACGAGCCTCTCACTTGGTTACTGGAACAACAAGGCCAAGACCGATGAGGCGTTCTTCCGCAATCCGGCTATCACTGAGTACGAAAGCCTGCTTTACGGAACAGGCGACATGGCATATTATAATGAAGAGGGCGATCTGGTCTTCGCTTCGAGAAGGGACTTCCAGATCAAGCACATGGGACACAGAATAGAGCTCGGTGAGATAGAAGTGGCGCTCAACGCGATACCGTTCATAGACACATCGTGCTGCCTCTACGATGAGAGACGCGGCAAGATAGTATGCTTCTATCAGTCCGAGACAGAGGACACAAAGGCCATAGTGAAGTTCCTGGCGGACAAGCTGCCTAAGTACATGTGGCCGAACGTTTACAAGAGATATGACAGGCTGCCGATGAACAAAAACAGCAAGATCGACAGAGTCAAACTAAAAGAAGAATTATAACCGGGAGGAATCATAATGGAAGAACTGCTTAGGATCATGAGTGAGGTAAGGCCTGATATCGACTTTGAAACAGAGACCAGACTCATCGATGATGAGATGCTCGACTCGCTCGATATCGTAGCTATCGTAACTGACGTCAATGACGAGTTCGATGTCGAGATCAACGTAAACGATCTGCTTCCTGAGAATTTCAACTCAGCAAAGGCTCTGTACGAGCTTATCCAGAGACTGCAGTACGAATAAGATCAATACATAACGAATACTGGCACAGCCGGGCTGCTTGCCCGGCTGTATGATTATGCGGAGAATTGTCACCCTGATGAAGAGGAAAAGAGCGGACAACAGAATAAAGATCCTGCTCATTCTGGTTCTTCTGTGCGCCTGCGTGGCGGAAGTTGCCTTAATCATTAGGCGCGCGGATGCTCCAAAGCCCGGTGCGGCGGAAGTCCCGGAAGAAGCGGCTGTTCAGGAGGAGCCGGATGCCGAAGCGAATGCGGTCATATTTGCCGCATCGGATTATCAGTACGATCCGCACTTTGCGGAACCGGCGGACACGCTGAAGAGCCTACTGTGGTCTGTATACTCAGACGGGAAGGAACCTGAGGCGGCGCTTTTCTGCGGCGACTACACGAACGATGCAAAGCTGCACGACTATCAGCTGAGCCCTGAAGATTCGATCGGAGAGATAAACGCGATCCTCGATGAAGAGTCTTCTACGGTAAAGGATGAAAACGTCGTATTCGTGCAGGGCAACCACGACAGGCTGACGGAATCGATAACGGAAAGCGGACTGCATGAGTACGATGATTATCTGATTTACGTGCTTAATACCGAAGAGGATTTTCCGTGGAAGCAGGGCGTGACTTCGGGCTGCCTGGCTAAGGTGACAAAGGCATCAGAAGACATGAAGGATTGCTTCGATAAGCTCATCGAGGATGGAGAGACGCGCCCCGTAATAATCACGGGCCATGTGCCTCTGCACTACACGGCCAGAACATCATCGAGGCATACGACAGGCGACAACCTGTACTCATCGCTCATATTCGACGCGGTCAACGAAGCTGCGGACTATCTGGATATCATATATCTGTTCGGGCACAACCACTCAAAGGGCTGGGACTGCTACCTCGGAGGAAGCAGTGTTTACATGGAGCCCGGCGATACGATGCTGCTGCCTGTGTACGACAAGACCCGGGTCACCTCAGATGAGTTCGTCGAAAAGACACTGGGATTTACATATATGAACGCGGGTTACACCGGTTACTACATGAACTGCGGACCGGGCGAGTACAGCAGTGATCCGGATTCACAGTACCGCGCGGCAGATGAGACACTTACATGCAGCGTGATCGAGATCTACGACGACAGGATCGAGATAACTCGCTATGACGAAAGCGGCAGACACAGTCTGGGGTCAGACGGAGAAGCCGATCCGTACAAGGGCGGCATAGATGAGGGCCTTATAGGGCCTGAGCACTACAGAAAAGCCTTGCCGGAGACCGAAGTGATAGAGCGTACAATGGCGGCTGATAAGGCTGCCTGATGAGCAGATGAAAAGAAACTGTCTCTGGTATATAATTAACAGACAGAATCATCAGTAAATAAATAACTACATATATAAACATAACGGGAGGAACAAAGTGCAGGAAGATACTTTAAAAGCCGTATATCAGGCGCTGCAGGTAACAGAAGCAGAGATCGGCAAAGTGATCATAGGTAAGAACGAGGTTATCAGAAAGGTGCTCATGAGCATTCTCGCCGGAGGGCACATTCTGCTCGACGACGTACCGGGAGTCGGAAAGACATCGCTGGCTGTAGCACTCGGCAAGACACTCGGCCTCGAATACAACAGAATCCAGTGCACACCTGACGTACTGCCTTCAGACATCGTAGGCTTTTCCGTATTCAACAAAGAGAAGGACTCTTTCACATATAAGCCGGGAGTTATCAACAGGACAAACCTTCTTCTCGCCGATGAGATCAACAGAACCTCGAGCAGAACACAGGCTGCCCTGCTTGAAGCGATGGAAGAGCATCAGGTCACAGTCGACGGCATCACACATCCGCTGGCAGATCCGTTCATCGTGATCGCTACCGAAAACCAGGTAGGCGCTGCGGGCACACAGATGCTTCCGCATGCACAGATGGACAGATTCCTCGTCAGACTCAAGATCGGATACCCTGACAGAGAGAGCGAAATAAAGATAATCCAGGGAAGACAGACCACTGATCCTTACTCAGGCGTAAGAAAGGTGGTAGATCTTTCGCTGCTCAAGGCCATGCAGAAGGTCACTCTCATGGTAACTATCAAGGAGCCTCTGGTCGGATATATCACCGACCTCGTTGAGGCTACCCGCAAGGACAAGAGCGTTGAGCTCGGAGTCAGCCCTCGTGGAGCGATCGCAGTGAGCCACATGGCTAAGGCTTCGGCACTCATGCACGGACGCGATTTCGTAAATGAAGAGGATATCAGAGACGTCTTCGCTGACGTATGCGCTCACCGTATCCTTCTGACACAGAAAGCGCGCGCAGAAGGAGTCAGCCCTCAGGATGTGCTCGCGCAC
Source organism: uncultured Eubacteriales bacterium (assembly GCA_902795265.1). Taxonomy (GTDB): domain Bacteria; phylum Bacillota; class Clostridia; order Peptostreptococcales; family Anaerovoracaceae; genus Crickella. The sequence goes on from CADBKM010000007.1 coordinate 98,732, forward strand.
GTGATCAGCAGCGTCAAAGCTCCGTTCAGCGTATAAAGCGGGGGAAGCTGATGCGCAAAGGTCTGATCGTCTGGATATTTCTGCTATTATCGGCGCTGGTCCTGTATCTGTTCGCAAACGGGACGGTAACACTGGCGCTTCTGGCGGCACTCATAGCAGCGCTGCCTGCTTCGTATGCTCTCTTCAGACTGTCTGTCAAACACGTCGGTCTGTCGCTGAGCGCGACGCCTGACGATAACCGCACGTTCATACTCAGAATGAAAAACAGCGGTATGCTCCCTGTCGCTACAGTCGAGGCGGCAGCTGCATGCGTCAACCTCAGGACCCGCGAAAGAGAATCCTTTACCATAAGCAGAGGCCTCGGCCCGCGCAAGACGAAAGAGATCCCTCTTGAGGTCGTTCCGGGGCACGCCGGCAGATACAGTCTGACGGTAGACTCGGCAGTGGTCAGAGACCCGCTCGGAATATGGAGCAAAAAGATAGACTTCAGTGAGAAGGCGGGCGTGACTGTAATGCCTGAGATATTCGACATGAACATCGTTCAGGCCGGAGTTACGGCAATGCCTGAGAGTGATTCCGAATCAGCCAAGGTAAGGGGAGCTGTTTCGGGAGACATGATAGACATAAAGGAGTACGTGCCGGGAGACCCTGTCAGAAACATCCACTGGAAGCTTTCTGAAAAGACAGGCAAGGCGCTCGTAAAGGTGCTCGGCAATCCTGTCTCAGACCAGTACCTGCTCATACTCGACAACCCTACCGATATAGCTCACGACCCTGCGGCCCTCGATGCGGTCGCCTCGGTCTACGCTTCACTGCTGCACACTCTCGTCAAAAGAGAGATAATCTGCTATGCGGGCTGGACCGATCCTGAAACCGGAGGCTTCGTGATACGCCGGATCAGTGACGAGCTCGAAGCAACGGCTGCAGCGGATGAGTACATGGCCGTGCCTGCCGCCATGCCTGGAGCGTTCGGCGGAATCAGCGGCAGAGGCCTTGTAAATGAAAGATTTGCGAGGGTTGTGATCGTCGGATCACAGATACCTTCGAACATAGATGCCATAGCCAACGGATGCGGAGTCACCGTGCTCAGATTCGGAGAGCAGGGGAGCTTCACCGAAGGCAGCCTGACTGTCGTAGGCTTCGAGGCCGCGACATATATGAGTGATACAGCCGGAATCGAGATATAGACCCGGCAAAAATATCCGATGAAAGTAAACTTAAAGGAAAAATTAAAAAAGAAAGAAAAGAATAAAGAGGGCAAAAAACGCGTTTTCAGTCTGAAAAAGCAGAAAAGCGCTGCACCCGAAGAGGACGGCGGCTTTGAGGCAATGGTATATTCCTCCAAGCCTATCCTTAAGGTGCAAAAGGCTAAGAAGCAGGCCGCGTGGAAGAACGGTCTGCTGGCAAACATAGCCTGCGCTCTTCTGGTGATGGCGGTCATCTCACTGTTCTGCATGGGAGCGGATTATCCTGAGATGATTCCGTACACGCTGGCATGCCTGCCGGTATTCATGACGGTGGCTATCCTCCGCGAGGTAAAACCGGGGCGCGCCAGATGGATCGCAGCTGCTGTTTTTGCCGTGATACTGGCTGCGGCAGCCATCATCTGGAGAGGAGCTATCTTCGGCGGACTCGGATCGATCATCAACTGGTTTTACGATACAGCCGAGCTGGCTCAGGCATATATTTATGACAGACTGCCTGAAAGCGAAACTGCCACAGGCGAGGCCGGCGTAGCCTGGCTGTCTGCTGCTGCCGGGCTCATCGCATCGCTTCCGCCTGCAAAAGCAAGGCGCGGAGTCAGCGCTCTTATTGCGATCGCGGCAATGCTCGCTTTCGCGTACTACGGTGTCATACCTTCGGCCGTTTGCGTGGCAGTCATGATCGCGGTCCTTATAGCGGCAGTCTCGCGCGGAAGCGTTCTCTCTTTCGTTCCGGTAATGCTGGTGGCGCTCCTCATATTCGGAGCTGTAAACCTCATCGATCCGGGAGAGAGCTATGGCGTATCGCGCATGAATGAGAACTTCAGAGACAGATTCGCGCTTAAATCGGCACTGCTCGAAAACGATGGATCGCTCTATGATGATCCGTTCGATGACAGCTTTGAAAATGAACCGCAAAATGAAGATGAAGAGTACGCAGATGACAGCGAGGAGACTCCTGTCGAATACGCGGCGTACGGACTGATCGCTATTGCTGTAGCTGCTCTGGGCGCGGCAGCGTTCCTCATATACAGGAACCTGAAAAAAAGGCGCGCTCTCATCAGAAAGGGAATAGACAGCAAGGATGCCCGCGAAGCGGTCACGGCGATGTTCCCGTACGCGGTCAGATGGCTCAAGGGCTACGGAATAGAGCAGCCCGACGCGTCGTTCGCGTCGATGGAGCCGGCGCTTAAGAAGGACTTTTCGGATGCATACGCAAAGCTATTCATGGACATGTATAAGTCCTGGAGCGAGGCAGCGTACAGCGACCATCCGGTATCTGAAAAGACAAGGCTCCTCATGGAAGCATTCACCAAGGATACTGCCGAACAGGTAAAGAAAAAGAGCAAGCTCATGGATAAGCTGAAGCTCAGATTTAAATACGCGCTGTAGGGTACAGGTGCAAATGAAAAAACAGATAAGAACTTACATAGTGAAAATACTGGCGCTCGTCGCAGCTCTGATGCTGGCGCTGCTTTTGTGCGGCTGCCGCACCAGGGTGACCAACAACACTGAGGTAAGCAGCGTCGTGAGCGACGAAAACGGAATACTTCAGGAGAACTATCAGGTGCGCAGGGATGAGCTTGGCATACCTGTCGCTCAGGAGCCTCTGTTCTCATGGTTCGACTCGGAAGATGAAGAGTACGATGAGGGCTATGAGGATTACGAATTCGAGCAGGCAGAGGACGAGGAATTCGAAGAGGAAGACGAAGAAGATGATGAGGAAGAGGATGAAGAGGTCGAAGATAACACGACCACGAGCCGCCGCACTTCTACTCCTATACGCAGAACTCCTGTAAGAAGGCCTGCGACGCAGCCTGTGAGACGCCCGAGCGGAACACAGACTACGGGAATAACGGTCACTCTCAACGTGAACGGAAAAGGAGCGAAGTGCAGCAAATCCTCGATAACCGTAAAGAAGGGCTCGACTTACGGATCGCTTCCGACTCCGACATGGAAGGGCTATGACTTCCAAGGCTGGTTTACCAAGAAAGAGGGAGGCAGTCAGGTCACATCAAAGACAAAGGTGACCTCAGACAAGGCGCACACCCTTTACGCGCACTGGACCGAGGCTAAGGCTGCGACTTATACGATAACCTTTGACGGAAACGGCGACGGAGATGAGGTGACGCTCAGCAGCAGCGAGATGACTGTAACTGAAGGCGGCACATACGGTGACATGCCTTCCGCAAAGAGAAAGAAGTACAGCTTCAAGGGCTGGTTCACCGAAGCAGACGGTGGAAGCCAGGTAACTTCGGGGTCGAAGTTCACCGCAAATGCTAACCAGACGCTGTACGCTCACTGGGAATTCGACCCGTATACATGGTGGGATGCTGAGTTCACGACAGCAGTCAACGACATGGATGATGAATCTAAAAAAGACTGCATCATCGACGAAGGAGACAAGACTGAAGACAGCTTCGTGAAGGAAAGCGGAGGAAAGGTTGTAGACAAAGAGCCTGCATATGTGATCAAGTTCATTAAGAACTTCGACAAGGCAGATACTGAGCAGATAGCCAAAGACCTGTATGAAAAGCATGGCGGTGAAGAGGCTAATGTAACGATCATAATCGTTTCTGATGAGGCTCTGAAAGGCAGCAAGGAACAGAAACTGGCATACAAGATGAAGCTGCACGATGCACTGAACGGCGAGGGAGCTGACACTGAAGAGGCTATATCTGAACTGCTGGACGGTGAGACTGTCGAAGGCATATACGTATATCCAGAGGCATAAATTGAAGCAGAGAATCTACAGATATGACAACATAAAAGCGCTGCTGATCTTCCTGGTAGTGCTCGGGCATATGACCACTGACTATGTGTCGGATTCGCACCTGGTGAGGTGGACCACGCTGTGGATATACTCCTTCCATATGCCGGCGTTCATCTTCCTGTCAGGCCTTGTGCACAAGCAGTACATAACGCAAGAGAGAGCAGCTTCGGGCATTAAAGGCGAGACGCGCATGCGCTGGGATAAGTTCCTCGGATTCTTCCTCTGCGGATACGCACTCAAGGTATTCCTGCAGTTCACCCGTACACTCATGGGTCAGAATCCGCTCTGGCACTGGATCGAAGAGCCGGGCATACCGTGGTACCTCTTCGTCATGGCGGAGTTTGAGCTGCTCTTCTACCTGATGCGCAGGATAGACGCCAAGGTGAAACCGTGGATGATGATCACCGGAGCCTTCGCGCTCAGCGCGGCTATCGGCTACTTCCCGTCAGTTGGCGACACCTTCTGCCTGTCGAGGATGATAAACTTACTGCCTATATACATGGTCGGCTATTATCTCGACATGAAGAAGTTCAACGCCTTCATCGAAAAGAAGAGCTATAAGATCGCGGGTGTGGTCGTGGTGATCGTCTCGCTGATCGTGTGCAGGATGCTGCCATGGGGTGGATACAGCCTGCGCAAGTGGTTCACCGGCCGCCGCTCATACGAATTCCTTTCGGACTTCTTCGGCGGTGCAGCCATAAGCTATGGATGGCTGATCAGGCTCGGAATATGGGCGATCGCAATTCTCATAACACTTGCAATCATAGCGCTGATCCCGGACAGAGACTTCGGCTTCATAACCACCGTCGGATCGCGCACGCTGAACGTATACTTCTGGCACAGGCCGGTATGCTATCTCTTCCGCAACTGGGAAGTGCTGCCAAGGCTGTTCAAGCTTTTCGGCGGTACATACAGGGCAGCAGCTGCAGGCCAGGCGAAAGGCCTCGCCTTTGCCGGGGGCACGAGCGGAGCGATGATCGCAGCCTATCTGGTATACATACTGATCGCAGTTGCGATGACCGCACTGTTCAGCCTCAAAGTATTCGAGCATCCTTGCAACGACATCATGAAGCTTGCAGGAAAGATCAGAAAGAACAAGTAGTGAATTACGCCTCATGCCGAAATGCGTGGGGCGTTTTATATTGCATAAACCTTGATGCACTTTTGCCGCGCATGGTATAATTGCGCGGTTAATTATTACAAACCGGTACGGGAACCGGGTGTATTGCAAAAGAAAAAGGAATCGGAATGTTTGCTAAGAAGCTCAATAATATGAAGAAAGGCACTGCAGCTGTCATAGCTGCGCTGCTCATTGCCGCATGCGTCGGTGACGCTTATATGGCTCGCATAGAAGCCATGCAGAACGAAGGAGTCGCTAAGCTGGCTGAGGCTGTCGATCCGAGTCTGTACAGGGAGGCTGAGCAGAAAGAGATAGAAAAGATACTTGAAGACACTAAGGCTGCCATTCGCGCATCAAAAGATCAGGACGAGATCGACAAGCTGGTCGAAAAGGCGGCTGCAGATACAAGCGGATTCAAGACAGATGCTCAGTATGCAACAGAAGAGGAAGGGATAGCCAAGCTGACTGCAGCTGTTGATCCTTCGCTGTACAGAGAGGCTGAGCAGAAAGAGATACAGAAGATACTCGAAAACACTGAAGCGGCAATACGCGAGTCCGGCGATCAGGCTGAGATCGATGAGCTGATCAGCAAGGCTGAAGCTCAGTTCTCAGAACTCAAGACTGATGCTGAGTATGCTGAAGAAGAGGCCGCTGCGGCAGCAGCTGCTGCCGCCAGGAAGAGCAGCAAGAAGAAAAAGTCTTCAGGCAGCCAGGGATGCGTAGGTACAGGTTCGGATGTCTTCAATTAGTACAACAGACAATATTAATAATGAACGATTTGAAGGATTGAGAGGCTCAGGAAAGAGGGTCTCTCAATTCTCGTATATTAAAGCGCTTGCGTGTTTTGCCATAGTGCTGCTGCACTGCTTCAACAACGCCAGAGTCTATCATGCCGAAGTGCTGACAGACGGACAGATAACAGCGGCCTTTGCGGCCTGCTCCGCACTCATGTGGACTGTGCCGTGCTTCCTTATGGTCACAGGCGCACTGCTCCTCGACAGGGAAAGAGAGATACCGCTTTCGAAGCTTTTCGGCAAGTATATAAAGCGCATGCTTATCGCACTGGTAGTGTTCACGGCCATCTTCACCGTGATAAGGCATGACCCTGCCGCGGGCAGAAGCATATTCAGCGAATTCGCTGAGGGCCTGCTGCTCAACCACTGCATGGCCTACCTGTGGTATCTCTACATGATGCTGGCTATCTACCTGCTCATGCCGCTCCTCAAAGCGGTAGTGAACAAGGCTACAGACAGGCAGCTTGCGATACTGACGGCTGTGATCCTTGTTATATGCTCCCTGCTTCCGCTGACAGCATATCTGGGAGTCGACGCGGCTCTGTATATTCCTACATGGTTAGTTTACGGAGCTTATCTGTTCATAGGATTTCTGCTTTACAGGCACAACATGGATGCGCGCGTTGCGGCGGTAATGCTGGTGGTCTGCACCATAGCGATGCCGCTTCTGACGGTCAAGCTTGCTCCGACAGAGATAGACCCTGCGGGGCTTACCGCATACAACTCGCCGCTTACGGTCATGCAGTCTGCCGCTGTCTTCTCGCTGATGCTGAGAATAAAGCGCAGTGCAGGAAAGCTCATAGAGAACATCGACAGATGCTCGTTCGGCATCTATCTCATCCACATGATATTCGTAAGGCTCACAATGAAAGAGATGGGCTTTGATCCGTTCGATTACGGCGCGTTTGGGTTCATTGCGGCTGCAGCAGTTTACTTTGCTGCTTCGTTCGCGATCACCTACGGGCTCAGGAAATTCAGGTTATTCAATTTTCTTTAGGAAAAAGGAGTCATAGATGAAAAAGAGATTAGCTATTCTTCTTGCTGCGGCAATGATGGTCACATCGATGCCGTTCTATGCGTTTGCAGCTGATGAAGAGACCGCGGCTGAACCTGTGCAGGAGGCCGTCGTACTTGAAGACAGCACTGAGGCGGAGGGCGAAGCTGCTGCAGAGCCTTTAGCTTCCGAGGAAGAGACTGCCGGCGAACCGGCTGAGTCCACAGATGCCGGTGAAGTCAGCACAGGTGCTGAGGAGCCTGCAGCCGATGAAGAACAGGGCGGCGAAGAGCCTGCCGCAGTCGTATACCCGGGATGGAACGAAGACCATACGATGTACTACGATGAAAACGGCGAACCGCTCAAGGGCGTTGTAAAAACCATCGACGGTATCCTCTGCTACTTCAATGCTGACGGACTGCTCGATATGACGAACGGCTGGAAAACCGCGGCTGACGGAAAGTACTATGTCAGGAACGGAGTCATCGTCAAAGCACCGACCAAAGTAACCGGGACAGCGACTGTAAAGAAGAAAGTTAAGTACTATTACAATAAAAAGAAAAAGAAATGGCAGACCAAGAAGATAAAGGGAGCCAAGACCAAGAAGAAAAAGAAAACCGTAACTGTCAAAACGAACTACCTGTATATGTTCGGCACTGACGGCAGGCTCATAACGACAAAGGGCATTTTCACGTACAACGGAAATGAGTATGACGGCCTCGGCGGCGGAGTCCTCAAAACCGGCTGGGCGGCTGTCGGCAATAAAGCAATGTACTTCGATAAGTCGACGGGCATCATGGCCAAGAACAAGAAGATAGGCTATCTGAAAATTCCGAAAGACGGCAGACTCGGCAAGGCCTATGCGCTTGGAGTAAAGCAGCTCGACAAGATGGGATGGTCCCTTAAAAAGGCGTACAGGTTCTCGTATAAGATCAAGTATCAGGGAAGATCGTACCGTGCGAAGAGCTCCGAAAAATATGCCATCAAAGGCTTCACCAAAAAGAAGGGCAACTGCTACGTAATGGCTGCGACCTTCTACATCATGGCAAAGCTGCTCGGATATGACGTTCACCAGGTCGAGGGCAGGGTAGACCTGCCGCATTCCTGGACAGTCATAATCCAGAACGGCAAGGAATGGGTATATGACCCGAACTTCAAGAATGAGACAGGCCGCAACGGCTGGAAAATCTATTACGGTAAGAAGGGTACATGGAAGTACAACCATTACCACAAGATGAACTAGCAATAAAAAAAACAATCCAAAATACACACATTTGCTCTAAGGCGTAACATAAGTGTGATATAATGACTGCAAGAAGGGGAAGCAGAGGCTGAGAGTCTCTGCTTTTCTGTACACTGCGATACATTATATTTAGGAGGATTTTATGAAGAAGAGTTTCAACAAGATCACTTCGATGCTGCTGGCACTGTGCCTTGTTCTCGGATCAGTAGCATTCGGAGCAGGCGAAGCATTTGCTACCGGTGAAAAATGGAGTCTCGACGTAATGACAAGCCTCTGGGCAGGAGACAACACCTGGGTATGGGTATACGATGCGAACAGTGATGATGTTACAGAGGCCACTGTAACAGGTGTTACGTCGTCAAACCCTGCAATACTGGCGGTTTCAGCAGGTAAGGCATATGACGAATATGACAGGGAATACACCGAGTTCATGCTGACAGGTAAAACGCCTGGTTCCGCAGCGATCACCGTTAATTACACTACTCCGAACGGAGAGACCGGCACACTGAGTGCAACTATTCAGGTAAAGAAATATCCTAAGCAGATAAAAAGCCTTAAGGTAAACGGTAAAAAGGTAAAGATCAGCAAGCATAAATACAATTACAGCAAGAAAGTCAAAAAGAGCAAAACAACACTGACTATCAAGATGGCTCTTAAGAAGGGCTGGAAGATTTCATCAGTAAATGCCGGCAGATGGACAAAGTCGGGTAAGTTCTCCGATGTAAAAGTCAAGAAAAAAGCTCTTCTCAAGGGTAAGACCATAAAGTTCCCGAAGAAGTATTCTGACATGTTCATTAATGTGGAAATGAAGAAGGGCAGCTCCTATATTAATTATGAATTCTATTTCTGGAGATAGGCATATTCCGGAAGATCAGAAAAATAGTGCATAAAACACTTGCATTTGACATCATGATTGAATAAAATATATGGGCGCGTCATCTGGGCGCGCCCATTAATTATTGCTTTCTGCGCAGGGCAAACCTGCGCCAACAAGACCACAGGAGGTGTCAACATGAGAGATTATGAACTTCTATTCGTGCTTGATCCGAGCCTGGATGAAGAGGCTAAGGCTAACCTCGTTGAGACAGTCAAGTCTGTAATCAACGCAGGCGGCGAAGCCGGCGAGGCCGATGTTTGGGGCGAAAGAAAGCTCGCTTACAGCATCAACAAGAAGAACACAGGCTACTACGTAGTTCTGCCGTTCAAGGCTGACGCAGATCTTCCAAAGGAACTCGACAGAAGACTCAGGATCAACGAAAACGTAATGAGACATATCATCGTTTCCCAGGACGAAGAGTAAGCTGAAGGGGAGGTAAGTTATGAACAGTGTAATACTTATCGGAAGACTTGCCAGAGACCCTGAACTCAGCTACACCCCGAATACCCAGTCCGCTGTATGCCGTTTCACTATCGCGGTAGACAGACCTAGAAGACAGGGCGAAGATCAGGGCGCGGACTTCATCCGCATCACTGTATGGGGCAGACAGGCTGAGACTTGCGACCGCTACCTCAGCAAAGGCAGACAGGTAGCCGTTATGGGTAGGATCCAGACCGGAAGCTACAAAAACAGAGAAGGTGTCACAGTCTATACGACCGATGTCGTAGCTGACAGAGTAGAATTCCTCGGCAGCGGCAATGGCGAAGGCAGACAGAGCGGATCGTATCAGGGCGGAAGCCGCGATACATTCGCAGGCAGAGAGCCAAGCTACGGCGGCATGACACAGGACACCGGCTTCAGCGCACCGCAGGATACATTCGGCGGTTTCGACGATATGCCTGATACATTCCAGGCAGCTGAAGATGATATTCCATTCTAAGAAAGGGGAGAGCACGAATCATGGAAAGAAATTCAAGACCTAAGCGCATGAATACAGGCATGAGAAGACGCAAAGTCTGCCAGTTCTGCGCTGACCAGGACAAGAAGATCGACTACAAGGACGCTGAGACTCTTAAGAAATACATCACAGAGAGAGGAAAGATCCTCCCTAGAAGAGTCACAGGTACATGCGCAATGCACCAGAGAGCAGTCGCTAAGGCAATCAAGAGAGCCAGAGTAGTCGCAATACTGCCATTTGACGCAGATCAGTAAAAACCTGAAGCCGGTTCGCAAAGAACCGGCTTTTTACTTGCCGCAGAAGGGTGAACAGCGAGTATCTGCAACCGATTGTGACGGTAGTTATAATTATTCGTCATGTCCATTGACGCAAAAAACCATCCAACTGACAAAATGCATCAGAATTCTGTTAAAAATGGACTGCTTTGTAAATTAGTGCGTCAATGGCTCGAGGAGAACGGCTTTGACAAACCCGACCGGGGTGTGAGATGTGCATCGAAAAGGCGCCAAAAGGTCTTCTGCTAGCGCGCAAGGCAAGATCCACCGAATAATCATTGAATCTAAGACTAATAAAGATAGAAGTTCCTGCATAAAAATGAATATACATGCTTGGGAAGGGGCTTGCTGCAAAAGAGGGTGACGCAAAAAATCTAAAATTTTGAAAATGTACCACGTTTCTGAAGCATTTTTTATATTTCTCGAAAAATGCGTCAATAGAATGGCAGGAGTACAGGTTTCCCTCGAAAAATGCGTCACAGCAATGGGGTGCTTGCGCGACTCTCCGCCCCTGATCGCAGTATGATACTGCAATAGGGAGATTCTGTGAACTATTGAGCAAATATCTTGCCATAGATTTGCATGTTGCTTTAAAATCGAAAGGTGTCGGCTCGTGATTTGAGGATAACAATCGGCGGGCCGGAAAGACTCGGGAATAATGCATAGGTGAAAATGGCTGAAGACACTGAAGTCAAAGAAGTGAAGGAAGTTAAGAAGCGCCGCAGACGCAGACGGCTTGGTAAGCACAGGCTGATCAGGCTTATTTGTGCTGCCGCGGTATTGCTTATGGCAGTCTTTACGCTTACAGTTGTAACGGCCATGGATCACTACAGGACTTATCCGGGCAAGGTCGAAGGCGATTCCGTATGCTCCCCGGGCAGGGGCTCGGATTACATAGTCGTCGGATGGAGCGAAGCACGCAATACGGATGTCTACAAGGTCTGGTGGAAAGAAGTTGAGCCGGAGCCTGAGGAGACGGCTGATGAGCAGAATGTGGGCGATGCTGAGGACAAGGAGACAGCGCAGGCGGCTGAGGGCGAAACCAAAGAAGGTGAAGAAGTAGCAGGAGCAGCGACCGGCGATGAAACTGATGCGGCATCAGAGGCTGAAAACGAGGAACCTGAAGAAGTCGTCATCGACGACAGCTGGACTGAAGCGGAAACTGATGTACCTGAAATAACTATCGAAGATCTGAAAGAGGATACGCGTTACTCGTTTATCATAAGGGCTGACAGCAAAGAAAAGGAGGGCACTCCGACTCCCCCTAAAACCTTCACGACCAAGAGGCCGCAGAAGCTGAAGGTCAGCAAAAAGATAACAAAATTCACATTCAGCGAACCGTTTAAGCTTAAGGTAAGCTCGGAGACTGACGTCCTGTACGAGTCAAGCGACCCTAAGGTTGCTGAAGTCGATCCTGAAACACAGAAGATAAAGATAACAGGCGCGGGCGATGCTGAGATCACGGTGACGGCACGGTCATCGAGCGAGTTTGAGAGCGCAAGCAAGGTGGTGCAGCTCAAGGTCATCGACTCGACCGCGGTCAGTGCCGGCGGAGCCTCGGCGCACGTCATTTATCATCTCAGTCCGGATAACTGTGAAGTGGTCAAGAGCATTACAGGTTCGGGCGGCGCGGTGATACCACAGGGTCTGGCGTACACGGGCGATAAGTACATAGTATCTTACGGCATGGGAAACCCTAACAGGGTCATTAGCTTTGATGTTGACGGCGACGGAAAGAGCGTAAGCGTGCCTTCGGTGTCCATGGGTCACCCGAACGGCTTCACATATGCTGACGAGAACGGACTCTGCTACTGCGCGAAGGGCTGGACTTCAAAGGTCTATACTTATGAACCTACTTCAGACAGTTACGGCTCTGTCGGCCTGTCGTACGGATGCTCCGGCATAGGCTATGACCGCAAGGAAAAACTCCTGTATACCTGCTCGCGTACCGCGATGATCGCATATGACATCAGCGACGGATACAGCGTTAAGTACAGGTGCGGCGTTGTAAAGCACAGCGGCACCACATATACTCAGGACTGCGGCGGCCACGCGGGCATAATGCTCAGGTGCCTGTCGGGCAGCAGCAAGCACGGTACAAACTACATCGATCTGTACGATATGAAGAACGGCAGATATCTCGGTACGTTATCGTGCGACCTCTCGGAGGTCGAAAGCTGCATAGTTGACAAGGATGGATTCCTTGAGATCCTGGCTAACAATTCGGGCAGTGTGGATTACATCTGGAAGACAGATCTTAACATCGAGACTCTCGGACAGGGTCTGTAAAAACGGCAAACGAAAAGGGGCTGTCGCATTTGAAAAAATGTGGCAGCCTCTTAACTTGCCCGCCTATCGGCGGGCTGTTTTGTGCAACATGCTTGAAGCCCTTGAAAATGCTT